>DAIMZO010000017.1:0-2353 GCA_036733925.1 Selenomonadaceae bacterium | reverse complement strand
AGGAGGTGCCGCATGGAATTCCGTCCGTTCCGCTATATCCTGAAGGTTGCCGAGGCCGGCACGATTTCGGCCGCGGCCGCCCAGCTCTATGTCTCGCAGCCATCGCTGTCGCAGCTGCTGACCGGCATCGAACGGAAGCTCGGCACACCGCTCTTTGACCGCAGTTCCTCGCCGCTCCAACCGACCGCAGCCGGCGAGCTCTATCTGCGCATGGCGCGGCAGGTCCTCGCGCTCGATGAGGAATTCCACCAGCGCATCGACGATATGCTGCATCTCGCGAGCGGGAAGGTCACCATCGGCATCACGCCGTTCCGTTCCGCCTATCTGCTCGCCGCATTCCTGCCTTCCTTTCAAAGGAAATGCCCGGGCATCCACATCGACCTGCGCGAGAGCACGACCATGCAGATTGAGGAATACGCACACCACGGCGAGGTCGACTACGCAATCTCCCTTCTGCCCGTCGACGAAAAGACTTTCCTCGTCACGCCGCTTTTCGATGAGGAACTGCTGCTCGCGATTCCGCCCGCACACCCGATTGCCAAGGAGTACAGCCGCTCGCCCGGTGACGCCGAGACGGCGGAGATGCCCGCCCTGCCGCTCGCCGCGTTCCGCGATACCCCCTTCATCCAGATGCAGAGCGAGCAGAAGCTCCACGAAAAGCTGCTCGCGCTCTGCAGGGCGTCCGGCTTCACGCCGAAAATCCAGATGGAGACCAGCAGCATGGAGGCCGCGCAGGCGCTCGCCGGCGCAGGGCTCGGCTGCGCCATCCTCCCCGATGCGCTGATCCGAGGCAGCCACCCGAACCGCCCGCCGGCCTATGTCGCGATTGAGGGGCACCCGCACCGCACGGCCGTCCTGCTCACAAAAAAAGGGCGCTACCAGAGCAACGCCGCCCGCGCCTTCGCAAGTTCTATACAGGATTTCTGCGAAAATCTTGCGGTCTGATTCTTTTTGTGCTATGATGGGGTAAACCGTTGAGGCGAAGGAATGGCAGTCAGGACTGACAGCGAGTCCACGATAGTGTGAGGTGGACGAGGCACCGGCTGGCCGGCTGGGTCGCCGAGGGCGCACCGAAAGGATTTCCGAGTAGGCTGCGACGCAGGACGCGCGTGAGTCGTCAGGGATATGCTTGTATCCCGCAAAGCGCACGCAGGGGATGGATTTCCCGCGTGAAACAGGGTGGCACCGCGAATTTCAAGAATTCCAATTGGAAAGATTCGTCCCTGGCAGTATCGTTTGCTGTCAGGGGCTTTTATTTTGCTCCTGACGGCAGGAAGGCCGCAAGCCGGTTTTCCAGAAGAAAGGAGCCTTTTTTATGTCAGAAGAAAAAACAGCGAAGAAAATCATCCTCTCGGGGATCCAGCCGACGGGCGTCTTCACGCTCGGCAACTACCTCGGCGCCGTCAAGAACTGGAAGGACCTGCAGGAAGAATACCACTGCTACTATTTCATCGCGGATCTGCATTCGCTGACAATCCATATCGATCCGGTCAAGCGCCGTCAGCAGACGCGGCAGGCCTTCGCGCTGCTGCTCGCCTGCGGCATCGACACCGAGAAGAGCCTCGTCTTCGTGCAGAGCCATAACAAATGCCATGCGGAGATGGGCTGGATCATGGACTGCTGCTCGCAGTTCGGCGAGCTCTCCCGCATGACGCAGTTCAAGGACAAGAGCCAGAAGCATCCGGACAACATCAACGCGGGCCTGTTCACGTACCCGTCGCTGATGGCCGGCGATATCCTGCTCTATCAGGCGGACTACGTGCCGGTCGGCGCCGACCAGACGCAGCATCTCGAATTCACGCGCGACGTCGCGACGCGCTTCAACCACACCTATGGCGAGATCTTCAAGCTGCCGGAGGGATATTTCCCGAAAGCCGGGGCGCGCGTCATGAGCCTGCAGGATCCGACGAGCAAGATGAGCAAGTCCGACACGAACCCGAAGGCGACCATCTCCATCCTCGACGATGAGCAGACGATCCTGCGGAAATTCAAGAGCGCAGTCACCGACAGCGACGCCGAGGTCCGCTACGATGCAACGAACAAACCGGGCGTCAGCAACCTCATGACGATCTACTCCGCCATCACGGGCAAGACGATGGACACGATCACCGAGGAATTCCGCGGCAAAGGCTACGGCGGCTTCAAGCAGGCTGTGGGACAGGCCGTCGCAGACGAGCTCAAGCCGATCCGCGAGAAGTTCAACGAACTCATGAACGACCGCGCATTCCTCGATGCCGAGATGAAGAAGGGCGCTGAGCGCGCGACCTATATCGCGAACAAGACCCTGACGAAGGCCAAGAAACGCATCGGGCTCCTGCTCGAAAACTGAAAAACGCGAAAAAGCGGCCGCCCC
>DAIMZO010000016.1:47049-49085 GCA_036733925.1 Selenomonadaceae bacterium | reverse complement strand
AAAATGCGGGCTGTCGATGTAGACGCCTCCGTAGTCCGGCAGCGCGCGGCGGAAAATCGGATCGCCGAGGATCAGGTCGAACTGCTGTTCGATGACGTATGCGGCAAACGCCTCCTCGTCATCGAAGACTTTGTCCTGCGGCTCGGCGTATGCTGGAATCTGCAGGAAGAACGTGCCGCAGGTGATGTCCGCATCAGGCAGCATCTGCCGGATATTTTCGCGCATCGTATTCGCCTTGAACTGCTGGCTGATGATCAGGATTTTCTTCGGACTCAGCGGCAGGACAGTCTGCGGGCCTTCGTTCGGCAGCAGGGGCAGGCGAACCATGAAAGGCGTGCCGAACTGCTTCTGCGCCCATTCCGCCGCGGCGAGACCGGACGGCGCGATGACGAGGTTTTCCGTGTTTTCGCCGGCGTCCTGCCAGCCCGCGAGGGAGCGGTCGATGCCGTAGATACGCACCTCGTCGTATCCGTCCGCGAGCAGGCAGCGGCGAAGAGTATTGCCCGTGCGGATGTGCAGGTCGAATGGCGAGGCACCGAACACGCCGAGGATCTTTTTCCCGGCAGATGGTTTTTTCCCCGTATCGGCGAAGCGCTGCAGCATGGCGAGGTACGCCTTTTCGATGCCGTCGTCGTAGAGCCGGACGCCGTTGGTCGGAACTGCAATGCATGGGATGCCGAGTTGCTTTTCGGCCATGTGCGTGAGTGCACGGAAATCCGTGCCGATGACGGCCGGGACCGGCGTGCCAATCAATACGGCAAAGTGCGGATGGATGGCGTCTGCAGCGCGCTTCATCTTCGCGATGAGCTTCTCATCGCGGCCGAGGATGGCGTCCATGTCGCGGAGACCCGCAGAGAATACGGTCGCGCAGCGAAGCGTCGGGAGCTTCCAGCGCGGTTCGTCGAAGCCGCAGATGTTGCCCGCACAGCCGCCGGCGTCGCAGATGACGACCATCGCGCCGTCAATCGGGAAGAAAACCGACGCCGCGCCGGCATCGTCCGGCGCGAAAGGGGGGAGATAGAGCCGCAATCCTTTCATCGCGCGTGCACCTCCTTCGTTTCCTGCTCGTCGAGCGCCGCTGCCATTTCGTGGAACAGGCGGTGTACCGCGGCGAAGCCGAACGGCTGTTCCGGCTGGTTCCATGAGACAGCGGCGACGCCTGGATGATAGTACATAGCATCCTCACCGAGCGCGAGCGTGACGCTTGCCTTTGCCGCGTCGTAGGCGGTCATGGTCGGCGAGAGGTTCGTGTAGACCTGCGTCTCCGGGCTTAGCTTCGCGAGCACCTTGATATAGGCGTAGTCCTGCGGCGAGGGATTGGCGAAAATCTCATCGACCGTCAGGCCGTAGCGGACGAGCGCGAGCGCGATGTCGAACGGGTTCGCGTCGAGGCGGCTGCCGACGGCGATGCGGATGTCAGGATACAGGCGCTGGAACAAGCGCACATGCTGCAGCAGCGCCGTTTTCGGCGCGCCGAGCATCTGTCCGATGCCCTTTGCCTCCGGCGCGAGGATGGAGCTCAGCGCCAGATACTGATGCTCAATCTTGTCGGCCTGATAGGTCCGCGTGAGCTCGATGGAGGGAATGCCGAGCTTCTTCTCGAAGAGCTTCGCTGCGTCGCGCGCCTCGGGATTCAGCACGAGGTTGAAGTTCGCCTGCGCCATCTGCTGGAACGATGCATAATCGCGGCAGGTGCTGATTTCGCGGATATTGCGGACGCCGATGGAATGCAGGAAATGGAAGAACTCCGTGTCGCGGTCAAGCGGCGTGAAGAATCCGAGGATGTTGCACGCCGTTGGGTCTTTTTCCGCTTTCTCGAGAAGAGAATAGATGGATTCGCGCACGGCGGCCATCGGCGGGTGAATGCCGTCACGCGTCAGGGCATACATATAGCATGGGCGCACCGGGATGCCTACGCGTGCCTCTGCCTTCCGCGCAACGCGCTCCATATCGGTGCCGAGCAATGCGTCGACGCAGGTCAGGCAGATCATGACGACGGAGGGCCTCCCCCCCTGGCTTTTCACGAAGCGGTCGAC
>DAIMZO010000016.1:0-47039 GCA_036733925.1 Selenomonadaceae bacterium | reverse complement strand
AGGAATTTTCCGGAGGTGTGCGCCGGTCACGATATCCTTTTCGTCGAGTTCGTAGAACGCGAAGCGCTCGCCGAACGGCACGCCGTCCTTCGCGCCGGAAAGGGCCGCGGTGTTCCGTCCGCAGCAGCCCGGCGAGAGCAGGAGTTCGATGGAACCGGGGACGGCGAGTGCAGCGCGTTTGACGCCGAACCCGTCGACACCGGGTGAATTGAAGTCGAGTGCGGCCGGTGAGTTCCAGATGAGATACGTGTCGAGCTGGAATTCCTCCGGGATGTTTCCGCGCCCGCGTCCGGCGAGTTCGCGTACCGTCTGAAACCATGGTACGCGCGTTTCTGTCTGCTCCGCCATATCGGCAGTCCCTCCTCAGAAAAGAGAAAATATTGGTGTAACCGCTTTCCTAATGATTCTGTACTTATTATAATCGCATTTCGCAAAAATTGCCATAGGAACAGCAAGAAAATTTCGGCGAAAAGCAGGGATAAACCATAGAAACGTGGAATAAATCGATATGCTGGAATTCTTGAGTGATTCTAGATGACTTTGGAGGTGCATCTTTTATGAAAACGTATCTGGAACATACCGTCGTTCCTGTGGCGGATCTGGATTGGAGCCTGAAATTCTTTGCGGATGTCTTCGGCATGACGGAGAGACGCCGCAAGGAGAATACGCCGCGCGGCACGCAGGTCTGGCTGACGGGCGGCCTGCAGCTGGTCGAGCGCCAGGCGGCCGGCGCGGACGAGACGGATGGCGGTTGGAACCACCATCTCGGGCTCATGGTCAGCGACCTCGAGGCGGCAACGAAGGCCGCGCTCGCTGTGCCAGGCGTCCATCCGATCGAGGATCAGCCCGCGAAATGGGTTGAGCTGCCGGACGGAACCGTGCTCGAGCTGTTCCAGGCGCCGAAGGAATGAGAACCGGCGCTCCGGTGACTTTTTGCTGTGTATGATACTGTGTAGGATTAGGAGAGATTTTTGATGCAGATTCCTCAGAAGAAACTCGGTTTCGGTTTTATGCGGATGCCGCTGACGGATCCGGATGACCAGAAATCCGTGGATATGCCGCAGCTCGAGAAGATGGTCGATACCTTCTTCCAGCGCGGTTTCACGTACTGCGATACGGCCTGGATGTATCACGACTTCATGAGCGAGGATATCGTCGGCAAGGCGGTTGTCGACCGCTATCCACGCGACGCGTTCACGATTGCGACGAAGATGCCGGATATGATGCTGAAGCGTGACGGCGAGGCCAAGGAGATTTTCGAGAAGCAGAAGCAGAAGCTCCATGTGGACTATTTCGACTACTATCTCGTGCACGACATGAACAGCGTGAACTACAAGATCGCGCAGAAATACCACGTGCTCGATTTCGTGCAGAAAAAGCGCGCGTCGGGGGAGATCCGCTGCCTTGGCTTCTCGTTCCACGACTCGGCGGACGTCCTCGACCGGATCCTGACCGACCATCCGTATTTCGAGTTCGTGCAGCTCCAGATCAACTATCTCGACTGGGAGAGCGCGGGCATCCAGTCGCGTCTCTGCTATGAGACCTGCCTGAAGCATGGCAAGAAAGTCATCGTCATGGAGCCGGTGAAGGGCGGCACGCTCGCAAAGGTACCGCCGGAGGTCGAGCAGATGTTCAAGGAAGCTCATCCGGACTGGAGCCCCGCGGAATGGGCGTTGCGCTTTGCGGCGACGCCGGAGCAGGTCATGGTTGTGCTGTCCGGCATGAGCACGTACGCGCAGCTCGATGAGAACACGGGATTCATGCAGGACTTCGAGCCGCTTTCGAAAGAGGATTGGGACACGGCGCTGCGCGCGGCAGAGATGATCCGCAAGACCATCGAGATCCCGTGCACGGGCTGCCGCTACTGCGTCGAGGCGAGCAAGTGCCCGAAGGGCATCCTGATCCCGAACTACTTCGCGCTTTTTAACACGCGCAAGCTCATGCATCGGCATGACTTCTCGCCGGAGGTTGAGTACTACGCGAACTACCTTTCCGAGGGACATGGCAAGGCGTCCGAGTGCATCTCGTGCAAGGCCTGCGAGCGCGTCTGCCCGCAGCATATCCATATCTCGGAATGGATGTCGAAGGTGGCGGCGGATCTCGAGAATGCCAGCTTCATGAAATAGGGCAGATTGGGGAGAACTATACGGGGACTCAGAAAATTTTACAATAGGAGAATGGACAGGAAAAGTGTAGGCATGCTGCGCCTATGCTTTTTTCTGATAAAGAGAATGTTTGGTGAAGGGTTTGAGGAGGGAAACGGATGTCAAAGGAAATTTCAAGGCGAACCTTTATCAAAGGGGCCGCTGCTGCGGGCGTCGTGCTCGCGGCGGGAAGCTGTTTCACATGGAATGGCAGGAACATTCCGGAGAAGGTGCAGACCGGCGACGTCATTTACGATGTGTTGATTATCGGGAGCGGCGGTGCTGGCATGCGTGCGGCACTCGCGGCCGCGGAGAACAAGGATCTGAAGGTCGCGGTCATGACGAAGCTCATCCCGACGCGCTCCGCTTCGACGATGGCGCAGGGCGGCATGAACGGTGTGCTCGGCTATACGGATCCGAACGACAGCGTGGAATCCCATGCCTTTGATACGGTGAAGGGCGGGGACTATCTCTGCGACCAGGATGCGGTCGAGTTTTTTGCGGAGCGCGCGGGCGCGAACATCAACGAGATGGACTACATGGGGTATCCGTACAACCGGCAGACGGATGGGCATGTGCATCAGCGCAAGATGGGCGGCCATTCGCACGCACGGGCGGCTTATTACGAGGATCGCGCGGGCCACGCGATGGTGCATACGCTGTTCGAGCAGTGCCTCGCGCACGATATCGATTTCATCTCCGAATGCCAGATGCTCGAGATCAGCATGGGCGGCGAGGAGAAAGACCAGCTGAACGGCGCCATCGCGATGGATATGCGCACGGGCAACCTGCTCGGCATCCCGGCGAAGACCATCATCATCGCGACAGGCGGATATGGCCGCGTCTACTGGATCCGCACGTCGAACCCGTACAGCTCCACGGGCGACGGCATCGTCGCGGGCATGAACATCGGCATCCCGTTCAAGGATCCGGAAATGGTCCAGTTCCACCCGACTGGCCTTTCGGCGAACGGCGTCCTGCTCTCTGAGTCGAGCCGTTCGGAGGGTGCCCTGCTCAAGGACAAGAACGGGAACCGCTTCATGTCGAAATATGCGCCGGAAAAGATGGAGCTTGCGACGCGCGATGTCGTCGCACGTGCCATCGCGACGGAAATCGAGCAGGGGAACGGCGTCGGCGAGGGCATCCACGCGGGCGTCTATCTCGATTTCACGGTCATCCCGCCGGAGCGCGTCCACGAGCGCCTCGGTCAGGTCGAAGGGCTGGCCAAGCGCTTTGCCGGCGTCGATATCACGAAAGAGCCGGTGCTGATTGCGCCGACCTGCCATTATTCGATGGGGGGCCTTGCAACCGAGGACTTCCATACCTGCGCGACGAAGGTGCCGGGCGTCTATGCGGCAGGCGAGTGTAGCTGCATTTCCGTGCACGGGGCGAACCGCCTCGGCGCGAACTCGCTTTCGGAGGTTCTCGTATTCGGGCATGTCGCGGGGGATGGCGCAGCGGATTACGCCAAGAGCCATCCCTACGCGGGCAATCAGGATGAGCTGCAGGCCGACTGCAAGAAATGGATGAACCGGTTCGACGAGGTGACGAGCCGCGCCGCCGGGAAGTCGGTGCCGGAGATCCGCGACGCGATGGTCAACACGATGTGGTACAAGGTCGGCGTGTTCCGCGACGAGCAGCACCTCATGGAGGCCTCGCAGGAGATTGTCGCCCTGCAGAAAGAATACGAGCACTGCTACGTCGGGGACAGCTCGCATGTCTACAATACGGCGTTCGAGCAGTACATCGAGCTCGGCAATCTCCTGCAGATTGCGCAGGCCATCTGCCAGGGCGCCATCGCGCGCAAAGAGAGCCGCGGGGCGCATACGCGCCGGGATTTCCCGAAACGCGATGATGTGAATTTCCTGAAGCACACGATCATCACGAAGAATCCGCAGTCGGGATCTTGGCATACGGACTATCAGGATGTCGTGATCACGAAGTATCCGCCGAAAGAAAGGAAGTATTGAGATGGATGTCAAACTGAAGATACATCGTTTCGCAGACGGCAGAAAATGGACACAGAGCTACCAGATCCCGGTCACGACGGGCATGACGGTCCTCGAGGCCCTCATCTACATCAAGGAACATCAGGATCCGACGCTTTCCTTTACGTGCTCCTGCCGATCCGGCATCTGCGGCGCCTGTGCGACGCGAGTCAACAGCAACGCCGTGCTTTCGTGCGAGGTGCTCATCGAAGAGCTGATGGGCCGCTATGAGACCGATACGCTGACCGTCGAACCGCTCGGGAACTTCCGCGTGATCCGCGATCTCGTTGTGGATTGGGATCCGAAGTACACGCGCCTCAAGAAGGCAAAGCCGGTCTTGAAGCCGAAAGGGGAATTCTCGGCGGATCAGGGCTGCATGCAGTCTCCGGATGCGTTCAAGAAGTACAAGAAGTACGCCGGATGCATCCTCTGCGGCTCCTGCGTTTCGGAATGCAACAAGAACTCCCTGCATCAGAAGGACTTCCTCGACCCGTTTGCGTTCGTCAAGGCGGAGAAATTCGTCGCGGATGACCGCGACGCGTCGCCGAAGGAGCATCTGCAGGCCGTCATCGACGCGGGCCTCTGGCGCTGCTTCAACTGCCAGGAATGCACGGCGAAATGCCCGAAAGGGCTTGACCCGGCAGGCGCCATCGAAAAGCTCAAGGCGGCCTCGTTCCGCTATAGCCTCGCGGACAATGTCGGGGCGAAGCACGCGAAGGCAATCTACGACGATATTTCGAAGTCCGGTACGCTCGATGAGTCGAAGCTCAATATCGAATCGGAGGGCTTCCTCGCCGCGTCGCTGCGCGCGCCGATGGCCTTGCGGCTCATGCATGTCGGCAAGATGAATCCGCTCGACAAGCACCCGGTGAATCCGGAAATCAACACGATCCGCAAGGTCGTGAAAATTGCGGAACAGCAGTCAGAGGAGGGGTAAATCATGAAATATGCTTTCTTTCCGGGATGCGTCCTGAAAGGTGCGGCAGCCGAGGCGTATACCTCTCTGACGAAGGTCTGTGACCGGCTCGGCATCGAACTCGAGGAGATCGAGAACTGGACCTGCTGCGGCGCCTCGCATGCGCAGGGGGTCAACGATCTCGCGGCGCTCGCGGTCAACGCGCGGAACATCTCCATCGCGGAGCACATGGGGCTCGACATCCTGACCGTATGCAATACCTGCACGCTGCAGCTCCGCACGGCAAAGAAACGGCTGGACAGCGACCCGGCGCTGAAGGATAAAGTCAACGGGATCCTGCGCGAAGCCGGGCATCCGTACGAATATCAGGGGACGAGCAAGATTACGCATTTCCTCTGGGTGCTCGACGACTATCCGGAGCTCTTGGAGAGAAAACTCGACAAAGGGCTCGACGGCGCGAAAGTCGCCTGCTACTACGGCTGCCATATCCTGCGCCCGAAGGAAGTCATGGGCGGCCATGGCGAGGAGGAACATCCGGATTATTTCGAGCGGCTTGTCCGCCGGCTCGGCGGCCAGCCGGTCTGGTTCGACGCGAACCGGCTCTGCTGCGGCTTCCATGCGCAGCTCGCCGCGGAACACGATGTGCTCGTCCGCACGGGGCAGATTGCGGACAGCGCCGTCCGCGCGCGGGCGGAGATCCTCGCGACGCCGTGCCCGCTCTGCCAGATGCAGATTGATATGTACGAGCCGGAGGGCCGCGAAGCCGTGCACTCGATGGCGGAGATCCCGGTTCTACACCTCCAGCAGCTCGTCGGGCTCGCGCTCGGCATGAGCAAAGAGGAAATCGGCTTCGACCGCCACGTTTCCGCGAAACAGAAACTGAAGCTCGGATGACTTGGCAGCAAAGAAAATCATAGACGAAAAATCCCCGGTCAAGCCGGGGATTTTTGATGGGCGTTTATTCGTGCTCTTTTTTGGCGAGGAGGTTCTTCGCGAGGGTCAGGAATGTCTGGCTGATGGGGAGGGAAGCATCGCCCTCGATGACGGTCTTTCCCTGCTCCTCGTAGTTGTTGATATCGTCGGAACGGGGGATGTCCGCGAGGATGTCGAGGTGGCGTTCGCGCGTGAACGCCTCGACTTTTCCGCGCTCATCCGGGACGTTGCGGCGGTTCAGCACGACGCCGCGGACCTTCGCGTAGCCTCGGTCTTTGAAGTTCTCGACCGCGGAGGCGATGTTGCCCGCCGCGTAGAGCGCCATCTTCTCGCCGCTCGTGACGATCAGGACTTCCTCGGCATAGCCCTCGCGGATCGGTGCGGCAAAGCCGCCGCATACGACGTCGCCGAGGACATCATAGAGCACGACGTCCGGCTGGAATTTCTCGAACAGCTCGAGATCCTCGAGCAGGCCGAACGTCGCGACGATGCCGCGCCCCGCGCAGCCGAGCCCTGGCGTCGGGCCGCCTGTCTCGATGCAGAGGATGCCGTGGTATCCCGCCCGGGAAATCTGGTCGAGATTCGTCGGCTCCTTGTCGTATTCGCGCAGATAGCCCATCACCGACATCAGCGGCTGGCCGCCCAGCAGATTGATCGTCGAGTCCGCCTTCGGGTCGCACCCAATCTGGATGACGCGTTTTCCGAGGCTCGCGAACGCCGCCGCGAGATTTGCAGTCAGTGTCGATTTGCCGATACCGCCTTTGCCGTACACAGCTAGTTTCAACATAGGATGTGCCTCCTGTTTTATCGTAATTCCCTTCCATTATACTTGTTATGGCGAGACTTTTCCACCATAAAAGGCAACGTGGCAGAAATCTTGTTTTATTTCAGGAAATCTATCAAAAATTGCCGCGTTTGTATTGACAGGGGAGAAATCTTATGCTATAGTTTATGACTACAGGAAAATGCATAGGGATAAGTGCGCGCAAATGGAGTAAAGGAGTAAGAATCGTCTATCCGCGTCTATTTGCGTGCTTTTATGTTCTATCTTTCAAGAAGTTATGGTACAAATCAGGCTAAGGGGTGAAGGATTTGTTATTTAATCCTGTGCCGGTAGGCAAGAGAACCAGGTATAGCTACGCGAGAATCAAGGATGTCATGGAGATGCCGCATCTGCTGGATATCCAGCGGAACAGCTACCAGTGGTTCCTCGATGAGGGACTGCAGGAGATTTTCCGTGATATCTCGCCAATCCAGGACTTCTCCGGCAATCTGGTGCTTTCCTTCGAAAGTTTTTCGCTGGGAGAACCAAAGTATGATCTCGATGAGTGCAAGCAGCGCGACACGACGTATTCCGCGCCGCTTCGCGTCAACGTCCGTCTCATCAACAAGGAAACGGGCGAGATCAAGGAGCAGGAAGTCTTTATGGGCGACTTCCCGCTGATGACCGATACGGGCACGTTCATCATCAATGGTGCGGAGCGTGTCATCGTCAGCCAGCTCGTCCGTTCCCCAGGCGCCTACTACGGTGAGGAAATCGACCCGTCGGGCACGAAGCTTTACAACGCGACGGTTATCCCGAACCGCGGTGCATGGATTGAGCTCGAGACCGATACGAACGGTGTCGTTTCGGTTCGCATCGACCGCACGCGCAAGATGCCGGTGACGTACTTCATCCGCGCACTCGGCTACGATACCGATGAGGATATCCTGAATCTTTTCGGCAATGACCCGCGCATCCTGAACACGCTCGACCCATCGGTCGACAAGGTCAAGACGCACCGCGAGGCGGTTATCGAGATCTATCATCGCCTGCGTCCAGGTGAGCCGGCGAACGAGGACAACGCGCAGCAACTGCTGAACTCGCTGTTCTTCGACCCAAAGCGCTACGATCTCGCGACGGTCGGCCGCTACAAGCTCACGAAGAAGCTCGGCTGGAAGCGCCGCATCCTCGGCAAAGTCCTCGCAGACCCAATCGTCAATCATGAGACGGGCGAGATCGTTATCCCGCAGGGCGAGGCTGTCACGAACGACATGCTCGATGCCATCGACGATGCAGACGAGCAGAAGTTCTTCGGTGACGGGCTCATTGAGATTTATGCGCTGCAGAAAGACGGCAGCCGTCTCAAGATGCTCTGCTCGCCGACGCGCGACATCTACGACCGCACGATCTCGAAAGAGGATATCATCGCCTCCATCAACTATCTGCTGAACCTCATGGACGGTGTCGGCCGCACGGACGATATCGACCATCTCGGCAACCGCCGCGTGCGTGCGGTCGGCGAACTGATGCAGAACCAGTTCCGCATCGGCCTCTCACGCATGGAACGCGTGGTTCGCGAGCGCATGACGATTCAGGACGTCGATGTCATCACGCCGCAAGCGCTGATCAACATCCGCCCGATTGTCGCAGCGGTCAAGGAGTTCTTCGGTTCCTCCCAGCTCTCGCAGTTCATGGATCAGCACAATCCGCTGTCCGAGCTCACGCATAAGCGCCGCCTGTCGGCACTCGGCCCGGGCGGTCTGTCCCGCGAGCGCGCAGGATTTGAGGTCCGCGATGTCCATAACTCGCATTACGGCCGCATGTGCCCAGTCGAGTCCCCAGAAGGCCCGAACATCGGTCTGATCGGTTCGCTCGCGACGTACGCGCGCGTCAACCAGTTCGGCTTCATGGAGACGCCGTATCGCCGCGTCGATAAAGAGAACCACCGCGTGACCGACGAGGTCCGCTACATGACGGCGGACGAGGAGGACGACCTCGTCATCGCACAGGCGAACGAACCGCTCGATGAGAACGAATGGTTCGTCAACGAGCGCGTCACGGCGCGTTTCCACGAGGAGACGAGCCTGCACCGCCGCGAGAAGGTCGACTACATGGACGTTTCGCCGCGTCAGGTCTTCTCAATCGCGACGGCGATGATCCCATTCCTCGAAAACGATGATGCGAACCGTGCCCTGATGGGCGCGAACATGCAGCGTCAGGCTGTTCCTCTGCTCCGCACGCAGGCACCGCTCGTCGGTACCGGCATGGAGTACAAGGCGGCCTGCGACTCCGGCGTCATGATCCTCGCGAAGCACGCCGGCACGGTTGAGCGCGTGACGGCGGACTACATCGATGTCCGCACGGAAGACGGCGACCTCGACCACTATAAATTGCAGAAATTCGTGCGTTCCAATCAGGGAACGTGCATCAACCAGGCCCCAATCGTATACAAGGGCGACAAGGTTGCGCCGAAGCAGCCAATCGCCGATGGCCCGTCCACGGATCACGGCGAGCTCGCACTTGGCTACAACATCATCGTCGCGTATATGCCTTGGGAGGGTTATAACTACGAGGATGCTGTCCTCCTTTCCGAGAACCTCGTCAAGCGTGATCTCTACACCTCCATTCATATCGAGGAGTATGAGTGCGATGCGCGCGACACGAAGCTCGGCCCGGAGGAGATCACGCGCGATATCCCGAACGTTGCGGAAGAAGCACTGAAAGACCTCGATGAGGACGGCATCATCTCTATCGGTGCCGATGTGCGCCCGGGCGATATCCTCGTCGGCAAGGTCACGCCGAAAGGCGAGACTGAGCTCACGGCAGAGGAACGCCTGCTCCGCGCCATCTTCGGTGAGAAGGCACGCGAAGTCCGCGATACCTCGCTGCGCGTGCCGCACGGCGAGATGGGCAAGATCGTCGATGTGAAGATCTTCAGCCGCGAGAACAACGACGAGCTCCCGCCGGGCGTCAACCGCCTCGTGCGCGTCTATATCGCGCAGAAACGCAAGATCTCCGTCGGCGATAAGATGTCCGGCCGTCACGGCAACAAGGGCGTCGTTTCGCGCATCATGCGTCAGGAAGATATGCCGTTCCTGCCGGATGGCACGCCGGTTGACCTCGTGCTGAACCCGTTAGGCGTCCCGTCGCGTATGAACATCGGACAGATCCTCGAGGTTCACCTCGGCATGGCGGTCAAGGTCATCGGCCAGCGCATCAAGGACGGCGACCCGACCATCGAGAAGGATCTCCGCGATGCAGGCTATGATTTCGATAAATACGGCATGCCGAAACCAGATGTCGCGGGCGTGCATATCGCAACCCCGATTTTCGATGGTGCGCGCGATAACGATATCGCCCGCACGATGCAGGCGGCCGGCGTACCGGCAGACGGCAAGACCATCCTCTACGATGGCCGTACCGGCGAGCCGTTCGAGAACCGCGTAACGGTCGGTATCACCTACTTCCTCAAACTGCATCATCTCGTTGCGGATAAAATCCACGCGCGTTCCACGGGCCCGTACTCCCTCGTCACGCAGCAGCCGCTCGGCGGCAAGGCCCAATTCGGCGGCCAGCGCTTCGGCGAGATGGAGGTCTGGGCACTCGAGGCTTACGGTGCTGCCTATACCCTGCAGGAGATCCTGACGGTCAAGTCCGACGATGTTGCCGGCCGTGTCAAGGCATACGAGGCTATCGTCAAGGGCGAGAACATCCCGGAGCCGGGCGTTCCGGAGTCGTTCAAGGTCCTCATCAAGGAACTGCAGGCTATTGGCCTCGATATCCGCGTCCTCGATTCCGACGCGCACGAGATCTCGCTGCAGGATGATGACGATGACGATATCGACATCCACAGCAAGGCACGCGACCTTGACCTCGATGTCAGCGGCGTCGACCCGACGAAGGGGCAGCAGCCAGAGGCGGGCAGCGATTCCTACGACGAAGGCGCAAATACTGATGATGAGCCGGTGGATTCCGCAGAAGATGCGGCTGACATCATCGCGGATATCGGCAGCATGACCGATGACGACAGCCAGGGGAACGGTAATAGGGACGAAAAATAAGAAGGGAGTGTCATCTCTTTGCTGGATGTAAACAATTTTGATTCCATGCGAATCGGTTTGGCATCGCCGGATCAGATCCGTGAGTGGTCTTACGGTGAGGTCAAGAAGCCGGAGACGATTAACTATCGCACGCTGAAACCGGAGCGCGATGGACTGTTCTGCGAACGCATCTTCGGACCGACCCGCGATTGGGAATGCCATTGCGGCAAATACAAGCGCATCCGTTATAAGGGCATCGTCTGCGACCGCTGCGGCGTCGAAGTCACGCGCGCCAAGGTGCGCCGTGAGCGCATGGGCCATATCGAGCTCGCTGCGCCGGTCTCGCATATCTGGTATTTCAAGGGCATCCCGAGCCGCATGGGTCTGATCCTCGACATCTCCCCGCGTTCACTCGAAAAAGTCCTGTATTTCGCTTACTATATCGTGCTCGACCCGGGCGAGAACACGGAGCTCACGAAGAAGAGCCTGCTCTCCGAGAAAGAGTACCACGACGCTCGTGAGAAATACGGCGATACGTTCCGCGTCGGCATGGGCGCCGAGGCTATCAAAGAGCTCCTCGAGGAGCTCGACCTCGACAAGATGAGCGAGCAGCTCCGCAAGGACGTCCGCACGTCTTCCGGTCAGAAGAAGGTTCGCGCGATTCGCCGTCTCGAGGTGGTCGAGGCGTTCCGCAAGTCCGGCAACAAGCCGTCCTGGATGATCATGGATGTAATCCCGGTCATCCCGCCAGATCTGCGCCCGATGGTACAGCTCGATGGCGGCCGCTTCGCGACGTCTGACCTCAACGACCTGTACCGCCGCGTCATCAACCGCAACAACCGCCTGAAGCGTCTGCTCGACCTCGGTGCGCCGGATATCATCGTGCGCAACGAGAAACGCATGCTGCAGGAGGCCGTCGATGCCCTGATCGATAACGGCCGCCGTGGCCGTCCGGTCACGGGCCCGGGAAACCGCCCGCTGAAATCCCTTTCGGATATGCTGAAGGGCAAGCAGGGCCGTTTCCGCCAGAACCTGCTCGGCAAGCGCGTCGACTATTCCGGCCGTTCGGTTATCGTTGTCGGCCCGGAGCTCAAGCTGCATCAGTGCGGCCTGCCGAAGGAAATGGCGCTCGAGCTCTTCAAGCCGTTCGTCATGAAGAAGCTCGTCGAGATTGGCGCTGCGCATAACATCAAGTCGTCGAAGCGCATGGTTGAGCGCGCGAAGCCGGAGGTCTGGGATGTCCTAGAGGACGTCATCAAAGAGCATCCGGTTCTCCTGAACCGCGCCCCGACGCTGCACCGCCTCGGCATCCAGGCTTTCGAGCCGGTACTGACCGAGGGACGCGCGCTGAAGCTGCATCCGCTCGCCTGCACGGCGTATAACGCAGACTTCGATGGCGACCAGATGGCTATCCATCTGCCGCTGTCAGCAGAAGCGCAGACCGAGGCACGCGTGCTGATGCTCGCTGCGAACCACATCCTCGCACCGAAAGACGGCAAGCCGATCATCGTTCCGACCCAGGACATGGTTCTCGGCTGCTACTACCTGACGCTCCTGAAACCGGGCGCGAAGGGCGAGGGCAAGGTCGTCACGGGCATCAACGAGGCCCTGCTCGCCTACCAGCAGCATGACCTCGAGCTCGAGGCAGAGATCCAGTGCCGCATCGAGGGCTATGGCCTCGTCAAGACCTCCCTCGGCCGCATGATCTTCAACGAGATCCTGCCGCAGGAGCTCCGCTATTACTACAAGGATAAAGAGAGTGACCAGTGGTGCCTCGGTATCCTCATGAAGAAGAAACAGATTGGCCAGCTCGTCGCGAACTGCTACAACCACTTCGGCGCGACGAAGACAGCTGAAATCATCGATAATGTCAAGAACCTCGGTTACCATTACGCGTGCATCGCGGGTATCTCGATTGCGGTTTCGGACGTCATCGTCCCGCCGCAGAAGAAAGAGATCATCTCGACGGCACAGCAGAAGGTCAACAAGGTCGAGCGCCAGTTCGGCCGAGGCCTCGTCACCGAGGAAGAGCGTTACCGCAAGGTCATCGGCCTCTGGGCACAGGCGACCGACGATGTCGCTGATGCGATGATGGACAACATGAGCAAGTTCAACCCGATCTTCATGATGGCTGACTCTGGTGCCCGCGGTAACAAACAGCAGATGCGTCAGCTCGCCGGCATGCGCGGCCTCATGGCCGACCCATCCGGTAAGATCATCGACCTGCCGATTACGGCGAACTTCCGCGAGGGCCTGTCCGTTTCCGATTACTTCATTTCTTCGCACGGTGCCCGCAAGGGTCTTGCCGATACCGCACTCCGTACGGCAGACTCTGGTTACCTGACCCGCCGCTTGGTCGATGTCGCGCAGGATGTCATTGTCCGCGAAGAGGACTGCGATGTCTCGACCCTGAACCTCGTTCAGGAGCGCGCACGTCTTGCGCCGACGACGTTCGATGCACTCGAGCTGCTCAACGACAGCCTGCTCGGCCGTCTGCTCGCAGCCGATGTGCTCGATTCGGAGACGCAGGAAGTCCTGTTCAAGAAGGACGATATCCTCGATGAGGACAAGCTTGCGATCATTGGCGAGAAAGAGATCCGCGAAATCATCGTCCGCGGTTCGTCGCTCGCTTCTGAGGCGGCGCTCAGCAACGCGATGGTCACCGAGGTTATCTCGCTCGGCGAGCCGGATGAGGAGAAGCGCAGCAAGATTCATGCATCCATGGTTCATGAGATGAATGGCAAGGAAGTCACGCACGACGTCGTGAACAGCGACGGCACGGTCATCATGCACGCTGGTGAGAAACTCACCGACGAGCTCATCGACCAGATCCTCGCCGGCGACGCGCACGAGCTCCGCGTCCGCAACAACAACGTCCGCGGCATCGAAGTCGAAGCCATCAAAGAGGGCGACGGCGTCATCGAGTCGCTGGCAGAGCGTATTGTCGGCCGCGTGCTCGCCGAGGATATCATCGACCCGAAGACGGGCGAGAAGATTGCTTCGCTCAACCAGACGGTCGACGAAGATCTCGCGAAAAAGATCGAAGCGGTCCGCGATACGGTCTCCATCCGCAGCGTGCTGACCTGCAAATCGCAGTTCGGTGTCTGCGTCAAGTGCTATGGCCGCGACCTTGCGAACAAGAGCGAGGTCGAGATCGGCGAGGCTGTCGGCATCATCGCCGCACAGTCCATCGGCGAGCCGGGCACCCAGCTCACGATGCGTACGTTCCACTCCGGCGGTGTCGCGGGCGACGATATCACTCAGGGTCTTCCGCGTGTCGAGGAGCTGTTCGAGGCGCGTAAGCCGAAGCATCACGCCATCATCGCGGAGATTGAGGGCGATGCGACGGTCGAGGATACGGGCAATGGTACGCGCAAGGTCACGATCGTCCCGGAGACGGGCGACGTCCGCGAGTATGCGATTCCGTTCGGTGCGCGCATGGCTGCGCACGATGGCGACCACCTGAAGCCGGGTGACCGCCTGACCGAGGGTTCCATCAACCCGCACGACATCCTGCGTGTCTGCGGCCTGCAGGCTACGCAGCGCTACCTTGTCTACGAAGTACAGAAAGTCTACAAGTCTCAGGGTGTTGAGATCAACGATAAGCACATCGAGGTCATGGTTCGTCAGATGCTCCACAAGGTCAAGATCGAGGAGTCCGGTGATACGGACTTCCTGCCGGGCGAGTACATCGACATCAACCAGTTCGAGGCCGCGAACACCAAGGCTATCGAGGAGGGCGGCGAGCCGTCTGTGGCAAAGCCAATCCTGCTCGGTATCACGAAGGCCTCCCTCGCGACGGATTCCTTCCTTTCGGCAGCATCCTTCCAGGAGACCACGCGTGTCCTCACCGATGCCGCCATCAAGGGCAAGGTCGACCCGCTGGTCGGCCTCAAGGAGAACGTCATCATCGGCAAGCTCATTCCGGCCGGCACGGGTCTTTCCCGTTACCGCCACATGAAGCTCGTCGGCGACGATCCGGCACCGCAGCCGGACGCCGAGAAACCGGACGAAGCCGCAGAGCAGCCGATTACGGCCGCATCCGAGGAGATTGCTTCCGAGACGACGGTGTAATGATCCGATAAGGTAAAGCTGAAAACCTTCCCGCAGGGGAAGGTTTTCTTATATCGCGAGGCACTATGGGCAGCCATAGTACCCGTGCATGTTCAGGAGGGCTATAGAATGGCAGAAAACTGTAATCACGACTGCAGCGCCTGCGGGACGACCTGCGGCGAAGATACGCGTACGCAGGGCAAGAAGGACTTCCACGAGAAGCCGCATGAGCTGAGCTCCATCCGCCACGTCATCGCGGTAGTGTCCGGCAAGGGCGGTGTCGGCAAATCGCTGACGACCGGCCTGCTCGCCGTCGCGATGTCCCGGAAGGGGCAGCATGTCGGCATCATGGACGCGGACATCACGGGCCCGTCAATCCCGAAGATGTTCGGCGTGAAGGGCGAGGTGCGCGGCTCGAAAGTCGGTGCCTACCCGGTTCCGACGGCCGGCGGCATCGGCATTATGAGCATGAATCTGCTGATGGAGAACGAGTCCGATCCGGTCGTATGGCGCGGCCCCATCCTCTCCGGCGTCGTCAAGCAGTTTTGGCAGGACATCATCTGGGAGGATACGGACTACCTGTTCATCGATATGCCGCCGGGAACCGGCGACGTGCCGCTGACGGTATTCCAGACCATCGCGGTCGATGGCATCGTCATCGTCACGAGCCCGCAGGAGCTCGTCTCGATGATCGTCGAGAAGGCCGTGAAGATGGCCGAAATGATGAAGGTGCCGATTCTCGGCGTCGTCGAGAACATGAGCTATTTCGAGTGCCCGAACTGCCATGAGCGCCACGAGATTTTCGGCAAGAGCCACTTGGATGAGATCACGAAGCAGTACGGTCTCGACATCCTCGCGCGGATCCCAATCGTCCCGGGTCTCGCCGCGGAATGCGATGCCGGCCAGCTCGAGACCGTGCAGGGCGACTGGCTCGACGCCGCTGCGGAACAGATCCTGAAAAAAGACGCAGAGACGAAGTGAGCCTGCAGGAAAAGCAGCAGACGGAGGAATATCCTCCGTCTGTTTTTCTTTGCAGCAAAAAGAAAAAGACAGAACGGTAATGAAAGATACTAGATTTTCTCGGGGAAACATGGTAGAATAAAGACGTGGAAGAAATGTAAGCAGATACATAAAATTTTTCAAAGAACGGCTGATGCTCGCGGCAATGTGGGAGGCGGCTGAGTCAGTGGTTCCTGGCACTGTATGGCAGGAGGTTTATCGATGGATCAGAACAAGACGATTATTGGTACGGTCATGATGCCGAATCAGGCAAATCCGAACGGCAACGTCTTCGGTGGCGAAATCATGAAGATGATGGACTCAGCGGCGTATGCGTGCGGCTACAAATATGCACACATGAACGTCGTGACGGCACGTGTCGACGAGCTCGAGTTCCACAAGCCAATCTTTATCGGCGATCTCGTCAACTGCACGGCAGAGGTCGTATTCGTCGGCCACAGCTCGATGGAGATCTTCGTCAACGTTGAGGTCGAGGATATCGAGCACGGCGACAAGCCGGAGCAGGCGCTGACGGCATACTTCACGATGGTAGCGATGGACCGCAATGGCCGCCCGAAAGCTGTCGCGCCGCTGAAGGTCACGACGCCGGAGCAGAGGGCCGCTTTCGAAGAAGGCAAAGAACGCTACGAGGCGCACAAAGCGCGCAAACGTAAGCAGCGTGAGGCCGCTTTCGTTGCCGCAAAGAAGGCAGAACAGGCCGCGCAGAGCGCAAAGAAATAAGGACAGACCATGGAGCTGCCGCACGAACGGAAAGTATCGTGCGGCGGTTTTTTTGCATTTCTCATGCCCTTTGATGAGTAAAACTGTGCAGAGAAAGGGAAAAGTCAAGGACGCTTGTCCACTTTTTATTGACAGAAAAACGTTTTATCGGTATGATGGTAGTATGCGGGTACAGGGATATCCGCTTCTTACCATTATTTGAAGGGATACGGGATATCCCGGTAATGGCCGTATCATGGAAATGGAGGATGATGATCCATGAAGGTAGCTGTTCTCATGGGAAGCGATTCGGACTGGAAGGTCTTGGAGCCGGCGGTTGCGCTTCTGAAAGAGTTCGGGATTGAGTCTGTCGTCGAGGTGGCTTCGGCGCACCGCACGCCGGCGCGCGTGCGCGAGTTCGTGACGTCCGCACCGGAAAAGGGCGTCGGGGCGTTCATCGTCGCAGCCGGTGCCGCTGCCCATCTCGCTGGTGTCGTCGCGAGCTACACGACGCTGCCGGTCATCGGTGTACCGGTCAACGCGACGCCGCTCAGCGGCATGGATGCGCTGCTCTCGACCGTGCAGATGCCGTCTGGCGTACCGGTCGGGACGATGGCGATCAACGGCGCGAAGAACGCGGCGGTCTATGCCATCGAGATGTTCGCTATCTCGGACAAAGACCTGCAGAAGAAGCTTCAGGATTATCGCGAGGATATGGCAAAAGGCGTAGAGGAAAAAGCGGCGCGCGTCAAGGCACAGGCCTGATGCAGCGTTCGTCAGTTCTATTGTATCGGGAGAACAAAAGAAAACCTATGAATCAAGCAGAACCAAAATGGAAGGAAGAGTGCGGCGTCTACGGCGTCTATTCCCATACGGAAGATGTCTCGCACATGACGTACCTTGGCCTCTACGCCCTGCAGCACCGCGGGCAGGAGAGTGCGGGCATCGCCATCACGGACGGCGCGTGGATGGATGTATCGCGCGGTATGGGCCTCGTCAACGAGGTGTTCCGGCATCAGGTGCCGCACATGGACAATCAGTATATCGCGGTCGGCCATGTCCGCTATTCGACGACGGGCTCGAGCCTGCTCGCGAACACGCAGCCGCTGCTCGTGAACTATGCGGGCGGCAAGATTGCGCTCGCACATAACGGCAACCTGACGAATGCGGCGGAGATCCGCCACCGCCTCGAGCAGGAGGGCACGATTTTCCAGACCTCCATCGACTCCGAGGTGTTCGTGAACTTGATTGCGCGCAGTCGCGCGGAGACCATTGAGAAGAAGATCATCGAGAGCCTGAAGCAGATTAAGGGCGCGTACTGCCTGACCATCATGACCGAGCAGAAGCTCATCGGCGTCCGCGACCCGCAGGGCTTCCGTCCGCTCTGCATCGGGCGCACGGATGATGGTAGCTGGATCCTTTCGTCGGAGACCTGCGGCCTCGACGTCGTCGGTGCCGAGTTCGTGCGCGACGTCGAGCCGGGCGAGATGGTCGTCATCGATGATGAGGGACTGAAATCTTACCCGTTCGCGACGGGCGAGAAGCGCGCATCCTGCATTTTCGAGTACATCTATTTCGCGCGGCCGGATTCCGTCATCGACGGGCAGAGCGTACATGCGGCCCGCTTCGAGATGGGGCGCATGCTCGCGCGCGAGTCGAAATACAAGGGCGATATCGTGATTTCGGTGCCGGATTCCGGCACGACGGCTGCGACAGGCTATGCCTATGAGTCCGGCATCCCGTTCGTCGAGGGCCTCATCAAGAACCGCTACATCGGCCGCACGTTTATCCAGCCGACGCAGAAGAAACGCGATACGGCGGTCAAGCTGAAACTGAACGCCATCCGTTCGGCCGTCGAGGGCAAGGTCGTCATCATGGTCGATGACTCCATCGTGCGCGGCACGACGAGCGGCAAGATCGTCCGGATGCTTCGGAACGCCGGCGCGAAATCCGTCAAGATGTGCATTTCGAGCCCGCCAATCGGCTATCCATGCTTCTACGGCATCGATACGAGCGTGCGCAAGGAACTCATCGCCGCGACGAAGACCGTTGAGGAGATCCGGCAGTTCATCGGCGCGGATGCCCTGCATTTCCTGTCCATCGAGGGCCTCAAGAAATGCGTGCCGGATGTCGACGCGGACGCGATGTGCTACGCCTGCTTCAACAAGGTGTATCCGATCAAGGATGGCGAGCACCCGGCGGGCGACAGCAAATACGTTTTCGAACAGAAAAAACAGCATGGAAATTGAGTGGGAAAAGGTGAAATCATGGCAGAAAAAATGACCTACGCGGACGCGGGCGTCGATATCGATGCAGGCAATGAGACGGTACAGCGCATCAAGGACAGCGTGCGCGCGACATATCGGCCGGAGGTGCTCGGCGACCTCGGCGGCTTTGGCGGCCTGTTCGCGCTGAATGGGAAGTATAAGGAACCGGTGCTCGTCTCGGGAACCGATGGCGTCGGCACGAAGCTCAAACTCGCTTTCCTGCTCAACAAGCATGATACCATCGGGCAGGACGCGGTCGCGATGTGCGTTAACGATATCCTCGTGCAGGGCGCAGAGCCGCTGTTCTTCCTCGACTACCTCGCGGTCGGCAAGCTCGACCCGGTGCAGGCAGCCGACGTCGTGAAGGGCGTCGCGAACGCGTGCAAGGAGTCCGGCTGCGCGCTGATCGGCGGCGAGACCGCAGAGATGAACGGTTTTTACCCTGAGAGCGAGTACGATATTGCGGGCTTCTCCGTCGGCGTCGTCGAGAAATCGAAGCTGATCACGCCGGCACGCGTGCAGGAGGGCGATGTCCTGCTCGGCCTGCCGTCCTCCGGCGTGCACTCCAACGGCTACACGCTTGTGCGCAAGATCGTCTTTGAGCGGAAGGGCATGAAGGGCGACGAGTACGTCGATACTCTCGGCAAGACCATCGGCGAGGAACTCCTGACGCCGACGCGCCTTTACCCGAAGACCTGCCTGCCGCTGATTCGCGATTACGACATCCACGGCATGGTGCATATCACGGGCGGCGGCTTCTACGAGAACATCCCGCGCGCGATGCCGGACGATATGGGCGTGACCATCGACAGCGCGGCATGGGAGATGCCGCCGATTTTCCGCCTGCTGCAGCAGTGGGGCAATGTGGACTGGCACGAGATGTACCGCACGTTCAACATGGGCATCGGCATGGTACTGATTGTTTCCGCGGACGATGCGGCGAAGATCGAGGCGGATCTCGCGGCGAAGAATGAGACCGTCTACCGCATCGGCAAGGTGACGCGCGGCGCGCATGAAGTCACGATCAAGGGCGGTGTGTTCGCGAAATGACAGAGGCAAAAGAAGTCCTCGGCGTGCTATGTTCTGGCCGGGGGACGGATCTGCAGTCCATCATCGACGCCATCGGCCGCGGCGAGGTGCACGCGCGCATTGCGCTCGTGCTGACCGACAAGCCGGATGCCTACGCCCTGAAACGCGCGGAGAAAGCCGGGATTCCGGCGGCATGCGTGAACCGGAAAGAATACGCAGACCGCGAATCCTTTGAGCGCGAGCTCGTCCGTCAGCTGCAGGCAGCCGGCGTGACGCTTGTCGTCCTCGCGGGCTTCATGCGCATCCTGACGCCGTATTTCGTCCGCCAGTTCCCGAAGCGGATCATGAACATCCATCCGGCATTGCTGCCGAGCTTCCCGGGCGCGCATGCGCATCGCGATGAACTCGCCTACGGCGTGAAGGTCAGCGGTTGCACCGTACATTTCGTTGATGAGGGCACCGACAGCGGCCCCATCATCCTGCAGGTCGCGGTGCCGGTGCTCGAGGGAGATACCGAGGACACGCTGAGCGCCCGCGTACTCGAGCAGGAGCATAAGATCTACCCGCAGGCCATCGAGCTCTACTGCGAGCACCGTTTGCAGATCGAAGGCCGCCACGTCCACATTCTCCCGCCAGAAGATTGAATACTCGAAGGAGGAAAAAAATATATGAAAATCCAGCGCGCACTTGTCAGCGTATCCGATAAGACCGGCGTCGTCGACTTCGCCCGGAAGCTCCATGAGGCCGGCGTCGAGATCATCTCGACCGGAGGCACGATGAAGGCTATCAAGGACGCGGGCATCCCCGTGACCTATGTTTCCGATGTCACGGGCTTCCCGGAGATCCTGAACGGCCGCGTCAAGACGCTGAACCCGTACATCCACGGCGGCATCCTAGCCGTGCGCGACAATCCGGAACACGTCCGCGAGATGAAAGAGCACAACATCAAAGGCATCGACCTCGTCGTATGCAATCTGTATCCGTTTAAAGAGACTATCTCGAAGCCGGGTGTCACGCTTGACGAAGCCATCGAGAACATCGATATCGGCGGACCAGCCATGACCCGCGCGGCTGCAAAGAACTTCAAATACGTCACAATCGTCACGAACCCGGCGCGCTATGACGCCGTCGCGAAGCAGATTGCGGAGACCGGCGAGGTCGACGCACGCACGCGCATGGAACTCGCACAGGAGGCCTTTGCCCATACGGCGGCCTACGACACGATGATTCAGGAATATCTGAAGAAACAGCTTGAGAAATGAGGGTGTCAGAATGAATATACTCGTCATTGGCGGGGGCGGCCGTGAGTATACGCTCGGCTGGAAGCTCGCGCAGTCTCCGAAATGCACGAAACTCTACGCAGTGCCGGGCAATCCCGGCATGAAGAAATTCGCGGTCTGCCTCGGAGGCATCGACATTGAGGACAATGCGGCGCTCGTGAAGGCCGCACAGCAATATGCCATCGACCTCGTCGTCGTCGGCCCGGAGGTTCCGCTGACCAACGGCGTCGTCGACGCGATGCAGGCCGCGGGCATCCGCGCATTCGGACCGAGCAAGGCCGCGGCCGAACTCGAGGGCTCGAAGTCCTTCTCCAAGGGCATGATGAAGAAATATGGCATCCCGACGGCGAAGTACGATGTATTCACGGATGCCGATGCCGCTCGCGCCTACGTCAAGGAGCAGGGCGCGCCCATCGTCATCAAGGCGGACGGCCTCGCGGCAGGCAAGGGCGTGACCGTAGCACAGACGGAGGACGAGGCACTCACGGCTATTCATGACATCATGGAGAATCAGGAATTCGGTCAGGCGGGCAGCCGCGTCGTCATCGAGGAATTCATGCAGGGCGAGGAGGCCAGCCTGCTCACGTTTACAGATGGCAAGACCATCCGCTCAATGATCCCGTCGCAGGATCATAAATGCGTCTACGACGGCGATAAAGGGCCGAACACTGGCGGCATGGGCGCCTATGCTCCGGCACCTGTCATGACGCAGGAGCTCATCGACCGTGCGGAAAAAGAGGTGCTGCAGCCGATCGTCGCGGCAATGGCAAAAGAAGGACGTCCATACAAGGGCTGCCTCTACGCCGGCCTCATGATTACCGATGAAGGCCCGAAAGTCGTCGAATTCAACGCGCGCTTCGGCGATCCCGAGACGCAGGTCGTCCTGCCGCTGCTCGACAGCGACCTCGTCGACGTCATGCTCGCATGCGTCGATGGCACGCTCGATACGCAGGATATCCAGTGGAGCAAGGATACGGCGGTCTGCGTCGTCATGACCTCCGGCGGCTATCCGAAATCCTATAAAAAAGGTTATCCCATCACCGGCATCGAGGCTGCGGAACAGGCGGGCTGCCTCGTTGTCCACGCCGGCACCACAGAGAAAGACGGCCAGATCGTCACGAACGGCGGCCGCGTCCTCGGCGTCGTCGCGAAAGGCGCGGACATCCGCGCGGCCGTAGACAAAGCCTACGAAGGCGTCACCAAGATCACCTTCCAGGACGAATACCACCGCAAAGACATCGCTCACCGCGCCCTCGAGCGGATTGGAAAATAACAGACCAGAGATAAGAAAAGGTTCTGCACCAAAGTGGCACAGAACCTTTTCTTTTTCGCTTTTATCCGTATGGTTTGGTATAATAAAAGCCGACATCACGGAAATAGGGAATATCTCCCCATGAGCGGGAGAAAATAGGTGGAGCAAAATGGAAAAACAAATAACATGGAAAGATGGGAAAACGCGCTGCCTCTGGGCAAATCCGAAGAATGAGCGCTATGTGCAGTATCACGATGAGGAATGGGGGCGGCCGGTTCATGATGATCAGAAGCTTTTTGAAATTCTGCTGCTGGAATGTTTTCAGGCAGGCCTTTCGTGGGAGTGCGTGCTGAATAAAAGAGAGGGATTCCGGCGGGCTTTCGCGGATTTTGATCTGGATGCCGTCTGTGCGTTTACGGAGGCCGATATCGACCGGCTAGTGAAGAATCCGGAGATCATCCGGCACCGTCGCAAGATCGAGGCAGCGGTCAACGATGCCCAAATATTCCGGAAAATCGCGCAGGAGTACGACAGCTTTGCGGCGTATCTCTGGCATTGGACCGACGGGCAAATCATCTATGATCCGGTTTCTACGACCTCGCCGCTTTCCGACAACGTATCGAAAGACCTCAAGAAACGGGGCATGAAATTCGTCGGCTCTACGACCATCCAGTCCTACCTGCAGGCCGTCGGCATCATCAACGCCCATCAGCCAGACTGCTTTCTGTATCCCAACGGGCACCATCACCGGTGACACAATTATCTTGACACAATCCTTTTTTTGCTAAGGAGAGGGGAATTTTATGGATGTATTGAACAGTGCGGTCGGGGCCATCAATGAGGTGCTCTGGTCGTATGTGCTGATTGTGGTTCTGATTGGCTGCGGACTTTATTTCACGTTGCGGACGAGGTTCGTGCAGGTTCGGATGCTGCCGGAGATGCTGCGGCTCCTGACGGAGGGCATCGGGAAGAAGACGACGGGCGGGACGATCAGTTCGTTCCAGGCGTTCTGTGTCAGCACGGCTTCGCGCGTGGGCGTCGGCAATATCGCGGGCGTCGCCATCGCTATCGTGACGGGCGGCCCGGGCGCCGTATTCTGGATGTGGGTCATCGCGTTCATCGGGTGCGCGACGGGGTTCGTCGAGAGCACGCTCGCGCAGATCTATAAATTGCCGCGCGGCAACGGGACGTTCCATGGCGGTCCGGCGTACTATATCCGGAACGCATTGGGGCAGCCGGGCGTTGCAAAGCTGTTTGCCATCCTGATCTCGGTGACGTTCGGCCTGATTTACGTATCGGTGCAGGCGAACACGATTGCGCTCTCCGCGCAGAAGGCGTTCGGCTTTGCCCCGATTGCGACCGCGATTTTCCTTTGCGTGCTGACGGCGCTGGTCATCTGTGGAGGGATGACACGCATCGCGAAATTCACGGAATGGCTCGTGCCAATCATGGCGGGGCTCTATATCCTGACCGCGCTCGTAGTGGTCATCCTGCATATCGGGCAGGTGCCCGCGATGTTCGCGCTGATCTTCCATGATGCGTTCTGCCCGCAGGCGGCGGTTGGCGGCGGTATCGGCACGGCGGTGCTCACGGGCATCAAGCGCGGCCTGTTCTCGAATGAGGCCGGCGAGGGCTCGGTGCCGAACGCGGCGGCGACGGCGAAGGTCTCCCACCCGGTCAAGCAGGGGCTCGTGCAGTCCTTCGGCGTCTACGTGGATACGTGGATTGTCTGCTCGTCGACTGCGTTCATCGTGCTGCTGTCCGGCCAGTATACGATTGGCGGCAAGCTCACGGGCATCGAGCTGGCGCAGGCTTCGCTCGCGTCGATCTTCGGCGCGCTGGCACCGGCGGTCGTCTCCATCATGATTCTGATGTTCGCGTTCAGCTCGATCGTTGGCAACTATTACTATGGCGAAATCAACATCGCGTTCTTTGAGGCGAAATCCCGCCTGTGGCTCTATCTGTTCCGCGCGGGCGTTGTGCTCATGGTCTTGTTCGGCTGTCTGGCGGAGCTGACACTCGTCTGGAACCTCGCCGACCTCTTCATGGGCTTCCTGTGCCTGACGAACCTGTACGCCATCACGCGTCTCTCGAAGCGCGCCTATATCGCGCTGAAGGATTACACGGCGCAGAAAGCCGAGGGGAAGGATCCGGTGTTCCGTGCGGACGTTCTCAGGGATACCAAGGGCATCCTCGCGTGGGGTAAAGAGTAAATCCAGTTTAGACATCCATGATGACAAAATGCGGATTTGTATCCTATAAAAACACATAAGGTTGACGTCTCCTGTGATTTTCCCTATAATAGGGAAAGTATAGGAGGCGTTTTACTATGTTTCGAGATTTGGCGCGGACAACTGCTGCGCTGAAAGTTACGACCCCGTCCTTTGCCGGTGAGACGATCCATCTGGAAATTTCTGCTCGAGAAGAACAGAACGAGTGATGAGAGGAGAAGACATCTTGAAAGAGACAAAACAATCTTTGAACCAGACGCGTGACCTGACGAAAATGGCGCTCTGCCTGGCGTTCTGCTGCGTGACGGCCTATATTGCATTCCCGCTGCCGTTCACCCCTGGCATGGTGACGGCATTGACGCTTGCGCTCGGCGTCACGGCTTTTGTTCTGACGCCGAAGCAGACGCTGATGGTGATTGGTGCCTATGTGCTGATCGGTGCGGCGGGTGTGCCGGTCTTCGTCGGTGGAACGGCGGGACTCGGCAAGCTTTTCGGCCCGACGGGCGGCTATATCTGGGCATGGCTGATCGCATTCCCGCTCCTCAGTGCGCTCAAAGGCGATACGCCGGACTTCAAGCGTTATGCGCTGCTGGATATCTTCATCGGCATCACGGTGACGGATCTCGGCGGCATCCTGCAGATGGTGCAGGTCATGGACATTACCTGGTATCAGGGCTTCATCATGGCTGTCTTGCCGTATATCCCGGGCGACGTCCTGAAATGCCTGCTCGCGGCATTCCTCGGCGTCAAGATCAACCGTTCCATGCGTTAAGGCCGGTTTATGGAAAAGGTCTTTTTGGTCGGCGGCCTGCGCCCGCAGACGATGCTCTACGGTGCAGAATCCGTGATCGAGGCGGAACAGGTGACGAAGGACGAAATGGATGCCTGGGTGCTCCGCTCATATCAGCGTGCGGCCCGGGCCGCAGAGCGCGGGATTTTCTCAGATGTCATCCTGCCAATCGGTCCGTATGCGAAGGATGAAGGCGTGCACACGCGGATCAGCCAGAGGCTGATCGACCGCCTGCCGCCGGTCCTCAGCAAGGGAACGCTGCTGAACGCGGCCAACGCTTGCCGGATCAACGACGGCGCGGCGTTCGTGCTGCTTGTTTCGGGCAACTTTGCCGAGAAATACGGTTTGCCGGTGCAGGCGGAGCTCATCGGGACGGCGGCGCTTGGCTGCAATCCATCGGAGAGCCCACGCGGCGCACAGTGGACCGCGGAGGCTTTATTGCGCCATCAGGGGCTTTTTTTTGGCGATCTCTCGGCCATCGAGTTCAATGAGGCCTTCGCGGTCATCGACGTGCTCTTTGCGCGGCGGTATCCGAAACTCGTCGAGCGGTACAACCGGTTCGGCGGGGCGCTGGCCTACGGACATCCGTCTATAACTATGAGACGTTCCTCGCGGAGAGCGATGCGCTTGCGGCCCGCGTCTCATCCCGTGTGGAGGCGGGCTGGGATGTGCTCGTGTTGGCACAGGGCATCGCGCGCCAGCTCGCCGCATTTTTCGCCTTGCAGAAACTGGGCGTACGCCCGACCCTCGCGCATAAAGGCCTGCAGCGGGAGCTTCGGGATATCCTCGGGCATAACGCGTTGCAGGCGCTCTGGACGTATGGCAGCGACGAGGATGATATGCAGATGACCGAGCTGCCGCCGCGCCCGCATGCGGAGGCGGATGTGATGGGCGTCCTGAGCTCTGGCTCTACCGGTACGCCGAAGGTCATGTACCGGACTTATGACAGCTGGGCCGGATTCTTCCCAACGGCAAATGAGATTCTCCGCATTCCGGAGGACACGAAGCTTTTCCAGCAAGGGTCGCTGAGCTTCACGGGGAACCTCAACACACTGCTCTCCGTCCTTTTTGCCGGCGGCACCACGATCATGAGCGACGTGCTGCGCTGCCATCACTGGGCGGCGCTCATGAATCGTTACGCCGTGAACGTGATCTACCTGATTCCTTCGAAACTGACCCTGCTCGTGAAGGCGCTGCACGGGAAGGAAACGTTCCCTGCGGTATCTTCGCTTTTCACGGGTTCGCAGCTCCTGTCGCCGCCCGTGATCCGGGCGCTCCAAAACATGCTGCCGAACGCGCAGCTGATCCTCTACTATGGCGCAAGCGAGCTGAATTTCATCACCTATGCGGTGGTCGAGAATCCAGACCGTCCGCCGGAAAATCTTGGCAAGCCGTTCCCGGGCGTCGATGTCAGCATCCGCGACGGGCTGATCTATGTGGATACGCCCTATCATGTGAGCGGGGCCGCCATGCCTTTCAGCGTGCAGGACTGCGGCGCATTCAACGAGAAGGGGGAACTCCTGTTCTATGGGCGCCGGACAGCGATGGTCAATAAAGGCGGGTTCAAGCTGAACCTGCTGAAGCTGACCTCGCGGCTCAAAGCAATCCCGGGCATCCTCGACGCCGCGGCGCTGCCGATTGCCGATGAGGTGCGCGGCAACGGCGCGGTTGTCTGGCTGGTCAAGGAACGTGGCGCAGACGAGCGGGAGATCCGTCAGCGCGTCCGTCACTCTATCCGGCCGGAGGCGATGCCGGATTGCATCTTTTTCGTCGACGAGCTGCCGCTCAACGACCGCGGCAAGATCGACGGCGAGCGCCTGCACGCCATGCTTTGAAGATGAGAAAAGAAAAAGGTCACGAAGGAATCCATGAGGATTCCTTCGTGACCTTTTTTGCATGCAGATAGGGTCATAGATCCTGTGCGTTGCTGTGCTTCGGCAGGAGCATGGTCGCGAGCGCGCCGAGCACAGAGAACACGACGAGCAGCGTGAACAGGGACTGGATGCCGAACGCGTCCGCATAGTGGCCGAGGAACGGCACAACGATGCCGCCGATGCTGAATGAGACGCCGAGCGTGATACCGGAGGCGAAGCCGACGTTTTTCGACAGGTAGCTCTGCCCGAGCACGACGGTCGAGGAGTACTGCCCGCGCAGCGCGAGCGACAGCGGAATCAGCATTGCGTAGATGGCGTAGATGCTGCCGGAGAACGCGATGACGGCGAAGACCGGAACCGCGACCCAGCAGCAGAGCCGCATCGTGTTGACGTAGCCGTGCCGGTCGGCAAGCCAGCCGCCGATGAGCGTCGCGGCAATGCCCATCAAGGCGAAGATCGAGAGAGTCGCGGAGCCGGCAGCATTCGATGTGCCGAGCGTCGTGATGCAGAACATCGGCAGGAAACTGTTGATGCCGGTCATCAGCGTCGAGCAGAAGAAAATGGACAGGAACAGCTTGCCGAAAGCCGGCCAGTCATTCCTCGCAACCGGCGCAGGCGTTGTCTCTACGTTGCCTTCGGCAACGGATTCCTCCGCCGCAGCAGTTTGTCCTGCCCTGCGGATGGCCGGGATGGATAGGCCGATGATTCCGGCAAGGACGAGTCCCATGAAGCCGTAGAACAGCGTGCCGTGCATGCCGAAGGCCGAGACGAGGAAGACAATCAGCAGCGGGCCGAGGCCGAAACCGGCATTGCCGCCGACGCTGAAGATGCTGACGGCCTTGCCCTTTTCCTTGCCGGAGACCGCCGTGACATTGCGCGCGCCCTCGGGGTGGAAAATCGATGAGCCGATGCCCATGATGACCGCGAACGCGAAGATGCCCCAGTAGCTCTGCACAAAGCCGAGCACGGCGAAGGCGAGGGACGTCATCAGGATGCCGAGCACCATGAACCACTGCCGGGAGCCCTTGTCCGCGAAGTAGCCGAACGCCGGCTGCACGAGGGACGAGAGGAACGAATAGCCGAACATGATGCCGGCGATATCCGCGTAGTTCATCCCATAATTCGATACGAAGAACGGCAGCAGCGCCGGAAGCGATCCGCTATTGATGTCGACGCTGAAATGCCCGAGACACAGCATATAGAGATATTTCTGATTCGGTAAATGCATAAAAACTCCCTGCTCGGATTTCCTGATGGTTAGACGGTTGAAGAAATCCGTACCTTCATTTTAGCTCTTGCGCCCGCGAAAAGCAAGGGATACCGTCTTTGGCCGCCAGGCACCGGACGGTATCCGGATATCCTTGTGGTGCCATATTCTGTTTTCTGTACGAAATCGAAGAAAAAAGAAGGAATACCGACATATTGAGGCGAATATAAAGCGTGTAAAGCGAGTGAAAGACGCCAGAATCCCGCAGAAAACGCGAACAACCGGTTTTTATGGGGTTCCGGCTTGGAAATCAAAGACAGGGGATGTTGCACTATGATGGCATTGAATTTTTTCTCTTCGAAGCATAAAAAAATGCTCATGGAACGCACGAAGGACTGCACAATCCGCCTTGGCGATGTGAGCCATGACTACAAGCAGAATTCCATCGTCTGGATCACGGCGGGCAAGAAGTACGAGCCGAAGCATAAGCTCTATACGGCCTTCCTCGACAAAGTCCGCGTCAAGACCATCGACACGCTCTCGACAGAGGATCTCGACCATCAGGATCCGGGCATCAACACGAAAGAAGAACTTATCGCGGATTTCGAGCGCATGCACAAACGCCGCATCCAGCCCGACGATACCGTAACCGTCATCTATTTCACCGAGGTTCACGAGGACTTGGAATGAACTGCTGAAAACGGAAGTTTGAAAAGAAAAGCAGAACCGTTGCGAATTGCTGCTGTAACGGTTCTGCTTTTTTGTGTGCGATTTTTTTTGCGTCAGTGCAGGGATACGGTGTGCATGGAGGCGTTCTGGCCGCAGATTACGGCGTTGGCGTAGAGGCAGGGGCTGCCGCTGATGAGGTACTGGATTGTGCTGACCTCGAGGGCCGGCTGCTGGCTGGTGAGCTGCAGGATGGACCGCTCCTCCTCGGTCAGCATGCGCGCGCTGATGCTGTAGTGGGAGGACTGGAGCTTGATTTTGAGCTCTTTTTCAATATAGGCGTCGAGGGACTGCGTCGCCGTGTGCTCCCGCATTTTCGGGAAAAGCAGGGTCGGAATCTTGAGTGACTCGATGACGGAGGTTTTCTTGTCCTGCGGATAGGTCCGGCGGATATCGTAGACGAAGTCCTGCGTCGAGAGCATAAGCTTCTCCGCGATGTCCGGACTGGGATGCCGCACCTTGAAGTGCAGGACCCGGACGCCATGTGCGGGCAGGCGGGCACCCGGCGCGGCCTGACTCAGATGCTCGAGCTCTCGCGGCCGCAGCTCCTTGACAAAGGTGCCCGTCCCGCGGCGCTTGACAATCAGCCCCTGCGCCTCGAGCTCATCCATGGCACGTTTGACCGTGATGATGCTGACTTGATAGGAATCGCAGAGTGCATCGGCTTTCGGCAGCTTCGATCCCGCAGGATAAATCCCGTCGTGAATGTCTCTCCGGATGGCATCTGCCACCATTTGATATTTCTTCATAGCATAAGCCCTTTTTCCACGCAATTCCCGCAATATTGCGGTTCGTATTTTCGTTCTTGCGCTTAGTATAGGTCATTTTTATATCTTTGTCAATAAAAAGTATATACTTTTATTTTTACTGAAATACAGAATACTTCAAATTAGTCATACCTTTTAGTTGACAAAGAATAGACATAGTGCTATACTGAATACGTTGAATCAATTACCACTCGAATCGAAGATATGGGAATCAATAGGGTAAAAGATTCAGGAGAGAGTATAGAGGGGGAATCCGTATGAAGAAATCGCAGCGTATCGCTGCCATTCTCGCAGCGGTGCTGGCGGCAGGCATGACCGGCGGAACGGCATCTGCCGCAACCGGCGAGGCGATGTTCGCCGACGTGCCGGCTGGCCATTGGGCCTATGCAGCCGTTGCGCAGCTGAAGGCCGACGGTCTGGTGAAAGGCATGGCCGCGGACCATTTTGATGGGACGGCCGTCGTCACACGCTATCAGATGGCGCAGATGGTCGCAAGTGCGCTCGCGCATGAGCAGCAGGCTTCGGCTGAGGACAAGGCGGTGCTGGAAAAGCTGTCGCACGAGTTCGACGGCGAGATCGAGTCCATGCAGACGCTCGCGAAGCGCGTGAACGCACTGGAAAAGCATCAGAAAAAGACCGAAGACAATGTCAATATTCACGGGTATTTCCAGCAGACCCTTGAGTCGCACAATCACGCAGGCGGCGATACGCAGAAGAGCCGCTGGTGGGCGAAAGAGCTGCATTTCGATGCGGATGCAAAGCTCCCGAAAGTCGTCGGAGACTGGAAATTCAAGACGCATCTCGAAACGAAATGGGGCACGAATACTCGTATCAACGATGAAGAACTGATGACGAGTACGTATAATGGCGGGCATGCCTACGACGTGCTGCTGAAACCGAGCCTTGCTTATTTCGAAGGAACGCTTGGCAAGACGCAGCTCTGGACGCGCGTCGGCATCTTGCAGCCGTGGGTACAGAACGGCTACGTTTACGCGGCGAATCTTCGCGGTCTGATGCTCGAGCATTGGTCGAAGAAATATGTCTGGCACGCTTTCGGCGGCATTGTCGACAGCACCGATGGCGATCTGGCCGTCGGTGCCGGCGCACAGTATGACAATGCGACGGGAAATTGGAAATCCGAAATCAGTCAGCCATGGAATGATAATGTCCGTGCACACAAGAATTATTATGTGGTAAAGAACGAGGATACGAATTGGGAGCCACGTCTCTCCTATGATGGCACCAATCCGATGACGCTGGAGGAACAGCAGAAAATCCTGAAGAATGGCGGTACTGGATCGGACAATGCGAAAAGCGATCTGCAGGATATGTTCAATTCAAATACCAGCACGAAGAAAACGGTCTACAGCATCGCCTATGACCGTATGTTCAGCCGGAAATTCTCTTATTCGCTCGGCGCTTACCGCTATACGTCGGCGGCCTACAACCGCGAGCCGCTCTATGTCGGTGCCGCAAGCTTCGACTACAAGCTCGCGTCGAAGCTTGTTTTCCGCGGAACCTATGCGCAGGGCAATCAGCATGGAGAGAACAGCCATAGCCGCGGCTGGATGACGGATCTCATGTGGAACTGCAATCCGTGGATGCCCGCGGATCGTGCGCATGCGTTCGGCGCCTTCGTCGGCTACCATGTTCTCGCACCAGATTCCTATATCCGCTGCGGTTACGGCGATGGTATCGAGAAAGGCCAGCGCGGCGTCGAGCTCGGCATGTACTACAATCTTACGAGAAATCTCCAATATACGCTCAAATACGGCTTCGGCAAGTCCCTGACCTACACGTACAGCGGATCCCGCCAGCGCGATAAACTGTACACGGGTGTGTTCTGCTATTTCTGATCGGCAGATCGGGAAAAGCGGAAACGGGTTCTTTCGGATGAAAAAAGAGAATAGGAGGAAATCCTCATGCAGAATAAGAAATTAGTCCTTGCGGTACTCTCCGCGATGGTGTTCAGCTCGTCCACGGCAATGGCCGCGGATACCGATTTGTTCAACGATGTGCCGTCGGATCATTGGGCGTATCAGGCGGTCACGCAACTCGCGAAAGACGGAATCCTGACGGGGTACGGCGACAAGTCCTTCCAGGGTGACAAGACCATCACGCGCTACGAGATGGCGCAGATGATCGCGAATGCGCGCACGCACTGGACGAAGGCCAGCGCGCCGGATCAGACGCTCATCAACAAGCTGTCGGATGAGTTCCGCGATGACCTTGATGCGCTCGGTGTCCGCGTGACGCGCCTCGAACATAAGCAGAAGAATGTCCGCATCACGGGCTCCTTCGCGCAGAAATACGAACGCGCGAAGCACGAGGGCATCAAGAACAGCGATGGCGACGATGTTTCGCCGCATTGGCGTAAAGAGTTGAAGCTGAACCTCGATGCGGTCGTGCCGAAGACGCCGCTGACGTTCCACGGCACGTTCACGACGCAGCTGGACAGCTATGACGGCAATGGCTTCAACACCGAGGAGGCCGAGGACGAAAACTGGAACAACGGGAATTCACGTTCGAACGTCATGCGCCCGGAGACGTACTATGTCGGCGGCCCGATTGACAAGACCGGCCTTGATGGCAAATACGGCGCGTTCTACACGGGCGTGCAGAACGACTTCGTCAACCACTCTGTCATGCGCGGCTTCAACGTCTCGCATAAAGACGCGAAGAACTGGTTCAGCGTATTCACCGGCCGACTCGACCTGAAGGATTCCGATCGTTCTAGCACGGCAACGGAAGGCTCTTCGGATTATCAATTTACATTGAACGATGTAGATTGGAGTAACGCTACGCTTATCAGCCAAACGGAGACGACGTATACTCAGTCCTATAATATTAAATCGAGTGCGGTAGAAGCTGCTGCTGCATCCGTATCGAACGCATCTGCTACTACGGATTTTTTGAGATATCATAAGCGTGTAGCTGGTGGATCGGCCGCTGCATTGGATACGTCTAAGACGTATAAGGTCATCCAGTCTGCAACTGGTTCAAACTGGATCTATGACTGGAATAATCCAACCTATGATTACAGCCAAGCAAAGTATTCGCTTTCTGGAAAGACCATTACGACGCCGACGCGCCGCCGTACGCTGACTGGAGCAGCATTCGGCCATGCCTTTACACCAAGATTCGATGCAGAAGCTGGATACTACAACTATAAATCCGGTTCCTATGACAAAGAGGCACTTCAGATTTATTCCGTATCGCTCAACCATAAACTTGGCAAGAAGGGCAACCTGTTCGGCGCCTATGCGCATGGCAACCAGGGCGGCTACAATCAGGCTTGGACGGCGGAATACCAGTTCAACGGCGGCGAGTATATGAGCGCGGAGCCGAATCACGCATTCGGCTACTACTTCGGCTACCGCTACCTCGCACCGGATGCGCTCGTCAAGACGGTCTATGAGGACGGCGCACAGATCGGCCAGCGCGGCTGGGAGGGCGGCCTCGTCTACAACTTCTGCCATAACCTGCAGGGCCTCGTCAAATACTTCAACGGTTCGTCCATCACGAATCCGGGCTTTGACCGGAGCAAATGGTTCTCGAGCCTTACGTTCCAGTTCTGATGGCCATCTGCGTCAGGAAATCGAGGGGTTAGTATGAAATTGAAGGGATTATATGTATCAAAGAAGAAACTTGCGGCTCTGGCGGTGTGTTGCCTTATGAGTACGACCACAGCTTTCGCGTCGCCGATGCCGGCCACGCAGATGATTAGCCGCAATGTGCCGGCCTATGCGTCGAGCGACCGCGCGGCAAACGCCAACGACGCCCGCTACCTGACGACGTGGAACGGCGAGGCGCCGGGCTGGCTCGCCTATGACCTCAGCAAGACACCGGCCGCGCAGCGCGCGAAGTCCGTCCTCGTCTGGTACAGCAGCAGCTATGACTATGATCCGACCATCAAGAACCGGAAATCCTACGGGAACCTGCAGAACTACACGATTGAGGGGAACGCGGCTCCCGGCGGCAAGATGCCGTCGTCCGGCTGGAAGACGCTCGTGACGGTCAAGGACAATGTCTATCATTCGCGCCAGCATGTACTGGATCTTTCCAAGTACAACTGGGTGCGCGTGAAGGTTGACAGCGTCGACAACGCGAGCGGGCCGCGCGCCGCGATCAACCTCGACGTTTATGAGGCGAAAAACGGCCTCGATGACGATTGGATTGTCTACGGCGACAGCATCACGGCGGGCTCGGCGAATTTCTCGGGTTCTCCGTATGGGCCGGCCGGCCAGCTGGTCAACGCGGCGAACCCGAAGTACAACCCGATCTTCGAATACGGCGGCACGGGCAGCATCAAGTCCATCGACGGCGTCCGGTGCATCGACCGCTGGCTCTCCATTTTCCCGGGCAAATACGTCGGCATTGTCCTCGGGACGAACGATTCCTGGGGCAACAGCCACAACATGGAGAAGTATTACAAGCACATGTCCGTCATTGTGGAGAAAGTGCTCGCCGCCGGCAAAGTACCGGTCGTCGGCAAGATTCCCTGGGCGGCTGAGCCCGGTGTAGGCGACAACGCGCCGCTCTACAACGCGAAAATCGACGAACTCTACAAGGCGTATCCGAAAGTGCTCAAGGGCCCAGATTTCTGGACTATCTTCAAGGGGCACCGCGACTGGCTCGGCCCGGACGGCGTGCATCCGAGCCCGACGGGCTACGGCATGATGCGCAAGGCTTGGGCGGAGACTATGCTCGAGATCGGCTCGCGGAAAGGCAAAGCCGCCAGCCTGACGCCGGAACTCGCCAAAGCCGCATGGCAGGCGGACGGGAAGAAGGTTGAGAAGGGGACGTACCTGAAAGGGGAAAAGACCGAAATCGATATCCAGAAAGTCCGTCACGCCAACGATAAGAAGTAAAGAAAGAAGCAAGAGATATGAAAAAGAAAACGATGCTTTTCGCGGCGGTGCTGCTCAGCCTCGGCACGACGCTTGCCGCAGCACCGGGCGTCAGCTCGGCGGCTGTGGAAATCGCGCCGAACGACGCGCATCTGCAGTATTTCGGCCGCTGGGATAAGAGCAATGCCAAGGAATACCAGTGCGCGCAAGGCGCAGTCTGCATCAAGGCGAATTTCACGGGTACGAGCATCAAGGCAAAGATGCGCGACCCGAACGACAAATGGCGCGTGAGCATTGATGGCGGCGCGTTTCAGGTCGTAAGGCCAAGAGGCAATGAGACCGTGCTCGCCGAAAACCTGAAACCGGGCAAGCATAAGCTGCTCTTCGTGCGCTCGACGGAAGGCTATATGGGGACGACGCAGTTCCGCGGCTTCTCGCTCGATGACGGCGCGAAGCTCGAGAAACCGGATCCGCGGAAAAAGCGGAGCCTAGAGTTCGTCGGCGACAGCATTACGGCTGGTGCCAAGAACGATGGCGAGCTGAAGAACAACAATTACAACGACATCGAGGACAATGACCAGGCCTACGGCCCGAAGGTTGCGCGCATGCTCGACGCGGATTACAGCATCCTTGCGAAATCCGGCGAGGGCGTCGTGCACAACTGGGCGGATCCGTGGCCATCGAATCAGGTGCATACGGCAGACCGCTACGTTTGGACGATGTACTCCGAGAAGCTGGGCGGCGAACACGCGCTCTGGAATCCGAAACAGTTCCCGATTGATGCGACCATCATCGCGATGGGGACGAACGATTTCAGCAAGCCGGCGCAGCATACGCCGACGCGCGAGGAATTCATCGCCGGATATGTGCATCTCATCGAGACTGTCCGCAAGGTCAATCCGGGCAAGAAGATCATCTGCACGGAGCCAGTGCCGGCATGGGTTGGCAAGCGCGGCCGCAGCTGGGTGAAGGCGGCGGTCGACCAGGTCACGGCAAAGGGGATGAAGGATGTATATTTCGTCTCCCTCAATGACCCGAAACCCTTGCTGCAGGAGAGCGACTACGCGCATGACAGCACGCACCCGCTGCAGGAAGGACACGACAAGATTGCCGCGTACCTGAAAGACAAGATTGCGGCCATCATGGGCTGGAAGTAATGTCCCGCTGATACAGGAAAGGGACTGTTGCACGAACGAGAAAGTTCGTGCAACAGTCCCTTTTGGTTTGGAACACATCAGCTGACAAGTACGGTCTCGAGGGCGAAATGCTCGGGCTCATGTGTCGTGATGCTGTAATTGAATGGGACGCCGTTGGCGAGGAAATACGTTTCTCGCACGTCGGCGACCGGGGAGTCCGGCGCGACCTTCAGCTCCTCGGCTTCCTGCTCGTTCGCCCCACGGACGCGGACGATGCGGTGCGAGCTCTGGATCTGGAGATGCAATTTATTGCGGATATAGGAGAATATCGACTGTTCCGCATCCTGCCGCTTCAGGTTCGGGATCCGGTAAATCGGCATATAGCTCGTCTCGAACGAGAACGGCGTCCCGTCGAGATAGCGGACGCGGATGATATGATAGACGAACGACTCCACATCGAGGCGCAGGCGTGTCTTGATGTCATCGGGAGCCTCGATGATCTCAAAGGTCAGTATCTTGCTCGTCACCTTATGCCCGGCATAGACTTTCGACATGCCGAAAAGCTGGCGCCGGCTGCGCCGGATCAGCTGGTTCAGGTCGTTGGAGGCGAGCCCCTTGACGAAGGTGCCGTTGCCGCGCCGCTTGACGATGAGCCCGTCGGCCTCGAGTTCGTCGAGTGCACGCTTGACCGTCATCTTGCTGGCCTGATACGTCTTCTCCAGATCACTGGATTTCGGCAGCTGGTCATCGGGCTTGTAGACGCCCTCCGTGATCTTCTTCCGGATGCTCTCCGCAATCGCCTGATATTTCAGCAAGCGTGTTCGCCTCCACACAAGAATATAACTTTATGTATGAATTGACATTACTTTTCAAACCTTTATCTTGCATATATTATAGAAAAAGAAACGGAGCTTGTCAACTGTTCCTGCGTTCTCGTCTATGCCGGTTTTCCTTTTCACCGGTTTCATTCTATGGTATACTAAAAACAGTATGCCGATGGGAGGAATGCTGCGTATGGCGAAAGAGAAGGTTGTCTGTGCAATGTCCGGCGGGGTGGACAGCTCGCTGACGGCGGCGCTGCTTTTGGAGCAGAGCTATGAGGTCATTGGCGTGACGATGCGGCTCTCCGATGAGAACCGCGACACTGCCTGCAACGACCGCGGGTGCTGCTCGCTTTCTTCCGTGGATGATGCGCGGCGCGTCTGCGAGATCCTCGGCATTCCGCATTATGTCATGAATTTCCGCGATATGTTCCGCGAGAAGGTCATCGACTATTTCCTGCGTGACTACGCGAAGGGCTGGACGCCGAACCCATGCATTGCCTGCAATCGCTATGTGAAGTTCGAGGGGCTGCTCGGCAAGGCGCTCGAGCTCGGCGTGCAGTACGTCGCGACGGGGCACTATGCGCGCATCGAGCAGGACGCGGATGGACGCTTTCTGCTGAAAAAGGGCGTCGACACGAAAAAAGATCAGTCCTACGCGCTATACCATCTGAACCAGAAAAGCCTCGCGCATTTCCTGATGCCGCTCGGCGGTTATACGAAGATCCATACGAGGGAGCTCGCGGAAAAGTACCGCCTGCCGGTCGCGCATAAGCCGGACAGCCAGGAAATCTGCTTTGTGCCGAACGACGATTACAAGGCGTATCTGCGCGAGAAGGAACCGGAGATTCTCGTGCCGGGCGATATCGTCGATCAGGCAGGGAATGTGGTCGGCCATCACGAAGGCGTTCCCCTCTACACCATCGGCCAGCGCAAGGGCCTCGGCATCGCGGCGACGGAGCCGCTCTATGTCACGGGACTCGATATGGAGAAGAATCAGGTCATCGTCGGCGGCAAAGACGAAGTGTTCTCGAAGGGCCTCATCGCGGGCGATCTGAACTGGATCGCAGTCGATGGCATCGCAGAGCCGATCACGGTCTCCGCGAAAGTCCGCTATGGCAAGAAAGAAGGACAGGCCGTCGTGATTCCTGAGGAGGACGGGAAGGTGCGCGTCGAGTTCGCGGAACCGCAGCGTGCGGTGACGCCCGGCCAGTCCGTGGTATTCTATGATGGCGATATCGTCGTCGGCGGCGGCATCATCGAGTGCCCGCTCGAACATGCCCGCGGCACGCATCATCCGGAAATCTTGCAGAAACGGAAATAAAGCAAGAAACAGGATCATTTACGAACAAGATTATTATATTTCAGGAAGAAGGTTTTCATCATCAGTCTGACATTGGATTCCAGCCGCGAGACCGTGGCAATCCTCTACGATATCGAGAACGCACCGTTCGAGATGCTGAACTATACGCTCGGGAAGGCGCGGCGCTATCAGCCGTGCCGCACCATCGTCGTATCGGATTGGGAGGAACGTCCCGAGCAGAAACGCTGGGACAAGCTCCTGAACCGGCCGGGCTTCACGTTCCGGCAGATCAACCGCACCTATCTCGGGAAGAACTCGCTGGACTCGGCGCTCTACGACTCTGCGAAGATCCTCTACGAGGACGGCGTGCGCCGGTATTTCATCATCACGACCGATTCCGATTTCATCCGCATCGCGGAGATGCTCAACGAGAAAGAGAAATCCTATATCATCGGCATCGGCACGAAACAGGCAAGTGAGCTTCTGAGGAACGCTTACGATGAGTTCTTTGTCTATCCGCCAGAGGAGAAGAAAAAAGTGAGAAACAGCAGAAAGAAAACGGAAAAGAAAGAAGAAAACACACAGGCAGGCGAGACAGCAGCCGCGCAGAATGCAAATGAAACACCGGAAGCGAAAGCCGACAAGCAGAAGCGAAAGGCCACGCCGAAGAAGCTGACGCGCGGGGAAAAGGCGTCGCGCCGCCCAGCCAAGAAGAACGCGCAGCAGAAAGCGCAGAACACCGCATCGGCGAATGCCCCTGCAGAGGTGAAGCAGGCAAAACCATCGAAACCAGATAAAGCGCCGCAGGCCGTGAAGAATCCGTCGAAGAAAGCCACCGAAGAAAAGCCGAAAGAGAATGCGGCAAACATTCCGGAGAAGAAAGCGGAGGTCAAGGACAACGTGCTCTCCGTGCATCTGCCCTTGAGCCTGCTCCGGACGATTGAAGCACGGCAGAAGGCGGAAGGCGTCTCGATGAATGAGTTCGTGACGTTTCTCTTGACGCGCGGTTTACTGGATTGAGCGGAGTGCAGCGATGAAACAGAAACAGCAGGTCTTATTCTATGGATTCCAGAACGAGGAAAAGCGGGAGAAGGCGGAGTACGCCCTGCACAGCCTCGGCATCGCAACGCGCGTCCTGCCCGAGGAAGCATGGCAGGAGAAGGTCGGGTATCTGCTCGGCATGAAGGGCTTCCGGGCGTCGAAAAGGGATGAGGCGGAGACGTTCTCGTTCCCGCATGAGGTCATGATCCTGCAGAATGTCCGCGGCAAGCGTCTCGACGAGGTGCTGGCACGGCTGAAAGAATACGGCGTCGAGCATATCCCGTACAAGTCGGTAGTTACGCCATTCAATACGCTTTGGACGCTCAAGCGCCTCTGCGAGACGATGCAGAAGGAACATGCCTATATGGTTGCCCAAGAAGAAAAGAAAGTGAAGAAGCAGGGAGAAGCATGAACGAAGATACGCAGAAACTTCCACGCATAGAGAAGGGCATGGAAAGTGATGTGGACAAGAAGAGGATCCTGCAGGATGACGAAACGGTAATCCAGCCGCCTTTCCCGCAGCAGCCGAAGGATGGCGCGCGCCCGGCCGTGCGCCGGCTCACGCCGCTTGACGCGCAGAAGGGCCCGTACCCCGATGCGAAGAAAAAAGAAAACTGGTTCAAGCGGCACAAGAAGGCCGTGATCCTGACTGGCGGCTTCCTCGCAGCGCTCATGCTCGGCATGATTGTCGCGGGCTGGCAGGCAGATAAGCGGGATCTCGCGAACAGCCAGCGGCAGGTCGCGGAACTGCAGCAGAAGAACCAGCAGGAGAAAACGGCGCGTAGCCAGGCGGAGCTCAAGCAGCAGAAAGCGGAGCTCGAGGCAAAGCTCGCGGAGCTTGAAAAGCAGCAGAAAGCGCTCGAGGGACAGTCGAGCCGCCTGCAGGGCCGCAACGACCAGATCCAGGACGATGCTTCGGAGAGCACGGTCGGCAAACTCATCGACAAGGTGACGGGCAAGGACAAGAAACGGCAGGCACAGGTCAACGCGAACAACGAGAAGGCGTCCGCGGCAGACCAGCAGGCGAGCTCAGTCCAGCAGTCCATTGCGCAGGTCCAGTCGATGATTGACAATGTGGACAGCCAGATGGGGAATGCAGGATCGGTGAAGGATCAGGCCGCGGCTGTCGCCCAGCAGGCGCAGAAAGCCTACCATGAAAACGAAGGCATGATCCAGCAGGTTCTCGGTTACGCGAAAAAAGGCGCGGGTATGCTGCTGAACCTTTTCGAATAACACGGATCACAAAAATCAAGAATCCAAGAATCATGGAAAGATAAAGAAAGAGAGTGGGAACGGTCATGAAAAAGTGGATTGTCCTTTTGCTGTCGATCCTGGTGCTGGGGGTACTCGCTGGATGCGGGAACGCGCCGGCTTCATCATCGAACGGGAATGCCAAGAAAGATAAACCGGAGATTACAATCGGCCTGATGCCGGATACGGATTCCATCCCATTCCTCGTCGCGCAGGAAAAGGGCTATTTCGAAGAAGAGGGCGTCAAGGTCAACATCCAGCAGTTCAAGAGCGCGATGGATCGCGACAGCGCTTTGCAGAGTGGCAATCTCGACGGCGCGGTCTCCGATATGCTCGCGGCTGCCTTTGCGAAGGACGGCGGCTTCGATGTCAAGGTGACATCCCGCACGGATGGCAGCTATAAGCTCGTAGCGGGCAAGGGCGAGAACATCAGCAGCGTCAAAGACCTCAAGGGCAAGGATGTATCCGTCTCGCGGAATACGATTATCGAGTACGTGACGGATCAGATTCTTGCGAAGGAGAACATGACGGGCGATGACATCAACAAGGTCATCATCCCGCAGATCCCGACGCGCCTCGAGATGCTGCAGAACGGCAAGCTCGCGGCGGCCACGTTGCCGGAGCCGATGGCGAGCATCGCCATCCACAATGGCTGCAAGCTCGTCGAGGGCTCGGATGACCTCGGCATCAATCCGGGCGTCATCGTGTTCACGCAGAAGGCAGCGGACGACAAGCTCGCGTCCATCCGCGCGATGTACCGCGCCTACAACAAGGCCGTCGACTATCTGAACAACACGCCGCAGGATGAATACATGGATATGGTCATCGAGAAATCCGGTTTCTCGGATGGCACGAAAGAGGCGTTGAAGCTGCCGAAATATCAGAAAGCCGCCCTGCCGAAGGACAGCGATGTCAATGACTGCATCAAATGGCTGGTCGACAAGGGCCTCATCCATTCCTCGTTCGATTACAAAGAGATTGTCCAGAATCTTCTCCCGTGAGCTTTGAGAAAAGGAAACGCTGAAGATGAGGAAGGATTAAGAAAAACGTATGATTGAAATCAAGCATCTGTCCTTTGCCTATCGCGGGCAGGGGAAAACGGCGCCTGTCCGGACGCTCGAGGATGTGAGCCTGACCGTCCCGAAAGGGACGGTTTGTGCCATCATAGGGCCATCCGGCTGCGGGAAGTCGACCCTCCTGAAAGCCATCGCGGGCCTGCTGCCGAAAGAGCATCTGCAAGGCTCCATCACGATCGACGGCGCGGCGGTCGCCCCGAAGAAAAAATGCATCGGCTTCATGCCGCAGAGCTACGGTCTGCTGCCATGGCGCACGGCCGAGGAAAATATCCGGCTCGGCTGCAAGATCCGGCATGAGAAGATCGACGAAGAGGCTTTTCATGCGCTATGCGGAAAACTCGGCCTGCAGGATCTGCTGAAACGCTATCCGGCGGAGCTCTCGGGCGGACAACAGCAGCGCATATCGCTTGCGCGCATGTTCCTGCTGCAGCCGGATATCCTCTTGATGGACGAACCATTCTCCGCGCTGGATGCGATCACACGCGAGGAGATGCAGGAGGTGTTCCTGCGCCTCTGGCAGCAGTCGCGGGTCACGACCATGCTTGTCACGCATTACGTCGAGGAGGCCCTGTATCTCGGCGGCAAGATTCTCTTGATGCAGCCGCATCCCGGCCGGATTGCGGAGATCCTCGACAATCCGCTGGCCGGGGACGGCGAGAAGCGGAATACGCCGGCGTTCACGGCGATGGGACGGGAGCTCCGCGAGAAGATCAAGGCGATGCGGGGAGGGAGGAACGGCCATGCATGAATTACAGAAGACGCAGCGCGTGTTGCTGTCGTATTTCCTCGGCGCCGTTTTCCTGCTCGCGGCTTGGCTGCTGATTGCGGAGCTCGCTCGGCTGCCGATCATCCCGACGCCGGGAAAGGTCTTTGAGCGGCTCGCGCGGATCTTCACCTCGGCGATTGCCATTCACGGAATCTACAGCCTCTGGCGTATCGTGGCGGGGCTCGCGTTTGCGGTGACCGTCGGTTTCCCGCTCGGCGTCATCATGGGCTATTTCAAGAAGGCAGACCGCTATCTCGCGCCAGTCGTCTACCTGACCTACCCAATCCCGAAAATCGCTCTGCTGCCGATCCTGATGCTGCTCGCCGGAGTTGGTGAAATCTCGAAGATCTGCATGATCTTCCTGATTATCGTGTTCCAGGTTGTCATCGCAATCCGCGACGCGATCCGTGCCCTGCCGCAGGAGACCTACGACCCGCTGTATTCGCTCGGCGCGAGTTTCTGGCAGATTTTCCGCGAGGTCATCTTCCCAGCGTCCTGGCCGAAGTTCCTGACGGCCATCCGCGTCGCGATGGCGACGGCAATCTCCGTGCTGTTCTTCACGGAGACCTTTGGCACGAAGTACGGCATAGGCTATTTCATCATGGACGCATGGCTGCGCGTCAATTATCTCGATATGTATGCGGGCATTGTCGTGCTGAGCCTGCTCGGGCTGTTCCTGTTCGGCTGCATCGATTTTGTCGAGTCGGTGACCTGCCGCTGGCAGAAACAGAATTGACCGCATTTTTCGGAGCACGGAGGAGATGAGGAAGCGTGCGGAAAATCATCGGGGGACTGCTAGTATGCCTGTTGTTCCTTGTCGGCATTGGCGCCGGGGCCGTCTATCATAAAGAAGGGCTCATGGCTCTCGAGCATTTGATCTATGGCCGTGCGGGAACCGGCATCTCCATCCGGGCGGAGGGGAACGTGCCCTCTTCGACGATGAAGCAGGTGCAGGATGCCTCGGATGCATTCCGGCAGCTTGCCGAAGAGCAGATGGGGACGCCCATCCATCAGGCGGTCGACGTCTTTGTCTGTGAGAATCAGGAAGCATATCAGCAGACCTTGCAGCGCGAGTTCGATTTGTCGGCAGATGACGCGAAGCAGATTGCGGACGTTTCTGGGGGGTGGACCGGCGCGAGCCGGCAAGTTACGGCCATCAACGCGCCTGCGGGCGTCATGAACACGCGCAGCGACCACTACGCGACGACCGGGCATGAGCTCTTTCACCAGTTGCAATATGAACTAAGCCGCGGGCACGATACCGATGAGCAGGCCTTGTTCTGGCTCGAGGAAGGATCCGCGGACTACATCGGAGCCATGGTCGCGGAGCGTCTGCACGGCCGTTCCGCGGCAAAATGGAAAAAGGACGCGCTCGATGATCTGCTGACTGCCCCGCATCCGGCGAAGCCGCAGGATATCCAGCACTGCACGGCCGAGCAGCGGCAGAAGCTGATGGCGAGCGAATACCACACCTATTCGCTCGCGGATGTCATGACCGCCTATCTGCTCGACCATTACGCGAAGGGCAAAGAGTGCGCGCAGATTGCCGCGTATTTCCGGCAGCTCGGCGATTCTGATTCCGGCGCGCAGGCGTTTGAGCAGACGTTCGGGCTTCCGCTCGGCACCTTCCTGCAGGAGTTTTCCGCGTGGCGGGTGCAAGAGCAGACGGCTGGCGCGCAGGTAAGTATCACGGCCCGGGATGGCGTATCGGGGACGCTCCCTCAGGAGCTCCAACGGGAGCTCACTGCATCCCAGCAACTCCTAGCGCGGCAGATGGGCATGCGCTGGCATGGCGAGTACGACATGATCCTCGCGAAGGATAAGGCGGATCTTGAGAAAGCGGCAATGCAGGCCCTCGACATCGACGAGAAGAAGGCGAAGGAGCTCGCCGCGTCAAGCCTCTGGATTGAGAATGGCAGCACGATCCTCGTCAACGCCTCGCAGCTCGGCGACTCCCGGCAGCTGTCATTTAGTTCCGCTGTGCTCGTCCTGCGCGCGGCTTCGGCCGAGATTAGCGGACAGACAGTGAAAGAAAAAGACATTGCCTGGCTCACGCGCGGCATGGGCTATCTGTTCGGCACCCGCCGGGTCGTCGAGATGGGCGCAGGCGATATGGCTGCGTATCATCGGACATGGCGCATCAAGCTGCAGCAGGCCGGACGTATCCCGGAACTCCATTCTATCGCTTCGGATAAAAGCTATCAGGAGGCAGTGGAGAGCCTCGGCGACGAAACGGTCTCGGCCCTTTCCGAGCTCGCTTGCCTCGAGCTCAACACGAAGTACGGTTGGAGCAGCTACGCGCGGTATCTGAAGGCCATGCAGCAGACGCAGAATGCGGAAAAGGCTTTCCAGTCGGTCTATGGCGTATCGTCCGGGCAGTTCGCGCAGCAATTCATGGCGAGTTGGATGCGGGGCTTTTGAACCGATATCTTGTTATTTGATAGGAGCAGATGATTATGGAGAAAACATATCAGGCAGCAATCTTTGATCTCGACGGGACGCTCGTCGATTCCCTCGAGGATCTGGCCATCAGCGTCAATGAAATGCTCGAGGATTACGGTATTCCGCAGCATGAGCTTGCGGAATACCGCTATTTCCTCGGCAATGGCTCAAAAAAGCTCGTGGAACGCGCACTGCCAGCCGACCGCGCGAAAGACCCGGCTTTCGTCGATACGGCCTTGAAGAAATATCAGGGCATCTACGAAAAGCACCGGAGCCATACGAAGGCTTTTGACGGCGTACAGGAAGTGCTGAACCGGCTGAAGGGCATGGGCATCCCGTGCGGCGTCTGCACGAACAAGCATCAGATGGCGGCCGATGAGATCATCGCACAGCTGTTCCCGAAGGATACGTTCTCCATCGTCATGGGTGACCGCCCACCGCTGCCCGTCAAGCCGGATCCGACGAAGGTCTTGATGATGGCGGAGGAATACGGGGTGAGCCCGGACCGCGTCGCCTATTTCGGCGATACGAGCGTCGATATGGATACAGCGGTCAACGCCGGGTTCCTGCCAATCGGCGTGCTCTGGGGCTTCCGCACGAAGGAAGAGCTGCTCGAGCATGGGGCGAAGGTTCTGCTCGCGCATCCGATGGAGCTCTTCGAGAAAGTTTCGTTCCAGAAGAAATAAGGCAGTAGATACAGCATAAAGAAAGAGAGCGGAGACGCATGAAACATAAAGTTCCTGTCGAAAAGGGAAAAGCGTATACGATTGCCATCCAGTCGCTCGGCACGTCCGGCGAGGGGGTCGGCAAAGTCGATACGTTTACCGTGTTCGTACGCGGCGCGCTGCCCGGCGAAGAGGTCCGCGTGCAGATCGAGGACGCCAAGAAGACATACGCCAGCGGCCAGTTGCTCAAAATCGTGCGCAAGAGCGGCGACCGCGTGGAGCCCGTCTGTCCGATTTACGAGGACTGCGGCGGCTGCCAGCTCCAACATTTGGGCTACATGGCGCAGCTCAAGGTGAAGCGCCAGCAGGTCATCGACGCGGTCACGCGCATCGGCAAGATACCGGACGCCTATGTCGAGCCGACCATCGGCGCCGTATCGCCGTGGAACTACCGCAACAAGATGCAGTTTCCGGTCGGCCGCGAGAAGGGGAAGACCATCATCGGCTGCTTTGCGCGCGGCTCGCACCGCATCATCGATACCGAGGACTGCCATATCCAGAAGCAGGGCAACAACGAGATCGTCAATGCCGTGCGTGATGTCGCGGCAGAGCTCCATATCTCCGTCTACGATGAGGATCGGCATACCGGCGTTCTGCGTCATGTCGTCGGCCGTGTCGGTCTCGGCGACGAGCTCATGGTCTGCCTCGTCACGGCAGTCGAGCATCTGCCGCGCGAGCGCGAGTTCGTCAAGCTGCTCCGCGCGAAACTGCCGAACCTCGTCAGCGTCCAGCAGAATATCCAGACCTACCACAACAACGTCATCATGGGGCGCGAGACGAAGCTGCTCTGGGGCAAGCCGACCATCCTCGACCGCATTGGGCGGCTGAAATTCCATATCTCGCCGCGTTCCTTCTTCCAGGTGAATACCGAACAGGCCGAAGTCCTCTATCGCAAAGCGCTCGAGTTCGCGAACCTGCACGGCGGGGAGACCGTCATTGATGCCTATTGCGGGACGGGAACCATCAGCCTGTTCCTCGCGCAGAAAGCGGCGAAGGTCTACGGCATCGAGATCGTGAAGCCGGCCATCGAGGACGCGAAACGCAACGCACGCGACAACCATGTCAAGAACGCGGAATTCCTCGTCGGTGACGCGACCCGCGTTATGCCGCAGCTCTACCGCCAAGGCGTACGCCCAGACGTCATCGTCGTCGATCCGCCGCGTGCGGGCTGCACACCCATCGTCCTCAAGACTTTTGCTGAAATGAACCCCGAGCGCATCGTCTACGTCTCCTGCAACCCCGCAAGCCTGGCCCGCGACCTCGCCATCCTCGCCTCCCTCGGCTACCACCCCCAGAAAATCCAGCCCGTAGACATGTTCCCCCAGACCTCCCACGTCGAGACCGTGGTATGCTTGTCAAAAATCCAATGAATGGGCGTGAAGAAATGTTGAAGAAAGAATTGCCTTATTTCCATATCGCACGAAAGAAAAGTGAAATTGGGAAACCATAAAATGCAGCAAGTCAACAATTCAACTAAGAAATCTAAGGAGTGAGGGCCTATGCGCGGCCTGAAAATTTATTTAGCAGATGGTACCTATAACGGTACAGTTACGATGAGCAGTGACTCATCCAAGATATCTGCCATTCGAGTAGCAAAAGAAAATATACAAGACTATGAAAATGAATTGGATGGACCGGGTGTTTATTTG
>DAIMZO010000015.1:12273-49322 GCA_036733925.1 Selenomonadaceae bacterium | reverse complement strand
CCCACCTCATGCGCCTCTACCAATCCCTCGTTCCCTGATTCCGCATGGCCCGAGCTTCACCCCCAGAAACACATAGAAAAGGGGCTGTCGCACGAACGAAAAATATCGTGCGACAGCCCCTTTTGCTATCTTTATTCCGGGATCCGCGCCGCGTCACCGGCGAGTTCCTTGAGCCCCTCCGGGTCGAGGATCCGCAGGCGGCCGCGCCCCGATCTGACATAGCCTTCCTGATTGAAATATTTCATGAGGCGGCTCACGACCTCGCGGGCGCTGCCCATGAACTGCGCGATCTGCTCATGCGTCAGGCGGATATCGTCGCTCTTCGTTTTCGCGCGCTCCTCGAGCAGGAACACGGCAAGCCGGCGGTCCGCAGACAGGAACAGGATCTGCTGCATGCGCCAGAGCATTTCGGAGAGGCGGCTCGCGGCCGTCTCATAGCCGAACTCCTTGACGTAGATATTCTCGTCAGAAAGGCGCTTGAACGTCTGGGCATCCGTCAGCAGAATCTCGGTGTCCTCGACCGCGTCGATATAGACATCGAACGTGACCGCCGGGAATACGCAGGTGGCCGACATGATGCCGATATCCCCGGGGAACAGGCGGTGCAGGGTCACGTCCCGCCCGTCCTCAGAAAGCGTGTAGATGCGGAGCTGCCCGGTCTTCACGAGCATGACACCGATGCAGTCGAACGTGCCGCGATGGACGGCCTCGCCCTTCGCATAATGCACCGTGCGCGTATGCTGGCTCAACAGATCCTTTTGCGCATCCGTCAGATGCGGCCAGAATGAGAAATGCCGGATGAACAGATCCGTCCGGTCTTTTCCGTTCTCCACAAGCTTCTTATCGGCCATGTCATCACCCCAAGACGATTCATTTCTGTTTCCTCAGATACTGTACGGCAGAGATTCCGGCCCGCGCGCCGTCATAAACGGCCTTCGCGACCTGCAGCAGGCCGCCCGTCGCATCGCCGGCGGCAAAGAGCCCCGGCATATTGGTCGCCATCTGCTCATCGACCCGAATCTTGTTGCCGTCGAGCAGGATGCCCGCCTTTCGCGCAAGCTCCGTGCTGCCGGCCGTGCCGAGTGCGATGAACACGCCGTCGATGGGCAGGCTCCCGCCGTCTGCGAACCGCACGCTTTGCACGCGTCCGTCTCCCTCGACGGCCTCGAGCTTCTCCGTCCGCACCTCCATCCAGTCCGGCACAGAAAAGGACGGCTGCTCGCCGTTCGTCAGCAGGTAGAGCTTCGCCGCGTGCGGCTTCAGATCCTGTGTCTCGTGCAGTGCGTACTCGCCCGCCCCGAGCACCGCGACGGTCTTGCCGCGGTAGAAGAATGCATCGCATATCGCACAGTAGCTGACGCCCTTCCCCGTGAACTCTGCAATGCCCGGGATAGAGGCCGTCTTCCGCGAGCTTCCCGTCGCGAGAACGACGGCCTTCGCGCGCACCTCGCCGCTTCCTGTCTCTATGATATAGCCATCCATCGCGTCCGTCAACCGCAGGCCCATGACATCTGCCTGCTTGAAGGGCACGCCGATGCGCTCGGCCCCCTCGATGCCGCGGCGCTCGAGCTCCGCCCCCGTCACGGGCTCGCTCATGCCGTAGTAATTCTCGATGCCCTCCGCGCGCGTCAGTGAGCTCGTGCCGATCCCGCGATGGATCACGAGCACTTTTTCCCCAGCCCGATGCGCGTAGAGCGCCGCGGATACGCCGGCCGGACCGGCGCCGATGATGGCGATTTCCGTTTCTTCTGCCATGCAGACCACATCCTCTCTATCTTTTTATTCTACCCGATTCTGCGCCCCATCGCTGTGAGCCGATTACAGAAGAAAAAGCGGACAAGGCGGCCCCTCATGGTGTAAAATAACGATTGGAGGGATAGATATGCCAGATACCAACGATTCCGCAGATAACGGGGCAAAGACCAGTGCCCGGGACGCTTCCGTGCTTCGCCCGCATGGCGAGCAGCAGAGCATCAAGATGGAAATCCTCGATATGATCCACAGCGGGGAAAGCCCCTTTGATATCCTGTACCACGTCGCGAAATACCTCGAGGACGTGTCCGGGGAGCCGGGCTACGCCAAATATGTCGAGGATCAGATCCGCTCGATCTACGGCTGCGCCCTGCAACACGAAAAGCCCTTGCAGAACGAGCTCGCAGAGGTCGAGGCGCGCCTGAAGCGCATCGAGGCGTCCTATGAGAACCCGGCCTTCACCGAGGAGGAACATATCCGCATCGGCTTCGCCATCGAGAAGCACAAGAAGAACATCGAACGCCTGCGCACGCTGATCCACGAGGCAAAGGCGAACCACACGAGCATGAACATCAAAAAGGATTGACAGATAAAAAAGGCCGCCTGCTCAAACGTCCGAGCAGGCGGCTTTCCGTATCGTCAAATAGGGGGTAACGACATCGGAAATCGGGAATAGGGAATCATAAAACGAGTTATCCCTCGAGAGACATTGGGGGACAATCTCTTGAGGAAGCAACGCTCGCTCCCTCAGATTATGGGAATAGGATTTGGGAAGGGATGTGATAATGCCGCCACTTTCCTCGATGAGCGGCATGGTGCCCGCCGCGTATCAGCGTTGGGCACGACCGCTTTTTGTTGGTAGTGTCTCAGGCGCGTGCATCCGCGACGGCCTTGACGAACTTCTTCGCAATCTCCGTCACGCCTGCATAGTCGCCCTTCTTCGCCGGGCCCGTGAGGCTGCCGCCCGCGGATACCGCGACGGCGCCGGCATGCAGCCACTCCGCCGTGTTCTCGACGTTCACGCCGCCGGACGGCATGAGCGGAGCCTGCGGGAACGGGCCGTGGATGTCTTTGATCATCTTCGGGCCGACGATATCGCCCGGGAAGATCTTGACGATATCCGCACCGGCCGTCAGAGCCTGCATGACGCCCGTCGGATCCATGACGCCCGGGCAAGAAACCACGCGGTAGAGGTTGCACATGCGCACGACTTCCTCGTTGAAGGACGGGGATACGATGAACTGCGCGCCCTCGAGGATCGCGATGCGTGCGGACGGCGCATCGAGCACCGTGCCGGCGCCGATGATGACGTCCGGGTCATCCTTGTACTTATCGACGAGCGTCTTGATGGCTTCCTGCGCGCGCGGCGTCGTGAACGCGAGCTCAATCGCCTTGACGCCGCCCGCGATGCAGGCATCCGCCGTCTTTACGCCGTCTTCCATCGTCTTGCCGCGGACGACCGCGATGACGCCCTGCTCCGCGAGCTTCAATACCGTTTCATTCTTGTTCATGATGAAATACTATCTCCTTTATCTGCAAATTTGTCTGCAAAAACTTTTTCTTCTCTGCTGCTTCACTGCGGCTGCTTGCCGATGTAGGCGAGGATGCCGCCGTCGACGTAGAGGATATGGCCATTGACGAAATCCGACGCGTCGGACGCGAGGAATACCGCCGGGCCCATCAGATCCTCCGTCGTGCCCCAGCGGGCCGCCGGCGTCTTGCTGACGATGAAGCTGTCGAACGGATGACGGCTGCCATCCGGCTGGCGCTCGCGGAGCGGCGCGGTCTGCGGCGTCGCGATATAGCCCGGACCGATGCCGTTGCACTGGATGTTGTACTCGCCGAATTCCGAGCAGATGTTGCGCGTGAGCATCTTGAGGCCGCCCTTTGCTGCCGCATAGGCGGAGACCGTCTCGCGGCCGAGCTCGCTCATCATCGAGCAGATGTTGATGATCTTGCCGTGGCCCTTCTTCTTCATGCCCGGGATGACGGCTTTCGATACGATGAACGGCGCGTTGAGGTCGATATCGACGACCTGACGGAACTCCTCCGCCTTCATCTCGAGCATCGGGATGCGCTTGATGATGCCGGCGTTGTTGACGAGGATGTCGATGGTGCCGAGCTCTTTCTCGATATCCGCGACCATCTTCTGCACTTCATCCTCTTTCGTGACGTCGCAGATATAGCCGTGCGCCTCGATGCCGTCCGCTTTGTACGCCGCGAGCGCCTTATCCATGTGCTGCTGGCTGCGGCAGTTGAACGCGATCTTCGCACCGGCCTCTGCGTACGCCTTCGCGATTGCATAGCCGATGCCGTATGCCGCGCCCGTTACGAGAGCAACCTTGCCCTTCAGCGAAAACTGATCCAGAATGTTTGCCATGATGCTTCTCCTCCGCTTTTCCAATCCTGCTATCGTATCTCAGCCGATCAGCGCAGATCCGTCTTCTTCAGGAAATCCTGATCGTCATAGGTCTTGTTCTCGCCGCCCATCGCCCAGATGAACGTGTAGTTCTTCGTCGCGCAGCCGGAATGGATGCTCCACGACGGATTGATGACCGCCTCGTCGTTCTTCATGACGATATGGCGCGTCTCGCTCGGCTGCCCCATCAGATGGAACACGACATCGTCGTCGCCGAGCTCGAAGTAGAAGTAGATCTCCATGCGGCGCTCATGCGTATGCGCCGGCATCGTGTTCCAGACGGAGCCCGGCTTCAGCGAGGTCATGCCCATCGAGAGCTGGCAGGTCTCGAGCACATCCGGGTGGATGAACTGATTGATCACGCGGTCGTTGGCTTCCTCCATCGTGCCGCACGGAACCTTCTTCGCGTCCTTCAGCGTCAAGAGCGTCGTTTTGCACGGCTTATGCGCTGGTGCGGATACCATGTAGAACTTCGCCGGCTTCTCCGGGTCATCGCTCTGGAACGTGACTTCCTTCGTGCCCATCGTGATGTAGAGGCAGTCCTTGTAGCCGAGCTTGTACTCGATGCCGTCCGCTTTGATGACGCCGGAACCGCCGACATTGAAGATGCCGATTTCGCGGCGCTCGAGGATATAGTGCACGCCGAAGCTGTGCCAGACGTCGATTCCCTTGTCGAGCGGGACTTCTTCCTTCACCGGCATGCAGCCGAACGTGACCATGCGATCGACATGCGAGTAGACCGCCGTGACGTGATCCGGCTGGAAGAGGTCTTGAATCAGGAATTCCTTCCGAACTTCGTCCGTGTTCTTTCTCTTGAAATCCTCCGGATTCATCGAATAACGTACATCCATCTTACTTTACCCCCATAATGCTTAATCTTTATGCATAAAGGCTTCCAGCTTCTCACGCGTTGGAAGGCCTTCATTGTCTCCTGCTACCATGATGGCGAGCGCACCGATTGCCGCGCCGCGGTGTGCCGCATCCTTCAGGCTCAACCCCTCGAGCAGTGCGCTGATCGTGCCGACGGCGAAGCCGTCGCCCGCGCCGACCGTGTCGACGACATGCTCGACATGGAAGCCTGGGGATAGGAAACTCTCGCCATCGCTCGTCTTGACGAAGGAGCCCTTCGCGCCGACCTTGACCACGACGGCCTTGGAGCCCTGCCCGAGGTAGAAGTCCGCAATCTTCTCCGGGTCGCGCGATCCCATCAGGGTCTCGCCCTCGCCGATGCCCGGCAGGACGATGTCCGCCTTTGCCGCGAGCGCGTTGATGACGCGGACCATCTCCTTCTTGTCCGGCCAGAGCGCCGGGCGCAGATTCGGATCGAACGACACGCGCACGCCCTTCGCCTTCGCCAGATCCATGAGTTTCGCGGCGGCCTCGCGGCAGCTCTTTGACAGCGCGGCGGAGATGCCGGTCACATGCACGTGCTTGACGCCCGTCCAGTCGATGCCGTCGATATCCTCCGGACGGAAATGCGAGAACGCGGAATTCTTGCGGAAATTCACGACGAGCGGATCCTCGCCCTCGGCGGCCTTCGCCTTGAGCTGCATGCCGGTCAGATACTCCCCGTCGACAGCGACAAGGCGGTTGTCGATCTGGTTCTCCGCGAGGAAATCGCGGATGTGTTCGCCGAACGGGTCATCGCCGACGCGCGATACGTACGCCACGCTGTGGCCGAGCCGCGAAAGGCCGACGGAAAAATTCACTTCTGCACCGCAGACATAGCGCGTGAAATGCTCTACATCCTTCAGCGGCTTCACCTCATCGGCGACCATCAAGCTCATCGGTTCACCAAACGTCAATACTTCAGCCAATCTAAAAGCCTCCTGCCGTATGTAACCGGTAAAGTAAACCGGTTTATAAAACTCTCAAAAGAATACAGGCGTTTTCGCCTGAACTCATTTCTTATTTTCTTACGTCGTACTGCGGATCTTGAGCGTGCACGGGAGTTCGATGCTCTTCGGCGGCTCCTCCTCGCGGGAGTGATGGAGCCGGTGCATCATGCGCTTGACGCATTCGCAACCCTCCTCATAGGTCGGCTGCGCGATCGTCGTGATTCCGCCGCCGACGAGGTTCATCCAGTCCCAGTCATCGAAGCCGCAGAGGCCGGTCTCGCCCGGCGCCTTGATATGCAGCTCCCGCATTGTCTGCACGATGCGCATGGTCGCGACGCCGTTGCCGGTGAAGATGGCCTGCCTGCGCTCGTAGTTCTCGCGCATGAATTCCTGGATCACCGACGCATCGCGGAGCTTCTTCTCGAGGAAATACACCTGCGCCGGCCCCTCGAAATACGAATTGTAGATTTCGCGGAAAATCTGGCAGCGGCTGACGCGCGTGCTGTTCGTCAGCGGCTGCGTGAAGAAGCCGACGGACTCATAGCCCTCGCCCTTCAGATACCGGAGCATCTGATGCATGGCCTCGCGGTCCGCACTGTGCACCGTATCGAACAGTTTCCGCTCGATGGTGCGGTCGGCGAGCACGATATGCATGCCCGAGTCCGCGGTCTCGCGCAGGAACTCCTCGTTCCCGCCCGTCGTGTTCAGGATGATGCCGTCGACGCTCTGGTCGACCATATCCATGATATAGTCGTGTTCTTTGCGCGGCTCATCATCGGAATTCGCGATGAGGATGCGGTAGCCGAACTGCTCACAACAATCGCTGATCCCCTTCAGCAGGATTGGCGAGAATGGGCTCGTGATATCGGATACCACGACGCCCAGGACGAAGCTGTGCTTGGATTTCAGGCTGCGCGCGAGGGAATTCGGCCGGTAGCCGAGTTCCTCAATGACGTCCGCAATGCGCTGGCGCGACTCCTCGGACATGTACTCGAATTTGCCATTGAGGTACCGGGAGATCGTCGTCTTCGATACGCCAGCTTTCGCCGCCACGTCGACGATGGTCACTTTCTTCCGCCTCGTTCCCGCCAATGCTCATCACCTCGTTCAGACTCCACGCGTTTCTTATTTACGAAACCGTTTTACAAGTATTACTATAGCGCATTTTCTCGAATTTGTCCAGTAGTTACCGTTTTTTTGCAAAAAAAGACTCCTGCATATCATGATATACAGAAGCCCTTGAAAAAGTCAACCTCAGGCGCGGCGGCGCTGGATGAACAGGATGGCGAGAAACAGCACGAGGCCGATGACATCCGTTGCCAGACCCGGCTTAATCAGCATCAGGCCGCCCGCAATCAGCACGAGGCGTTCGATTGGGGTGCAGTCGTCGGCGAGGTAGCCGATCAGCGCCGACGAGAGCGCGATCATGCCGAGCAGCGCCGTGAGCGTCGTAGAGATCAACCCGAACGGCGTCGCGTCGATCATCAGCAGGACTGGCGACAGGACGAACATATACGGAATGATGAAGGCCGCAATCGCGAGCTTCGACGCGTTGATGCCGGTCTTCAGCGGGTCGCCGCCCGCGATGCCGGATCCGGCGAACGCCGCGAGCGCGACCGGCGGCGTGACGTCCGCGATGATGCCGAAATAGAACACGAACATGTGCGCACAAAGCACCGGCACGCCCATCTGTACGAGGGCCGGCGCCGCAATCGTCGACGTGATGACGTAGTTCGCCGTCGTCGGCACGCCCATGCCGAGCACGATAGCCGTGATCATCGTGAAGAACATCGTCGGCAGCAGCAGGCCGCCCGACAGGCTCAGCAGGCCGGAGGCGAGCTTCAGCCCAACGCCGGTCTTGGTCACGACGCCGATGACGATGCCAGCCGAAGCACACGCAACGAGCACGGACAGCACGTTCTTCGCGCCGTTCTCGAGACCACGCACGATTTCGATTGGCTTCATGCGCGTGGATTTTCGGAGCGCCGAGCAGACAATGGCGAGCACGATGGCGACGAGCGCCGCGCGCATCGGCGTGTAGCCGGCGACGAGCAGGTAGACGATGATGATGAGCGGCAGCGCGAGATGCCCGCGCTCCTTCAGGATGTTGCCGACCTTCGGCAGCTGGCTGCGCGGGATGCCCTTCAGGTTGCTGCGCTTCGCCTCAAAATGCACGCCGAGCCAGACGCCCGCGAAATACAGGATGGCCGGCACGATGGCCGCCTTGACGATATCGATGTACGGCACGCCGACGAACTCCGCCATCAGGAACGCTGCGGCGCCCATGACCGGCGGCATCAGCTGGCCGCCGGTCGATGCGGCGGCCTCGACTGCACCGGCAAAGTTCTTGTGATAGCCGAGCTTCTTCATCATCGGGATGGTCAGCGAGCCCGTGCCGACGACGTTCGCGACCGACGAGCCGGAGACCGTGCCCATGAGGCCGGACGACAGGACCGCGACCTTTGCCGGGCCGCCGCTCGCCCAGCCGGCGATGGCATTCGCGAGGTCGATGAAGAATTTGCCGAGTCCTGTGGACTCAAGGTATGCACCGAACAGGATGAACAGGAAGATGAACGTCGAGGAGACGCCGAGCGGGATGCCGAAAATACCTTCCGTCGTGAAGAACAGATGGTTGACGAGCTGCTGCACGGTCAGCCCGCGATGCGCGAGCACGCCCGGCATATATGGGCCGGCAAACGCGTACGCGAGGAACGCGAGCACGACGCAGACCATCGGCAGGCCGACGACGCGGCGCGTCGCCTCGATGACGAGCAGGATGCCGAGCAGGCCGACCGCCATGTCGACCGTCGTCACCGTGCCCGCACGGAGCACGAGCTCCTGATATTCGATGACGATGTAAGCCGGTGCCGCCGCGCCGAGGATGGCGAGCACGAGGTCTACCGGATGCAGCTTATGCCGCGACCATTTCTTCCGGCTCGGGTAGAGCAGGTAGACGAGCGCGAGGCCGAAGCCCAGATGCACCGCACGCTGCAGCATCGCGTCGAGCACGCCGAACGTCGCCGTATAGAGCTGGAACACGGAAAACGTGATTGCGATGGCCGCGACGAGCTTCGCCATGAAGCCCGTATACACCATCGTGTCGGAGTCCTTGTCGTATTTCTTCAGGACTTCTTCCGCCAGCTCCTTCTCTGACTTTTCTTGCATAGTCTCAAACTCCTTTATCTCCACAACACCGCAGCAAGAGGTGCTGTAAATAAATCAATCCTGGTTCCCGGCTCATAGCTCTCATAGAGCGGGTATACCGTGCCGTCCACGTCGAGCGTCAGCTTCGTGCCGACCCCCGTCCGCAGGCTGAGCTTCGGGAAATGACGGTTCATGTCATCGAACACGTAGTAGTCCCCATCCTGCCGGAAATCCTCGCGGAAATTCCCTTCCTCCGCGAGGAACGGAAGCCCGACACCGAACGACTGGTAGCGCGTGGAGCGCAGCAGGAATCTCCCGTCCGCCTCGACCTCGAGGTTCTCCTCCACCGGCGTCTTCTGCACCGAATGGATGAAGTGGATGGAGAACGGGAGGTGTTCCCTCGCCTGCCGGATTGCGACGATATGCCCCTGCGCCTTCACGGTGAGACATGGGGTCAGCAGGATGCTCGCAAGGCCGAGCAGGATGCCGAGTCCGGTCAGCCACAGGCATGGACGTTTCCACCATTTGTACATCGCGAACGCTTCCTTAGACAAAAAAAGCCTCCTCCTTCCGGAGAAGGCTTTTCCCATTCTTAGATTCAGCAGCTGCTTGGCAGCAGCTTCTCAGGCATCACTGCTCATCGAAGAACTTCTTTGCGCCGGCGTTCATGTCAAGCGGCATGCCCTTCTGCGCGCCCTCCACCGTGATGAGCTTGCCGACGCTGTGCGCGGCCACGAGACGGTCGAGATGCGTGAAGATGGCCTTCGTGATGTCGTAGCCCTCTTTCTCGTCGACCTTGTCCGTCACGACGAGCATGGCCATGACCGAGATTGTCGGCACCTCCTCGTCAAAGCCGGCGTACGTGCCAGCCGGAACCGTGGTCTTCGTGTAGAACGGATACTTCGCAATCAATGCATCCGCCTTGTCCGCCGCCACCGGCAGCAGACGGATCTTGTTCTGCGAAGCGATATCCTGCACCGAGGCGGTCGGATAGCCGGCCGTCAGGAAAGCCGCGTCGACGTTGCCATCCTTCAGCGCGCTCGCACCCTCTGCGAAGGAGAGGAACTGTGCGTCGATATCGTCATAGGTGATCCCGTAGGCCTCGAGGATCTGTCGCGCGTTCGCCTCTGCACCGGAGCCAGCCGCACCGACGGCCACGCGCTTGCCCTTCAGGTCAGCGATGCTCTTGATGCCGCTCTTATCGAGGACAACGAACTGGCAGGTCTCCGGGTACAGCGTCGCGATGCCCTTGAGGTTCGTGACCTTCTTGCCCTCAAGCATCTCCGTGCCGTTGACCGCGTAGTAGACAATATCGTTCTGCACGATGGCCATATCGACCTCGTTGTCCTTCAGCATGTTGATGTTCGCGACCGTCGCGCCCGTGCTCTGCGCACTCGCGTTCATGCCCTCGATGTTCTGGTTGAGAATCTCCGCGATGGCGCCGCCGATTGGGTAGTAGGTACCCGCCGTGCCGCCCGTCGCGATGTTCAGGAATTTCTTCCCGCCTCCGCCGCAGCCGGCGAGCAGTGCCATAGCCAGCACCGCGATACCGCAGGCGGCCAGAACCTTCTTTATTGCATGCAGTTTCATATCCGTCCTGACTCCCTTCATATATTCTCTCTTTATATCATGTATAAGATTATAGCATGAGTCGTTTACATCCGCAAGATGGACACGACAATTTTCCAGCTGTCTTGTAATGTATATCTGTATACAAAATAAAATTGCTATTTCCAAAAAAAAGCCTTCCCCTCAGGGGAAGGCTTCTATTTTGTTGTTCAATTCAGCAAATAAACCTCTACTTGGCGGCGGCCGAATTCCATGGCCTCGCCGTAGCTCTCCATGCATACGTCGATGCGGTTGCCTACGATGGCACCGCCGGTATCCGCGGCAATGGCCTCGCCATAGCCCGGGATATAGACGCGGGAGCCGAGCGGGATGACGTTCGGATCGACAGCGACGACACCGCGCTGCGCCGGAAGCCCCATCGCCGTGATGCCGCTTCCGCCGCCATCACTTGGCAGATAGGCCGTTGCCTCCATCGAGTACACCGCGCGGTACGGCATACCGGACACCTGCGGCTGCTGTCTTGCCATCTCAACCGCCTGTGCCCGCTGCTGCGCGGCAAGAACCGCCGCGCTGTCCGACATCTGGATCGTCATGCTCTCGTGAATCGGTGCGTCGAATCCGCCAGCCACCTCGATGTCCTCGAGGTGATAGCCGATATCGCGCAGCGCATCCCCGACGGACTGCTTGCTCGTCAGGAACGTGCGCTTCTCGTCCTTGTACTGCACCGTGATCGGCACGGCGCGGTAAACGGTGATTTCTGAACTTGTATCGTCAATCTTATGCAGGTAGTACTCGTCTTTCTCGCCGAGTTCAACACCCGCGCGCGCAAGGATGAGCTGCGGATTCGTGTGCGTCGTATCTTCAGTCAGGGTCTTCCCATCCACGTGGATCGACACCTGATGCAATGCCACCGGGTTGCTCGTGCGCGTGAAACCTGTCGTGAGCAGGAGCATCGCCGCCAGCATCATGCAAAGGATGATTTTCTGTTCTTGTCTGTGAATCGTGATGAGTCGTTTGAAACTCATTGAATTCCCCCTTTATCTTCAAACAGAACGGATTATATCACAGAAAATTAGTACCTGTCAAACCAATTTAGTTGTATTCTCCCACTTCCCGCTGAAAAGAAACTGAAAAATGGGAAAGCAAAAGTGGGAGGCCGGTATATTGTATCCCGATCTCCCACTTTGGTCGAATTCCATTAAAAGGGGTTTAATTGTCAGAAATTGCGTAAACCGCCTCCGCGTTTTTTGTCGTCTGTGCGGCGACATCCTCAAGGGAAATCCCGCGGATCTCCGCGACCTTCTCCGCGACGTATCGCACGTAGGCAGGCTCATTCCGGCGGCCGCGCATCGGCACCGGCGCCATATACGGCGCGTCAGTCTCGACGAGCAGGCAATCAAGCGGAATCCACCGCACGACCTCCGGCAACTTCGCCGCATTTTTGAAGGTCAGCGGGCCATCCACGCCGAGATACCACCCCATGCGGACAAATTCTTTTGCCATTTCAAGGCTGCCCGAATAACAGTGGATGACGCCGCGGTTCCCCTTCCCCTCTTTCTTGAGGATCTCGAGGGTATCGCCATGCGCGTTGCGGTCGTGGATGCATACCGGCAGGTCGAAGTCGCGCGCGAGCGCGAGCTGCCGGATGAAGATGCGGCGCTGCAGCTCGTGATTCTCCTCTTCCTTGTTCCAGTAGTAGTCGAGGCCGATTTCCCCGATGCAGACGACCTTCGGATCCGCCGCCCAGGCGACGAGCTTCTCATCGTCTGCCGGGCCCATCTCGTAGGCCTCTTCCGGATGAATCCCGACGCCAGCGAACAGGCCGTCATAGGTGTGCGCGAGCTGGACGGCCTTCGCGGACGAGGCCATGGTGTCGCCCATGTTGATCATGCGCGTGACGCCCGCCGCGCGGGCGCGCTCGACCACCGCAGCGGCTTCACCGTCCGCGGCGAATTTCTCATCGTTCAGATGCGTGTGCGTATCGACCAGAAGAATATCGGACAAACCTCAACGCCCCTTCCACCGCTCCGCGGTCATCAGTGAACTTCCGTGCCGGCCGGCATGTCGACGGTCAGCACCTTGAGATCCTTCTCCTTGCCCGCGGCGAGGATCATGCCCTGCGACACGACGCCGCGGAGCTTCGCCGGCTTCAGGTTGATGACCATGACGACGTTCTTGCCGACGAGGTCTTCCGGCGTATAGTTCTGCGCGATGCCCGAAACGACCTGGCGCTGCTCATCGCCGAGGTCGACGACAAGCTTCATGAGCTTGTCCGTCTTCGGCACTAGCTCTGCCTGCAGGACCTTTGCGACGCGGAGCTGGATCTTGTTGAAGTCCTCGAAACTGATCTGCCCCTCTTTCGAGCCAGTCTCCGGAGCGGCTTTCTTTGCGGCCTTCTCCTGCTGCGCCTTTGCCTTCTTTTCCGCAGCGAGCTTGGCCTCGTACTTCTTGTTCTCCGCCTCGACATCGATGCGCGGGAACAGCTGCACCGGCGTGCCGACTTTATGGCCGGCCGGCGTGCCGCCCCATTTCTGGATATCCTCGAGCTGCACGCTGCAGAAATCCTGCGGCAGGTTCAGTTGCTTCCAGATGCGCTCCGCTGTCGTCGGCATGAACGGCGAGACCATGACCGCGATCAGACGCAGGGACTCGAGCAGGTTATAGAGGACATTTGCGAGCTCCTGCTTCTTCGCCGGATCCTTCGCAAGTGCCCATGGCGCCGTCTCATCGATGTATTTGTTCGCGCGGCTGATGAACGCCCAGACCTTCTTGATGGTCTTCGAGAGCTCCATCTGCTCCATATTCTGCGCGAAGAACTCCACCGTGTCCGCCGCGTCCTGCTTCAGCGACGCGTCGACCGCGCTCTCGCCCTGCGGTGCGAGCGCGACGCCGTTCTGGAATTTCATCGTCATGTTCAGCGTGCGGTGCAGCAGGTTGCCGAGGTCGTTCGCAAGGTCGCTGTTGATGCGCTGGATCAGCGCGTCGCGCGAGAAGTTGCCATCCTGCCCGAGGTTGATCTCGCGGAGCAGGAAGTAGCGGATCGGGTCTGCGCCGAACTCGTCGATCAGGCCGATCGGGTCGACGACATTGCCCTTCGATTTCGACATCTTGTCGCCGTCGACGATGAGCCAGCCATGCCCGTAGACCTTCTTCGGCAGCGGCAGATCGAGCGCCATCAGGATGCACGGCCAGATGATGCTGTGGAAACGCACGATCTCCTTGCCGACGAGGTGCAGATCTGCCGGCCAGTACTTCTTGAAGCGCTCCGGGTCATCGAGGTAGCCGATCGGCGTCAGGTAGTTCGTCAGTGCATCGAACCAGACGTAGATGACGTGCTTCGGATCCGTCGGCACCGGGATGCCCCAGTCGAACGACGTGCGCGAGATGCAGAGATCATCGAGGCCCTGCTTGATGAAGTTGATCATCTCGTTGCGGCGCGAAACCGGCTGGATGAAATCCGGATGATCCTCGATATACTTCAGAACGCGGTCCTGATATTTGCTCATCTTGAAGAAATAAGCTTCCTCCGAGACCTCCTGCACCGGGCGGTGGCAGTCCGGGCAGCAGCCGTTCTCATCGAGCTGGTGCTCCGTCCAGTACGACTCGCACGGCGTGCAGTAAAGGCCCGTGTACTTGCCCTTGTAGATATCGCCCTTCGCGTAAATGCGGCGGAACACTTCCTGCACCACGCGGACATGGCGTTCCTGCGTCGTGCGGATGAAATCGTCGTTGCTGATAGAGAGGCGTTTCCAGAGGTTCTGGAAGCCCGCGACGATCTTGTCCGTGTACTCGATTGGCTTCACGCCGGCCGCCTCGGCCTTCTGCTCAATCTTGAGCCCGTGCTCATCCGATCCGGTCAGGAAAAAGACATCATCCCCCTCGAGGCGGTGGAACCGCGCGATCGCGTCCGCAATCGTCGTGCAGTACGCGTGCCCGATATGCAGTTTCGCACTCGGATAATAAATCGGCGTCGTAATATAAAACGGTTTCTTCTCATGCTGATACATGCTGATTTCCTCCTTCATCCCCGGCGCAAATGAAACGCAGGTACCTTCATTATAGCATGAAATAAAAAAAAGAGGGCCGCTTCTTTCGCCCTCTTTGCAAAAATCTGCCTTTCTGTCCGCATTATTCTGCCAGCTGTATCATGTCGTGGAGCAGATTCTGCACAAAGCTCTCCTGATAGTACGCCTGTTTTCTGTCCCGCAGCCGCTTAGCCGCGGGCAATAGCTGCGCGCTCTGGATTCCGCCGAGCTTGGCAAGGCGGCTTTCGGAGAGCGCCGCGCCGCCTTCCGGCCGGTACTCCTCTGCCTCGTAATGCCAGGCATGCGCTGACGGGCAGCGCTGCAGGATGCGGTCCGCCATGCCGAGTCCCTCCGGCTCGAAATCCGCCGCTGCAAAGTCCGCCGCCGTCTCATACTGCCGGATGCCCTTCGGGAAATGCCGCAGGAAATAGCGTGCGAGGACGGTCACCTCGTAAAGCGCCTCGCCCTGCGGATTGCCCGCCGAAAAGTCCTTCTTCAGGAAATCCGCGCTCTCATCCTCCACGACCTGAATGACCTGTTCCTGCTCGAGGGCGCGCATCACGCGGATCAGCGCGCGGCGCATGGTATAGGACTCCCACGAAAGCGGCAATGGCGCCGTTTCCGGATAAAGGCCCGGCAACACCTCGAGCATCTGGCTCAAGAGGAACTGCCCACCGACATCCTGTTCCTCGAGAAACGCGAAGACGGTGCAGAGCAAGGCGTAATCCTCCGGCCCCTGCATGCTCTCGATTCCGGAATAGGCGCGCGGCTGTTCCGGGATCTTCTCGAGTTTGAAGAATTTTGCATGGATATAGAACGTCCAGCCGCAGCGCCCTTCAAAATACTCTTTGAGAGGCCGTTCCAGCCGCCGAATCAGGAAATAATCCTCCGGATCTGTCTCGCGGAGGATGAACCGGCGCGTCAGCAAGAGCCGCAATGCCTCATGGAAAGCCGTCCGCTGTGATTCTTTCACCGCCATCCGTCATTCCTCCCTCTCTCCGCCGCCTTCGCCATCGAAGACCAGCCGCATCGCCGGCATCCAGAAATCTCCATCGTCCGCATGCACGCAGACCCGTTCCACATTCCCCGGTTCCCAGACCAGATGCATGCGGCGGCCGCTCGAGAGCGCCACCGTCCGATCCTCTTTGGACAGGCAGCGGTCTACCCACGTGAGCAGATTCCGCCGCAGCGGCGCCGTGATTTTCGGCAGATGTCCGAAATCCATGGAGCCATCTACCATCAGGCCATCGAGCATTTCCTGCATCTTCCGCTGCTTCTCGCGGTATTCCCGGAGTGTCTGCGCCTTTTCCATGCCCCGTTCGCGGATCACGCTCCGATGACGGCGCACGCCTCCGCCGCGCACGCGGCGCGAGAGCTCGATTTCTGCCGGCGGCACATCCACGACATGCCGGTGGATATTCTCGTGATCCGCATCCGCCGGGGCAAAGAAATGCCGCACGCCGCTGACCCCGAACACGACCGAAGCAAGGCCATCGGCCTCACGCTTATCCTCGCAGGCGAGGATAAGCGCTCGTCTGCATGCGTTCCTCGACCTTCGCGCTGCGGAGATGCGCGAGATAGTCCGACGCGTTCTCGACGAGCGTCCGGAAATAATGCATGAGGTCTTCCCAAGTCTGATGCAGTTCCTCATCGGAGAGATTCTCCCCCCGCTCGAGGAATGCCTCCATCTGCCCGAGCAGCCGGTCGAACTGCGTGCTCTCGAGCGAACCGCCGAACGAATCGCCGATACTGCGCAGACGCTCCACCATGCGCTCGATTTCAACCGTGTACGGCGTGCATTGATAGCGGAACTTCTTGCGTTTGAAATCCGCGATGCTCCGCGCCCGCGTCGTCTCCTGATGCTGCGTCAGATTGTGCCAGTCGACGAGCTGCCCGAGATCCTGATCCAGCTGCTCCGCCGTATACGTCTGGAAAAAATCCGTTTCCTTCAGATGCCGCAGGATTTCCTCCGGATACACATAAGACTGCATATGCTCATGGCATTGATAGCAGAAATGCAGCACCGCCCGATACCGCGCCGCGTTCTCCGCCGTCAGATACGCGGTCTCCGGTATCTTCCGCAGATCCCGTTCGTCCATATCCTCACACCTCTCCATCGATTTCCTTTCATTTTATCACAATCGCATAGCATAGAAAATATTCTGTTCCCAAAATCCCCTCTGGCAAATCTGCAGTCGGACTATAGATTTGCCAAGGATGTCAAAAAATTTCATTATACAACGGACCAGAAAATTTCATTTGACGCGCAGATGGTTCTCTGGTATACTATAGTTTGTATGCGGGCATAGTTCATCGGTAGAATGCCAGCTTCCCAAGCTAGAGAGGTGGGTTCGATTCCCATTGCCCGCTCCATAGAGAACGATACGGAGCCGTTGCACATTTCGTGCAACGGCTCTTTTTCATGAAAAATCCTTACATCCGTCTCCGCACAGCGGCTGGATTTCCGGAATGGCCTGTAACATTCGACCAGAAAGCGCGTTGTTTATTGATTATGCTTGTTTTCCTGTGATACGCTTAGACTGTCATCGTTTATATCCGTAAGAACAGGAGGAAAATCATGAAGAAATATCCCTGTTTCCTTTTGCCAGCCGTATGCCTGGCCGCGGCCGGCATCGCCGTGCCAGCCGGGCAGATTGCCCCCTTGCCGGGCGTTTCCCTGTCCGTTGCTGAGGCAGGGCCTGTCGTCCCGGTCAAGGCGCAGGGGCGGCGGCAGGATTTCGACGCGGGCTGGTCGTTCTACCTCGGCGATCCCGCAGGCGCGGCGCAGCCGGGCTTCCGGGATGCGGCCTGGCGCGTGCTGAACGTTCCGCACGACTGGAGCATCGAGCTGCCGTTCAACAAGGATTCCGCGGGCGGCCACAGCTCGGGCTGCCTCGACGGCGGCACGGGCTGGTACCGCAAGGCCTTCACGCTGCCGGCACAGGCGCAAGGAAAGAAAGTCTTCATCGACTTCGACGGCGTCTACATGAATAGCAAGGTCTACCTGAACGGCCATCTGCTCGGCTATCGGCCATACGGCTATTCATCGTTCCAGTACGATATGACGCCTTATCTCACGAAGGACGGCAGTCCGAACGTCCTCGCCGTGCGCGTCGAGAACAACCTGCCGACGAGCCGCTGGTATTCGGGCAGCGGCATTTTCCGCAACGTCTGGCTGAACGTGCTGGATCCCGTCCACCTCACGCATTGGGGCACCTATATCCAGACGCCGCAGGTCACGCTCGACGCGAAGGACGCGCGGCGCGCGAGCTATGCGCACGTCAAGACCGAAGCCCAGGTCACCAATACAAGCGACAAGGATACCGAGGTCACACTCGTATCCCGTGTCCTTGATGCCAAGGGGAGAACCGTCGGCACCTGCACGCGCAAGGCGAAAATCGCGGCTGGCAGCAGCCTGACGCTCAACCCGTCCTTCGACCTGCGTAGCGCCGCCCTCTGGTCGGTTGACGCACCGGTTCTCTACACACTCGAGAACAAAGTGACGATTGGCGGGAAAACCGTCGATCAGGAACAGACGAAATTCGGCATCCGCAGCCTGCGCTTTGACCCGGATGAAGGCTTCTTCCTCAACGGCAAGCACATGAAGCTGCACGGCGTCTGCCTGCATCACGATGAGGGCTCCCTCGGCGCTGCCTGGAATGAGACGGCGATGCGCCGCGAGCTCTCGATCATGAAGGATATGGGCGTCAACGCGCTGCGCACGTCGCATAACCCGCCTGTACCGGAGTTCCTCGACCTTGCGGACGAAATGGGCTTCGTCGTCATGGACGAGGCGTTCGACTGCTGGGAAAAGGGCAAGTCAAAGAACGACTACGCGCTGTATTTCAAGGATTGGAGCGACCGCGACATCAAGGATATGGTCGCGCGCGACCGCAATCACCCGTCGATCATCCTCTGGAGCATCGGCAACGAGATCCCGGACCGCACCTATCCGACCGCGCGGCGGCTCGTCGAGGATATCCAGTCGCTCGACCGCACGCGCCCGGTTACGGCAGCCAACGCCGGTGGCAACCACGATGCCGATGTCGCGGATCTCTTCGGTGCGGTCGGCTACAATTACGACGAAAAGGACTACGACGAAGACCACAAGAACCACCCGTCCTGGTGCATCTTCGGCAGCGAGACGGCCTCGGCCACACGCTCGCGCGGCGACTACAAGCTGCCGCTCAACGTCAACCACATGGCGATGAACGCGGACTTCTCGACAAACCCGAAATTCGTCGAGAACTACCAGTGCTCGAGCTACGACAACAGCGTCACGCCGTGGGGCAAGAGCGCCGAGCAGTCCTGGATGGACGACCGCGACCGCCCGTTCGTCCTCGGCCAGTTCATCTGGACGGGCTTTGACTACATCGGCGAGCCGACGCCGTATCCAGAGGCCAAGAGCTCCTATTTCGGCGCCGTCGACAGCTGCGGTTTCCCGAAGGATGTCTACTATTTCTACCGCGCGCAGTGGAACAAGAAGGCAACGACGCTGCACCTGCTGCCGGACTGGAATCCGAGCAAAGACCACGCGGCGGGCAAGACCGTACCGGTCTGGGCCTACACGAACGCCAAGGATGTCGAGCTCTTCCTGAACGGCAAGTCCCTCGGCACGCGCAGCTATGACCCGATGGGCAAGACGCTCCACCTGCAGTGGGATGTCCCATACCAGCCGGGCGAGCTCAAGGCTGTCGCGAAGGACGCAAAGGGAAAAGTCATCGCGACGGATATCGTGCGCACGTCCGGCCAGCCGGCTTCGATCGAGCTGAAGCCGGAGGCCAAGTCGCTCAAGGCCGACGGAAAGGATCTCGTCTATATCGCAGTCAACATTCTCGACGCCGCGGGCAATCTCGTGCCGGATGCCGATACGGAAGTCGCGTTCACGGTCACGGGCGGTGAGATCGCCGGCGTCGACAACGGCGATGCCATGAGCTATGAATCCTACCGCGGCAGCAAGCGCAAGGCATTCCATGGCAAATGCCTGCTGATCGTCAAGGCAGAGCACAAAGGGACAATCCGCGTCCAGGCCAGGAGTACCGACGGGAAGCTGCTCGCCAAAGACGTGACGCTCAGAGCGGAATAAACTAGGAGGTATGATTATGAAGAAGATCTGGAAGAAACGGCTGCTGACCTTCGTGACAGCGGCCCTGACATTATCGGGAACCGCCTATGCGGCGCCGGCAGAGCAGCCGCAAGCCCTGACCGCCGAGGAAATCGCCCCGCTCATGGGCGCCGGCTGGAACCTCGGCAACAGCCTCGACGCCTACCACCCTGAAAAGCAGTGGGCAGAGGAGACGACCTGGCACAACCCGCGCGTGACGAAAGAACTCATCACGGCGGTGCATAAAGCCGGATTCAACACGATCCGCATCCCGGTCACCTATATTGGCCGCGTCGGCCCGGCGCCGGATTACCGCATCGACCCCGCGTATCTCGCGCGCGTCCGGGAAGTCGTGGACTACGCCTATGACCAGGGGATGTTCGTCATCATCAACATCCATCACGATGGCGGCGGTGATTGGGAGCACGGTGCCTGGCTGAACTGCGAGGCAGAGGATCAGGAACCGATCCAGGCAAAATTCACCGCAATGTGGCGGCAGCTTGCCGAGACCTTCCGCGACTACGACCAGCATCTGCTGTTCGAGGCGATGAACGAAATCCATGAGCACCAGAACTGGGGCGACCCGAAGAACCCGGACTCCATGGAGAACCTCAACTGCTACAATCAGCTTTTCCTCGATACCGTGCGTCAGACGGGCGGGAAGAACGCGCAGCGCATCCTGATTGTTTCCGGTTATAACACGAACATCTATTATACGACGACGCCATCCTTCGGCTTCGTCCTGCCGTCGGATTCCGTCAAAAGCCGTATGATGCTGTCCGTCCATTTCTATGACCCCTACGACTTCACGCTGAACGATAACGCGCCGAACGCCGTCTACGCTTGGGGCAGTGAAGCGGAAAAGAGCGGCGAGCGCACCGTTCCCGGTGAGGACGAGCGCGCCGTAGACGCCTCGATGCAGGCGCTCTATCAGTCCTTTACGAGCAAAGGCATCCCCGTCGTCGTCGGCGAGTTCGGCACCATCGACAAAGCGCCGAAAGACGCTTCCTACGAGAAATACCGCCGCGCCTGGTACCGCTACGTCAGCAAGGACATCCGCGCCATCGGCGCCGTGCCAATCGTCTGGGATAACGGGTACGCAGACCGTGAAAAGGATTCCTTCGCCCTGTTCGACCGCAAGACCGGCGAAATCACGCAGCCGGAGCTCATTCAGGCCATCCAGGACGGATACGCGGATGGCGTCCGCGAAGCGCAGCAGGCAAACGAAACCGCTCCGGAACAGAGATAAGCTGCAGGTACGAAAAAAATAACGGGCCAGATGCCCGTTATTTTTTTCGTGAATTTATTCTGCTTTGCCAGCCGCCATGCGCTGATAGACATCGATGAATTCCTTTGCGATGGTCTTGAAGGCGTTGGCGGTCATGAGCTGATCCTCGGCGTGCACGAGAAGCAAGGTTATCGCGGACCCCTTTCCGTCCGCTTCCGCCGTGATGAGCTTCGTATGCGCCGCATGGCCCTCGAGAAATGCCTTCTCCCCGTCCTGCATGAGCTGATCCGCTTGCTCGAAGTCGCCGGCCTTTGCCTGCTGGATGGCTTCGATATAGGAGCTCGTGGCCGTACCGACCGAGGATATGATCTGGAACGCAATGAGCTCCTGCCCGTCCATACTGCTTTCTTCCATGGTAAACTCCTCCTATGCTTGTAAGGCCGTCAATCCTTCATCAGGCTCTTCGCGAGCTCCAGCGTGGCCTTGCCATCCATGCAGCCGTAGATATGCATGTCGATGGCCTCGACCGGGACGCCCGGGCATTCCGCCGCTACCTTGTCCTTCTGGAAGCGCACCTGCGGGCCGAGCAAGATGACATCGGCATCGGCAGCCTCCGTCTTCGCCTTGGCGAGCGGATAGGCCGCAATTGTGCACGCATACCCTTCCTTTTCTGCAACGGCCTGCATTTTCTTGACCAGGATTCCCGTCGACATACCGGCGGAGCAAAGCAATACGATTTTCTTCATGAGATGACCCCCTGTTTTCGAGATAAGCAATAACGCTTCGATTTCATCGTTTTCATCGGTTCCATTCCGTCATTCCGCCTGCTCGGCGCGTTCCTGCAGCTCGATGCGGATTCGACCCTCCATGTTCTCGTATTTGCGATAGAAGAGCAAGGGAATGATCGCGACGATGAAGATCACGGCCGGCAGTCCGAGGAATGCGAAGCTGATGCCCGCAAGGCTCTCCGCGCTTTGCTCCGCATTCGCGACGTAGCCGAAATAGGCGAGGATTGCGCCAGGTATCGCGGCGCCGAAGCCGCAGCCGACCTTGATACAGAACGACGAGCCGACCGCAGTCAGGAAGCCCGCGGAGCGGACGCCCGTCTTCCATTCGCCATAGTCGACGACCGAGCCGAGCATCGCGAACGGCAGCGAGCAGCAGATGGCGATGCCGAGGTTCGAGATCGTCCAGCCCGTGATCAGGATTGGCAGATCCATGCCAGCCGCATACATGACGGCCTGCCCGAGGATTGCGCCGCCGAAGCCGAGCATCCACGCCGTGCACTTCTTTATGTGGCGGCAGATGTACGGCAACGCGATGATCGCGAGGATGCCGACCGAACCGATCGTGTTGAGGAACGGCACGAGATCCTTATGCCCGAGGTTGTACGTGAAATAATAGATGCTGCTGACGTTGCGGCAGACCATGCCGAGCCAGAACAGGAGATTGCAGACGACGATGATGACCCAAGGCCAGTTGCCTTTCATGGCCTTGAAGCTGTCCTTCAGCGGCACCTTCTTCTCCTTCTTCTTCGGCTCGTCCGTGCCGATTTCCTTGAGGTGACAGAACGAATAGAACTGCATGATGACCGCCACAAAGCCGAAGACCGCCGCGGTCAGGAAGAAGCCGCGCTTGTCATCGCCCGCGCCGAGTAGGCCGACGAGCGGCAAGGCCGTCGCGTTCATGAGCATCGTGCCGAGATTGCTGCCGACCATGCGGTAGGAGTTCAGCACGATGCGTTCCTTCGGGCTGCGCGTGAGCAATGGCAGGATTGCCGTCAACGGCGTGTTGAGTCCCGTGAACACCAGATTGTACAAGATATAGAAAATGCTGATGTAGATCAGCAGATTATGCTGCCCGATATCCGGCGTCAGGAAAATCAGCGCACAAATGATCGCATAGGGGATTGGCAGCCAGAGGAACCAAGGACGGCATTTGCCGTACTTCGATTTCGTATGGTCGATGATGATGCCCCAAGTCGGCGCGTCGATGAAATCGACAACACGCGTGAGTAGCATGAGCGTGCCGGCCGCAAGCGCTGCAATGCCGGCGACGTCCGTCAGATAATACATAAAATAGGATGAGACAAAGCAGGTCAGCTGCCCAGCCATATCCAGCATGCCATAGCTGATACGGCTTTTCAGCGGCAGCTTGTCCTGCGCGGTATCCGCCGCGTCGGTTGCCACTGCATCCATATTGATACCTCCTATAGGGGCGCGGCCAAAGGGGATCAGCCGCGCCCCCGTCTTAGATTGAAGAAGCATGGGTGAGGCAGACTGCGCCGCCTCACCCGGATTCATTTAGGGGAAAATGATGCACGCAAAGGGGAAAGAGTGCTATTGCATCGTCCTCCAACAGTTCCGATATTAGCACAAGAAAATAATACTAATCAATTGGTAATCGGCAGATTGAACCATCGTTACAGGAAAACCGCCGGGTTCGTCTTTCCCTTTGTATGAAATGTCCGTTTTTCATGTTTCTATATTTCCGTGCAAATCTTATTGTAATATGATATAAGCATAATATTATGATATAAGCATAATATATTATGTGCATATTATGTGAAGGAAGGGAACGGTTCCACGGGAAGGGACCGCAAATTTGGGAACGGGAGAATCTTGCATGAACCTCATGAAGAAATTACAGGAGAAGGATTCGTTTTCCCCGACAGAACAGCTCATCGTCCGCTATATGCTCGAGAACAAGCGGGAGGTTCCGATGCTTTCCGCGCGCGAGCTCGCGGAGCGCACCTATACGAGCTCGGCGGCCGTCGTGCGCCTCTGCCAGCGCCTCGGGCTCGAGGGATACCGTGAGTTCAAGATACAGTTCGCGGCCGAAGCCGCGCAGGAGGAGACGCTCGGCCTCGAGCAGCAGCTCTCCATCACGAAGAAGGACACAATCCTCTCGATCATCGACAAGGTCACGAGCATCGACATGGACGCCCTGCGGGAGACGCGCAACGGCCTCGACCCAGCCGATATCACACGGGCGGTCTTCCTGATTGACCATGCCGAGCACATCGACATCTACGCGATCGACAACAACCTGCATATCGCGGATATGCTCTCCTACCAGCTGAGCCATGCGGGCAAGTCCTCGACGGTGAACCACAAGCACTGCGCCCAGTACATGCAGGCCATCAACTCAAAGGAGAACCATCTCTCCATCCTGATCAGCCGCACGGGGGAGAACCGGCGCCTGATCGAGATTGCAGATATCCTGCGGCGGCAGAACAGCAAGATTCTGCTGCTGACCTCAGAGAAGGACTCCCCGCTCGCGAACATAGCGACGCAGACGCTCTGCGCGGCGGCGCAGTACAAATTCAACGAGCTCGGCACCTTCGTCTTCCTCGCGAGCGCCAAATACATCGTCGATATCCTCTACAGCGTCATCATGTCGCGCCATTACGAGGCCTCCGTGGCGCGCAACAAAGTCATGGCCAAAGAATTCTCGCGCTCGAACTGACCCTCGCATAGGCCCTTTTGTCCCGCCGATGCGGCGGTTCTGCAACTTTCTTGCAGATCTGGAACAAAACAATTCATCGAACTGTAACAAGCGACCAATCCGATTTTATCGTGTTGAGTCGCTTTTTTGCGCATGATATATTGGATATGTCAAATGAAAAAAGGAGGAACGCAACATGAAAATCAGCAATGGCAACTGGATGGTGCGCGAGAACTTCCGCGTCATGTACGCGCTGCAGTTCTTCGCCGCCGAGCCCGTCGCCGACGGCCTGCGCGTCTACGTGGCTCCACGTGATGTGACCACCCGCGGGGCGCAGGTAGACTGCCCCCTCTTTACCTATACCTTCTTCTCCAGGCAGGAAAATACCATTGGAGTCCGCATCGAGCACTACCGCGGCATCTACCAGCAGGAACCGCATTTCGAGCTTGAGGATCACAGCGGAGATTTCTTCTGCTATGAGAAGCATGAGGGCGGCATCACCGTCATGAGCGGCAGTCTCTCTGCCGAGCTCTCCACGGAGGGCAACTGGGGCGTCCATTATTTCTACGACGGACAGGAAATCACAAGCAGCGGCGAAAAAGCCGTCGGCTACGCCGTCGATCAGGCACCGAAGCAGCCCTACGTCTTCGAGCATCTGCACCTCGGTGTCGGCGAATACGTCTACGGCCTCGGCGAGCGCTTCACACCGTTCATCAAGAACGGCCAAAGCGTCGACATCTGGCAGAAGGATGGCGGCACCGGCACGGAGCAGGCCTATAAGAACGTCCCGTTCTACCTGACGAACAAGGGCTACGGCGTCTTCATCGACGAGCCGGGCAAGGTCTCCCTCGAGATCGCCTCGGAAAAGGTCTCCGCCGTGCAGTTCTCCGTCCCGGGCGAATCGCTGACCTATCATATCATCGGCGGCGGCACGCCGAAAGCCGTGCTGAAGAATTACACGGCGATCACGGGCCGCGCGCCGCATGTGCCGGCCTGGTCGTTCGGACTCTGGCTTTCCACCTCCTTTACGACCGATTACGATGAAAAGACCGTCACGAGCTTCATCGACGGCATGAAAGAACGCCAGATTCCGCTGCACGTCTTCCATTTCGACTGCTTCTGGATGAAAGGCCTGCACTGGACCGATTTCGAATGGGATCCGGATGTCTTCCCGCAGCCGAAAGAGATGCTCGCGCGGCTCAAGGCCAAAGGCCTGCATATCTGCGTCTGGATCAATCCGTATATCAGCCAGCTCTCCCGCCTGTTCGACGAAGGCATGCGCAAGCATTATTTCATCGAGAAAAAAGACGGCAACGTCTATCAGGTCGATATGTGGCAGCCGGAAATGGCCATGGTCGACTTCACGAATCCGGCGGCCGTCAAATGGTATCAGGGGTACCTCGCCGAGCTGATCGACATGGGCGTCGACTGCTTCAAGACCGACTTCGGCGAGCGCATCCCGGCGGACGGCGTCTACCATAACGGCGCCGACCCCGAGAAGATGCACAACTACTACACCTATCTCTACAATCAGGCCGTCTTCGACGTCATCAAAGCGAAGAAGGGCGAAGGCGAGGCGCTTCTGTTCGCGCGTTCCGCGACGGTCGGCGGGCAGAAGTTTCCGGTGCACTGGGGCGGCGACTGCAAGGGCAATTTCGACTCGATGGCCGAGACCCTGCGCGGCGGCCTTTCGCTCGGGCTCTCCGGCTTCGCGTTCTGGAGCCACGATATCGGCGGCTTCGAGCACAACTCCCCGTCCTATGTCTACAAGCGCTGGTGCGCGTTCGGCCTGCTCTCGAGCCACAGCCGCCTGCACGGCAGCCAGACCTACCGCGTGCCCTGGCTCTACGACGATGAGGCCTGCGATGTCCTACGCCACTTCACCGAGTGGAAATGCCGCCTGATGCCGTACCTCTACACGATAGCAGAGGAGGCCCATACCGAGGGCACGCCGGTCATGCGCGCGATGCTGCTCGAGTTCCCGGAGGATCCGACCGCGGCATTCCTCGACCGCCAGTACATGCTCGGCAATGCCCTGCTCGTGGCGCCGGTGTTCAGCGAGGATGGCGAGGTCGACTACTACCTGCCGCAGGGCAGATGGACGCATCTCTTCACGGGCCGTCAGGTCAAGGGCGGCCGCTGGCTGCATGAGACCTATGGCTTCATGAGCCTGCCGCTCTTCGTGCGCGAGAATACGATCCTGCCGCTCGGCACGGAGGATCAGCGCCCGGACTACGAATACCTCGAGCACCTGAAGCTCTATCTCGCGGAGATGAGCGAGGGCGGCAAGGCGCACGCGGAGATCCTGTCCCTCGACCGCAAGACGAAAGCGGTCGTCACGGCTCAGCGCATGGAGAACATCTATACGTTGAGCTTCGATGGCTTCCCGCAGGACTTCTCGCTGCAGCTGCCGACCGGCGAGTACGATCTGCAGTCTGGCGAAGCGGAAGCGCAGGACGAGACCTGCACGTGGACGGTGAAGGCGGACACGAAACTGCTCGTATTCGCACGGAAAAATTGGTAAAATCAACATAGAGGAATCGGAATGAAAACACTACTGAAAGACTGCGGACTCCCCAAAGATTTCCTCTGGGGTGCCGCCTCGGCTGCTTATCAGATTGAGGGCGCCTGGGATGAGGACGGCAAGGGCCCGAGCGTATGGGATACCTTCGTGCGCGAGCCGGGCCGTACCTTCAAGGGCACGAACGGCAATATCGCCGTCGACCACTATCACCGCTATAAAGAGGACATCGCGCTGATGGCCGAGATGGGCCTGAAGACGTACCGCTTCTCGATCTCGTGGCCGCGCGTTTTCCCGGATGGCAGCGGTGCCATCAATGAAAAGGGCATGGCCTTCTACGAACATATCGTCGACGAATGCCGCAGATACGGCATCGAGCCGATGATCACGCTGTACCATTGGGATCTCCCGCAGGCGCTGGCCGACCGCTACGGCGGCTGGGAGAGCCGCCACTGCATCGATGACTACGTGCACTATGCTGAGACGATGTTCAAGCGGCTTGGCGACCGCGTCAAATACTGGATCACGTTCAACGAACAGAACGTCTTCACGACGCTCGGCTGGCGTCTCGCCATGCACCCGCCGGGAAAGAAAGGCGCGGACAAGCTGTTCTATCTCGTCAACCACCATATCTTCCTCGCGCACGCACTGACGGTGCTCCGCTTCAAGGAGCTCGTGCCCGATGGCAAGATTGGCGCGAGCTTCGCCTACGGTCCGGGCTATGCGCTCGACTGCCGCCCGGAGAACGAGACCGCCGCACAGAACTACAATGAGCTCGAGAATTACTGGTGGCTCGATGTCTACGGCTATGGGGAATACCCGGAGGTCGGCGAGGCCTATCTGCGCGAGCAGGGCCTGATGCCGGAGGTCACGGCCGAGGAACGCGCGCTGCTGAAAGACGCCAGCCGCAAGCTTGACTTCCTCGGCATGAACTATTACCATACCAACGTCTGCGAATGGAACCCCGAGGACGGCGCCAATCCGTACGGCGAGGTCAACACGTCGGGCAAGAAAGGCTCCGGCGCGGTGACCGGCCGCCCGGGGCTATACAAGAACCCGCCGAATCCATACCTGCCGACCACGGATTGGGACTGGGCCATCGACCCGGAAGGCCTCCGCTACGCGTGCCGTCAGCTCACGAGCCGCTACCGCCTGCCGATCGTCATCTCCGAGAACGGCATCGGCGCGTTCGACAAGCTGGAAGATGGCCGTGTCCACGACAGCTACCGCATCGACTACCTGCGCATGCACGTGCGGGCCGTCGAGCAGGCTGTCCACGACGGTTGCCCCGTGATCGCCTACTGCATCTGGTCGTTCACGGACCTGCTCTCGTGGCTCAACGGCTATCAGAAGCGCTACGGCCTCGTCTACGTCGACCGCGACGAAAGCGACGGCGGCAGTCTCGACCGCTACAAGAAAGACAGTTTCTACTGGTATAAGAAAGTCATTGCCTCCGATGGGCAGGATCTGGCATGACATGGAGAAACAGAAATGAATACCGATAAACTCATGAGCGCCATCGGACGGATTTCGTCCTACAAAGCCGTGACCGCGATAAAAGAAGGCATGGGCATGAGCTACGGGCTCATCATGCTCGGCTCCATCATGCTCCTGATTGCGCGCTTCCCGCTGCCCCATTGGGACGCCTTCTGGACCGGCCTTCTCGGGGCCGGCTGGTCTGCGGCCTTCCTGGCCATCGCCGATCTGGTCTTCGGCCTGTTCGCCATCTGGACGGTGCTCGGCGTCGCTTATAAATACTGCGAGGCCGGAGGTGTGAACGCGGTATACGGCGCGTTCCTCTCCCTCGTGGTCTTCCTTCTTCTCGTATCCGGGCTGCAGCAGCGTGCTCAGGATCTCGCTACGAACCCGTATCTCGGCTTCAGCGGCATCCTGACCGCGATCTTCACGGCATTAGCCGTCAGCGCGGTACTTTCTCTTTTCCATCAGAAGGGATTCCGCCTGCCCTCGCCGGCTGGCGTACCGGACGGCGTCATCTCCGCATTCTCCGAGCTCGTGCCGGGGCTTTTCATCCTGTTCGCAGCGATATTGGCCACCGCAATCTGCACGCTGACCTTCAAGATGAGCCTGCCCGCCCTGATCCAGATCGTGATTCAGGCGCCGATCCAGTACATCCTCGACACCTTCGCCGGCGGCTTCATCCTGTCCGCCGCACCCGCGGCGCTGTTCTGGGCAGGCCTGCACGGCCCCGCCATCTTCGGGGCCTTCTTCGATCCATTCCTGACGGCGAATACGCTCGAAAACCAGCAGATGATCGACTGCGGAAACCTCGGCGGCCTGCACATCATGTCGCAGCAGATGGGCGTCTTCACGACGATGGGCGGCTGCGGCCTGACGCTTGGGCTCGTGCTCGCCATCCTGCTAACGGCGAAATCCGAGCAGCTGCGGAGCGTCGGCCGGACGGCCGGCATCCCAGGTCTCTTCAACATCAACGAGCCGCTGATTTTCGGCCTGCCGATCGTCTTCAACCCGTATTTCCTAATCCCGTTCATCCTCGCACCGGCCGTCGGTTTCGTCATCACCTGGACAGCCATCAGCACCGGCTTCATGCCGGCGTTCTCTGCCGTACAGGTTCTCTGGCCGACCCCGCCAGTCATCTCGGGCTTCCTGCTCTGTGGCTGGCAGGGATCGGTTGTACAATTCCTCTGCATTATCGCGAGTACACTCATCTACCTGCCTTTTGTCCGCAAACAGGATGAAGTGTACCGCAAAGAGCAGGAAGACTAATCCTCATTGGGGAGCCGTCCATACAGGCATTCTGCCTTGTATGGGCGGCTCCTTTTTTGCATAAATGTTACAGCTGTGAAGGGACTCGCGCACTTTTCCTGTAACAAAGATACAATCCGGCTTTTATAAATTGATTGTTATTATTCCGTCGTAGTAGAATAAAGATGATTTCAGAATATTGATTTATCCATATCGGGTTATAGGAAGAAAGAGAGCAGAGAGACTATGAAGAAAACCATGATTGGGGCCCTGACAGCCAGCATCCTGCTGACACTCAACAGCACCTCGCTGGCGGCCAGCGTCAACCCTTACGCCAATGTCCCCCACGATGACTGGTCCTACCACGCCGTCGAGCAGCTCGTCGCCGACGGCCTCGTCGCGGGGCTCAACGTCGACGAGTACCATAATCTGCGCCGCCTGACGCGCCATGATATCGCCGTCTACATCGCGCAGGCCATGAGCGAGAGCAACCACGCCAACGTCAGGAACCGCACGGCCATCCGGAAGCTCGCGCGGGAATACGCGCACGAGCTCCATCTGATCGGCGTCGAGGATACGATCATCCCGGAAGAAAAGAAGCCCGAGGCGCCGAAAACCGAGATACAGAAGAAGCTCGACCGCCTCACAATCTTCGGGTCCGGCCGCATCCGCTCCTACAGCAAGATCCCGGGCTCCGGCGGCACGGAGTTCCTGCCGCTCAAGTTCGGCCAGAACGCTGGCAACCAGAACTGCAACGAAGTCTATATGAACTTCGACTCGCTCTACAAGATCAACAACGATTGGAGCTTTGCGACGCAGTTCCAGTATTGCAAGACCATGGATGACGGCGACGAGAGCTATTCCTACGACGGCTACATGGGCAAGAGCTACCTGATGGGCAACTTCAAGAAGATCGACTGGCGCATCGGCCGCTACGACGTGCCGAACCAGGTCAGCTTCGCCTACGACAACAACATCAACGGCGTCGGCGTCCAGTGGGGCAGGTATAAATGGCGTTTCTCGGCCGATGCCGGCTACGTCGCGGATGACGATGCCGGCTCCTCCCCGGGCTGGAAATCCGGGCAGGGCTGGATCCAAGGCGACTACAACGGCACGACCGAAACGACCACGGCTCTCAGCCCGGGCGTCCTGAAGCTGATGTCCGGCAATGCATACTATACGCCGGGCATCAGCGCAGATGGCACGACCGCAGACTGGACAGTATCGCGCACGCCGACCGACCTGAAAGTCGGCGATAAATACTGGGGCAATGATAATCAAGTCCATACCATCACCAGTGCAGATATGTCCACGGTAACGACCAAGACTACGACGGGCGGCTATTTCAGCAACGTCGATGCCAACGGCTACGCCGTCGACCCAGACACGACGCCGACGCAGGAGGTCACGAAGGATGTGACCCGCACGGATCCGACCTATGACAGCAGCGGCAATGTCATCGGCACGACGACCTCCTCCTCCACGAATCACGAGACCGTCAACGTCGCGCAGAAGACGAGCCCCTACGTCTTCGTCCGCCCGCATATCTACTCGCTGCGCATGACCGGCATGTGGGGCCATACGACCTGGGGCGGCATCGGCGCCTACTATCTGACGCACGGCAACACCTACGAATGCCAGCGCGCGGATCATTCCGTCACCTATCTCGGCGGCTTCATGCATTCGTGGTTCGACCAGAAGAATAAGTGGTCGCTCGACTACGCCTTCTCTTGGTCGAACGCCAAGGCCCTGATGAGCCGCTACCATACGGGTCTCTACCCGCACCAGCGCATCGCCTACATGACGAAGCTCAACTATGGCCGCCAGAACATCGAGCAGCCGAAGACCTGGTCGCTCTACCTCATGTACCGGCACAGCCCGCATCTCGCAAGCTACCACAGCGACCAGAGCGACTGGGGCCAGAACCTCGAGGGCGTGCAGTTCGGCGGCGCCTACACCCCGGTCAAGAACATCTCGCTGACCGGCTTCTACACCTGGGCCCGCGACATCGACGTCCATATCCACAACCGCTACTGGAACATGCAGGCCAACTGGATTTTCTGAGCGCAGCAAGGAGGCATAACGAACATGAAAAAGAAAAAACTGTGGCTGACGCTGCTCGTTTCCGCCACCTGCCTCGGGCTCGTGTCCACGGCCCAGGCCGCCGCAGATAACGAGCCGGGACGCACCGGCATCCATGTCGATCAGGTCGGCTACCTCACGGATTACCAGAAAAAAGCGATGATCGCGGACGCGGATACGTCGGACTTCGAGCTCATCGATACGGTAACGGGCAAGACCGTCTATCAGGGAAAGCTCTCCGCACCGAAGCTCGACAATTCCTCGCAGGAAAAGCTGAGCACCGCCGACTTCTCGGATTTCAAGACGCCGGGCACCTACCGCCTGAAAGCCGGTACGCGCGAGTCCTACGATTTCGAGATTGGCGATAACGTCTACGCCGGCGCCGCGCATAACTGCCTGCGCTCCTATTCGCTGACGCGCGCCAATCAGGGCTATGACGACAGCGCCGTCACCGGCATCAAGCTCGAGGCCGGCCACATGCAGGACGAGGCCGCCGAAGTCTACTTCACGGAGGAAGGCATCTGCACGAAAGGCGAGAAGCTCAATGAACTCGGCGGATGGTACGATGCCGGCGACTACGGCAAATACGTGCCGACCGGCGCCATCTCGGCCGCCGAGCTCATGATGGCCTACGAGGCCCATCCGAAGAACTTCACGCGCGGCCAGATCGGGTTCCCGGTCGGCATCCAGACCGACGCGAAGCTCCCCGATGTCCTGACCGAGGTGAAATACGAGCTCGACTGGCTGCGCAAGATGCAGCGCTCCGACGGCAGCCTGTTCAACAAGGTGGCTGACCACGTCTGGACCGGGGATATGCTCCCGATTGAGGACAAGAACCCGCGCTACATCATCGGTGCGACAACCTTCGGCACCGCGATGTACGGCGCGACGATGGCGATGGCCGCCCGGCTCTACGCGCCCTACGACGCCGCCTACGCGAAAGCCATGCTCGATGACGCGCAGTTCGCCTGGGAATACCTCGAGAAGCACCCGAAGATGATGTTCCGCCGCGACCCCGATCAGGATTTCGGCTCCGGCAATTATGAGACACAGGAAGATGTCTCGTTCCGCTGCTGGTGCGCGGCCGAACTCCTGCGGACGACCGGCGACCTCAAATACGAGACCTATCTCAAGGGCCACCTCGAGCAGATGCTGAAAAAGCCGGACGGCTTCGGCTGGGGCGGCACCGGCCCGCTCGCGCAGTATGCCTACGTCAAGGCCGCGGCCGGCGACCCGGTCCTGAAGGAGCAGGTCAAGGCCGCTTACCTCTCCGGCTGCAACGATTTCCTGAAGAAAATCCAGAGCGATGGCTTCAACTGCGCACTCGCGGATTGGGAGTACTACTGGGCCTCATCCAAGGTCGATATCACCTACGGCGACCTGCTGCTGCTCGGCAACGACCTCTCACCGAATCCGGAATATGTCGAGGGCGCGCTCTCGCAGATCCACTACATCCTCGGGCGCAACTCGCTCGACCGCTCCTTCGTGACCGGCACGGGCGACAACCCGCCGATACACGCCCACAGCCGCCTGATGGGCGCAACCGGCAAGATCATCCCCGGCGTGCTCGTCGGCGGCCCGAACAAATACACCGGCGGCGACCCGCTGCAGACGGCGCTCGTCGACAGCGGCAAAGTCCCGCCCGCGAAATGCTATCTCGACGACCACGGTTCCTGGTCCACCAATGAATACGCAATCGACTACACAGGAGTTGCCGCCATGGCCCTTTCCTGGTTCGCAAAAGGCTGACGGAAGGAAAAGGAACCGGTTGTGCCCGATGAGGCAGGATTCCGGGCACAACCGCTTTCCTGCACAGAAAGAAAGGGAGTTTCCAAGATGAAGAAAGTACTGACCCTCCTTTGCGCATGGCTCATGCTCTGCGGCATGCTCACCCTCACGAGCGGCACGGCCTCCGCGCAGACCATCGCGCTCGCGCCCTCGCAGGCAAAAGGCGTGACCATCGACGTGGATACGCTCCACAAGCTCGACGACGACCTGACGGACACGCTCTCGGCAACGATGGAGAAAAACAAGGCCCTGCACGATGCCAAGCTCATCGACTCACTCGATATGTTCGACACTTGGCTCGACGCCGGTGCAACGCTTGACGGCACGATTCCCGACCGCGCATTGCTGAAAAAGATGGCCAAGGCCTCCGGCGCCGACTACATCATCATGCCGGTCTTCAATGAATACAGCAGCGAGACACATCTCTTCTACGTCGGCGATGACAATTCCAATCAGGTCTATCAGCGCACGAAAGTCACGCTGACCGTAGCGGTCTACTCGGCCGCGCAGGACAAGGTCGAGCAGACGAAGGCCTCCGCCTGCTATGACAATACGCCGACCAAGAGCGCCGCGCCGTCCGAGCTTGCCCGCGACTGCTTCCATAAAGCGCTCAAGACGTTCATCGGCAAATAAACAGCCCATTATCTACGATTCAGAATCAGATAGGAAGAGTGATCCTTATGCAAAAGAAAGCTGCTGCCGCCCTCACCGCGGCCATATTGCTCGGTCTCGGCAGTCTCTCGCCGACCGCTGAGGCGGGAAGCCGCCCCGACGCAGAGAAAGCGCTCGACCAGTCCCTGCAGGCGAAAGGCCCGGAGACGCTCGCGCAGAAGGCGGATCGCCTCGCCCGCAGCACGATCAAAGTCAGCGAGATCAAGGTGCTCGACGGCTCCGTCCTCAGCGAGAAAGAGCTGCGTCGGCGCCTGCCGGAACTCACGCGGAGCGAGACGCACATCAAGAAACTGAGCCGCCAGCTCGCCCTCTACAACGAGAGCGGTGCCATCAAAATCCACGTGAATTTCGTCCCGGTCGGCGCGAACTACCGCGCCGAGATCAAGGCGGAGCGCGGCCAAGGCATCCGCTACGGCGTCGAGTTCCAGAACAGCGGCTCGACCTACACGGGCGACTGGCGCGCCATCGGCACTTACGTCAACCACGACATCAACGGGCACGGCGATACGCTCGGGCTAGCCCTCGTCGGCGCGCCGGATAACGGTGGCCATGTCAAAGAGGGGGCCCTCTCCTACCGCGTCGTCCTGCCGGCGCTCGCGGATACCCTGACGTTCAGCGCCAGCGGCTCGGATACCGACCTCGACAATCTCGCAAAAGGGCTCCCGTTCGACATCACGAGCACCGGCAAAAGCACGCGTTATGCGTTCGGCTATCAGCACTATTTCGCCAACAGCAGCCGCGAAAAAGACTATCTCGATGTCGGTTTCCGCTATCATCACGGCTGGAATCAGTCGCTCCTCAGCGTCGGCAGCACGTCGGTGCATTTCGGCCACTACGACGCCTCGCACACGGACGCCTACCTGAACTTCAACGAACGCAAAGCCGGCCCCGGCTGGCGCTTCGCCTGGCAGATTGGCGCATCTGGCAACCTCAGCGGCAACAGCAAGGACTTCCACGCCATGACGCCGTCAAGCGACCGCCATTACCAGATTTACCAGCTCCACGCGGGCTGGCTCCAGTCCCTCGGCCACCGCGGGAAAGAAAACCCGTGGCTGATCACGACGCGCCTCGACTCGCAGTACAGCCCGCAGAAGCTCATCGGCTGCGAGAAATTCGGGATCGGCGGCCGGGACAGCGTGCGCGGCTTCGACGAGAATATCCGGACCGGCGACAACGGCATCTCGGGCAGCCTCGAGCTCTACACACCGCAGCTGAGCCGCCGCTTCCGCCTGCTCTCGTTCCTCGATGGCGCATCACTCCGCAATCACGGCGGTGAAAGCACCGACCTCGCCTCGACGGGCCTCGGTTTCCGCTGCGACGTCGACAACATCCACGTCGCGCTCGACTACGCCTATGTCTTCCACGAGCCCAAGGATGTGGAGAACGACCCGGCCGGCCATCGCCGCTTCAATGCCTGGGCCGGCATAAGCTTCTAAGCGGACATTTCAAGCAAAACTTCTAGACAAAGGAGGATGCATCATGCAGAAAAAAATGCTCAGACAAAAAGCACTCCGTCTCGCCATCGCGACCGGCATGATTTTCACATTCAGCACGCCGTTCGCCAGCGCCATGCCGAAAGACGGGGAAGTCCTGAACGGCACAGCCATCGCGAATTGGAATAACAATGGCACGGCGAAAATCGATGAAGCCGGGAATTGGTCAACCCTCGGGGTGAAAACGATCAACGACGGGGATAACGCCCTCGTCATCCAATGGGGCTCCTTCGACATCGAAAGCGGCAGCACCCTGAACCTTGATACCGCGAACGGGAATCTGGTCAACCTCGTAAGCGGCGGCTCCGCCTCCACGATTGCCGGCACGCTCAACCAGACCGGCGCGAATGCCGCCTATGTCGTCAATGCCGCCGGCATCAACGCCACCGGCTCGATCAGCGGGCAGAACCTCATCCTGTCCACGGTCGACGCCAGCGCGGATGACTGGAAGAAGCTCAATACCGAGGCCATCCACAACGTGCAGAACACCAAGGGCCGCATCGACCTGACGCAGGGCAGCCTCACCTCCACAGGCAAAGTCCAGATGATGGGCCTCGCCCTCAACGTCGCCGACGGCGTTTCCTTCTCGCTGAGCAGCGACACGAGCAGCTCGATTGAGGGTTCGGCAAAGGGGGACATCGTCTTCCAGGGACAGGCGAGCCACGGCTGGATCAACGACGGCAACGAGAAAGGACACAATGCCAATGGCGCCGCGGCATTGACGCTCAGCGGCGAAAACGTCACCATCACCGGCCCGACGAAAAGCGATGCCAAAAATGTCAATTTCTATAACGACGAGAAAAACAGCGCCATCAACATCACCGCCTCCAAGAGCATTGCGCTGAACGACGCCCGGATCTGCGCGGGCCACGGCTCGATCTCCCTTACGGCACCGACGGTCAGCGCCACCCCGGCTGTAACGGACAGAGACGCCAACATCAGCACTTATGGCGATAGCAGTACCCGCAAGATCAAGGCCGACACCATCACGGGCTTCGACACGGACTACTTCACTAAGACCATCTACACAGACACGCCGGCAAAGCCGGACAATCCAGCCAAACCGGATAACCCGAACAACCCGAACAACCCGAACAATCCGACCATGCCGAAAGACGGGAAAGTCCTGAACGGCACAGCCATCGCGAATTGGAATAACGATGGCACGGCGAAAATCGATGAAGCCAAGAATTGGTCAACCCTCGGGGTGAAAACGATCAACGACGGGGATAACGCCCTCGTC
>DAIMZO010000015.1:0-12173 GCA_036733925.1 Selenomonadaceae bacterium | reverse complement strand
AGCCGGACAATCCAGCCAAACCGGATAACCCGAACAACCCGAACAACCCGAACAACCCGGATAACCCGAACAACCCAGCCAACCCGGATAACCCGGATAACCCGAACAACCCGAACAACCCGAACAACCCGAACAACCCGAACAATCCAGCCAAACCGGATAACCCGACGAAACCGGACACACCGGCGGAAGATGACAGCCCGTTCAGTATCCTGCCGCAGGAGCAGCAGGGGCCGGCACGTCTGCGCGCCGAGCAGCTGCAGACGTGGGAATCCACCGAAACCAGTGCACCCGTGGCACAAGCCAGAGATCTCGAAAAATCCTCGGCCGCTCCACAGAATAAAAGCAAGATTGGGCGCAAGCACGGCAAACTGCTCACCGTCGCCGATGATATCTCCTTTGCTGAATAAATCTCCATACCGGTAAACGCAAAGATGCCTCCGCATGGATCGATATCGGTCCGTACGGAGGCATCTTTTTCCATGATTGGTTCAGTCAGTCAGGCCCATATCGCGCAACCAGCCTTCGCAGGTCTGCGTCCAGTCTTTCGTGCTGGTCGTAAGCTTGTGGCCGAGGCCGAAGCCGTGGCCGCCCTCGCGGTAGATATGGAGCTCGGCCTGCACGCCATGCGTGCGCAGCGCCTCGAAATAGCGGATGCTGTTGATGGGCGGCACGACGTCATCGTCGGCCGCGCAGATGAGGAAAGCCGGTGGCGTGTTGTCCGTCACGTGGAGCTCTGGGGAATATTTCTCCATGAGCTTCTGGGATGGGGCCTCGCCGAGCATGCGCTTCTTCGTGCCCTTGCTCGCGTACTCCGGCAACATCGAGACGACCGGGTATCCGAGAATCGAGTAATCCGGGCGCGCGCTCAGCTGATCTGCGGCGTCCACAGGATGGTAGACCTTGCGATCAAAGCCGGTGGATAGGCTCGTCGCGAGATGCCCGCCTGCGGAGAATCCCATGATGCCGATCTTCTGCGGGTCGATGTTCCATTCCGCGGCGTGCTCGCGCACGAGGCGCACGGCACGCTGGCTGTCCTCGAGAGAGACATCGGCCTTATTCTTATGCGGGTCACCCGGCAGGCGATAGCGCAGGATAAAGACCGTCACGCCCTTCGGGCCGAGCCAGTCCGCGACCTCCGTGCCCTCCTTGTCGAGCACGACGCGCGCGTAGCCGCCGCCAGGCGCGACGATCAACGCCGTGCCGTTCGGGTTCTGTGGCACATAGGCGACCATGGACGGCTTGTCGATGTTCACCATGATGCGGTCATGCTGCGCTGGATCCTTGCTGCGCTCCTTGATGGTGTTGTGGAACGTGACGTGCTCGCTTCCCGGCGCCTTGCCCGGCCAAAGCTCGATCGTCTCGCCATTCTTGAGCGCCGCAGCCGATGCGTCCGGCAGCGAGGCGGACAGGCCGCCTGCCGTGCCGAGGAGCAGTGCCGCGAGCCCGGTGACGATGGTTTTCCGGAATAAGGATTTCATTTATTTCTTCACAACTTTCTTTGCATTCGTTTTCTTCTGCGGGAGCTTGGACGCATCATGCGTGTAGGTCACGTTCTCCTGTTTGATGTTCTTGCCATCCTTGATGCTCTCCGCAACGCCGTTGATGACCTTGATGTTGCGCAGCGTGATGTCGTGGTGCTCGGCGCCCGGCAGGCCGTATACCTGAAACGTCGCTTTCTTCGTGCCCTCGACCGCGATATCCTCGATGAGGATATCATGGAACACGCCAGCTTCCTTGCCTTTGAACTTGCCGACCGCATTCGTATCCGTGTAATTCGTCGTGAACAGGAACGCGTTGTTCTTGATGTTCTTCATGACGTTGTGGCGGAATACCGAGTTGCGCCCGCCGCCCATCATATTGCCGGACGTCTTGAAGCGCAGACCGACCTCGGTCATCTCGAAGACGTTGTCCTCGCCGAGCACGTTCTGGATCCACGAGCCCGTATGGCTGCCGAACGTGATGCCGCCGTGCGCGTGACGGCAGTAGTTGTTGAAGATCCAGGCATCGCCGACCGGCAGGAGGCCCTGCGCCTTCTCGCCCATGCCGGCATCGAAGTTCACGGCATCGTCGCCGGAATCCATATAGCAATTCATGACCTTGTACTTGCTGCCACGGAAGTCGATGACATCGCCGTTGTTCGCATCGTAAGAATGGAAATCGACGTTGTTGAACGTGACGTCCTTTCCGCCGTTGATCTGCACCATGTGCATGGACGGATTCTGAACGCGGACACCCTCAACATAGAGATTCGTCACATGGTTGAGCTGAACCGTCGTGCCGCGCCCGTTATAGCCTTCCTTGAAATCGCGGCCGTCGTTATCCATGAGGTGCTCGGTCTGGTTCTTCGCGAGGATGCCGTAGGCGCGGACATCCGGCTCGCGGGACTTCTTGCCGTCCGCACGGGTAAGGTTCGCGGCCTTGCGGTAGTAGCCTTTCGCGTCCTTCTGCCAGCCGTTGCCGTCGATCGTGCCCTGACCGACAATACGGAGGTTCTTGACGCCATCCGCGTTCAGCAAGCCGTTGTAGCGGCCGTTATCCTGCATCTGATAGCCGTCGACACTGTCTGTGCCAAGCAGGGTTGCGCCCGCATCGAGCTTCAGCGTCATATTGCTCTTAAGATTCACGGCGCCCGATACGAACGTGCCGGACGGCACTTCGAGCACGCCGCCCGCCGGCGTCGCGTCGATGGCCTTCTGCAGAACCGCCGTGTTCATGGTCTTGCCATCACCGACCGCACCGAAATCCGTGAGCTTCACGGTCTTCGGCACCGCCGTCGTCTTGATCTTCAGCGCCTTGCTGTCCGCGGACTCCTTGCCGTCCTTGCCGACCGCGCGGATCGTGAAGCTGTACTCCGTCGATGGCTGCAGGTTCTTGACGCCGAAGCTGTGGAAAATCAGCAGGTCGCCGCAGAGCCCTGCATTCTTCTGCTGGAAGTCCGCCATGGCCTTTGTGCCGACCGTGTCGATGGGCTGCTGCGTCGAGCCGATCTTCTTGCCGTTCTGATAGATGTTATAGTAGACCGCGTCGTCGCCCTTGGACGGACGATCCCAGGCCAGCCAGGTGCTGCTCGAGTCCGTCGAGAGCGTCGGGCTCTGCAGCCCCGTCGGCGCCTGCGCCGCAAAAGCCGAAGCGCTGACCGCCAGGCAGATGGCGCTCGTGAGCGCCGTGATTCTCTTTTTATTCATGGTATCACCTCATAAAATCATACGCGTTTTGCTGGTTTCCAGTCGCCGAGGTAGGCCGCCGGCGTGTAGTTTGCGGCATCGGCATCGGAGAGCTGCGGGCGGAGCTCGCCCTTCTTCGCACCCTTGCCCGTATTCTTGTACTCATAGAGCCGGTTATCCTGCGGCTCGAACACGCCGAACTTATTCTTCATGCTGTTCCAGCCGCGTTCCTTGAACGGCGTATCCATCTGGCAGTACACGAACGCCGCTGCAGAGTTGACCTCGCGCTGCTCGCTCGACGGATGCCACGGACGTCCGAGCATCGCGTAATGCGGGGAGGGGATGTTGCTCGTCAGATGGCACTGGTAGAACAGGAAGCCCTTGTCCTGTGCGAGCGTCGAGGGCGCCGTGACATAGCCCATGCCATGCGATTTGCCATCCATCTTCACCGCACGTGCGAGCGAGTGGATCTCACAGTTCTCGAAGACCGCGGCGCTCGCCTGACCGAAGATGAAGTCCACATCACCCTCGATGTAGCAGGCCTTGTAGTACTGCCTGCCTGCGTTCGCGTAGACCGTATCCTGCCGGCCGAGGAAACGGCAGTTGTAGAATGAGCTCGTATCCGCCTCATCCGTTATGGCAAAGGCCTGCGGGCTCTTCGTGCTCTTCGTCGCACGTGCCTGTTCGGTCGGAAAATCGTTCGCGAACGTGACGCCGACCGCCTGGAAATTCTTCGCCTTCTCGGTGATTTTCACCGTCGCACATTCCATCTTGTAGGTTGTATTGTTCCCGTTCTTGTCGCCGGCGCGCAGCGGCGTACCCTCGGCGTCATTCCATACGATGGTCGTCGTCTTTGCGTCCTGTCCGACAAGCGTCAGATCCGGCACATGGATGACGACTTTTTCTCGATACGTGCCCGGCATGACCTGGATTACCGCACCGGGCTTCGCTTTTTTCAGCGCCTCACCGATGGTCTGATAAGTCTTTCCATGCGATTTCTTCGTCGCATCGACCGTCAGCGTCTGTGCCTTCGCCGCATAGACGACGGCCGACGGGCACGGGCTCATATTGGCCGGCAGCATGCCGGCGCCAAAGCCGAGCAGGAGCCCGGCACAGATTGCCGCTGCTAACTGTTTCTTCTGCATGTCTAGGTCATTCTCCTTTCTTTCAAAAAAAGAAAAGGCTGCATCGTCAGAGACAGCCTTTTCCCTTATGTGGTCTTATTTCTTGGCGGCCTTTTTCGAGGTTTTCTGGTTCACATTGTAGAAGTTGATGTTCTTCGCGTTCGTGATCTTCCACGGCTGACCATCCGTGATCGTGATGTTCTTGAACGTGATGTCATGATGGAACGCATCCGGCTGGCCCTCGATCTCGATGGCCGGCTTCTTCGTGCCGTCGACCGTGCAGTCCTCGACGAGGATGTTGTAGAACGAGCCCGTCTTCGTCGCCTTCGGGAACGCGGCTGCGGCGTTCGGGTCGCTGTAGGCCGTCGTCGCGATGAAGAAGTTCTTCAGTATGTTGCGCATCGCGTTGTTGCGGAAATGGATATCGCGCGCGCCGCCGCCGTTGACCGGGTTCGTCTTCATGCGCAGGCCGATCTCCGTGCCGTCGATGACGTTATCCTCAGCGAGCAGCTTCTGGATGTACGCTGCCGTATGGCTGCCCATGACGACCGCGCCGTGCCCGTGATGGAACGAGTTGTTGAAGATCCAGATGTTCTCGGTCGGATGATCCTTCTCACCGAGCGCGCCCTGGCCGGCCGCGAAGTTGACGCAGTCATCGCCAGTGTCGAAGACGTTGTCCATGACCTTCAGGCCGCTGCCGTGGCCGAACTCGATGCCGTCACCGTTGTTGCAGTTGTATGTATGGAAGTTCGCCTGCTCGATGACGACGTCATTGCAATGCTGCGAGATGAATCCGTGGTTCGCCGGGTTCTGCAGCGTGACGCCCTGCACGTAGACATGGTCGACGCCCTGCAGCAGGATCAGGCTCGAGCGGCGCGGATACGCCTTGTTCTCGTTGAGCTTCTCGTTCTGCTCGAGGTACTTCACCTGATTGGCCGCGAGGATACCGATGTTCAGCACGTGGTTCTTGACGAGCGTGCCGTCCTGGTTCTTGCCCTTCTCGCGGTAGAGATAGTTCCCGTCCGGGCCCTTCTTCCAGCCGTTGCCATCGATTGTGCCCTCGCCGACGATGCGGATGTTCTGCAGGTGCTGACCGTCTGCACCCGGTTTCGCATTGATCAGCGCGTAGAAACGCTCATCGGAAAGATACGGATAGAGCTTGTAGTGATACGGATACGCGTTCGGATCCTCCGAGCCGAGGATTGTCGCACCCTTCTGGATATCGAGCGTCATATCACTCTTGAGCCAGATGGCGCCGGTCTTGTAGACACCGGCCGGGACGACAACCGTGCCGCCCTTCGGGCAGGCCTTGATGGCTTTCTGGATGGCAAGCGTATCGAGCGTCTTGCCATCGCCGACCGCACCGTATTTCTGGATGTTCACGGTCAGGTTCGTCTTCTCGAGCGTCTTTACCTTGATCGTGTTCGACGGGTCGGACTCGTCGCCCTTCTCATCGAGCGAGCGTACCGTGAACATGTGCTGCGAACCCGGCTGCAGGCCCTTCACATGATAGATATGATTCGTGACGCGCACGGCCTTCGGGCTCTTCGCGTAGAAGTCCTGGATCTCGCGCTTCGCCTGCGACGAGAAATCCTCGTTCGTCGTTGCGATCTTCTTGCCATCCATATAGACGTTATAGCTGATAATGCCCTTCGTCTTCGACGGGCGCTGCCAGACGAGCGTCGTGCCCGTCTCCGTCGTCGAGAGCGCAGGCGCCTCAAGGCCGGTCGGCGCGGCAGGGCTCGCGAATACCGAGCCCGCTGCCGCAAGGCAGACCATCGTCGTCAGGGCCAAAGTCTTTTTCATGCTTGGGAAACGCATGGATAAACCTCCTTTGAAAATGCAGGATCTGAAATCATCCAATCCAGATCATCGAAACCGTTCCATCCGGAACGGGAATGTTCCAATTCCATCTATAGAAGAAAAGGAGCGGCAGAAACCGCTCCTTTCTGGAAGCACCTGACAAAAAGCAGCGTTTCCTCTATAGAGAACAAGGGGATAGGGATCAGAAGTAGTAGTAGAGCTGGAAGCGGTACTGATTAGCCGCAGTCGTGCCTTCTTTATACGCCTTATTGCCCATGGATTTATAATGCATCCAGCGGAAATCAAACATGATATTCTGAATTGGTACATAGCGGTAATCCGCGATAAAGCCGCGCTGACCTTCACCAGCCTTATTCTTCAAATCATAGGAGGATTTGATACCCGTATAACGTTCCTGATGAATGAGATCCAGCTGGAACTGACGGGAATGTGCCTTTGCCGGTACAACTTTGCCCCAGCGTCCAGTCAATGCATAGGCTTTGTTCTGTGGACTACCCTGCGTATAACCGGCATCGCCTGCCTTTTTCACATTTGCGTGATAGCTGCCCTGTGCATAATGACCTATGAGGTTGAATTTTGGCGTCGCCTGCCAATCAAATCCGATTTCACCAATATCCGGATTTGGATACTTCAGATTGCCATTACTAGACCAGGCATGATCACTACCGTCATTCTTAAGGTGCCACCAAGAACCATTCAGTTGCAAATTATTTGCCGCCTGGTAGCCGAACTGTACCTCCGTCATCATAACACCGAGTCCATCCGGATTCATATCACTGCCGGATACACCGCGCTCTGCCTTATAACTCAAAGTATCCTTTTTGGAATCATAGTTGTTCACATAAGTATTCGATCCGCTGAACGTATCCGTATTGTAATCGACTTTACCATAGGATGCGCTGACTTTCCACTTGTTGCTGACCTGCTTAGTCAAGTTCACGCCTTGATAATACTGGCCCATAATCATCGAATTCTTGTAAACCGTAGAGCCCTTCGTCCGACCGATACGAGCCGTTGTGCCAAACAACGGGCCGGTAAAGAACACCTTGTTCACATCTGCGTAACCTTCGGTATTCTCACCAGTCGTTCGACGATCACCATCTCCATCCTTTGCGCCTAGGAAATCAATCTCACCCTTCCAGCCGCCGCCAACATCAAATTTCGTGAACAACTGCCAAAGCAACTGGTGATTCTTTGTGCCTCCGAAGCCATCAGCGCCCTTGCTGTCCTTCCCGTTCTTGCGCACATACTTCCAGCCATCATCATAACGGAAGCGAACTAATCCAGACAAGCTGAAATTCTTCGGCATACTCTTGATTTTCGGGCCCTTATCCTTGGCAGGTTGCGATGCCGTTTTCGCCTTGACGCCCGGGATGGCAACGTGCATATCCGTGAGCTCGGACTGAAATGCCTTCATGAGTTTCTGGATGCGCTGCGTGTCAGCGGCGTTGGCCTTGTTCGAGTTCGACATGGCCTTTGCCGTGAACACGGCCATCTCATAGCGCGTCAGCGGGCGGTTCGCCTTGAAATCGCTGTCCGCGTAGCCGTCGATCAGCCCGTCATGCACGAGTGCTGCTACATCCTGATAGTAGCCCGTGCTCTGCGGAACCGTTGCGAATGGATTGCTGCCAGCGTTCGCCGGCTGGAAGCTTGCCACATTCAGGGCCGCGACTACGGCGAGCCCGAGTACAATGTTTTTCTTCTTCATAACCCTCTCGACTCCTTAACATATACACTTAGAAGCGGAAATTTTCGTATACTTCCGGAATCCGATCCGAACGCCCCGGCTTGCCGCTCCCGCACATGTTTCCATGTTCCCATGCGCCGCCGGCATCCGGCCTTCCGATGGATTCCGGTTTCTCTTTCACCTCCGTACCCCTCTACGATTCTTATTATAAAAGATTCGCGCAATTCACAACAGATAAGATATTTATGCTTTTATATAATATTTTTAGTTCTTATTTTGTTCCGTTCTATGTATTTTTCTTTATATCTCAATAGAAAAAGCGACACATCCCGTCAATGCAGCTGTGTCGATGATAGTCATGACTATTATTGGCACAACTATCATTGTTACGGCTATCATAACCCTGTCATGATAGTATGCCATTCTCTCAACGCTCAACGCAAAAAGGGATTGCTTTACAAACACATTTGTTCGTAAAGCAATCCCAATCTTACGGATTCCATTACTGTTATTTATCGACCGTAACCTTAGCCCGGATTTTCCATGTCGCGCAGTCGGAGCTCTGGTGGAGAATGGCGTCACCATCTTTTGCCCGCACGGTGAACGGTGTATTCTCCCCGCCGATCTCCAGATTGATGTCATCCTCTACATCGTCCCCGGTCAGGATGATGTAGCCGTCTTCATCGATGATCTGATAGCGCAGATCCAGCCGCTTGACGCGCTGGAAATTCTCAGTCTCATTGTGGAAATGCCCTTTCAGGACGACGAAGTCACCATCAATCTTCACATCATCCACCGCATACGTCACAAGGTCATCATCCGATGCCTCCGATATGCCCGCGGCAGTCAGCAGCCCGACGCCGACAACAAACGCCATGACCAAAAGCAAAAGCAACTTCTTCACTTCGCTCTCCCCCTATGCAAAAACGTAATTCATTCTTGTTCTGTGTCTCTATTATACGTGATTCATCCCGTTTCGTAAATTCATATTTTCAAGGATTTCCTGCAATATCTTTATATCATCCCTGCGGTCCATCTTTCAAATGCACAATATCACTTGACCCTCTCACCGCTTAGCGATATACTATAAGCAGGCAAAAGGTTGCATGACATGCCTTATCCAGACGAGCAACACCCCCGAGATGACTGGTACTCTCTCGGGGGTGTTTTGCGTTGTTTTTCTTCAGCCAATAAACCCTTCAATCCCGGCCGTGATGCGGCTAGCGAGGCGGAGGTAGCCTTCCTCGCTGTAGTGCAGGCCGTCCGGCATATAGAGTTTCTGCTGCGTTTCGTTGAACGGGGAGATACCGCTCTCATTGAAGAGGTCGATGACGGGCAGGCTGTATTTCGCGGCCTCCTGCTTCACGGCGTCGGCGTAGTCCTGCTGCACGAGCCCCTGTGCGTTCTTCGTGAAAGAATTTGGGTAGTGTTTTGTCGGGTGCTGGAAATTCTCCTTCATCGGCGTCATGACGATCAGATGCGCCTGCGGCTGTGCCGTGATCAGCTTGGACAGGATGGTCTCATAGGCGCCGTAGAACGTCGCGGGATCCGTGCTGCCGAACGTGCCGAGCGGCACATCGTGCTGGAAATCGTTGACGCCGCCGAGGAGCAGGATCACATCTGCTGGCTGCTTGAGGACGGCATCGAGCCGCTCGATGAAGCTGTCCTGCCGGTCAACCGTCACCGCGATGCGCGAGCCCTTCTTGCCGAAGTTGTAGACCTTCTGCACATCCATGAACTGCCCGAGCTTCGCCGGCCAGGCAATCGCGTTGCCGCCGCCCGTCTTCTCCCCGTTCGCGCCCCAGGTCGTCGAGTCGCCGAAGCAGCTGACTACCGGCGCGCCGCCCTTCGCGGCCGCCTGTGCCGCAGGCAGCTTCCGCGCTGCGCCGCCGGCCAGCAGGCCGAGCACCCCAAAAGCCATCGTCTTCAAGAAAGTACTGCGATTCATGTCTTTTCTCCTCTTTTCTTTGAAAAACAAAAACACCGCTCCATATACATGGAACGGTGTAACTTTCAAATGGCAGGGGCAGCTGGACTCGAACCAACGCATGCAGGATTCAGAATCCTGTGCCTTACCAACTTGGCGATGCCCCTATGTCTTCAGCTCTGCGCTGTCAACATAAAATATTATACACAGAGTCCGCTATACTGTCAACCCCTTTTCCTGAAATTATTTTTGTTTGATTTTGTAACGGATTCTAGTTGCAAAATCAAATCAATCATGACAATCTATCTTTAGAAAAAGGAGTTGCGAAATAGGAGGAGAGGAGTTGCGAAATAGGAGGAGATTCAATGAAAAATACGATGCACTATCGCGGGTATATCGGTTCTGTTGAATACTCGGAGGCCGATTCTCTTTTGTTCGGAAAAGTACAGGGAATCCGCGCTTTGATTTCGTATGAAGGAAAGACCGCAACCGAACTCACGAGTGACTTCCATGAAGCGGTGGATTCCTACCTCGCTCTTTGTGAAGAAAAAGGGATTGCGCCAGGGACTGCCTACAAGGGAAGTTTCAGCGTACGGGTTTCAGCAGCCCTGCATCAGAAATACGCGGAGTATGCTATCAATCATAATCTGAGTCTGAACCGCGTCGTAGAAGAAGCTATGGAAAGCTATATCCCATAATCTCGGCGCATCAAGACTTAGAGTATTCGTCTGTGTGCAGAAATTCTTTCTGCTGGAGCTGGCCGCCTTTGTACCAGAGCCGGTAGACGGAGGGGCGCAGGCGCGAGCCCTCGCTGCTCAAGCGGATGGTCTGGCCGCCGAGGTCGGCGCGCATGCCGATGACGTAGATGGTCAGCGTCGTCGAGGTCAGGCTGACTTTCAGCAGGACGTTGTGCGCGAGATTGTTCTGGAACTGGAAGTCGAGCAGATCGTCGGCGACCGTCGCGTCGAGCCCCGGCGGGCAGTAATGCGACGGGTAGAAATGAGGCGTACGGACGGTCGGCGTGAGACCTGCGAGCAGGATGGCGTTATAGAGCGTCGAGCTGACCTGACAGACGCCACCGCCGACATCCTGCGCGGGTTCGCCGTCGATGTAGACGCCGGCGTTCTGGTAGCCGGCGGCATAGGTGCGATGGCCGACCGTATCGTTGAAAGAGAATCCGTCCCCGCTTTTTACGAGCACGTCCTGCAATTTCCCCGCGGCAATCGCGATATTCTGCCCGCGGGCGCCGGGCAGGAACGACGTCGTATACGAGGCGAGCACGGCATCCATGGCCGCAAGATCCTCTGTCGCGACGGCCGGAGCCGCATCCACGGTCGTGAGCTTCTCGACAATCGTAAGTTTCAGGTCTTTGAGCTTCGGCGCGAGTTCCTGCCCGAGCGCGTCGATATCGAGCGTGCGGCCGCTGCTGGCCGGATGCCGTTCAAATCCCCCGGTCGGGATCATCTGGATGTCCGCGTTCTTCGGTGGACGGTCGGTCTGCGCCTTGATGGCGGCAAGTTTCTGCTGCAGCAGGTTTTCGTCGTAGGTCGCTGTCAGCGGGACATTCGCGCCCGTGATGGCGCAGCGCATCTGCGTGATGATGTTGACGATGGGCGAGGCATCGCGGCCGATGCCATAGGCTTGCTTTGCGGCTGCGTCAGCCTCGGCTGTCAGATGGATATCCGACGGCTGAATCTTATAGATTTTTGAGCCGTCCTTCAGGATGACCGCGGTCTTGCGGAGCTTGTTCTCCGCTTCACGCCGGAAATAATCGCGGACTTCCTCGCGGGACATCCCGGCGAGCGTCGTGCCGCCAGACTGCACGCCCATCGCGACGCGGTCATTATTCGAAACAGAGACCGAGATCCCGCCGACAATCGCCGTGACAAAGGCGAGCCCCGTGATGCCGATGGCGGCAATCTTCGCCCAAGATTGCATAAGAATAGGAATCCCTCCGATGCATGAAACTCTATGGCTAGTTTGACACTCCCCATGCCTAAAGGCAGGGGATTCTTGGTTCATCAACCGTCGCGCCGCCTCCGAAGAATTGGCGTCTTACACGATTTCCCCAAGCGTGAATTCCCGTGTGCCCCACGGTACTTTCGATAGGATTCATGCCGCCGCTTTTGCCTTCTCGGCTAAAGCGTGCTGCAAGATGTTCTTTGCGGCGTTCCCGTCGCGGTCATGATGTGTCCCGCATTGCGGGCAGTCCCATTCGCGGATCTTCAAATTCTTGAGGAATGGGTTCTGATACCCGCAGATATAGCAGGTCTGGCTCGACGGGTAGAACGTATCCACCTTCAGTAATTCCCCGCCGTGCAATTCTGCTTTGTAGGCGAGCTGGCGGAAGAATTCGCTCCATGACACATCTATTATCGCCTTTGCGAGCTTATGGTTCTTGAGCATCCCCTGCACATTCAAGTGTTCTACGGCTATCGTTTGGT
>DAIMZO010000014.1:0-49577 GCA_036733925.1 Selenomonadaceae bacterium | reverse complement strand
GGACTCGCGACCCCCACCTTGGCAAGGTGATGCTCTACCACTGAGCTATTTCCGCTTGATTTTGCCTGTCTGGGCGGCTCCCAAAGGAGTGCCGCTCGCGACTGACAAAATATATTTTACTGATTTCCGGGGCTTCTGTCAACCCCTAAATGCATATTTTCTATACTTTTTTGCCGGGATTACCAGATTTTCCCGAACATGAACCATGCGCGGCCCCTTGCCTTCGCGTCCTCTGTGAGGTTCTCATCCCCGCCGATGCGGCGCGCGTAGTCGAGGCGCGCGAACCAGTCGTCCGGCTGGTTGTAGCTCGCGCCGAGGCCCCAGCCCTTGAGCGTCTGGCCCTTCTTCGGCACGCCGTTCAGCACGCTTTCCTTCGCACCGTTCTTGTTGTACGCGACATGGCCGATATCGAAATACGTGCTGAGCACGAGGCCCGGCGTATCCGTGTAGTAGCGGAACTCCGCCGACCCGAGGATACCCTCGTCGCCGGAACCCTCGCCCTGCGGATACGCGCGCACACCGTTCGCACCGCCGAGATAGAATTCCTCGGAGCCGTCAAGATTCGATTCCGCGAGCTGGCCGCTCGTCTTCAGCAGCACATCCGTGCAGTGGCCTAGGCTGTGCGTCGCGTCGAGCGAGAACTCCGCCTTCGTGTACTGACCCTCCGTGTCGCTGCGCTCGCCGAGCAGGCGCGAATACCAGGTATCCATGCCGACCGTCCCATGCGCCAAACGGAACGTGTAGTCCGAGATGAAGCCGTTGCGCTTCCAGTAGCCCGAGAGCCCCGCGTGCACGCTGTGCGAATGCTTCTTCCCTGACAGGTGATACGCGTTGAGGTCATCGTGCATATCGCGGTAATCGTAGCCGTAGTCGAAGCGCAGCATGCGGTCCGTCAGATGATAGATTGGCACGCTGCCGAACAGCGAGAGCGTCGTCGAAATGCCCATCGCGCCCATATCGCTGAGCCGGCTGCCGAGCTCGTAGTCCATGCGGCTCACGCCGACGCCGAGTGTCGTGCCGCCGTGCCCGACGAGCGTCTCATAATTCACGTAGAAATTATGCATATCGTGGTTCGATAGCAGAGTTCCTGCATTGAGCTTCGCCCCGGTGCCGCCGACATCGTACAGGCTCTCCTGCATGCCGAAGCGGTAGCGGCCGGAGTTCTTGCTGCCGTAATTCTCAACATAGGTGACCGTGTTCTCCCCCTTGCCGTTCTCGATGCGCACGGTCAGGTCACTCGTGCCGAACTCCTTGCCCGGCGTCAGGACGCCGACCGCCTTCGTGCCGGATACGTCCGAGATTGAATAGAGCGTCGTCTCAAGACCGGCCGTCTCGATGATGCTGCCCTTCTTGAGCCCGTTCACGAACCCTTTCGCCACCGATGCCTTGAGCTTCGAATGGTTGTCGAGCTTCACCTCGCCGTAGCGGCCCGGCGTGATCTTCAGCAGCACGACGCCGTCCTTTGCCTCCTGCGCCGGCACATAGGCCGCCGCAACCGGATAGCCATGCTGGCGGCAGTAGCGCGTCAACGCGTCGAGCGTGCGGTTGAGGTCCGCAATCGTCATCGGGTGGTCCATCGCCGACGTCAGGATATTCGTCAGGTCGTTCTTGTTGAGATGCATCTCTCTGGCGTCAAGGCGGAAATTCTGGATCGTGAATTTCACGTTCTGCTGCTCGCCGCCCTTTTCCGGCAGCTGATTCTCGACATCCGCCGTGCCTTGCTTCTCTCGGCCTTGCACGTTCCGTCCCGGATTCACCGGCAGCGCGTTGATATTCTGATTGATTTCGTGCTGACTGTCCTGCACTTTCTCCGGTACAGGCGGTACTGCTGCATAGACGGCACCGCCCGCCATGACGCTGGCAGCCGTCATAAGGGTCAGCACCCGCCATGCCGCCTTCCCTGCTTTATGATTCTTTGCCATCCTAAAATTCCTCCGCTTCAAAAAAAGAGCAGGGCAGAGCGTCTGCCTTGCTCTATCTATAGTGTTATCTTAACGCATCCTTACCTTTTTTTCAAGCCGAAGCGTTCTCGATAGCCGCCTGTGCCTTCTTTTCCGACACATTGTTATCGGCCTCGAAAACGTCCGGGAAATCGTTCGTGATGGTCAGCGTCGCGCCGTTATCCGTGCTCTGGATCTCGACGTTCCCGGCACGGCTGCCTGCAGCTTGCTGGACAGATGCTGTGCTGTCATCGAGGTCAACGCGCCGGCTGCTGTCGAGGTTCACGACATCCGCGTTGATGATCTCCATCGTGCCGATGGTCGTGCCGCCCTGCTGCGTATACGCGCGGTAGGCAGACGAGGTCGACGTATCGCTGTCGTTCGAGAGGTTCACGGCCGCGGCGCCGTTATGCGTCGGGTAGGCGATATTGGCCTGCGCCGTCTTGACGAAATCCGTGCCGACATTCTGCGACTTCGGCACCGAAATGCCGCCGCCGCTTGCCGGGTGATGCGACGGGTTGATGGTCTCGCGGTACGGCTTATCCGGAATGTACTGGATCTCGAACGCCGTGGCATTCGCCGGCGCCTGCCCGAAACGATAGTTCTGGCCATAATTCCCAGAAAATCTCCCGTTATACGCACCGTAAACGGCGTAGCTGCCCGGCACCTGCGTCGATGCAAGCGGCACCGTCTCCGCATTGCCATCGGCATCCGTCGCATCGGTGTACGCGCGGAACACGAAGTCCCCGCTGCCATCCGATTCCCCCTTCAGCCAGCCCGTGACCGTGCCGGTAAACGAGGGCATATCCTGCCCCGCGTAGATATCGGCCGGCACGGCCTGAACCGTCAGGCCGCGGCGCGTGATATAGCCCTTGCCGCTTACCGTGCTGCTCTCCAGCTGATAGTCGGTATTCGTGATGGCGAGGTTATAGGTGACCTCGTGCTCCTGCGTATCCTGGCTTTCCGACGAAGCCGCATACGGGTTGTCGTACTGTCCGGACGCCGTGAAGCCGACATCGTCGCCATTGACGATCCGGCCGATCGTAATCTTCGCCGTCGAATGGTTGAGCTCGTCACCATCGTGATAGACACCATCTGCATCCTGTGTCTGCGAAACGACGGTGTTATCCACCGTCCGCGTGCCGTCGTAGACCTTCGTCACGTCGGCGACGCTGTCGATGGTCAGCGTGCGCGGCGTGATGATGCCGCTCTTGGTACGGAGCGTGCCATTCTGACCATCCGTCGTCATCGTCTGCGTATCGCCGCTGCCAGACGCCGTATGCACGAGCTCGTAGTTGCCATTATCCCAAGTCAGATAATAGTTCACGCCGATGCCCTTGCCGCCGTTCGTCTGATTCGAATGCGCATTGTCGTAGGACGGCGCCTTGCCGGACTGCAGACTGACATTCAGCGTATCGTTCCCGACGAGCATACGGGAATCCCATGCGATATTGCGGGTCGATGCCTGCGAAGGTGCAACTGCCGTCGTGCCATCGTATTCCTTCGTCGGCGTATCCTTGATCGAAACCTGAACCGTTTTCGGCGTAATCGTCCCGACCGCAGAAAGCGTCTTATCGTCTTTCACGGACAAAGCATAGTTCGCCGCATCGCTGCCCTCTGCCTGGAAATTGCTGAAATACGCTTCCTTCGTCGTAACGCGCTTTGCGCTATCCCGCGCGACATCCGCATCAGAGAAGTTCACGGCAATCGCTCCGGTATCGAGTGCTGCATCGTCGCCCTGAACAAAGCCCGTATCGGTATCGCCGGAGAGCGCCGCCACGTACTTCTGCCATTTGGAAAGACTCCCATTGGCTTCCGTCACCGCGGCGCTGCCGTCATAGACCTTTGAGATGCCCTGCGGCATTTCCGTGAAGTCCACGAAAACCCTGCGCTGGCGGATATCGCCTTTTGCCGCATCCGCATAGGTCTTCGCGTCCACTTCCGATGCGGCGCCCATGGCCGCATACGACGTGTTGTCGCCATTCGTACCGAGCGTATAGTCGCCGTTGCCATCCTGCGCGAGCGAAAGCGTATACGAAACGTTCTTGCCGTTCACCGCATCGGTGGTCGGCGAGATGTTCGCGTTCTTATCCGCATAGGCACCGGTGATCGTAAGCTGCGCCTGATCTCCCGCTAAGATGCCGTGGTTCTCTTTCCACGTGTAATCCGAGCCCTCCGTCAGGGCGGAAACGACCGCACCATCTCTTTCGAGGCTCGTATTGCCATCGTAGGTCTTGATCCAGTCCTTCATCTTCTGGAAATCCACCTGCAGCTCGCGCGGCGTGATCCGGCCGACATGATCCGACAAGGTGACCGCAAGGGCATTCCCGTCCTTGCTGAACGTCCCCATCTTCCCGGAGGAAGAATCCGTCACCAGATTGTAGTTGCCATTATCCCAGTTCAAGCCATAGCTGACCGTACCGGTTCCCTGGTTATCCACGACGTGCCGGCTCGCATACGAACCGGAGGTGATGCCGACATGAAGCTTATCCTTCACGCCGTCCTGAGACTCGAGTCCATCCGCGGACGCATCGCCGACCGCATGGATGGTCAGCACGTTATCCGGATTCAGATACGTATCCGAAATGGCAGTATTCCCATCGTAAACCTTCGTGATGACGCCCGGTTTCAAGTCAACCGCGATATTCTTCGGCGAAATGGTGCCCGTACCTTTGAGATCACTCGTCTCGAGGTAGTAGTTCTCCGCACGGTCACCGGTCAGGCTCGGCAGGGACGCCGAGAACTGCACGGTCTTCGTCTGCACCTTGCCATTTTCATCGCGCGAGACGTTCGCGTCCGCCTTGCCGTCCTTATCCACATATTGCGCCGTGAATTTCCCGAGGTTAAGCGACACTTTTCCCTGATCGCTCGTGAGGATTGCCATGTTATCGAGCTGCACCTGATTCTTATACTGCGTCAGATAGCTGCTATCGACATCCGCTGTGCCGTCATAGACCTTGTCAATGCCCGTCGGCGCATCGCTGCTCCAGCCGGCCTTGACGATTTTCTGCCGGATATCACCGGTCGCGGCGTCCGCAACGGTCTTTGTCTCCGCAGCGGCCCCGTTCGTCGTATTCGATGCGTCAAGCGTATAGTTGCCGGCGTCGTTGCCCGTGAGGGTCATGGTGTACGAAATGGACTTCCCATTTGCCAGCGCGCTGCCATCTTTTCCTTCCGGCGCGATGTCGGCCTTCTCATCACCGTATGCCGCCGTAACCGCGAGCTTCACCGTGCCCGTATCCGCGGACAGGATATCGCCCGTCACGGTGCCGTCCGCATTCGTGTGCCAGACATAGCCGTTGCCGAGCGTGAGGTTCGCCTCACTGCCATCATCGTTCTTGAGCGCCGTCGTCGTGTCATAGGTCTTGACCCAGCCCATTTTCTTCGAGAGGTCAATCGAGAGCACGCGCGGCGTGATGCTGCCCGTATGGTGGAACGTGCCGCTGTATTTCGTCGTGATGCTGTCTGGCATCACGAAGTTATGGAATTCCTTGCCGGCAAGCCCGTCGACCGTAAAGGTCACACCGAGATTCTGTCCGACGTTTTTCTGACTGTTATCGTAAACAGCCTTCGACAGCGTATAATCAATCGGGACCTCTATGCCGAGATGGCTCGTCCCGTCTGCCTTCGTGTGAATCGAGAAATACTTCTTGACCGCATCGGGATCCGTCAGGCTGTCCGAACCATTGGCCGCGAGGACCTTATCCGTGCCATCATAAACCTTCGTGATCGGCAGATTCCAGCTCTCCTCGATATCGCCCTCCGTCAGGGCAAGCCGCTTGATGCGGCCCTTCTTCGCAGCCTCAGCGAAATACGCCGTATCCGCAATCGTGTAGTTCTTGATCTTCGTATTGCTTCCCGGCGTCGCATCCGCGAGTGCCTGCTGCAGATTCGTATACTTGACCGCCTTATAGCCGGCCTTATCGATATAGGATTCCCCGTAATTGACATTCGCGTCCTCGGTGAAGTTCTCTTCTGTACCGGTGCCATATTTTCCCTGGATATCGGATTTTTTCAGCGTCAGCGTGTCCGTGCCCTGCAGGCCGTCCGCCGTAACCGTGACGGTCGTCGCCTTATCCTTATTGGTGGGATCCGGGTCGAGTTCGATATCCGCTTTTGCGTTGTAATTGCGCTCCGCGATGGTGAAATCCGCCGTCAGGACTTTCGGCGTGATCTTGCCGAGATCCGCGCCGGTCAGCGTAATCGAGCCATGATTGGCCGAAGCCGCGGCATTGGCCGCGTCCGTGGCATCGACGATTGTATAGTTGCCTGCGCCGTTGCCCATCAGCGCGACGTCGAACAGGACGTCCTTCGTCGTGACCAGATTGCTCGAGTCATAGGCGACATAGGCGACATCGGCATCCTGGAAACGGCCGTTGAGCTTCGACGTATCGAGCGCCGCCGTATCGCCGTTGTCGTTGACAAGGCCACTCAGCGTGACTTTCTTGCTCGTGTCGATGGCCGTTCCTGTTGTATCCGCCTGCGAATTCACGACGAGGTCGGTCTTCGCGTTGTAGACCTTCTCCATCAGTGAGGTATCCGCAAGCGCGGCCTTTACCTTCTTCGGCGTGATGCTGACACCGCTGGTCTTCGTATCCTGGAACCCATACGCATTTCCGGAGAGCGCCTTGTTCGTAAGGCCGGACAGATCGTAATTCGAACGCGCAGAACCGGCCAGATCAAAGGTATACGTCGCCTTGCTTGCATCGATGCCGACGGAATTGTATTTCGCCGAATCGATCGTATAATCGCCCTTCGAGAGCGTCTGCCCATCGATTGTGATGCTCTGGACATAGTCCCCGGCGTCCGCCTTGCCCTTCTCGTCTCTGAAATAGCGCGTATCGCCCGTATGGTCGTAGGTCACATCGTCTTTCGCGTCGTAGACCTTGCTGATCGTATTCGCAAAGTTCACCGCGATGTCGCTGTCTTTGATGGTCTTCGCGTAGATCTTGCCCTTGCCGGCGATGGTCTGCTGCGTCGTGCCGTCGGCGAGCGTCACCGTATTCAGCTGCCCGATGCCGCTGCCCTGCGCGTTTGCGAGATAATAGTTGCCCGCGTCCGCGCCGGTCAGTGCGACCGTATAGGTGACCTGGCTCGCATCCTTGACGTCCGGGCTGTTGAACGCCGCCTGATACGCGCTGTACCCCGAGGCAGCGTCATCGCCCGTGAGTTTCACATCATCGAGCGCGTTCGTCGACGCATCGGTCTGGATTCCCTTATAGACCGGCGTGATGACGCCCTGCTTGTCGCCCTTCGTGGATTTGTCGATTTTTCCGACGACGTCCGCCGTGCCATCGTATACCTTCGTCACATCGCCGAACGCAATCGTCAGCGGTGCCTTATCGATGGTTCCGGATCCGGTGAGCGTATTGTTCGAGAGCGTCTGCCCGTTTGCGTCGACGAGGTTATAGTTGCCGGCGCTGTCGCCAGCCAGGGTGATGGCGTAGGTCACCGTCTTGCCCGTACCGGCATTCTTGTTGTCGTATTTCGCCGCAACCGTATAGTCCTTCGCATCCGTCGTGATCCAGCCGGTCTGCGTGCTGTCGTTCTGCGCCTCCATCGAAATGGCCTGCGTCGCCTGAATCGGACTTCCATTCACCTTTACCGACGTGCTGCCATCGTATATCTTCTCGACATTGCCTATCCCGAGGGAGGACATGACATTGCGTTTCGTGATGACGCCTGTCAGGCCGTCCGATGCGCCGGAAACGCCCTTCGTCTGCTTGCTGTCCGCGTCGACGCTGCCCCATGCGAGATTGCCCCGACTATCGAGCAGCGTGCGCGCGAGCGTATAGTCGCCCGTATACTGTCCCGTACCGCCGACTTTCAGTGCATAGGTCACGTGCTGTGCAGCGCCGTTCTGGCTGTTCTTGCTCGCGTAGTCCGCGCTCTCAATCGTATAGCCGCCGTCCGCGTCACCGAGCGTGACGGTCTTGTTCGTGTCCGTCGTGTAAGTGAGCGCACCGATATAAGCCTGTGCCTTTGTGCTTCCATTCGCTACAGACGTTGTCCCATCGTATACTTTTGTGAAGTTCTTCGTCTTCTCGAGCGTCAGCTTCGTGCGGTCCGTAATCGTCAATGGCGTAATCGTGCCCTTGCCGTAGAGCGTGTCGCCGATGCTGCTGTCGAGCGTATAGTTGTGGTTGTTGCCGAAAACGCTCTGGATGCCCGTGTACTGGACGTCCTTGCTGCCAGCCGCTCCGCCGTTCACAACGTGCTCATTGGCTGTAAACGTCGCGTCCGTCGTGCCGGAGCCATAGCGCGCGGTCAGATTGTTCTGCGCGTTCGATGCGAGGATGTCCTGTATCTTCTCGCCGCTCACGAGGCCGTCGGCTCCCGTGACCGAGATTTTCGACGAATCCACCGTCGCGTCGCCATCGTAGACCTTTGAAACGTCCGCGAACGTCAGGTTCTTGATCGTGCGCGGCGTGATGACGCCCGTGCCCTGATACGTCTGCGTCGTGGAACCGCCACTCGTCTCAAAGACATAGTTCGACGAGGCGTTCCCGCTCGAGTCCTTGACCAGCGCCGTATAGGTGATGTTCTTGTTCTGCACGGCGCCGTTCACGTAGTTGACATCCTTCGCCGCGGTCTCCGAGCCCGTCTTTTCATAGACGCCCGTATAGGTCAGCGTCGAGCCGTCGCCGTTCACGAGGTGATGGCTCTCATCGTCCGCATCCGCGTATGTCAGATAGCCATCTGACAGCGTGAACGGATTCGAGTCCGTGCCTTTCGTCGCATCGGTGCTGTCCTTCACGATCGCGTCACCGTCGTAGACCTTGCTGGCGGTCTTCGCCGCGTTCGCCACGAGCTTGATCGTGCGCGGCGTGATGGAGCCCTCACCGACGACCGTATTCGTCTGACCAGCCGTGATGTCTGCCCCGCCGAGGGTATAGTTGGCCGCGGCGTCGCCGGATACCGTCACGGTATAGGCCACGCCCTTCGCGGTACTGACATCTTTTGCGTCCGAGGAGGATGCGTTTGTGGCATCCGTGACAAATTTTGCGGATTTGACCGTAAAGGTCAGACTGTCACCGTCAAGCATGCCGGTGTCGCCCGAGCGGCCCTGCGTGTCCGAGCGCACCTCGTAGTTCACCGGGTCGGTATAGGCAGACGTGCCATCGTATTCGCGCGATGCGGTCTGCTTCGTGCCGTCTTTGTACCACGAGAAACCGGTGCTCAGGATGTTGCGCTTCGTGATCGTGCCCGTCGTGAACAGCGAGCCGCCGGAGTCTGTATGGATGCCGCCGACATCGTTTGCGTCCGCATCGAATTCCGCGCTGTACAGGACATTCTTATTGCTGTCCTCGAGGATATAGTTCTTCGCGTTATCCCCCCTCAGCGAAAGCCCGCTGAGCTTTACCGTACGGGAGCCGGCGTTCACGTTATCCGTAAACGCATCGCCGGTACCGTCCCCGAACGTGCCGGTCGGGTTCAGTAGCGAAAACTCTACATGCTCCCCGCTCACGATATCGCCGTTCAGCGTGAAGTCCGCCTCCGCTGGTGTCGAGCCGATATCCGATTTTTTGTCATAGACCTTCGTATAGGTCTTGTCCGTCGTCACCGTCAGCACGCGCGGCGTGATGATGCCTTTGAGCGTCTGGTTCGAGAAGCTCGTGCTGCCGTTGCTGATCTTGTAGTTATGGTGACCAGCCGCATTGACCAGCTTCACGCCGCCATCCAAGGTGACGGTCTTTCCCCGCCCGACGCTCGCGTCGTTGAAGGTGCCCGTAAGACCGTCCGTGCTGAACGAAGCCGTCGTATCGCCGTGGATCAGGCCCGTGCCCTTGCTGGCCTCGAACAGTCTCTGGATATCGTCCTGGTTGACCTTGTTCGTGCCATCGTATTCTTTCTTGAGTATCGCCGAAGTGTTGAGGGCATTCGTGAGGTCGACCTCACGCTGGTTGATGCTGATATGGTTGCCGACGAGGTCGTAGCCGTCCTGCCCGGTGTAGAAATAGTCGACGCCAGAGCTCGTCGTCGAGCCCTCCGTATAGACATTCGCATCATGGAGCTTCGTGCTGTCCGTCTGGATCTTCGAGGTATCGATGACGCCGCCGTTCGAGCCCGTATACGTGATATTGCTCAGCACGAGGTCGTTCGCATTATACATCTTCTTGAGGTCGGTGCCGCCATTCGATCCCGTGACCAGCGTGCCGTCCGAATCCTTGCCCATGTCGTAGTCATAGTTGACCGTGACCGTGCCGCCGTTCGCATTGCCGCGCAGGAAAGCGCGCAGGAGCGGCATCGTCTTCCCCTCATAAATGCGCCAGACCGTATTGTCCGTACCAGAATCCGAAACGCCAGAAAGGCCAGTATAATCACTTTTGGATTTTGAACTTGCCTTGGCGACAAAATTCGTGACTTTCGGCGTCTCTTGGATAAACGTTGTATAGGCCACATCCCCGACCGTATAGGCGTTGGATATGGTCAGCGCTGTACCAGATTTAGACGAAGCAACCAAAGCCCCTTTACCCTGATCCTGCGTGCTCGTATTATAAGCATTAGTAATATTAGTATTTCCTGAAAAAATGCATCCGACGATAGCAGCGCCATGATCGCCATAGTCCCCCGTATTATAGACCGTATTGATGTTTACCGTGCCCCGCGTCTGACCAACAATACCGCCAAAACCAACCTGTCTAGAAGCACGGACAGTTGTCCCATTATTGAATACGTTGGTCAGCGTCGTATCCTCTGCCAATCCAACAATGCCGCCGGCTGCGCCTGTCTTTGTATTTGCAGAGATGCTTCCGCCCTTGACCCCGACGTCCTTGATTATCGCGCCACAGGTCCGGCCGAAAAGCCCGCCATACGTGACATTGCTGACGTTCAGATTGGAAACGGTAAAGAAGTTCCCCTCGAATGTTCCTTGGAACGCTGTGTCGTTCTTTGCACCAACCGGCGTATAGGACCCGCCCGATGCATCGATATTGTTGTAGAGCCAATACTTTACCGTGCTGTCGCCAGTCGTCATATTCTGCAGGTCGAGCAGCGTCTTGATGGTCGTATAGTTTTCTGGAACAGTAACCGTCGAAGTATCCGAGGCACGCAAGGTCGTATACGTTGTCTGATCTCCGGCATCATGGCCAATCTGGATTGTGCCCGTCGACGTCGTCAGCTGGACGTTCTTATTGATGGCGCCCTTCGCATCCGTCACGTCGCCGGTGCTCAGGAATTTGATGTTGCCACCCTCGACCTCGACGCGGTCCGCCGAAATCTTGCCGAGGTTTGTGACTGCTCCTGCCGCCTGATACGCCGTATTCACGAGCGGAGAAGCGCCGCTCGCCAGATACTTCGATACATCGAGCGTTGCTTTCGTCGTCGAGACGTAGAGATTCCCGACATCGACGCTCGCGCCCTTGCCGAACACGACACCGTTCGGGTTGACGATATAGACGTCCTTGCCGCCCTTCAGCGCACCGTTGATGGTGGACGGCTGATCGCCTGTGACGAGGTTCAGATAGTCCTTCATCTTCTCGCCATGATCAAACTGGACGGTCTCTCCCTGATTGATGGAGAAATCCTTCCAGTCAATGACGTTGTGCGCCTGCTTGCCGGTGATATCCGTTACCTTGTCCTGCTGTTTGACATGGACATAGTTCGCGTTGCGCGTCGAGCTCGGGTCGAGCACCGGCGCGCCGTAGGAAATCTGTGGCACAGCAAACAAGCCCGCCGTCAGAGCCAGGCTGACCGCCAGTTTCAGGTCTCGATGTTCCTTTGCTTTCCGCATGATTGTATTCCCACCCATACGATAATACCAGATACAGCCCCTCCTTAAGGAGAGGCTGATGTATCCTCTAAAATGAAGCTTTATTCTCCTCTGAGCAGGCTGAGCACCGTGCTGCCATTCGTGTTAGCCTGCGCGAGCATGGCCTGCGCCGTCTGCGTCAGGATGCTGTGCTTCGTGTACTCCGTCATTTCCTTCGCCATATCGGCGTCACGGATGGTTGACATCGACGCGGTCGTATTCTCGTTCTCGGTCGTCAGATTTGCATCCGTATAACCAAGGCGATCTTCAACGGAACCGACCTTTGTCTGCTCATCGAGCACCTTCGTCAACGCATTGTCAAAGGCGCTGATTGCGGCATTTGCTGCCGTCTGCGTTGTTAGCTGGATGCAGCTGCCATCCGCTGCGCGCAGGCCGAGTGCCTCCGCACTAAGATTCGTAAATCCGATTTTCACGCTCTGATTGGCTTTTGTACCAATCTGAAAGGTCAGCGCATTATCGGAAGATGGATTCTGCGCGCGGACTGTTTCCGTAAAGTTGTTGATGACCGTATTCGCTGTAACGCGCGGCGTCCCGTCCGGTTGATAGACGCTGACCGTCAGCCCGGCAATCTGACCATCAAGCCCCGGATTCATGGCCTGATATGTGATGGCATTATGACCATCTGGCGTATAGACCGGGTCGCCAGTCGGGCCAGTCCCAACTTTAGTGTCTGACCCGATAACAGTCATATTCTTCGTCAGCGGGCTCCAATCAAACGCATCGCCAAACACGGTGGCATCTGTCACCTTTATGGTGTGGCTGTTAGTCTTCCCTTGCTGTACGTAAGATACTGTCACGAGGTCACCGATCTGGATTTCAAGGCTATCGCCATCTTTGGCTTTCAGATCCGTCATATTCGTCATATTGGTCACTTCATCGGAAAAGCTCATATTCGAAAGGCTTGTGCGCGTCCCCGGCTGCACCACCGCGCTATTCTTCGAGCCGTCGAGCATCGTGATGCCGTTGTAAGTCACATTGGCGTTTTCGTCAACCTGATTGAGGGCCGTATTGACTTCCTTCTGGATTGTCGCGCGGTCAGCATCCGTATTCGTATCGTTTGCCGCGTTGATGGCTTTTTCCTTCAGCGTGCTCAGGATATCCACGGTCGACTGGATTGCGCCCTCCGCGGTGCGAAGCATGCTGTTGCCGTTCTGCGTGTTCTGGCTGTCCTGCGAAAGGCCGTGAACCTGCACGTCCATCTTCTCGCCGATGGCGTAGCCCGAAGCATCGTCCTCCGCGGAGTTGATCTTCATGCCGGAGGAAACTTTCTTGAGATCTTTCGCCATCAGGTTCGCATTCTTATCGAGCTGATTCAGCGTGCCTGTCGCCTGCATATTATTCTTCACAACCAATGCCATGACAATTCCTCCGTATCCATACTTCAACGCGCACGACGCGCGATTCATCTTCTCCTATAGGGATTATCGTATTTCTGCCGCCGATACTTAAACTCGGACAATCCATATTCAGGAAACCATTACATGCTATTATACTACTATACTACCATAAACTTTTTTCTGTGGCAATTTTCATATAGGAATCAGGCAGGCATTGGGGCACATTTCCATGTGCCGTCGCCCTCGAGGCGGAGTTCCTCGGTATGCTGTGCGCGGAGCGTCGAGCGGTGGCCGACGCTGACGATGCTCGTATTGGGGAGCTCCCTGCGCAGCAGCTCGTACATCTCCTGTTCGCGCGGCTCGTCGAGCGCGGAGGTCGCCTCGTCGAGGAATACCCACGCGGGCTTCACGAGCAGGATGCGCGCGAACGCAAGGCGCTGCTGCTCGCCGAGCGACAGGATACGGCTCCAGTCGTCGATGGTGTCGAGCTCGCTCTCGAGCCGTTCGAGGCCGACGAGCCCGAGCGCACGGCGCAGATCCTCGTCTCCTGCCGCCGTCATCGGGTAGCAGAGCGCACGGCGCAGACTGCCGAGCGGCAGATACGGCCGCTGCGGCAGGAACATGACGCGCGCGCCCTTCGGCAGGTCAATCATGCCCTTGCCGTACGGCCAGAGCCCTGCGAGCGTGCGCAGGAGCGTGCTCTTGCCAGAGCCCGATGCGCCCGTCACGAGCACGCGGCTGCCCGGCTCGACATGAAAGGTGCAGTCTGCAATCAGCGTCTGCCCGTCCGGCAGCGAAACAGATAGATTTTCGAGGGAAAGGGCGCCGTCCGCGTCTTCGCCGCGCGAGATCTCGGATTTCACGGCAGATGCCTGCTCCATGTGGCTCGTGAAGCTGTCGAGTCGGCGCGTGACCGCCGCGAGCTGCGCGATGGTATCGTAGGACGTCACGAAATACGACAGCGCGTCCTGCACGCGGCCGAACGCGGAGACGGTCTGCATGAGGCCGCCGAGGGCCATCGCCCCGCCAAAGTACCGCGGCGCCGCCATGACGAGCGGCACGATGATGGCGAGCTGCCCGTAGCCGTTGACGTAGAAGTTCAGGAGCTTCGTCCGACGCATGAGCTGCCAGTAGTTCTTGATGACTTTCGCAAAGCGCTCCTTGAAGCCCGTCGTCTCCGGCCGCTCGCCGCGGTAGAACGCGACGCTCTCGCTGTTCTCGCGCACGCGCATCATGTTGAAACGGAAATCCGCCTCGTAGCGCTGCTGGTCAAAATCGAGCCCGATGAGCTTGCGGCCGACGAGATGTGCGAGGAACGTGCCGATCACGGAATAGATCAGCGAGAACCAGAACATATAGCCGTAGATGGTGAACTCATGGCTGCCGACCGGGACGGTCAGGACGCCGGAGAGGTTCCAGAGCACGACGCCGAATGCCGCAAGCGTCGTGAGCTCCTTGAGCGAGCCGACGAGCAATTGCAAGGTCAGCGTCACGAACTGGTTGATATCCTCGCTGATACGCTGATCCGGGTTATCCGTGTCGCTGCCGAGCACCTGCAGGCGGTAATAGGTCTGCCCGCCCATCCAGCGCGCGAGATACCGGTCCGTCATCCAGGTACGCCATTTGATCTGCACCATCTGCCGCAGGTAGATCGCGTAGACCGCGAGGATGATGTAGAGGAACGCGAGCAGGGTGAACTGCCCGACGAGCGGCCAGAATGCCGACGCCTGATACGACTGCAGGGCGTTGTAAAACACATTGTACCAGCTGTTGATCTGCACGAGCAGATAGACCGCCGCGAAGTTCAGCAGGATGACGGCCGCGAGCAGCCCGCGCGCCTTCCACTTCTCCTCGGATGACCAATAGCCTTTGAACAGTCCCCAAAAGCCATGGAAGAATTTCGTTGTCTCTTGCCTTTTCTGCCTGTTTTTCATGTTATCGACCTCGATCAAAAGATGCGGTTACGAATACAAGTATAGCCTTTTCCGGCGCGGCTTGCAAGTTGATAGCGCCCTGTCTCTATGCTAAAATAAAGGGTATCCGGTCATCTTGTTTCTTATGGAGGAATGCGCCTTGATGCTGCTTCTTGTTTTCGTCCTGCTCGCCGCGATCCTGCTTTTCCTGCTCTACCACTATACACCGAAGAAAAGCTGGTTCTGGGCGTTCTGCGTCCTGCTCGCGGCGGCTGCTGCACTGACATGGACGTTCTACCCGCGCGAAGCGCCGAAGCCCGTCATCACGGCAGAGGAGCGCGCGGACAACGCCGAGCAGCAGAAGATCTTCTCGGACTGGTACGCGGGCTATCAGAAGGATCTGACGGCCCTCGACCACAACTGGCAGCAGTATCACCGCATCCTCGAGGACTTCCGCCGCGACATCATCAGCATCCAGACCGCCTATGTGCGGCTCGGGGCGCTCGAGCAGAACGAGGGCGCGCTCCGCGCGCGCATCGCCGGCAACAATCCGCCGGTCGCGCTGCACGACAACATCTACGACCTCGCCGTGCAGATGACGAAGAAGACCAACGCCTACGCGGAGGCACAGTACCGCACGATAGCGCTGACGAAAGCCGCCGCAGACCCGAACCGCCTCAAAAGCGATGACCAGGAGGAGCAGAGCCGCACGCTCGAGGCTGTCATGAACCGCGAGTCTCCATCCGCCCTGTTCATCGCGGACGAGATTGCATCGATTCGCGACATCCTGACCCTGCCGGCCGATGCGGAAAACGGCACGCAAAAAGCGGATGCTGAACCAGCACCCGCTGCAAATTGACACTCCCCATGCCTAAAGGCAGGGGATTCTTGGTTCATCAACCGTCGCACCGCCTCCGAAGAATTGGCGTCTTACACGATTTCCCCTGTATCTGTCCGGAAACAGGATCAGTAGGCCTTCACTGCCCGTGTGGCACGCCTCCGTTCGCGCAGGCGGTACCAGATCATCGGCACGATCAGCATCGGCAGGCCCGCGTACAGTGACTGCCGCAGGATCGGGTCGAATACCATGACGACGAGGCAGATGACCTGCGCCCAGATGCCGAACAGCGTAACGTATGGGAAGAACGGCGTCTTGTACTTCAGCTCGCCGACCGTGCCCGCTGCCATGCGGTGGCGGCGCGCCCGGTACTGGCTCCAGCAGATGGAGATCCACGCGATGGCGCCGGTGAAGCCGGACACCGCGAGCAGATACGTGTAGACCACCGAGTCCGGATTGAACGCGTAGAGCAGGATGACGAGCCAGCATCCGCAGATGGAGAGCATGATGGAGCGGTTCGGCACGCCGTTCTTGCTGATATGCGCGAGCGTATGCGGCGCCATATCCATCTTCGCGAGCCCGTATAGGGCGCGCGCCGCGCCGTAAAGGCCGGAATTCGAGCAGGACACCGCCGCCGTCAGCACGACGAAAGCGAACGCTGCCGCGAACTTGTCGAAGCCGTAGTTCGCCATTGCCGTCGCGAACACGCTGTCCGAGAGCGTGGCCTGATTCCACGGCAGGATCGAGATCAGCAGCGAAATCGGGATGATGTAGAGCGCGATGACGCGCCAGGTCACGTTGCGCACGGCAATCGGGATGCTGCGCGCCGGTTCCTTGCACTCGCCGGCCGCGAGGCCGATGATCTCGGTACCCTGGAAATTCACGAGGATAATGACCATCGTCAGGAAGATGGCTTCGTACCCCTTCGGCACGAAACCGCCGCTGCCGAGCAGCACGCTCGTGCCGATGTAGCCCTGATTACCGATCACGCCGAGGCAGATCAGCAGAGCGACCACGGAGAACGCGGCGAGCGCGAGGATCTTGATCAGGGCGAGCCAGAACTCGGTCTCGCCGAATTTATCGACGTGGAACAGGTTGATGGCCGTGACGAAAAGGCCGAACAGGACAGCCCACCAAAGCTGGCTGACGCCCGGGACGAAATGATTCATGATGATGCCGGCGGCGATCATCTCCGACGGCACGTAGGCAATCCAGTTGAGCCAATACGCCCAGCCGACGCCGCAGGCCCATGTCGGCGAGATGTTCTCCCGCGCATAGGTCACAAAAGAGCCGGAAACCGGCTTGTCGACCGCGAGCTCCGCGAGGCAGAGCATGACGCACAGTACGATGACCCCGCCGAGAAGATACGACAGGATTGCCGCAGGCCCCGCCTGCTCCAACACATACCCGGTTCCAAGAAAATACCCGCTGCCGATGACCCCTCCGAGGGACATGAGCTGCAGTTGGCGGTTTTTCAGCCCTCTGTTCATTTTTCTTTCGTCCATGGCCTTACTAACACAACCTTCCCAGCACCGCTTCTATCTGCGATTTGTATAGCTGCTGCCATCCGCGATGCTTCATTTATTTGTCCTCTAAAGGATACTACAAACGCGGGTAAATTACCATAAAAGTTCACGAAAAATTTTCGGCAGATTTTTGTCTTTTTTTAGAAATAATAGAGAGGAATTATCATGGTGCTTTATCAGACCATCGAGGAGCGGGACGACCGCCTCGAGACGGAGTACGTCATCCAGAAATCCCGGTTCCTGACCCATCTCGCGCATGTCGAAACAGAGGAGGAGGCACGCGCCTTCGTGCAGAAGATGAAGAAGCGCTTCTACGACGCGCGGCATAACTGCTCGGCCTGGGTGCTCGGGCCGAAATCCAATCTGCAGAAGTCGAACGACGACGGAGAGCCAGGCGGAACGGCCGGCAATCCAATCCTCGAGGCCATCAAGAAACGCGGCATCACCGACGTCGTGCTCGTCGTCACGCGCTATTTCGGCGGCATCAAGCTCGGCGCTGGCGGCCTGATCCGCGCCTACAGCCACTCCGCTGTGCTCGGCCTCGACGCCGCCACGACCATCGCGATGACCGAATTCATCCCGTATGCCATAACCGTCGACTACAGCCTGCTCGCCACGCTCGAGAACTGCCTGCGCGCCGGAAGCATCCGCACGCAGCCGGCCGATTACGCCGAGAACGTCACGCTCCACCTGCTCCTCGAGCCCGAACAGCAGGAAGCCATCCTGACCGCCATCACCGACCTCACGAGCGGCAATTTCCGACAAAAAAAGGATGAGCCCGTGCTCATCCCTGTAAAGACCGGATTTGTTTCTTAATCCTCCCGCATGGATTTCCAGCGGTCGTGGAGCCAGAACCATTCTTCTGGGTACTGGCGGATATGGCGCTCGATATCGTCATTCAGCAGCTGGGTTGTGCGGCGGATGTCGGCGCGCTTGTCCTTCGTCTTCTCGACGGTTATCGGGTCGTAGACGACGAGGGTGTGCGTGCCGTCGGCCTCGCGATGCATGAACGCCGGGAAAATCGGCACGTTCTGGAAGCGCGCCATCGACGCGGGGCCCGCGACCGTGTTTGTCGGCTGATCGAAGAAGTCGATGACGATGCCGTCGTGGCGGCTCGGATCCTGATCCATGATCAGGCCGATGAACCAGCCCTTCTTCAGCATATCAAACATCTCGCGGACACCCTTTGTGTAGGTGATATGCATGCCGATCATCGTGCGGTACTCCATGATGAAGCGGTCCGCACCCGCAGCCTTCTGCTTCTTCGCGACGCCGACGAGCGGGATGCCATACTGCGCGAACGCGCCGCCCATGAGCTCCCAGTTGCCGGAGTGCCCCGTCGCGATGATCGCGCCGCTGCCCTCTTCCATGACCTTCTGGAGCTTCTCGAGGCCCTCGACGCGCACGTACTGCTCGATATGCCGACGGATCACGGGGAAGCGCAGGACCTCCAGGAACATCGGCCCGAAGCGGACGGCAGACGCCCGCGCGATGCGGCGCGTCTCCGCCTCATCCGTGTGCAGGCACGCCGCAATCTGCCGCCGCGCAAGCTCCTTGCGCTTCGCGGGCACGAGCGGCCAGGCGAGCGCGCCGAGCGCGCGGCCGACGAGCTCCGACAGCGAACGCGGCAGCAGGCAGGCGACGAAGCTCATGATTTTCAACAGATAGTAGCTCAACATACACAAACTCTCCTATAAAAAAGCCTTCCCCATAGGGGAAGGCATCCGTTCTATTCTTGTTTTCCCAGTTTCTTCTCGAGCTTGCGGAGCTTCTTGTAGATCTCCGGCAGATGCTTCATGCCCGCCTGCATGCGCAGCCATTCCGTGTGCTGCTGAACCGGGAAGCCCGCACAGAACACGCCCTCCGGCATATTGCCGATGATGCCCGAGCGCGCCGCGTAGACCGAGTTCGCGCCAATCGTGATATGGCCGACCGTGCCGACCTGTCCGCCGAACGTCACGTTGTGACCGACCGTCGTCGAACCGGAGATGCCCGTCTGTGCGACGATCAGGCAGTTCGGGCCGATCTTGCAGTTGTGCCCGATATGCACGAGATTATCAATCTTCGTGCCGTGGCCGATGACGGTCGACCCCATCGCCGCGCGATCGATGCCGTCGTGCGCGCCGATCTCAACGTCGTCCTCGAGCACGACGTTGCCGACCTGCGGTACCTTTGTGTGCACGCCGTCCTTCGTCGTGAAGCCGAAGCCATCGGAGCCGATGACCGCCGAGCTGTGGATCACGCAGCGCTTGCCGACATGGCAGTGCTCGCGGACCGTCGCACTCGAGTAGATCACCGTATCGTCCTCGACCTCGGCGTACTGGCCGATATAGGTATGCGGGTAAAGCGTCACGCGGTCTCCGATGACCGCATGATCATCGACGACGGCAAATGGCATGATGACGACATCACGGCCGATCTTCACATCTTTGCCGATATGCGCCTCGGGGCTCACGCCCTTCTCGAAAACGAGCTTCGGCGTGAAGATATCGAGAAGCTTCGCGAAAGCCGCACGCGGTTCCTCGACGTAAATCGCCGGCTTCGGGAAATCCTCCACGCCCTCCGGCAGCATGACGGCCGCCGCTTTGCACTCCCGCGCCTCATCGATATGCGGCTCCACGGCAAAGGTCAGCTCGTGCGGGCCCGCGCCCTCGATATTGTCGAGCCCGGAAATGACGATATCGCCGTCACCCTCGAGCCGCGCGCCGACGAGCTCCGCAATCTCCCGTAATGTCTTTTTCATGCCTTACCATCCTTACTGCTTACTGCAATTTCGCGATGACATCATCCGTTACGTCCACAGCACCCGTGATTGCCGTCGGCTGCTCCTTCTCGCTGTCGATCACGACATCGAGCTTCTTGCTTTGCGCAACCCCGTCGAGCACGGTATCGAGCTTCTGCTTGACCTGGATGCTGTAGGACTGGTTGAGGCCCATAAGCTTGCGCTGCGTATCCTGCTGGAGCTTCTGCGCATCCTCCTGGCTCATGTCCGGATTCTGCTGCATCTTGTCCTCAGCTTCCTTCTGCGCATCCGCCATCTTCTGGTTGCCCTCGTCGACGATTGCCGTGATCTGCGGGGCCTCCTTCATGACGCGGGAGCCCTCGATGTAGCCGACCTTGACTTTGCCGCAGCCGGCCGTCAGCATCATGACTGCCATTGCGCCGATCAGCAGAGCCATGGACTTTTTCCGTAACTTCATAATGATTTACAACTTCTTTCTGTATTTCGATTGTATCTGTTGGCAAGAATCATTTTACGACATAAAGATGAAAAATCAAAGGCTTTGCATTTCCTCGACCATTTCATCCGTGATATCCGTACCATCGACGGGAATCACATCCTGATACTGCTCCGGCTGGACGCCAAACGGCATCTTCTCGTAAAGCAGCGATGGGATCGTGCGCGCTGGCGTCGCAAAGACCAGCGTGAAATGATGCAGGATGGCGAGCTTCGCGGCACGCCCCGCGATATCGTTCAGGATATGGGACTCGAGCGCGTCAAGCTCGTCCTGCTTGTCCTGCAGGGCTTTCTGCTTGCCAAGCCGCAGCTGCGCTTTCTGCGCCGCGTTCATCTGCTCCGCCTGCGCCTGCATGGTCTGCGTGTCCCGTGCCTGCGCCTCGGACTGCTTGGCAAGCGCGGCAGAAGCCTGCTGGTCGTGCACCGTCTTCGCCTGCGCCTTCCACGCCTCGATTTTCGGATCCATGATGGCGGACACATAGCTGTCGATTTCCCGCTGCCAGTTCTGATAGAGCTGCCACTGCCGATAGCCGCGTTCCTGTTTCAGCGATGTGAGCTGATCCTCAAGCGAGGATACGTCCGCCGCGCTGAGGCGCATGGCATCGCGGTTGTCGAGCTTGATCTGCAGGTTCAAGATGGCGTTGCGGTACTCGCCGTCGAGCGCGTTTTTCCGCGCCTCATACTCGGCCTCGTGCTTTTCCTCGTAGGATTTCCGCAGGCTCTTGCGCTCGCGCTCGAGCTGCGACCGCCCGCCGATGACCGCCTGTGCGTTCTTCTGCCAGACGGAGTCATCGAACGGCTTGCTGTCGAGCTGCGGGGCCTGCATCTCCATCTCCTGCCCGTCGCCGGGATCCTCGAGATCCTCGAGTTCGAGCAGGATGGCCTGCTTCTCCTTCTCGAGTTCCTGCAGCTTGTCGTAGGAAGGATGCGCCTTCAGCACGGTCTCGAGATCCATCATGCCGATGGATGAGGCCGCGTCCGGCGCCGCGGCTGGTTTCGGCGTCAACGCCGTGCGCAGCAGCCACGCGCCGAGAGCGACGAGCAGCACGGCGGTCAGGGCGCCGATCAGCACAGCCCGCTTCTTTTTCCTCGGATTACCTGACGCCTGCGCCTTCTTCTCTTCTTCCGCCATCAGCCCGCCTCCCCGTATAGAACGCATCGGAACAGTCCCCTACACGAAAGAAGTACCGAGTCACCAATGACCCGGTACTACCCTGCTCATAGGGAAGCAGGAACGCATCCCTGTCTCCCGACCAAAGCGCCGGCCGCCGGCACTTATTTTACTTGGAAATGGAATTGATGACATCCTGCGTGATGTCCGTGCCGCCGTACACGACAGCGCTCTTGTCGAGGACGACCGAAAGGCCCTTCTTCTCAGCGACTTTCTTGACGTTATCCTCAATGCTCTTCTGGATTGGCTCCATGAGCTCCTGGTTCTTCTGCTGGAGGCGCTGCTGCGTCTGCTGATAATAGTCGTTCTTCTCCTGATCGCTCATGTTCTTGGATTTCTCCTCGAACTCTTTCTGCGCATCCTGAACGGCTTTCTGCATCTCTGCATTCGCGCTCTGGAGCTGCGGATGCGAGCTGCCGACCTGACGGTAGTCCACGACGCCGACGTTCGAGCTTGCTGCCGACGCGATACCGGAACCGGACTGCGTCAGGGCGAGTGCCACGACGGAACCAACAAAGACGAGCGCGATGATGACGCTGACGATCTTTACCGTTTTCTTCTGAAGTCTTACCATTTTGTTTTTCTCCTTTTCCTTATCAGGACTGTATTCGTCTGGAGTCTTTTATGAATTCAAAGCAAATACATTATAGCAAACTCTGTTTTCTTAATCAAGAGATTGCCCGCATTCTATCCATCAATCCATCAAAAATATCCGATCAGCCGCAGCCAGTTGTCATGCGGGTCGGTGATGGCCTCGACGCTCAGGAAGTCGTGCATCCGATAGCCGACTGCCGTCTCGCTCAGCTGGTCTGCACGGCGGTACTCCCAGCGCAGCCACCATTTCGGCAGGAAATACTGCTTCAGGCTGAAAAGCATCGCCTCTCTGCGCAGGTCATAGCGGAGCTCTCCGGTGCCTTTGCTCGACAGCCGGTGCGCATAGCCCGTCTGCCAGTCCCAGTCGACGTCCTGCGGCAGGAAGTCGAGCTGCAGGAACAGCTCGTCCTGTCCGGAAAGCATCGTCCCGGCATGCAACCGGAAAAGCAGGTCGCGGTTGCTCTGATGCGAGCGGCCCATGTCGAGCCAGCCCGTCAGGCGCAGGCGGAACTGCGTGGTATCCGAGCGGCTCATGATGTACAGGCGCTCGCCCGGGTCGATCGTGACCTTCGTGCGCATCGCCGCCTGCCGGAACTCCGGCAAAGAGTCCATCGTCTGCGCGAGATACGCCTCGAAATCCGCGTGATGCCGCGCGATGAACGCGACCGGCACGCCGACCATCTGATCCGCGTGCTCCTGCAAGAGTGTCCGCCGCCCGAGCAGCGTGAAGTTCGGGACCGTATCCGAGCGCATGGAGAGATCCGTCGTCCGCACGACGGGCAGAGTCGGATAGACCGTGAGCTTCACGCGCATGACGCCGTCCGCCTCCGTCACGAGGTCGAAATCCCCGCGGAACTCCGGCAGGTGGCTGTGCAGGTACTCGCGCAGATGCTGCTTCAGCACGCCATTCGTCCAGTCGGTCGCCGCAATCGGCAGGCCGAGCAGCGCGTCCTCGAACACATCGTCGACCTTCTGGAGATCCTTGCGGACCATCTCCTCGACCACCGGCGGCATGCCGTCGATTGTCGTGTCGACCCGCACCTGCCGGATGGTGTCGGACCACGGCAGCAACGTCACGCGGACGCAGGCCGCCGAGTCCCCATCGGTATCGACCGACACGTACTGCACGGTGTAGCCGACGAGCACCTTGTCGAAGACCTCGCGGATCAGTTCCGCGTCCGCTTCGTGATTGCCGTCTTCCGGCTTGCCTGTGAGCACCTGTTCCGCGATGACCTGCACGCTTTTCTCCATGCGCTGCTGCACGAGCACGGGCAGACCGCCGCCCTCGACCGATGCCGCGACCGTATCGATGCAGCCAGCCGCCTGTGCTCCCGCCGGAATAGCAATCGCAAACAGGCCATAGCATAAAGCGAGGCAGAATATGCCCCGCAGAATCCGATTCATGATCAGAACGAGCCGCCAACGCGGAAGTGCACGCGGCCGCCGTCGCTGCCGCGGCCGTAGTCGAGGCGCAGCGGGCCCATCGGCGTGTTCAGCGCGATGCCGATACCGACGCTGCCCTTGAGCTCGAAGTCATCTTTATAACCGTTCGGATGATGGAACGGGTCGCCGTTCGGCCCCGTGATATCCCATGCCGAGCCCCAGTCGGTGAAGATGGCGCCCTGCACCTTCGAAATCAGCGGGAAGCGGTATTCGACCGTCCCGAGAACCATCTTCGTGCCGCGGAACTGATCCTCGCGGTAGCCGCGGATCGAGCTTTGGCCGCCGACGCGGAACTGGTTGTACTCCGAGATATGGCCGTGTCCGAAGCCCGCCATGCCGCGCAAGGCGATGACCTGCGAGCGGCCGACCTTGAAGTAGCGCTGATCCTCGATGGAAATCTTCTGGAAATCAAAATCGCCGCCGAGCCCAGCGAGCTCCGTCGAAATCGCGATGCGGCGGCCCGTCGTCGGATTGTAGACGTTGTCGCGCGTATCCGTGACATGGTCGAAGCCAAGGCTGCGCGTCGTACCGAAATTGTACTTGCGCCACGCATCCTGATCCGACGTAGAGAAGTTGAATCTATAGCCGCTGCTCGTATTGTAGTCAATGCTGCTGTCGCGTGGCCAGCCGCTCTCATCCGACTCATGGCTGACGTATTTATCCTTGCGGTTGCGGAGCGTCACGTAATTCGTGGAGTACTCGCTGGCCGGACGGCCGAGCGTGATCTCGCCGCCCGAATATTCGCGCATGTATTCCTCAATGAGGTTGCCGTTGTAGTCGTAGTCATCGGTCTCATACGTGCGGTTATAGAGCTTGAACGTGCCGACCGTCTCTTTCTTGTCGATGTACGGGTGGCGCCACGAGAACGTGTAGCCGTGCGCATCCGTATCATCGCCGCTGACCTCATAGCTGATGCTGACTGCATCGCCGGTCCCGCGGAAGTTCGTATCGGAAACGCTGAGCATGCCGAGCAGGCCGTCCTCCGACGAGTAGCCGGCGCCGATGCCGAACGAGCCCGTGCGCTTCTCCTTGACATCGACCTCCATGATGACCGCATTCGGGTTCACGCCCGGATTCATCTTGATGTTGACATCCTCGAAGAAGCCGAGGTTGTAGACGCGCTGCATGCTGCGGCGTGCCTTCTTCGAGTTGAACGGCTCGCCGACCTTCTGGCGCATCTCGCGCAGGATGACGTAATCCTTGGTCTTCGTGTTGCCCTTGACCTTATAGCCCTCGAGCGTGCCCTCGTTGACCTCGATGACGAGGTCGCCGCTGCGGTCGATATTGAGATCCGTGATCTTCGCGAGGATGTAGCCGTCCGCGCGATACTTCTCCTGGATGGCCTGCACGTTCTCATGCAGCGTCTTGCTGTTCAGGATCTCGCCGTTCTTGACGGTAACGAGCTTCATGAGGTCATCGGTCTTCTCGACCGTATTTCCCTTGATGGTCAGGCTTTTCAGCACCGGGTTCTCAAGCACGTGATAGGTCAGCACGATGCCTTCCGGCACTTCCTCGATGCTCGGATAGAGATCGTAGAAATAGCCCGTTGCGTAGATGGCCTCGCGGTCCTTGTTCATGCCGCTCATCGTGAACATATCGCCCGTGTGCATCGTCATCGCGGCTTTCGCCGTCGCGTCCGTGAGCTTGCTCGTCCCGTCAAAGACGGTGTCGACGATGGTCTTGCCCTCGAACTTCTTCATGCCGTTCGTGATGCTCTCTTCAGCGGGACGGTTCTTGACCCATTTAGCCGTCGTCTCATCGACCTTCTTCTCCGGCGCCTTTGCGGCTGCGGCGTTCGCCGCAACTGCTGCCGTCGTGTCTTTCGCCGGATCTGCCGTACTGGCAGTGGTCACCGCCGCCGTGCTCTTTGCCGCATCCGCCGTGGCACTCCCCTGCCCCGCCGTCGTCTGCACGGCGGCCGCGCCTGCGTCCGCCGCGTGGCTGATTCCCGGCATAGCTGCCGCGCTGGTCGCCAAGACGACCGCGTAGACGAGCTTTCTGTAGTTGCGTTTATCCAAGGGGCAAACCTCCTAAAACTGAGCGCCCCGAAAAAGAAGGGGCTCCCATAAAACTCCTGATTTATTTCCACGGGACTCATCCTACTGCCTGAGGATCTGTCCCGCTTTCTGCATGAGCTGCTGCTTTTCCGGGTTTGGAACCGTGACCTTCCGTTCCGGCTGCGCGGCTGAGGCCGGAGCCTCAGTCGTTTCCATCTGCTGCTGCGCGCTTTCCCGCGCCGCTGGCTGCTTCTGGTAGACGGGAGCGCTCGGTACCGCTGCCTGCACGGGCTGCGCCACCTCCGGCTGCGCGGAATCCTCTGCCGCCTTCACCACGGTGTCCGGCGTCTGCGCCGGTGCCGACTGCACCGCTGCGCTGCTGGCCGGAACAGGATTGCTCTGCTCTGCCCTCTCGACCGATGCATGCTGTACATGTACGAAGGAAAACAATCCGGCCGAAAGCAGGACGGCCACGAGAAGCGGCGCCAGCCTCCTTCCCCAGGTCTTCAGGCGCGAGGTACGCTCGCTTTCCTGCACCTGCGAGAGTTCCGCTTTCGCGAGCATGAGCTTCAAATCACTCTGCACATCATCCTCGCTGTCGAGCGAATGCTCGGCTGCGCCAAGCCACTCCTTGGCCGCCCGGATATGCCCTTTCCGTTTTTTCCGGTCACGCAATGCCTCTCACTCCCTTGATTTTCTTCTCTATGGGATATATTCCGGAGCGGATGCGTTTTTCTATCCGTGCATTTACGGCGGATAGGCCGGAGTATCTGGTTTTATCGGGCAGAATCTTCTTTTTCCCTTCGTTTTCGGCTGATTTCCTCACCAATAATGCATAAAGCGGGACAACATGCCGCGGACACGCCGAATGCCATTCTTCTGCAGCCGGTAGATATGCGATGGGCTGACGTCGAGCGCATCGGCCGTCACCGCCGCGTCCTCGTTCAGCATATAGCCCTCGAGCGCCGCCTTCTCCTTTTCCGGCAGGCGGTCGAGCGCGTGGTGCAGCTGGCACGCGAGTTCGTGCTGCTCTGCCTGTTCCGCGACGGAAAGCGCATGATCCGGTAGCTGCTCCTTCTGCAGGGACAGTTCCTCGCTGTCCTCCTCACCCTCGAGACAGGCGATATCGGCATTGCCTTCTTTTTTCAAGTAGTTCAGGATCCGCCCGCGGATGCGGTGGACGCCGTAAAGGCTGAATGCCACGCCGCGCGAGGGATCATAGCTCTCCGCGGCCTCGATCAGGCCGACGGTGCCCTCCTGAATGAGATCCATGACGCATGGACTCTGCCGGAACGGCAGGGCCTGCTTGAATACCAGAGGCTGATACGACTCGATGAGCGTCCGCCGCGCGTCCTCGTCGCCGCCCTCCTTCCAGGAGTGCCAGAGTGCCTTTTCGTGCTCCGGCTCCAAGAGCTTGACTTTGCTGAGTTCCTGCATGTATTGCGAAAGTTCCATCGTATCCCCCCTTTTTTCGCAGAATCTCTTAGAAGCTGACGCGGACCTGCACGCCGAAGCGCGAGTTCCCGGACTCCTGATCGAACGTCAGGCCGTAGCGGTCATTCAGGTCATACCGCACGCCATAGCGCCGCGTATCATCGCCGATGCCCTGCGTATAGCGCACGAGCAGCTTATCGCCGATGTATTTTCCCATCTCGACGTTATAAGCTTCATCCGTATTATCCTGCGTGCCGCGATGGCGGTTCTCGAGCATCGAACCGCTGCCGCGGGAAATCGTGAAGTCATCGAGCCAGAGCATCTTGCGCATGACGCCCTCTACCTCGGAGAGGAAGCTCGCCTGCAGGCCGGCCGTCAGCAGGTCGCCCGCATCGATCTGCTTGCCGGCGCGGTAGGCATTCCGGAGCGTCAGCAGCTGGATGATCTCCGTCTGGCTCATCGCCGGCTCCGACGTCAGCGAAATCTGCATATCGCCAAGCGAGCCGGTCAGGGCAAGGCGCACCTTGGCCTGCGTCAGCCGCGTCTCCGCGATGAATCGGATGCTCGGCAGGAACGAATCGACCTGATTGAAGTAGGCCGTGCCTTCCTGGATGATGAACGGCGTCTTCAGATAGCTGACCGTGCCGCCGCGGCGCACCGAAATCGTGCCGGAAGTCCGCGGATGCTTCGTCGTCCCGCCGAAATGCGCGGAACCGGTCAAGTACATATCGTAGAGATAGGAGCTGTAGAAATGCACCTTATTCCCGACGTTCACCTGCACGTCGAGCATCGCGTCCGGCAATGTGCTGTCGCCGTCCGGAATCGACGGCACCGAGACCATGCAGTCGTGGAAGTCAATCTTGCCGGTCAGCTTCGGCAGTTTCCTGCCGCGGCGTGTCTCGCCCTGACCGAGATGGAAGCTCGCGGTGATCGGGCCGCGGAAGAACGAGCTCTGCACATCGAGCTGATCCGTGCTGAAATCAAAATCATAGGTCGCCGTTTTCAGCCCGTCGAGCGTCAGGCTTCCGCTCCCATCGAACGTGCCTTCGCCCATTTTACCATGAAAATCGCGGATTGTCATCGAATTTCCACGGAATTCCGCAGAAACCTTCATATTTGTAATCGGTTTTTCGAGAAGTTTTAATTTCATCGAGCCGTCCTCGACGCCGACCGTGCCGTTGATCAGCGGATGCGCCGGGGTGCCCGTTATCGTCAGCTTGCCAGTCGTCGCGCCGAGCGCCCAGTCTATCTGGTTCGTCAGCGCCGGCAGCAACGATAGATCCGCATGGTCGAGCGAGACCTCGAGGTGCATCTGCTCGAGGTCGTTGAGCTCGGACGGGTCACTCGCGAGCAGAGGCTGGAACGGTATGGTTCCCTCCGCGCTCATCTGATAGGTCTGATCTGCGACATGCTTCTGCACCGTCAGGGACTCGATATCGAGGATGCCGCGCTTCAGATGCACGAGCGCATTCATCGCGTCAAAGGTCGCGCCGCGGACGCCGCCGTCGCGCGCACGGATGGCCGCGTCGACGGTCGGGCTCGTCCGATAGCCGCCAAAGGATGCTTCGACATCGGCCTCGCCGATGACCTCGGTCTTTATCCCGCCGAGCGCCGTCAGCATGCCGACGGAGATTCCCTGTGCCGAGAAATTGCCCTTGACCGAGCCGTCCCCGGACAGGTTTACGCTGCCTTTCCCCTCGAAGCTGCCGTCGCTGCCCTGCTTGCCCTCCAAGGTGTCGATGGTGAGCAGATGGTCTTTCAACGCGGCGCCGACCTTCACATCGTGGATATCGTAGCCCGCCGCCGAGCCAGACGCGATGCTGCCCTGCATCTTTCCCGAGGGGTTATCAAGCGTGCCGCCGAGCTCGACGCCGGCGTTCATCTTGCCCTGCACCTTGTCATTCTTGAGGTTCAGCATGGCCGTCACGGCGTTGACATCCGCATTCTGGATGACGGCGTTGCCAGTGAGCGCCTGCGTCTTCGTGTTATACGAGGCCTCGAGGTCGAGGGTACCGGTGTCCTGCTGGAAGCCGAAGCGCTCGATATGCAGGAGATCGCCCTCATATTTGACCCAGCCGTCGAGGTTCCGGATGGCCTGCCCGTTCAGCACGATTTCCGGCGCGCACAGATGCCCGTAGAGCTCCGGCTCCTGGATAGTGCCTTTGACATTGCCCTCGAACTCGCCCTTGCCGCTGACCGGATACGGCATCTTGCTCTTGACGCGCTCCATGTCAAGGTCTTTCGCCTCGGTCTTCAGGTCGAGGTTCCAATTGCGGTCGATCGTGCCGTTCAACACGGCGTCGATCATCGGGGAGAACAGGTGGAAGTCCTGCAGGCGCACGACGCCGTCGTGCAGGAAATAGTCGCCGTCCATACCGGAGAGCAGGACGCCCGCGTAGCTCCCGCGATAGAAATGCACGTAGCCGACGCCCTCTGGGTTGTCGAGCGTGCCCGTGAGCTGGATGACGTTATCGACATTACCGGTGATTGGACGATCCGGTGCGACGAGCACCGCGACGTCCTCCATGCGCGCGCCCTTCGTATCGATGCGCAGTTTCAGCTTCTTCTCCCCCGTGAAGCCGATGGTGCCCTGCACGAACCAGGTCTGCTGGCCGTCCTTCTCGAGCAGGAAGTCATCGACATGCACGCCGTCGAGGCTGCCGCCGGCCGTGATCTTCAGCGTGTCATACGGCTGCTTGAAGAACTTGCCATGCATGGCCGAGAACTTCAGCTCGACCTGCGGGTTGGCGAGGTCGCCCTGCACCGTCCCCTCGAAATCGCCGAAGCCGGTCATATCCGCCTGCGGCACGAGCTTCTGCGCGAGGGACAGGTCTACATGGCCGCCATAGAGCGCGAGGTCGAGATTCCGCTCGCCGCGGATGCTGCCCTCGAGCCCGAGGCTGCTGTGATTCGGCAGCCAGGCCGACAAATAATCGACCGTCAGATCCTGCCCGCTCAGATAGAACGAAGTATGCATGCTCTCAATCGGCAGATCCGCATAGCTCCCGTCATGCATACTGACCGAGCCGTATGCCGTGAGCTGCGCGCGATCCATGCCGACGCCGTGCAGGCCGAAATCTGCCGTGAGCTTCCCGGTCACGGGAACCGAACCGAGCTGCGGCAGCGCGGCCACTGCATCCGCGATGTCGACGTCCTGCGTCTTGACATGTGCCGTGAATTCTTGTGTCCCCGGCGTGACTTCGCCCTCGCCGGTCAGTTTCCCGCCGAACGCCTCGGCATAGATATCCTGCAGGTAAAGCCTGTCGTAGAGGAACCGGACTTTCGCGCGGGCATTCTTGAAAGCGATGCCCTGCACAGCGCCATCTGCGACCTCGACCGTGCCGTCGATCATCGGGTTCGAGGCCGTCCCCTTGATATCGGCCGTGAACTTCGCAGCGCCCTGATACGGGATATTCGTCAGCACAGCCGCGGGGTCAAACGAATCCGAGCTCACCGTCAGGTCAAAATGCGGTTCCGACGCGTCGAAGCGGATCCGCCCGGCGACATGCGCCTGCTGCGACGCCGCCTCGGCGTCTGCCGACAGGATCACTTCCCGGTTGTCGAAATCCGCGTGTCCGTGGATATCTTCGACGGCTGTCTGCTGGATCTCTGCTGCGCCATCTGTGAAATCCGCGCTGCCATGCACTGAGATGGGAGCGCCGCTGCGGCGGTACACCTGCAGCTCCGCGGCGCTGACCTTGCCGCCATCGATGCTGACGCCATCCGGCAGCGTGCCGTCTGGGATATAGCTGAGATACGGTGCGATATCGATGTTCTGCGCTTCGAGCGACACAATCTGCTTGCTTTTCGACAACGTGCCCTTGACCGTGAACGGCGCCTCGCGCGTCGACCCTTCGGCCTGCAATTTCATGACCGGATAGTCCGAGAAATCGAGATCCGCATCCACACCGTCCGCCGTCTCCTCGATGCCCTGCGCACGAAGCGTGATATCCGCATTCGATACCTTCACCTTGCCGTGGAATTGCGTCTCGCCATTCCCGGAGGTCTGGATATCCTGCACGTTCCAGCTGCTGTCTTCCCGCTGCGTGAGGTTCGCCGTGACATCCTCGACCTCTACCGTATCGATGGAATCCGCCGGATTCTTCAGCAGCTCCGCGACATCCTTCCATGCAGAAAGCAGGCGGAAAGACACCCGCGCGCGTTCCGCGTGGGCGATGCTTTCCGCCTGCTTGTCATAGATATCGAGATCCGTGAGCTCGACCTCATGGAGAGACTTCACCTGTATCGAGCCGACCGTGGTCTCCGTGCCGAGCACGTCCGAGGCTTTCGTCTGAAGCAGAGCCGCCGCGCGATCCATAAAGGCAGCCGAGCGCACATAGTAATAGCACCCGGCCATGGCGATGGCCAGTACACCGATGATGACCCCCAGTGCGAGGACTGCCTTTTTCCGCTTCATCGTGAATCCCTTTCCCTTATGGATACACGCTCCCCTCTAAAGAGCCGTGGACTGGACGGTTCTCATCGACAGACCGCCTTACTTCGCGAGCTCTGCAGCGACTGCCTGACTTTCCGCGTGCGCGTTCTCCGGCTTCGCTGGCGCGGCAGACTGCTTCTGCGCCTTCAGCTGAGCCTTGGCCTGCGTCTGCGCCTTCTGTGCGTTCTGCTTCTTCTCTTTCTTCTGCTTGGCCGGCTTCTTTACGGTCTCTTTCTGCTCAGCTGGCGTCTCAAAGACCGCATTGCCGTTGATTCGCGCGGTCTCGCGCGCCTCGACCGCCGTCTTGCCGCTCTCCTGCGCCGCCACGTACTTCGTCACGTCGAGGTCGACCGGGATACCCATCGCCTGATCGAGCGATGCCTTGCTCGTATTGTAGTTATAGAGCGCCGTATAGTAGTTCGTCCGTGCCGTCGTCAGCTTCTCCTCCGCGTCCATGACGTCGAGGTTCGTGCCGACGCCTGCGCTGTAGCGGACCTGCGCGATCTTGTAATCTTCCTCGGCCTGATTGACTGCGACCTCCGTCGTATGGATGTTCTTCTCAGCCGCCTGCAGGTTCAGGAACGCCGTGCGGACATCGAGGCGGATGGAATCATCCGTCTGCGCAGATGCCTCTTTCGCCTTCGTGACCGCCGCCTCTGCTGCGTGCTGGTTGGCCGCCGTTACGCCGTTATCGAAGAAATCCCACGAAGCCGTCGCGCCGATGCTCCAGGTGTTGCTGCTCGTATGGTTGTCGTTGAACGGCTGCTCGCCGGCAATCGAACGCGCGGCCGCGGCATTGACCGTCGGCGCATTGCCCGCCTTTGCCGTCTTGACGGCCTGCTCGGCCTGTTTGATTGCATAGACCGCCGCCGCACCGTCCGCGCGGTTTGCGAGCGCATAGCGCGTGCAGTCATCGAGCGTCAGGTCGTATTTCGTGTATTTCAGCTGATCGTGGATGGAAAGCACCGTATCCGTCGGCAGGCCGATGACATTGTTGAGCGTCGATACCGCGACATCGTAGTTGTTCTGCGCCGTCACGAGCGACTGCTGCGCATTCGCGAGCGAGACCTGCGAGGCGAGCACATCGGATTTCGCGACCGTGCCGACCCCGTACTGCGCATTGACGTTGTCGAGATGCTCCTGCAGAGTATTCACGGACTCCTGCTCGACCTGGATGAGGTTGCGCGCCTGCAGGATCTTATAGTAATCCGTCGTCGCCTGCAGGCGGATGTTCTGCTTCGTATTCTCAAGCGCCAGATCCGCCGAATTGAGCGCGAGCTTTTCCGACTCTACCTGACTGCGCAAGGGCTCATTGTAGAGCGGGATGCCGACCGAGACCGAATTCCCGTAGTTGAACTTGTAGTTCTGCCCGCTCATGCGCGCCGATTCATAGGCCTCACCGCCGATGCGGTTCGCCGTCGTCTGCCAAGTCAGCTTCGGGCCGAACTGGCGGCGCGACTGCGAAATCGCCCATTTCGCCTTATCAACGTCCGCGAGGCTCTGTTTGATCGTGCGGTTGTTCTCGAGCGCCATCTGCACGCTGTCGTCGAGGTTCAGCTCCACCGTATCTGCGGCGAAGGCCGCCTGCGAACCGGCCAAAAACAAGCCCGTCAGCACGAGCGTCGTAAGTCTCTGATAAAAATGCGATCTTTTCAAGGTATTTCCTCCTCAAAAATCAAAAGCCCAAGAAACAGGGTAATCCGTATCTCTATTGGTATCCTGTATCATACCGTGTTTCGATTAGAATTCCAGATTAAAATTCTTGTCGAATCCCAAAATATGCAGCGCGGTCATCTTTTCTGCTGATATCCGTCCAGCGCCCGAAAAGCCAGGTCCCGCTGTCGTTCAGATTGTATTGGCCCGTCATGCGCCAGCGGAAATCGTTGAGGTCATAGCCGTCAATCGAGAAGATGGAGCGGCCCGCAAAGGCATCCAGCCCCGCGCCGACCTCGCCGTCGATGACGCCGCCGCGGACGCCGAACCGGCCGTCGCGGAACGATTTGCCGACCTGCGCATCCACATGGCTCGCGTCGCCGATATCCTCGACGCCGAGCCGCAGCAGGCGGCCCTCCCGCTCGATATCGAGCATCGCGTCGGTGACCCAGTCGTCCTTCGCCCCGCTGTAGGAAATCGCCGCCGAAGGCTTTACCTTCATGTTTTCTACTTTATCCATGATTTTCCCTGCTTTATCAGAAATCTTCTTTGTCTTCTGGATAGTTGCCGTGAGTTCCTCCGAGGTCTTCGGGTCGCCTAGGGATTTATCGAGGTTCGCCGCCATGTGCTGGATCCGGCCGCTCGCATCCTGGATATTCTGCAAGGTCAGCTTGATGTTCTCCGCCGTCTGCGGATCCGCGCCGACCGTCTGCAGGTTGTTGACCATCGCCTCGACGCCGTCCGCCGAGCGGTCGAGGCTCGCCGACATATTCTTGAGATTCGTGAGCATCGCGTTGACGTTGCCCTGATTGTTATTGACCATGCTCTCGAGGCCCGCCATCATGCCGCTGATATGTGCGGTCGCATCGCGGAGATTCGCCGCCATCTGGATGATGCTGCTCTGGAAATTCGGATCTCCGGCGATCTTGTTGAGATTCTCGACGAGCCCCTGCACCTGGTCAAGCGTCTTCGACGCGCCGCTCATCAGCGTATCGATGCCGGCCTCATCCTCGGCGATCAGGTAATCGCCGTTCTGCAGGTAATCCCCGACATCCGGTGCCGGCGTGATATTGATGAATTTGTCGCCCATGACGCCTGACGAGCCAATCGTCACATGCGAGCCGCGCGGGATTTTGGTCTTGTCCTGGACATTCATCTCCACCGTCACGCCGCCGCCTTCATTCCGCACAGACTTGACCGTGCCGACCGGGACGCCGGACAGCGCGACCTGCGCCTGCGGGTTGATGCCGCTGACCTGGCTGAATCCCGCGTAGAGCGTATACCCTTTCTCGCGGTGGAACGAAAAATTGCTCAGCAGCATCGCCACGGCGATGAACAGCACGATGCCCGCCATCGTGAATGCGCCAACCTTGGCCTCTGTACTCAATGGCTCTGCTCCTTTCCTGTCTTCAAGCTATGGAAAAACGCCTGTACGCGTGCATCCTTGAGCTGCATGAACTCGTCAACCGGCGCGACGGCGATGAGCTCGCCCTCGTAAACCATCGCAATGCGGTCCGCGATGCGGCAGGCACTCGCCATATCGTGCGTGACAACCACGCTCGTCACATGGAGTTCCTCCTGCATATGGATGATCAGATGATCGATTTTCTCCGTCATGATCGGGTCGAGCCCCGAGCTCGGCTCATCGTAGAGGATGACCTCCGGCTCGATGGCGATGGCCCGCGCGAGCCCAACGCGCTTCTTCATGCCGCCGGACAGCTCCGATGGCATGAGATTCTCGACGCCGTCGAGCCCGACGAGATGCAGCTTCTCTTTCACGATCTGCTCGATTTCCGGCTTTTTCTTCTTCGTGTGCTCCTCGAGACCGAACGCGACGTTCTCGCCGACGGTCATCGAGTCGAACAGCGCAGAATACTGAAACACCATGCCCATGCGCAGCCGGATCTTGTCGAGCTCCTTCTCCGTCATGTGCGTGATTTCATCGCCGTCAATCCAGATTTCCCCGCTCGTCGGCTTGATGAGCCCGATCAGCAGGCGCAAGAGCGTGCTCTTGCCCGAACCGGAACCGCCGATGATGGCGAGGGTCTCGCCGTCATCGATGGTCAGATTGATATGATCCAGCGCGACCTTCTCCCCGAAGGTCATGCAGACATCCTTGAGCTTTATCATAGTCCTCCCCTCTGCCGCTGGGCCTCAGTAAATCAGGAAGGTCAGCAGGGCATTCAGGATAAAGATCACGATGATCGACGTCACGACCGTCTGCGTCGTCGCATGGCCGACGCCGGCCGCCCCATCCGGGCAGTGCAGGCCGTAGTAGCAGCCGAGCACCGCGATGACGTTGCCGAAGAAAATCGCCTTGATCATGCCGCCCGTCAAGTCGTAGAGGTCGACGAACGTATGGATCGAATGCATGAAGGTAAACGAGCTGATGCCCGAATAATAAACGGCCGTGATATACCCGCCGAACACGCCGATGACATCGCCGAACACCGTCAGGATCGGCACGACGATCATGCAGGCGAGCATGCGCGGGATGATTAGATAATCCGCGGGGCTGACCGCCATGACGCGCAGCGCGTCGATCTGCTCCGTGACCTTCATCGTCGCAATCTCCGCCGTGATGGCAGAGCCGACGCGGCCCGCGCAGACGACGCCGACGAGCACCGGCCCGAGCTCGCGCCCGATGCCGATTGCGATGATCGCGCCGACCGTGCCCTGTGCGCCGTATTTGATGAGTTCGCTCGCGGTCTGCAGCGTCAGCACGACGCCCGTGAACAGCAGGGTCAGGCTCACGATCAGCAGGGAGTCCACGCCGAGCCTCGACATCTGGTCGAGCACATGGCGCATGCGCGGCATATGGCGGAGCTGCTTCAATGTATCGACATAGAGCAGCACCATCGTGCCGAACTCCTCAAACCGCCGGATCACGAAGCGCCCGATCGCTTCAAAAAAGCGTGTCAGCATATGCCACCCCTTTTCCAGATACTCCCCCATTACCCTAGCATTGTATCATTTTTTTCAGAAATAGTACACACTTATTTACTATTTTTTTTGGTTCCATCAACCATCTGCTGACCATCTCCGCACTTCATGGTATAATCATTTCGATACGGACCATCGAGGAGGAACGGAAATGGCAGAGAAAAAGAAGGTCTATGCGGTGAAGCGTGGCCGGACCACCGGGCTGTTCAATTCGTGGCCGATGTGCCAGAAACAGGTGGCCGGTTTCCCGGGCGCCGTATACAAAGGCTTTACGACAGCCGCCGAGGCCATGCGCTGGCTGAGCGATGTTTCAGACGCGGAGGAAAAAGCCTACGCAAGGCAGAAAGCGCAGCCGCGTGCCGCAGGATATGCGGCAACGCCGAAAAGGACAGCCGCACGCCCGTCGGCCGCAACCGCTGCGGATGACGCAGACTACATCCTCTACACCGACGGCTCCTGCCTGCGGAACCCGAACGGGCCCGGCGGCTGGGCCGCCGTCATCACCGACGTGCGGACCGGCGTGGTGACCGAGCTCTCCGACGGGGAGCACAGCACGACCAACAACCGCATGGAGCTCTCCGCGGCCATCGCCGGGCTCTCCGCCATCGAACAGCCGTCGAAAATCGCGCTGTACACGGACAGCCAGTACCTGCGGCGCGCGTTCGTCAACCGCTGGCTCGTGAACTGGAAACGCCGCGGCTGGAAGAAGGCCGACGGCAATCCCGTGCTGAATCAGGATCTCTGGATGCAGCTCGACGCGCTCTACAGCCGCCATCAGGTCCAGTTCCACTGGGTCAAAGGACATGTCGGCATCGAGCAGAACGAGCGCTGCGACCAGCTCGCGAAGGCCGCCGCCATGGCGCACCGCTGAAAACACAGCCAACATCACCGATACAAAAAGATGAGAAACGGATACAGCTTATCCATTTCTCATCTTTTCTTTTCCGACATTACTCTGGCTTGCGGATGACCTCTACGCCGCCCATGTACGGGACGAGCGCCTTCGGCACGACGACCGAGCCGTCCGCCTGCTGGTAGTTCTCGAGGATGGCGGCAACCGTACGGCCGACCGCAAGGCCCGAACCATTCAGCGTATGCACGAACTCCGGCTTCGCCTTCGGCGTGCGGCGGAACTTGATGTTCGCGCGGCGTGCCTGATAATCCGTGCAGTTCGAGCACGACGAGATCTCGCGGTACTTGTTCTGCGCCGGGAACCAGACCTCGAGGTCATAGGTCGTCGCCGACGTGAAGCTCATGTCGCCCGTGCAGAGCTTCACGACATGGTATGGCAGACCGAGGATGCGCAGGACATCCTCCGCATTGTCGACCATCTTGTCGAGCTCATCCCAGCTCGTCTCCGGCTTGACGAATTTGATCATCTCGACCTTGTTGAACTGGTGCTGGCGGATCAGGCCGCGCGTATCGCGGCCGGCGCTCCCGGCCTCGGCGCGGAAGCACGCCGTATAGCAGCTGAAATACTGCGGCAGCTTGTCGCCGTCGAGGATTTCGTCGCGGTAGTAGTTCGTCGTCGGGACTTCCGCCGTCGGCACGAGGTAGTAGTCCATGCCCTCGAGCTTGAACATATCCTCCGCGAACTTCGGCAGCTGGCCGGTGCCGACCATGCTGTCCTTGTTCGCGATATACGGTGCGAGCATCTCCGTATAGCCATGCTTGTTCGCGTGCAGATCCATCATGAAGTTGATGCAGGCGCGCTCGAGGCGTGCGCCGAGGCCCTTGTAAAACGTAAAGCGCGCGCCCGTGACCTTCGCTGCACGATCCGCGTCGAGGATATCGAGATCCGCGCCGATATCCCAATGCGCTTTCGGCTCAAAGTCGAACTTCGTCGGCTCGCCCCAGCGGCGTACCTCCGGGTTCTCCGTGTCATCCTTGCCGATTGGCACATCCGCGCGCGGCATATTCGGAATATGGAGCATGATGTCCTTGAGTTTCGCCTCGACGTCGCGGAGCTCCCCGTCGAGGGCGGAAATCTTCGTGCCGACCTCGCGCATCGCGGCAATCTTCTCCGCCGCATCCTCCTTGTTCTTCTTCATCGCGCTGATCTCTTTCGAAACCTTGTTGCGCTCCGCCTTGAGCTCCTCCGTCTGCTGCAAAAGCTCGCGGCGCTTCTTGTCGAATTCGACAAAGTCGTCGAGATTCAGCGGGTTGTTGCGGTTCTTGAGCATCTGGCGAACCTCGTCCAGATTGTCGCGGACAAATTTCATATCCAGCATTTCACACACTCCAAATCCTATTCCTGACGATGAAGGAAACGCCATTTCCGGCGTTCCCATGAATCACTAGGTACTATCTATCCCACTTATTATAATATAGAACAAATGCCCGGTCAAATCTGCACATCAAAATGGCTTTTCTCCTCGTTTTCCCGCTGGATAGGCGGCGCGATGCCGGCTGCCTTTTCCGGCTTCTGCTGCACCTTGCTTTCCTGTTTTCTGCGTTCTCGTTCGCGCTGCGCCTGAAGCGCCTGCCTCCTGCGCTCGCTTTCCTGTCTCCGCTGCAGGCGTACGCGCTCCTCTTCATCTTTCTCCTGCTGGATAGCGGAGAGCACCGCGTCTGCCGTCATGCCGGTGTAGGCATCCCCGGAATCCTCCGATTCCCTCGTCTGCGATGTGCCGCCGGAGATGCTGCTCACGATATCCCGGATATCTTTCGCCCCGAAAGCATCCGCACCGGCCTTCCGCCGGAGCACGGCCCGGAGCAGCAGGAAACCGAAAGCGAACAGCAGCAGAAGCGTGACGCCCCAGAACAGCGCACCGTGCCCGCCGCTCCCGTCGGGGATGGCGGACGCCTGTGCCTGCGTCTGCTGCCCCTGCTGATTCTGTGCGTTCTGCCCATCCGCATTCAGCCCGAGCGCCGCAGCCGTCTGCGGATCAATCGGAGCCTGCGTCTGCCCATTGCTTTGCATGGCCTGCGTCGCCACGCCCTGCTGGTTCTGTCCGTTCTGGCTGCTCGGACTGCCGTTCGCGGCATCCTGCGGTGCTTCCTGCTCCGTCTTCGACAGCGCGCCGTCCCCCTGCGCAACGGCCTGCCGCGCCATGCTCTCCGGCGTTGTCTCCGTCTGCCCATTCACCGGTGCCGTGCTCGTCGTCACCGAGCCGCCATCCTGCAAAGTCACCTGCGGCACCACCGGCGCCGTCGGCGGCGTAGGCGGTGTCGGTGCCGTCACTGCCATATCCTTTCACCTTATCTCTTCCGAACCCGTTTCTCCTGAATTTCCGTCATAATTCTTGCTTATTTTCTTGTATCAAGCAGGAGTTTCAGCATGCCGTACAGGCAGGCGTCGTTGCCTAGGCGAGCGAAGGCGAGGCGGGTGCCTTGGCGCAGGGCCTCGGGGACGAGCTGTTCGACGCGCTGCTGGATGCGCGGGCCGAGAATGGCCTGCTGGGCCATGACGCCGCCACCGAGCACGAAAACCTCTGGATTCAGCAGGGCAATGATGTCCGCGACGCCCTCGGCGAGATTATCCGCGAAATGCGCGATGGCCGCGATGGCGTCCGCGTCGCCCTGCCGTGCCCATGCAAAGACCTGCTCGCCCGTGAGCTCCGCAGGGCTGACGTTGTGGCTGAACGCCGCCTCCTGCAGCATAGCGCGCGTTGAGGCGATCTCCTCGAAGATCCGGTGCTCGCTGTGCACGCGCATGAAGCCTGCCTCACCGGAGCTGTATCCTGCGCCGTGATAGGGCTTGCCGTCCAGCAACAATGCGCCGCCGACGCCCGTGCCGACCATCATGACGAAGGCGCTCGCCGCGCCCTTTGCGGCGCCGCGCCATCCCTCGCCGACCGCCGCCGCGTTCGCGTCGTTCTCGACGATGCACGGGAAACCCGCCGCCTCCGCGACGCGCGCGCCGAGCTGCGTGCCGGTGTAGCCGGGGAAGCTTCCCTCCCCCGCAAACACGATGGAACCTTCCTGCGGGTTCACGATACCGGCGGTCGAAATGCCGATGCCATCCGCATAGAAATGGCCGAGATATTCCTTTGCGATGCCGGCGCATTTCTCCACGATGCCGTCTGCGCCGTCCGTCTTCGCACGCGTCGGCATCTTGCCGCGCTGCTTGAACGTCCCGTCTTCTGCGACCAGGCCGTATTTCATATAGGTGCCGCCAATATCGATGACGATATAGTTGCTCATGCCCGCGCCTCCTGTTTTTCTGCTCCGCCATGATGGCGGAATCCTTTGTCCTCCGCGACATAGCGGCCCATCGCCGCGATGCGGCCGCCCATGCAGTGCCAGCAGTCTGCCGGCGTATCCGCGACGCAGATCTTCCCGGGGTACAAGGCGTACTTCCGCCGATAGTCGCCCTCCGTGACATTCGGCATCACGACATTCGCGCCAGACGAGAGGACGATCTCGCGCCCCCTCGCAACCATCGTCTCCATCGCGGTCGTCGCCGGGATATTCGCCTCCGGCAACAGCAGCCGCAGCAGTGAAACGAGCCGGCGCGTCAAGTGGAAATCGCCTCCCGGCTCCCCGCCGATCGGCGTATCGGGATTCGGGATGAACGGCCCGACGCCGATCATGTCCGCGTCCATCTTCTGATAGTACAGGATGTCGCGCGCAATCATCGGGATGGTCTGCCCCGGCAGGCCGACGAGCGTTCCCGTGCCAACCTCGTAGCCGAGCTCGCGCAGATTCCGCAGGCAACGGTCGCGGTTCGACCAGCTCATGCCGGGATCCATGCGCTCGTAGAGCGGCGCGTCCGTCGTCTCGATGCGCAGCAGATAGCGGTCGGCGCCCGCCTCGCGGAACGCCTCGTACTCCGCACGCGAACGCTCGCCGATGGACAGCGTAATGGCGAGGTCAAGCGCCTTGATCCGGCGGATAACCGCGCAGAGCCTGTCCGTATCGAAAAAGAGATCCTCCCCGGACTGCAGCACGACCGTCGGGTAGCCGTAGCCCTTCGCCTTACGCGCGAGCTCGATGATCGTATCGGCGTCGAGCCGGTAGCGCTCGGCCTTCTTGTTATCCCGCCGCAGGCCGCAGTACATACAGTTCTGCCGGCAGATGCTCGAGAACTCGATCAGACCGCGCAAATGCACTCCATCCTCGACATAGCGATGGCGCACGCGGTCCGCCGCATCGGCAAGCGCTTCCTCCGCCGCATCCGAGCCGAGGAGCTGCGTCAATTCCGCCTCGCTCAGCCGATGCGTCTCCTCGGCCTTCCGGATCAGCGCGAGTTCCTCGTCTGACACATCCCCGGCCTTCGCCCTTGCCTCCTGCTCAATCCGCTTTGCCGACTGCATATCAAAACCCCACTTTTCTTCTTTCATCCAAACGACCCGCAAAAACAAAAGGGGAGCCCGCATCCTCAGAGCGGCTCCCCCTTCCCCAGATTGTCAAAATCTTACTTTTTCGCCTTTTTCAAAGCCTTCTGGTCTGCCGGACGCAACTTCGCACCCGTCGTCATCGTGTTCGCGATGATCGCATCCTGATGCGTGCTCGCGTATTTCTCGATTGCGCGGTAGAACTTCGCGTCGACGCTCTTTTCCGAGAGCACATCGTATTGGACCACCGGATAATCCGTTTCCTTCATGAGCGTCGTGAAGGTATCGTCGAGGTCGTCGTGCTCGATGATCTGGACCGTATGCGCTTTCAGGTTGAACTTCATATAGTTCGCCTCGCCGATCAGGCGGTCATAGCCCTTCATCGGAAGCCTGTTCCAACGCCGTTTCGCCACGACGTCCTGGATCTGTATATCGTCATAGGTGCAGAGCGTCGGCACGATCAGCGTATTCAGATCCATATATCCGTCCGCGTCCACCGCATACTTCATCTGCTGCTTGTTGAAATAATAATTCTGCCGTGCGGTCGACTGCACCCACTGAAAGATATCCTCCGGCACCTGTACATCCGCTGCCTCTGCCGGCACAGCCGACGGCTGCGCGAAAAGAAAAACGGCTACCAGAATACCCGCTCCGAGGCCCCATCGTCTCATCCGGCATCCCTCCTGCTCGATTTGCTCGATTTTCGATTTGATTCATGAAACGGGGCCTATTTTAGCATAAAAAACTGAAATCCTTCTGAAGTAAACGCGAATAAACAAGATGCAATTCCCTTCAGCGGGCGAAAAATATCATTCAGCTGTCTTTGTGCACGTCGTCAATCACGTACGGAGTCTCCTGATAGACGTAGTAGTTCAGCCAGTTCGCGAACAGCAGATGCGCGACGCTGCGCCAGCGCACGACCGGCGTCTTCGACGGGTCATCGTCCGGATAATAGTTCTGCGGGATCTTCGGGTTCATGCCGGCCGCGAGGTCGCGGTCGTACTCCGATTTCAGCGTCATCGGGTCGTACTCCGCATGCCCTGTGATGAAGAACTGCCGCTTCTCGAGGTTCGCGATCGCGTAGACGCCGGCATCGCCCTCCGCCTCCGCGAGGATCGTGAGCTCCGGCACCTTCTCGATATCTTCGCGGTGGTTCGTCGTGTGCCGGGAATGTGGGACGTAGAACTCATCGTCAAAGCCGCGGAACAATTTCTCGTGCTCCACGCAGAGGTGGTGCTTATAGACGCCGAAGATCTTCTCCGGCACATCGTATTTCGGGATGCCGTAGTGATAGTAGAGCCCGGCCTGCGCGCCCCAGCAGATATGGAACGTCGAGTACACATGCGTCTTCGACCACTCCATGATGCGCTCGATCTCCTTCCAGTACGCGACCTGCTCGAACGGCATGCGCTCGACCGGCGCGCCCGTGATGATCATGCCATCGTATTTCTTGTCCGCGACATCGTCAAAAGTGCCATAAAACTTCGACAGATACTCCATCGACGTATGTGACGGCTGATAGGACTCCGTATAGATGAAATCGACCTCGACCTGCAATGGCGTGTTGCCGAGCAGCCGCAGGATCTGCGTCTCCGTGACCGACTTCAGCGGCATCAGGTTCAGGATCAGAATGTGCAGCGGGCGGATATTCTGGCTGTACGCGCGATCCTCGTCCATGACGAAGACATTCTCGCTCTCGAGCACATGCGCGGCAGGCAGGTTGTTCGGTATCTTGATCGGCATAATGAGCACTTCCCTTTCTATCCGTTTCTAGTTGTGACTCCCATTATACCACAAAGGGACGGAAAAACCGCTTTCGCGGCCCGCCGTCCCTATATTTATCCCATATAGCTCGTTAGTCATCGAGGCTATAGCGATTCACCCATGCCCGATGATTTTCTATATACTTGCGCAGATTCACGATGCCCTTGTAGCGCGGATCCGTTGCGCGCACCATGCGGTAGTTCACCATGTCGCCCGTCAGGTTCTGCCAGCCCATCTGCGGGTTCCAGTACTTGCCGTTAATCGTGCGCTCCGTGCCCTGCGCCGGGTTCACGGCCTTCTTCATGAACTTGATCTCGAGCACCTGGCCGTTGCTGTTCTTCGTCTCCTGCCAGGCCCAGAAGATGATGTTGCGGTCCTTCATGCGCATGGTCGTCGTGTCCGCCATCATGGAGGTACGCTGCCCGTCGACCGTCGAATCCTCCCAAAGCGTCAGCCAGCGGTCTTTCGCCGTGCGCCGGTTCGTCTCATCGTCCTTGCCGGTCGCCTGGTCGAGGATTGCCGTATAGAAGTCCTCGTCGAACTCCTGGCTGTTGACCTCCTTGACACGCCCTGCACCCGACCGCCAGATGGGCTGGCCCGCCGGCGTGAAGAACGTCTCATGCAGGTACTGTATCGTCCGGTTCTGCGGGTTGACGCTGACCGTCGCGATGCTGTAGCCGAGGTTCGCCGGGTTCGGGATCAGCTGCCCGAGCCGGTAATTCGCGATGGTCTCCTTCGCCCCGCCGTAGCTGAACGTCGTCTTCGTCACCGCGTCGATGCGCGTCGGCACCTCGCCGTGGTTCGTCTTCGCCGAGCTCTGCGTCACGACCGACACCGGGTCAAAGAACTTGCTGTACTTCTCGTTCGAGCTGATCCAATACCAGCCGTCCGCCTGCGCAGCCTGCATCGGAAGCAGGACAAACAGGGCAACGAGCAGTCCAAGCAATGCAGAAACATAGGTACCTTTCTTTATTCTTTTCATGAAAACCGCCTTCCTCCTTGTCCTATCTCATAGCCGTCAGCGAGGCAGCTCGACGTCATCGAGGATGCCGAGCAGCGCCGCAATCGTGATGCCGTAGTTCGACATCGGCACGTGCTGCTGCCGGCACTCCTCCACGCGGCTCAACACATATTTCCGGTTGAACATGCAGGCGCCGCAATGGATCACATAGTCGATGCCCGAGAGATTCTCCGGGAAATCCCGGCCCGCCGTCACGTCGATATGGATATCCTTGCCGAGCTGCTTCATCAGGAGCCGCGGAATCTTCACGCGCCCGATATCCTCCGAGAGCGGCCGGTGCGTACAAGCCTCCGCAATCAGGATATGCGCGTGCTTCGGCAGGGACAGCAGCTTTTTCGCCGACGCCGCGAAATAGTCGATATCGCCTTTATAGCCCGCAAACAGCACAGAAAACGACGTGAGCTTGCTCTCCGCCGGTTTCTTCGCGTGCACCGTGCGGAACGCCTGCGAGTCCGTGATGATCAACGCCGGTGGCCGCCGCAGTGCCGCAAGCGTCTCATCGAGCTTGTCCGTCGTGCAGCTCATCACGAGGCATTTCTTGTCGAGCAGCTCGCGGAGCGTCTGCACCTGCGGCAGGATCAGACGGCCTTTCGGTGCCTGGATATCCTGCGGCATCACGAGCAGCACGACGTCGCCCTCCTTGCAGAGGTTCCCCGTGATGCTCTCCTGCTCATAGCCCTCCGGCAGCTGCCGGATCATCTCGCCGCGCAGCCGGTCGATGCCCCGCTTCTCCTTCGCGCTGACCTCGACCGGCTCGAGCCCCGTCGCATTCCGCACGAGCATCGTGAGCCGCGCGCCGTTATCCTCCATCGTGTCGATCTGGCTGATGACCGGGATGACCGGCGTCTTCGCCTCCCGGAACCATTTAACCCAGACGAGCTCCCGCTCCATCGTCTCATCCGATTCATCCGCGAAAAGGACGAGCGCGATGTCGGTCTCCTTCGCGGCAAGCTCCGTCTTCTCGACGCGCAGCCGCCCGAGCTCCCCGACGTCATCGAAGCCCGCCGTGTCGATGAACACGACCGGCCCGATGCCGTGCAGCTCCATCGCCTTGTAGACCGGATCCGTCGTCGTGCCCGCGACATCCGAGACCGTCGCGACCGACTGGCCCGTCAGCGCATTCAGCAGGCTCGATTTCCCGCTGTTCCTTCTCCCATAGAGGCCGATATGCAGGCGGTTCGCCCGCGGCGTATCGTTCAGGCTCATTTCCATCACGCTCCTGCCCTTAGTATACCATAATGAGCGGAAAATATGATAGAATAAAGCAAGGATTCCCAAAGAAATCGAAAGGATGTTATCACTTATGGCAAACTATACCAACTTCGTCGTCGGCGAGAAATTCCCGCTGCCGATCCGGCAGCAGGCGGACGGCGCCATGTTCCAGATCGACGACAACGGCATGATGTTCATCCTGCAGCTCACGCGCCACGACGTCATTGCGGCCGAGGCGTTCCGCACGGGGAAGATGTCGTTCGCGCTCTACGAGGAGGACGGGGTGCTGTTCCTGCTCTACCAGATTGACGGCATCTTCAAAGAGGGCTGGGGCGACGCGCCGTTCTCCCTCGCGACGCTCAAAGAAGCGCACCACCCGACCGAAAAGAGCCTCGCCGATCCCTGCCTGCACCTCTACTTCGTCGACACGACCTTGCAGCTGCTGCTCGCGATGCGCGACCTCCCGGTAGACAATGCCTTCCTGCAGGTCATCCGCGAGCACCTCGAACGCGAGCGCCGGCATCCACTGACTGAGGCCGAGTACGTGAAACGGGTTCAGGCCATCTGGGCCCGCCGCACCTCCGAAGCCATGCGCGAGAATGCCCTCGCCGTGCTGGACGTCCCGATGACCATCGCCAAGCGGCCGGAATCATAATCCGTGCCGGTACCCGAGCGAGAAACCAATGCCGTTGTAGCCGGGGTTATGGCTGCTCATGCCATTCGACGAATGGTGAAAAATATACGCGAGACTGATGGCATCCCGGTCCGTCGCATGATACGTCAGCCGCGGGCCAATGCGCCAGAGAAAGCCGTAGGCACGGCCCTTTGCCGGATGCGCGTGATTGTAGAAAAGCAGCGAGCCGCTCGCATCCACGCTCCCCGTGAACTTCCCGCCAAGCGAACGCTCCCGCCGCAGCTGCACCATCGGGCCGAGGCCGACCGCCTCCGAATCCCGGTAGATGCCATCATCCGACGTATAGCCGAGCGCGCGCTGAAGCGTGAAGCCATAGGACACGCCCGTGTGATGGACCGTGCGGTTCTGCCAGAGCACGTGCATATTCCAGACATTGACATTCCGTTCCTTGAAAAAACGCCCGTCGAGATACTCCAACTGTACCTCGACCGCATGCTCCCCCGGAGATTTCTGCAACGCAACATCCGGTTCCGCCGCGGCCGCCACCGCAGGCAGACACCCAGCCGCCAAAAACATCCCCGCCGCGACAACTCCCGCAGCCCGCAACTTTCTTATCCCATGCTTTTTCATCGTATCCGTCATCTTACCTGCCATCTGCTTTCTCGCAATTCAAACGTTTTACTTTTATACCACAAAAGCTTATCTCCTACTGGCAACTATTATGACACATATGGCTTCTTTCTAGCCAATGTCTTTTAATGCCACCGGAGATAGAACAACAAAAACGGATCCAAGATATACAGCGTGTTATCCTTCCATTCCATGGTATCTAGGGAGGGAAGTGATTGCTTCAGTGATTTCTCGATGTGCTGCACTACATTGCTGACATATAGCGTCGACCAATGTACCGAATCACCATCTTTAAGCAATCCAGTCATCCTGTCTTTGATATCCTGAACGAAAAAAGACAGTTTCGGGGGATCTTTTGCAATAGACAAAAGCAAGAGGGAATATCCGTCTACTTCTTCCCCATTGCTCAATAAATAATGTTTCCGCTTCTTCCGCCCCTGTGCCGGCCCCCGCAGCGCGATGTTCAATGGGCCTTCATAATAACTATAATTCTCCGCCGTATTCTGCAGGGCAATGCGGATATCCTGCTTCTCCGCTTCTTGCCGCCCCTCTTCTACAAGCTCTACAGCAAGGCTCAGGCAGTTTTCCTGCATGAGCTGCGGCGATGCCGCACTCTCCCGTGCCAGCATATCCATTTTCTGCGCATCTACGTTCAGCGCTAACATGGAAAATCCCTTTTCCGCGATTTCACGGAGTTCCTCCTGCTGCCACGGTGCAATCTCAATCACTGTCGTACGCCCAATCAAGTCTGCGTTGAGTCGGATTGCGTCATCCGAACGGTGTGGCAACGTCAAAAGCACAGCCTTCAAGCCATCGAACAATTCCGATTTCAGCGTCCTTGCGATATACTGCTGGATTTCCGAAGGAATATAATGAAAATCGTCGATGACCAGAATCTTTTCCTGCTCAATCACATATTTCATGAGTGCGGTATTGCTCCGCACCCGTTTCTGCAGGAAACTCTGCTGACTCCCCGCGCTTTTCTCCCGGTGCCCGCCAACAGACCCGACACCGAAGCCGACTTTGCCCTCACCTTGCTTCTTCTCGGTAGTCTGAAAGCTTTCCGTAAGCTGTACCTCTGACGGAATCTCCATCTTCTCCGCAATCTGCTGCCAAAAATCCTCTACCGTACGGATCTGCGAACCGCTGAGATCCACCATACTTTCCTCAGAGATGACGCGCCGCAGAAGAACCGTCTTGCCAGACTTCGACGCCCCGGATATCACCACGAGATTCCCCGGCGTACGGATTGCCCGCTTCATCTTCTTCTCGTAGGTACTACTCCCCGACAGACGATCCACATACGTATACGTCGGATACGCCTTCGGCCGGAACACATCCTCGGCGTGACAAGACTTCTCCATACCGCCCACCTCCATATCGATATTTCTCTTATTTATCCATCCATTCCATCAGGCAGCTGTGCTTCTTTGTTTTCCGGTCGTAGCTGATAGTTCCACCTCACTCCACAACATGATTCAGCGGTGCCGATGGCAGTTACCTTTTCAAACGCATAAGGACAACCAACCCTTGAAAAACAACTTTGCATACGTTATAACAAAAGCAGAGAAGGGATGCCGATAGACGGCTCGTTCCCTCACTCAATAGAAACGTTTCAACATAGTATCGAAACGGCCGCTCAAGTTCGTTCACGCTGGGGCGGTCATTTTTTTATAATGGCTTCCATATCCGCAAGAATCCTTTGAATGCTTTTCTTCAGTGACCGGGATTCTTTTACTTTTTCATAACCTCGCTGCGCGATTGCCTGCCGTTCCGCAGGATGATTCAAATAATACTTTGCCTTTGATAGCAAGTCCCCCGGTGATTGGAACACTACAAAATCCTGTCCCGGATCAAACAGGTCATAGTCCTTCCTTTGATCCATCAATTCCATTGACCCCGTTGCCAGAATATCATAGGTTCGAGGATTGCAACCCGTGGCCTCATTGCCGTGCAGATTGAGCACAATCTTTGACTGTCGATAAATCTCGGCTGCCTCTGCCGGTGCAACAAACCGATTCTCTACGCAACGGCATAGTTCTGGAAACCGCAGTTGCATGGAAAACTTTTTCCAGAAATACTGCGTCTCCCAAAAGATTCCAAACACGCGGAAACACCAGTTCTCCTGCTCTGCCGCTTTCGCCACCAGTTCCAGATATGGCCGCCGTTTCCGGTAAGGTGAACCAATGAAAACCAAATCATACTTCTTATCCGACTCCCCCCCCTATTAGCCGAGAGTCCGTATCATAAGCTGGATTATACCCTATCGGAATATACGCTGTCCGGACACCAGCAACGTGAATCTTCGCGCAATCCTCCTTCTCATATGTATAGATTGCATCATAATATTGCGCGCGCTCATGATTCAAATCACCGATTGGATCCACCAACCAGCAACAGATTTTGCATCCCAATCGATCCGCAAGTACTTTTAACTCTGGAAGCATTGAAAACGGGATATGCAAACTAAGCCCGACAATAAATAACAGTTCTGGCTTTTGATTGTGCATTGCCTGACGTAGTAAATCGAAATTGTTTTTCTCGTATTCTTCGCGCTGATGTGATAGCTTCCATTCGTCTAATTTCTTTTGCCAATACGAATGCGACTCACTAAATAAATTAAATTCGATTTCTACAACCTCATGGCCTAATGCCCTTAATATTTCGTACGCTGGAATTATCTTTTTGTAACCGTGCAGAGTTACTAATAAAATCCTCATAGCGCCCCCATTATCTGTTGTATAGCGTGAATTACTCCAATCATTGACATAATTTCACGAGCCTTTATATTAACTTTTTCTTT
>DAIMZO010000013.1:31634-53448 GCA_036733925.1 Selenomonadaceae bacterium | reverse complement strand
GTTTTTATGGAAAATGGGAACACGCAATTGCTGGATAGAGATACTTCAACCCCTTCGTTTGACTGGAGAAATGGAAGGGGGCGCCAGACCGCCCGCAGTCTGGCTGATGACATCACCGAGCGGATCACACAGGCCGTCAATGCAGAATATGAAAAGGGGAAGGGATTCCTCTACCGGAGGAAGGATGACCCGACCGGCGCCGTCTACATCCGCTTCTGCCGTAGCCGCTGCCTCTACAAGAAAGAGATGGAGTGCACGACGCCGGAGATAGCATTGGCCATCAGCGAGTACCGGGAATTCCTGCAGCCGGGCCGCTACTGCGGATCCAAGACGGCATGGTTGCTCGAGGATCTGCAGCCATGGGAGCGGACGCTCTATAAGCGGGCGCTCCGCCGCGATGCGGCAAACGGGCGGTTGAAATAACAACTGCAGCCATACGTGCACCGAATCTGTCTTTTTATGTATACATGTATTATCTCTTTACAAGACAGAGAAGTTATGCTATAGTATGTAACTGAAAACAGGGGAACCCGAAACCGTTCCTGCTGGTACAATCGTAAATTTAGGCAAAGAAGCCATATGGAACGAGCCATCTTTTTGGTGGAAAGTTTTGTATGGCTATTTTTCTATTTATTCAAAAGGGTGGTAAGATGGAAGATTTACTGTATGTGATTCCGGCAAACTCCAAGAAAGAGGACGTCCTCGCAAGCCTTAAGGCGCATCCGGAAATCCAATTCGTATCGCTGGTCGGCATCGACATGGCGGGCAACGACACGGATGAGAAGATCCCGATGCGGATTTTCCTGAAGGACATCGATGAGTTCTACGCCGGCACGGCTGTTCAGACGGATGGTTCCTCGGTTGTCCTGCCGGGCATCGCAACGCTGAACAACGCGAAAGTCGATATGCCGGTCGACCCGTCAGTCAGCTGGTTCGTCGATTACAACTTCGAGAATTATGACGAAGAGACGGAGAAGCCGGTCGGCACGCTCCGCATCCCTTCCTTCCTGATTCATGAGGGCAAGCGCGTTGATTCGCGTGCGGTTCTCGCGGATACGACGGCATTCGTCAAGAAGAACCTGCTCGACATTTTCCATAAGCAGGGCAAGATCAGCGGCCTCGAGAGCATCAATGGCGCAGACGTCACGGACATCGAGTTCACGTCCGCTACGGAGCTCGAGTTCTGGGTCAAAACGCCGATGGACAACGAGGAGATCGAGGAACTTTCCGCTAGCCAGGTTCTGCAGGAGCAGTATTGGGAGCGCACGCACGGCGCTGTCCGCACGGCGCTTGAGATGTGCCTCGAAGAGCTCGAGGCTTACGGTCTGAAAGTCGAGATGGGCCATAAAGAGGTCGGCGGCCTGACGGCTCAGATCAACAAGAAGGGCGAGATGACGCATGTGTGCGAGCAGCTCGAGATTGACTGGCGTTTCGCTGATGCCCTTCAGGCAGCGGATAATGAGATTTTCGTCCGCTCCATCGTCCGCGAGGTATTCCGTTCGAACGGCCTCGAGGTCAGCTTCAAGGCTAAGCCGATGATTGGTGTCGCCGGCAACGGTGAGCATACGCATATCGGCATGGCTTGCAAGACGATGGACGGCAAGACGCACAACCTGTTCACGGCGGACAACCAGAAGAAAGACTTCCTCAGCGCAATCGGCTATGGTACGATCATGGGCCTGCTGAAGAACTACGAGGTCATCAATCCGTTCGTCTCGGCGACGAACGATTCGCTGAACCGCTTGAAGCCGGGCTTCGAGGCACCTGTCTGCATCGTCACCTCCCTCGGCCATACGCCGGAAGTTCCGTCTCGTAACCGTACGATTCTCGCCGGCCTGATCCGCGACCTGAACAATCCGTTCGCTACGCGCTTCGAGCTCCGCGCCTGCAACCCGTATTCGAACACGTACCTTGTGCTTGCTGCTGCCTACAGCGCGGCTCTCGACGGCATCAAGGCTTGTGCGGCGAAGTCGACGGATGAGTGCCTTGCCGAGCTTTCGAAGAAGGCTGGCGACACGGGGTTCTATCTCGAGAAAGATCGTGAGTATCGTTCCGAGAAGGATGTCTTCGAGGACTATACGGATGAGGAACGCGACCGTCTGTTCGGTGCTCCTCCAGCTACGGTCTGGGAGAACATGCAGGGCTTCAAGAACTATCCGGATAAGAAGCAGGTCGTCATGGCTGGCGGTGCGCTGACGGATAAGATCATCTCCGCATTCGAGGAAGGCGCTCTGCTCCGCTGGAAGACTGAGCTCATCAGCCGCATTATTCCGGAGAACCGCGAGATTGTTCGCAATGCGAAGGAGATTGCATCCGATTTCGTTACGGATCAGGATTCCTACAACTGGAACAAGATCAACAACCTTCGTTCCTACCTTGCCAAGGACAGTATCGATGAGAAGAGCCTGTTCACGCAGCTCATCAATGCGCTGGAGTCCGGCGACTATGAGACGGCATCTGGCCTGCAGGTCGAGATGTACGATAAAGTCGAGGAGCTCAAAGCTCTCTATGACGCATATTCCAAGAATATGATTTAAATCAGCATCTGATTGCCACCCGGCATTAGATAGGGAAAAGGACGGCCTTCTGGTCGTCTTTTTTCTTTTCCGTTTTTCCGCATAAGTGGCGTATTACGTTTCTAGTCAAGCCGAGAGATCTGCGGGAGCGCGAGCTCTTCTACGATGAGATTGTCATGAACCTCCAGGATGCTCTCCATGACGAATGCGAAACGGAAGAGGATCTGTATCAGGAGGAGAATAATCATATCCTGCGCGAGCTCTGGGACAGTGAGCACCACGGGCTTCTACGGCATGCCGAAGGCAGCCTATGATATCGGCGCAGTGGAACTGCCTGTCGAATGCCATGAAGTTCACGCGCTCGAGCGGCCATGTCCATTTCAGCGTCAACGAAAAGCCTGATGCAGACGGGAAAGGCGGCATCTATACCTTTGTCATCGAAGACGACGGCATCGGCATGACGAAGGATTTCGTCGCGCATATCTTCGACCCGTTTGCGCCGAAACAGAAGGGCAGCACGGGGCTCGGCGATGGATATCGGCATGAACGATTACCTGACTAAGCCGATAGACCTCAAGGAACTTTTCGAGAAATTGCACAAATACCTCGATAAAGGGAAAAGCTAAGGGAAGAACCAGAAAAAATGCATACAGAAAAGCGTCCGGAATCCACAATGGGTTCCGGACGCTTTCTCTATGCTTCCATCGATATGGGTCAATTTGTCTTTTTCGGGTATGCACCGATGGTCAGTTCGTTCAGAATCGGTACGTGATTCCCAATCCGGCGGCAAAGGACGGCCGCGAGCATGGAAAGCGCGAGAATCACGAAGTAGAACACGACCGTGAGGCCCGCCGTCATCAGGATGCCATGCCCCTGCAGGAACAGCGCGGCGTACCCGATGAAGAACGGGTGCACGAGGTAGGCGAAATAAGAGTGCCTGCCGAGCTGGTGCAGGATTGGGTTCAGGAAGGACGGGTATTTCTGATACGTGAAGATCGTAAAGAAGAACAGGCACGAAGCAAGCGTATAGAAGATGCCCTCCGGCGAAAGCTGATGTGCCGTGTTGATGGACTCAAGTGCCGTATAACCCTGCTTGAAGATCAGGCGGTAGTAGAACGCGAGCAGTGCGAGCATCGTCGCCCAGAAGAATACCGTGATGCCGAACCGGCGCTTCTGCATGAACTTATGGAACGCATCGATATGCACCGCGAGCCAGCCGCCGAGCACGAAGATGAAGACATAATGCAGCACCCAGTAGTTCAGGCGGTACATCAGGAACGGTTTCAGCGCGGAGCCGTCCGGCAGGCCGTAGGTGAACGTATTGAGCGAGACCGAGAAACTCGACCAGTAGTCAAATGCAATCTGCAGGAGCAGCAAAGTGAAAAGTCCCTTGATTCCAATGCGGCGCACCACCCAGATCCAGAGCGGCATCAGCAAGTAGAACCAGAGCAGGATCACGAGGAAATAGAGCTGGTACTTCGCCGTGCCGAAGAACAGCGTGCTCAGCAGATGGAGCGGATCCGGGAACCCAACTCCGTATAGGATCCCGTCGTGGATCAGGTAGAACAAGGACCAGACCAGATAGGGGATCAGGACCGTCTTCGCCCGGCGCGTATAGAAGTATTTCGGGTCGAATGGCGCGTGGATGTCGAGGTTATAGAACAGCCCGAACGCCGAGATGAAGAAGAAGATCGGCACCGAGAACCGGGACACGATCTCGAGCAAGGCAATCAGGTTGATGTTCGCGGCTGGATTACCGATATACTGCGAGCCGACATGGATGGCGATAACGCCCATCATCGAGATGCCGCGGATATACTCGATTGCAGCGAGACGCGGCTTCCGTTTCTTCACTGGCTGCGCGGATTTTGTGGCAGGGCTTTGAGATTCCATCGGGGAAAAGACTCCAAACTTAAATCACTGAATCATTACTGCGGTATGGCATCGGCCCGATTACTTGCTCAGAATGAAGTCGACATGCACATTTGCGGTGACGCGGAGCGTACCGGCTGCAATCGGCGTTTCCGGAACAGCATCGCTTTTCGCCATCGCCATGAGCATGTTGCCTGCATAACGGCGCGCGCCCGGCGCGCTAACGTTCTCCGAAACATTCTTGACGCCGACAATGCGCAGGCCGAGTGCATTTGCAAGGACATCCGCTTTCGAACGCGCGTCAAGCACGGCGTTCTTCATCGCAGTATTGCGGGCGTTCGAGAAATCCTTTGCGCTGAAATCCAGCGACGAGATCTCATTGGCACCGTTTGCGAGCGAGGCGTCGATGACCTTGCCCGTCAGCGCAAGGTTGTTGACCGTAACCGTAATCGTGTTGTCGACGCGGTAGCCCGTGATCTTGTTCTCGCGGTTGGCCGACTGCGTGTAGACCGGGTAGAACGAATAATTCTGCGTCTGGATGTCCTTATCCGCGATGCCGAGCGCCTGGATGGCCTGATGGATGGCCTTTGCCTTGCGGACGTTCTCTGCCTGTGCCTTGGCCGCATCGCCAGCCTGCGTCGTGACGCCGACCGTGACGATGGCGCGGTCGGGAGCCTGCTCCGCCGATGCTGACCCATCCACAGAAAGGACAGGCGCCTCTTCCGCGGCGGAAACCGGCTGGATAGAGGCGGCCATCGTGCCGATCAGCAGGCAGAGAGCCGCGAGCAGCATGGAAATGCTTGATTTTTTATGCATGGAAAACATAATCTACAATCTCCTTTTTCGTATAGAACATTGACAGGACATACGGTAATCACATCCCTATTCTATCATATCTTGCAGAAAAAGTCCCGAAAAAAAAGCGGCCATCCCTTTCCATACTTTATCCAGACTGATATAATACAAAAATAATATGCAATACATAGACAGCATAATTGCTTCCGTGTAAGATAATCCCATCGTCGATGATAGATAAATAATTGGTCTATTCAAAGGAGGAAATCTATCATGGATTTTGTCGAATTCGTAACGGGCAAGAAGAACGCAGGCCCGCAGGAAAAGAAAATCGTGAAGAGCCATTCGGATCAGCTCGATGAGAATGAAATCGGGCAGAAGGATTCGCCGGTACTCGCTGAGTCCATTCTGAGCTACGCGGGCATCACGCTTTGAGGTCAGGAAATGAAGGGGCCGTCTTCGGACGGCTTTTTTGCGTGCAAAGGAAATGCGTGAAGATTGTGCGGATTCCGGAAAAGCAGAAAAGAGGAATTTCCGGAGCCGGGACGAATAGGAAATAAGGAGACAGCAGCCACGGAAGGAGGAGACATGCATGCGGATTGGGAAGAAGCTGCACCTGATGCCGTTCCTGCGGCGACATGCCAAGGCGGGGAAACGGGCCGTGCTCGTATTGCTCCTGATCTGCGCCTGCCTCCTCCTGATGCTGGAATTCCTGAGCCGCGGCGCCGCCATGATCTTCAACCGAGCGGTCGCCAACCAGGATATGCTGCGCGGCACCATCACGGCAGAGAAAATCCTCGCTGACCCTTGGGGACATGTCCAGTTCGAGAATCTTGACTGGAAGGATCCGGACGGGGATACCATCCTCTTCGTTCCGTCCGGCTCCTTTCAGGTGCGTCTGTGGGATGTCCTGACGAAGAATTTCAAGGCGACGACCTTGCAGGAAATCACGCTGAATGACGCAGAGATGTCCGTGCATTTCACCGATGACATGAAGGTCGATTTCATCCGGCCGACACCAGCCATGAAGCATGTCGACAAGGAAGATGACTGGATGGATAAGGTCAGCATCAACGGGCTGAATGAGGAGCAGCGGAAAAGGCTCGGCGAGATGAAACGTGCGCGGAGGCAGCAGCGCTTCGAGAAGAAATGGTCGAACTTCAACCGCGGGGATCGGCGCATCCATACGAAACTCCATCTGAACAACTGCAAGGTCGAGGTGTTCGTCAAGGAACGGCATTATCTGATGGATTGCGTCCAGCTTTACGCGGATATCAATACCGACAGCGCCATGCATATCGATGCAAGCGCCGGCGGTTTCGGCGGCACGATGATTGGGCAAGGAATCACGCTGCGCGGCGACATCGATTTCCAGAGTCAGGAGCTGCCGGTCTGTGACCTGTCGCTCGCGCTCTACGAGGTCGACCCTTCCTCCCTCGGTTTCGGGCTGAATATCCACGATAAAATGACGCTCAGCACGCATTTCACAGGCTCCCTTGCGAATCCGGACGGTGTCGGCGTCCTGCAGATGAAGGAACTCAATATCCCGGCCTTGCATTTCACGAATGTCACGGGCGATGTCTTCTACAAAGACCCAAAACTCACGTTCAAGAATGTGCACGCCAATGTCTACGGCGGCACGCTCGACGCCAGCGGCGACTATGACCTCGATACGCGCTATTACCATCTGAAAGGGCACGGGACAAAGCTCCAGACGAAAGACGCATTCCCGAAGGATCACCTGTCCTGCCTCGTCGATATGGATATCGAGATCGATTTCAAGGGAAGCGCAAAGGATACCATCACGTCCGGCACCTTCGAGTCCGGCAAGGGGCATTACCGCCTGCTGCCATTTGACCGGCTGGCCGGCCGCTTCACGAACGCATATAAGGATCTGCATTTCTACGATGTCGCCATCGATCTGGCCGGCGTGCATATCCGCACCGACGCATTCCGGATCCAGCACGGCAAGCTGATACTGAATCCGATCCAGCTTTTCGATGCACGCGGGAACCTGATGACGACATTCCGGCAGGACGATATCAAATAGACGAATCAAAGAAAGAGGTTTCGATACGTATGAAAGAAGATACAAAGAACAAGACGCAGGAGCTCCTATCCGGCCATGTCACGCGGATTGTCGCAATCCTCCTGTTTGTGCTACTGTGCCTGTACCTTACGCGTACGATGGCAAAATAAAAAGCCGTCAACGGCCGATATAGGCATTGACGACATCGCAGAACCGCGTGAGCAGTGCAAAAAAGAGGATGGCGCAAACAGGCCAGAACAGGATGTTCTTCCAGTCCTTGATTTTCCACGCCTCGCGTGTATTGACCCATACAATCTGCAGGACGAGCAGGCTGATGACAAAGCCGCCGACGTTCAGCAGGGTAGAAAGCAAAAGCTTCATTGGAAAATTTCCTCCCTCCATTTCCTTTATTATATCCTGTCTTTGGGAGATTCCGCAAGGGCAACAGGCAGACATATAGCTAGGAAGGCCGGATTATGCTATAATATATGCTGTTGTGTATTACGCGTTCCACGCGTTTGTTTTTTGCTCATGGGGGAAGGCCGTAAATGGTAGTCATTGATAAAGCGGTTCTGCATATCCTGGATTTGGCCAGTGGCAGCGCCATCTATTCCGATGCCCTGCTCGATGTCAAGGACAGTGTCGATACCTATCTGACCAAGCATATCGAGAAAAGCTGGTCGAGCGTGAATAAGAAGCCGGGGAAGTTCTACGAGGATTCGGCGTTCCAGAAGAATCTCGACGCCTATCTTTCGGAAGAACTGGATTTCCTCGCCTTTTCGAAAGCAGCTGCCGCGAGCTTTGAACGCGCCCTTTCGCACGCAGAGGAGATGACTTCTGTCGACGTCATCCTCGCGGACGTCCGTATCGACGATGTGCGGCAGATCGTCCTGCTGAAAAGCGACAGCCATATCGGCTACACGCATCAGGTCGTGCAGGATGATGCGGGCACGCATAACGAGATCGTGAATCAGGCGATTATCATGCCGAGCCTCACGCAGCGCATTGATGAATTCGCTTTCGTCGACGCGGACGACAAGTCGATCCGCGTCACATCCAAGAACTATACAGTCGATGGCGAGAAAATCGATATCCTGCCGGAAATCGTGCTCGAATGCAGCGTGTCCCCCTCGACGAGCGACGCCGTGAAGACCCTGCAGAAGACCGCCGCAAAGGTCGCGGAAGACTACGGGCAGGATGAGGTCGCCATCGCGGCGGCTGCCAAGAACTATCTGGCGGGCCGCATGGAAAGCGCGGATGACGCGCTTGACCTGACGGCGGCTGCGCCGGAAATCTTCCATGGGAATCCGTCCATGCAGGAGGACTTCAAAGCGGCCATCGAGGACGCTGGCTTCACGGAGCCCGTGCCGATCGACATGAGCAAAGAGGCGATGCTGAAGAAGGTCAGCCGCCATCGGCTCAAGACCGATACCGGCATCGAGCTCAATATCCCGACGGATTATTTCGATAACACGGAATACGTGGAATTCAACACGAGCGAGGACGGCACGATGTCGATCACGCTCAAGCATATTTCCAACATCATCAACAAAAACTAGAAGCATAAAGAAGGAATTATTTTGTCGTTTTCAAAAGAACTGCTCGGCCTCAAGGATGAGGTCTTGAAGGAAATCCAGCCGATGCTCGCGGATGTCGACGCGGTCGCGGAAGCCAATACGCTGAAGGTACTTGACGCGATGCGAGAATGCAAGGTGGCTGCCGCGCATTTCAATCAGAGCACGGGCTACGCCTACGACGATATCGGCCGCCAGAAGCTCGACGAGCTCTACGCGAAAATCTTCGGCGCGGAGCGCGCTCTCGTGCGCACGCAGTTCGTCTCCGGCACGCATGCGCTCGCAACGGTGCTGTTCGGCATCCTGCGCCCGGGCGACGAGCTCGTTTCCCTCACGGGCAAACCATACGACACCATGCAGACCGTCATCGGCTATGAGGAGCCAAGCCCCGGTTCGCTCAAAGAGTTCGGCGTGCTCTACAACGAGCTGACGACCGTCGATGGAAAAGTCGATTTCGAGCATATTCAGGACGTCATCACGGACAAGACGAAGATGGTCGAGATCCAGCGTTCCCGCGGCTACTCGATGCGCGATACGCTGACGATAGCGGATATCGAGAAAATCACGGCGGAAGTGCACCGCATCAAGCCGGACTGCATCTGCTTCGTCGACAACTGCTATGGCGAATTCATCGAGACGAAGGAGCCGACGCAGGTCGGCGCGGACATCATGGCGGGCTCGCTCATCAAGAACCCGGGGGGCGGCATCGCGCCGACGGGCGGCTATATCGCGGGCAAGGACAAGCTCGTAGAGCTTGCGTCCTACCGGCTGACCGCCCCCGGCATGGGCGATGAGCTCGGCGCCAGCCTCTCGAACAACCGCCTGCTGTTCCAAGGCATTTTCCTCGCACCGCATGTCACGGCACAGGCCGTAAAGGGCGCACTGTTCGCCGCCGGACTGTTCTCGAAGCTCGGCTACAAGACTCTGCCGCGCGAGACGGACAAACGCGGCGACATCATCCAGGCCATCGAGCTCGGCTCTGCCGAAAAGCTCTGCGCATTCTGCGCCGGCGTGCAGAAATACTCGCCGGTCGATTCGTACGCGACGCCGGAGCCATGGGATATGCCGGGCTATGAAGACCAGATCATCATGGCGGCCGGTACTTTCGTGCAAGGTGCTTCCATCGAATTCAGCGCCGACGGGCCGCTGCGCGAGCCATATAACGTCTACCTGCAGGGCGGCCTGACCTTCGAACATGCCATCATCGGCATCCTCGGCGCCGCGCAGGCCATCGAGGATCTGAAACACTGAGCGCAACCTGAGATATTGTTTCCCATGCAGAAAGGAATTCAGGCTCTTTTATCGAATAGTATCATAGATAAAAGAATTTTCCAATGGGGGAGTGAAAGCGATGAGCCGCAGAAATATCAAACTGAAGACCTGCTCGGTCTGCAAGAAAGTTTTTGCCGGCCCCCCGGGGCAGACCATGTGCTGGGACTGCCAGAAGAAAGTGCACGACATGGAAGATAAGGTTCTCGCCTATGTCCGGGAACATCCGAACACGCATGTCCAGGAAATCCATAAAGAAACAGGGGCGTCATTGAAACTCATCCAGAGCTTGATAAAAAAAGGCGTCTTTGAGATGTCTGGTGCCGCTGTTGCCTATCCATGCAAATCCTGCGGGAAGCCGATTTTCCATGGGATGTATTGCGCGGAATGTTTGCAGCGCTTGCAGCATGACTTGAAACGTGCCAAGAAAGAGCTGGATCGAGAGGCGGCCTCTGAGCAGAAGAAAACGTCCAGCGGATATTTCTATTCTTTCGACGAAGAGAGTGCCGTGCGGAAAGAGGCAGCAGATATCCAGAAGCGGAAGTATGGATCCGGCACAAAGCCGCTGGTAGAGCCGAAATCTTATCTGGGAAGAAAAATCTACCGCGACCGTTTTGATCCGGATGACAAGAAATAGAAAATAAAATATAGTTGTTTTTGTGGTTGATTTCATCAACCACATTTTCCATAAGGAAGTGTCAAAATTATGCTTAAGACGTTGACGGAAAACCGTCTGCAAGGACAGCTCCGCGCTGTGCTGGATTATGTGGTCTCGATGAAGGAACCTGTCGTCATCGCACGTGACGAAGGTAATGCTGTCATCGTACCGCAGGAAATCTATGAAGCGGCAGAAGAATACCTGCACAGGCATTCCATGCAGGCTGCGATGCCCCGTGCCATCCCGCAGTTCGGTCAGGATGCTTTTTCCGAACAGCCAGAACCGGAATCAGAAACTGGGCGCCCGATTCCCGACCGGCCCGATAGGACGCCGGGGCGAGCCATTGATTCCGAGGCGTACAGCCCGAATCCCATGCAGCAGAGCGGGCCGGCTTTCGAGAAAATGACGCGCGAGGGAGAACCGGCAAAGCAGGGCCCGCAGTCACAAAAGCAACAGGATGCATCTTCTGATCCGTTAGATGGGATGAATCTCCGGGAGGTTGTCGCTGCGAGGATAGCGCAGCAGCTGCAGGCGAACCATATCGAGATGAGCGATGAGGCATTCTCAAAGCTTGTCGATGAGACCTTGCAGGAAATCGAATCCTCCGGTGACATGAGTTTCCTGCAGGATCTGGACCGTGAGAATGCCGCGATGCAGGCTGATGCCCGAAAAAAGCAGATGAACCGGCCGGAACACCGAAACGACGATGACGACGAGCTCTATCATTTCGGAAGGAATTGATGGAAGCAGATCCACATACACGCATTGCAAGGACAAACGAAGAAATAAAAACGAGGAGTTCCGCAACAGCACCGGAAGCAGGGCTGCGGGCTCCTCTCTTTTTTGTGGATAATTTTAGTCTAGGTAATTGGAATTATCTCGCCTAAAATTATCCACAAGAAACGGGCCGGATTTCACGGCCCTGTTCTTTGTCTGGTATATACCATCGGATATGCGTGATCACGAATGAAAACAGGAACGCAGCGGCTGCAGCTCATTCTGCTTCCTGATCCGTCTTGTCCGATTTCCGGTTTTCCGGGTCCAGTGCACTCGTATAGCGTTTCGTCATGCGCTGATGGACGTGCGCATAACGTGCCGTCGTTTTCGGGTCGCGCTGCCGCAAGGTTTCCTGCACGATACGCAGGTCTTTCGTTGCGGCGTACAGGTTCGTCCCGCAGCTGTGGCGGAACACATGGCAGCTGATGCCTTTCTGCTTATAGCCACAGGCCCGCAGCCCCTTGTCCATGATTTTCCGGATGCCGTCGCGCGACAGTCGCTGGTGCATGCGCCGGTTCGAATCAGATATGAAGGTCGGCGTCAGCGCCCCGTCTTTTACCGGTTTCGGGCGCACCTCCATATATTTCTTCAAGGTCTCCATCGTGCTTTTCGATGGATAGATGATGCCGGCATGGCCCTTGCCGCGGATATAGATGGTCTCGGTTTCCCAATGGATGTCCTCATCGTTCATGCGCTCGAGCTCGACATTGCGCAGTCCCTCGACACTCATGAGGTAAAGCATGGACATATTGCGATACTTGACGAAGTCATCTTTTTTCTGCTCAAAGTAATGCAGGACTTCCCCGACCTGCTCCAGCGTGAAATATTTGAAGTCTTCATCGAGACGGAATGCCGCGCCGGCATGGATGTGTTCGCAGGGATTCTCGCGGACAAAGCCGAGCCGCATCGCGACCATGAAGAAGGTACGGATGGCAATCAGCGTCAGCGCGACCGTCGAATCCTTATGCGCGAGGATGAAATCCTCCATGAAGATACGCATCTGATAGTCCTGTACGGCAAGAGGGTGTACCCCCTGCCCTTCGCACCACTTCAAGAACTGCTTGATCCGCTTCTGGTAGGTTGCGAGCGTGTCCGCCGTCGGCCGGCCATGCGAGATATAGCGCGGCAGGAAATCCATATAATGTTCGATGTAGTATTCCGGCGTTATGGAATCTGCGTCGAGGCGCATGGAAGCGCGGCTCACAGGCTGATTCATCGCTGACCTTCCCCCTTGTCACAGAAATAACCGAATCAGCAGGCAAGGAACGAAATCATTCTTCCTTGTGCGAGACTTCGAGCTTCGCGAGCTCCGCATCGCGTTCCGCCTTCGGCTGCGGCATTTCGATGAACATCGCGTCGCCGAACGAGAAGAACCGGTATTTCATCTCGACCGCGGTCTTGTAGGCGTTCAGGATGAACTTTCGGCCGGCGAACGCCGAGATCAGCATGATCAGCGTCGATTTCGGCAGGTGGAAGTTCGTGATCAACGCGTCGACAATCTTGAAGTCATAGCCCGGGTAGATGAAGATGCCGGTCCAGTCGCTTTTCGCGGCAATCTGATTCTTTGCCGTCGCGGCGGACTCGAGCGTGCGGATAGACGTCGTGCCGACTGCGATGACGCGGTGGCCGGCCTTTTTCGTGTCCATGACGAGCTTGGCCGTTTCGTCGTTGATCTGATAGAACTCTTTGTGCATCTCGTGTTCTTCGATATGCTCCGTGTGTACCGGGCGAAATGTGCCGAGCCCGACATGCAGCGTGACGAAGCCGAGGTTCACGCCCATGTCCTTGAGCTCCTGCATCTGCTCCTTCGTGAAATGCAGACCGGCCGTCGGTGCGGCGGCGCTGCCCTGTTCACGGTTGTAGACTGTCTGATAGCGTTCGCTGTCCTCGAGCTTCTCATGGATATACGGCGGCAGCGGCGTTTCGCCAAGCCGGTCGAGGATTTCCTCGAAAATGCCCTCATAGTTGAATTCGACAATACGCCCACCGAAATCCGTATGCTCGAGGATCGTGCAGGAAAGCTCGTCACTGAAATTGATGACCGTGCCGACCTGCGCCTTCTTGCCCGGCTTCACGAGGGTCTCCCAGTGATCCGCATCGATACGGCGCAGCAGCAGCACCTCAATCTTGCCGCCGGTCTGGTCGCGGTGGCCGATGAGCCTCGCCGGCATGACGCGCGTGTCGTTGAAGATCAGCGTATCACCGGGGACGAGGTATTCCTTCAGGTCGTAGAAATGGCGATGCTCCATGGTCTTCATCTGCGGATTGAGCACCATCAGGCGGGATGCGTTGCGCGGCTCCACCGGCGTCTGCGCGATGCGTTCCTCCGGCAGATCATAGTCAAAATCAGATAATAACATACTCAAGATCGTTACCTTCTCTTTCTATTTACTTCTTGTAGAGCGTTTTCCGTTCTGTTCCTTGGTAATAATGTGCGAGAATCTGCGCATAGCTCTCGCCGGAGGCAGCAAAAGCTTTCGCACCCCATTGCGAGAGGCCGAGCCCATGCCCCCAGCCGTAACCGGAAAGGATCAAACTGCCGTTTTCAAGCTTCACATCGAAAAGCGTGCTGCGGAGCCCAAAAGCATCGCGGAGCTCATTGCCGCTGATTGTCATGCTTCCTTTTGTACCGGACAGGCGGAGCGAGCGGACGCGGCCGGAAGCCGTGCGATCCGCGGCATAGCCTTTTGCGGATGGCGCCGCGAGCTTCGAGAGGCTCACGGATTTCAGCTCACCGATATTGCCTTTCCGCGAGAAATGAGCCAGGACGGTGTCCTCGGAGATGGTCTTTGTCCAAGCCTGAGTTCCCCAAGTCTTTTCGCTTGCGGCGCGTAGATAGAGAATCTTCGTTCCCCATACATCCTCACTGTTCTCCGTCATGCCACCGGAATCCGTATGGAACAGCGCGTCAATCAGGCGGCCCTGATATTCCAGCACCTCACCATAGGTCGCGTCGACCGCCTGACTCGCAAAAGGGCGTTCTGCCGATACGCCCTCGTAGACCTGGCAATGCGTATTCGTGCAGAGGTCGTAGCCATGGGCTTTATGGCGGCCGCGGTTCTTCAGCGCGAACGTGCGCGCGGCAACGGCCTGCGCCTTCACGGCCTCCGCCGGCCATTCCGGTGGCATCTCCTTTGCGACGACGCCCTTGACATAGTCCTCGACGCGGACGCGGTTCACGACGGTGATCTGTCCATCATGCAGGACGAATTCCATATTGCCACGGTACGTCCGCCCATTGAGGCCCGTCCGGAACGAATCGGCCTTTCTCGCGTCCGCGGCCTCAAGGATCAGATGATTGGCAGGCACGGCGCGGCCATCAATTTCCAATCCGCCCTGACCGGCGGTGATGGTTACCATCGTGTTCTGCTGGACTTCCGAAAAGGGACTGCCGACCGCCTGGGCCGTCAGCTTTCCCCCGCATCCCTCAGCCGATACGGAGACGGCCGTCTGTCCCTCCAGCAGTCCGACCGCTATCGTCGGCTGCCAGACAGCCTGTGCCATAGACGGCGCAAACGAGAAGAGGCACGGAAGGAGCAGGGCGAAGAAAAAGGTACGATATCTCATCATACGGCCTCCACGTTCTGCTCAGCGGCCTGCCGTGCAAGCCGCGCGCGTTTTTTCGCGCGGTTCGCCTTGCGGATCTCCTTCTGCAGCTTCTTGTCGTAGCGCTCCTGCTCGGAGAAGATGCAGCCGCAATAGGGCTGCCGGTAGAGCCCGAGCTCGAGGCTGATATCGATGCCCTCCTGCCAGCCGGGCCGGAAATCCTCATAATAGAAATCGACGCCGTACAACTTCGCGAAATGCTCGCAGGTTTCCTTCATGAGCTCGTGCTGCTGGTAGATGCTGTAGAAGAGCGTCGACGTAAATGCGTCGTAACTGTTTTCTTTTGCATATTTCGCGGTCTGCTCCAACCGCCAGGTATAGCACATCGTGCAACGGCCGTTCGGTACGGATTCTGCTGGCAACGCTTTTTTCAAGAAGCTGCGCAGGCCGTATTCCTCGTCCGTGCGGATCTCCATGCCGACTTTTTCCGCGAATTCCTTTGCCGTATCGAGACGGTGCTTCCACTCCTGATAGGGATGGATATTCGGATTGAAGAAATAGCCGGTCGGCTCGATGCCTTCCTCCCGCAGTTTCTTCACCGGGTAGCAGGAACACGGCCCGCAGCACATATGCAGCAGCAGTTTCATGATTTTCCCCCTGTGTCATTCCGGATAGGCGATGCCCATATGCTTGTAACCCGCACGCGTGACGATGCGGCCGCGCGGTGTCCGCGTGATGAAGCCGAGCTGAATCAGGAATGGCTCGTAAATGTCCTCGATGGTATCCGTGCTCTCGCTGATTGCGGCAGCGAGCGTCTCAAGGCCGACCGGGCCGCCGCCGAATTTCCGGATCATTGTGTTCAGCATGCGGCGATCGGTGTGGTCGAGGCCAGCCTTATCAATTTCAAGCATTGCGAGGGCCTTGTCGGCAATCTCATCAGTGATCTTGCCCGTTCCCTCGTACTGTGCGACGTCCCGCACGCGCTTCAGCAGTCGGTTCGCCACGCGCGGCGTCCCGCGGCTGCGCTTCGCGATTTCGAGCGCACCGCGATCCTCAATCGGTATCTCGAGGATTTCTGCCGCACGCTTGACGATTTCGACGAGCGATTCCGGATCGTAGTACTCGAGCCGCGAGATGATGCCGAAGCGGTCGCGCAGCGGTGCGGCGAGCGCGCCCGCCTTTGTCGTCGCACCGATCAAGGTGAACGGCGCGATATCGAGGCGGATGGAGCGTGCACTCGGCCCCTTCCCGATGATGATATCGAGCGCGAAATCCTCCATTGCGGAGTACAGCACTTCCTCAACTGAACGGGAGAGCCTGTGGATCTCATCGATGAAGAGCACATCGTGTTCCTGCAGATTGGTCAGGAGCGCGGCGAGATCTCCCTGCCGCTCGATGGCCGGGCCGGAAGTCTGGCGGAAATTGACGCCCATCTCGTTCGCGATGATGCCGGCGAGCGTCGTCTTGCCGAGTCCCGGCGGCCCGTAGAGCAGCACGTGGTCGAGCGCTTCGCCGCGGCTCATCGCGGCCTGGATGAAGATGGACAGGTTCTTCTTGACCTTGTCCTGTCCGATGTATTCCTTGAGCTTGCGCGGGCGCAGGCTGTACTGCCAGTCGTCGCTTGTCTGCTCGTCGAGGCCGACGATGCGGCTGTCATCGAGGCTCATCTCGCTGAAATCATGTTCTTTCGGCTCACCGAACTCATGTCCGCCCCGCATGCCTTCCGGGTAGAAGTTTTCTTCCAAACTTTACACCTCCGTTCCTTTCTGCACCATCATAGATGGCTGAGTTCTTTGAGCGCCTTCTTGATTATTTCCTCGGTCGTCTTGCAGCCCGCGGCTTTCTTGATGGCCGGGGCAATCTCCGATTGGCTGTAGCCGAGCGCGGAAAGTGCCGCAATCGCTTCGCTGACCGTATCCTCACCGACTTCATCCTGCATTTCAAGCGTCAGGACGCCACCGTCCGGGTTCTGTGCGAAAGCGACTTTATCCTTGAGCTCGAGGATCAGGCGCTCTGCCGATTTCTTGCCGATGCCGGGAAGATTTGTCAGTACCTTCGTCTGCTTGTTCTGGATGGCCTTGCAGAGGCCGTCGACCGTTATCGAAGACAGGATCCCGAGCGCCACCTTCGGGCCGATGCCGGAAACCGCAATCAGCAGCAAGAAGAAATCGTATTCCTCCTCCGTATAGAAGCCGTAGAGCGTGAGGCCGTCCTGATAGACGTTCAGATACGTGTGCAGCGTGGCCTCCTCGTTCAGCCGGAGCTTTGCACGCGTGCTGTTCGGGATGTAGACCTGATACCCGACACCGTGGACATCGAGCAGGCAGTAGTCGGGCCGGATGCTCACGGCCTTCCCACGTAAAAATCCAATCATATCGTGCCTCCTTTTCTCAGGCTTCCGCTGTACGAAGCCGCTTTTTCGGCAGGACGCGGTTCACGCGGATATTCTTGCGGTAATACAGATATACGCCGAGGAGCAAGACAGCCGTCACTGCCCAGCTTACCGGATACGACATCATGATGACGGAAAACGTCGGATCCATCACAAAGGCTGTTTTGATCCAGCCAATCCGTACGCCGCAGATCGTCACGAGCATCAAAATGGCTGGCGGCAGGGAATACCCGTATCCGCGCATGGCTCCGGAGATCAGCTCGATGATCATATCGAGGAAATAGAATCCGATGATATAGTATACGCGCGTGCGCCCGATGGCGATGACATCCGGATGCGGATCAAAAAACGCGAGCAACGGATCCGCAAAGATACAGACAAGCCCCGAAAGCGCAACAGTAAAGCCGAGACCGAGCGCCACCGCGACACGCGTCACGCGCCGGCAGCGGCGCAGGTTCGCCGCGCCGTAATTCTGCCCGACAAAAGTCGTGAGCGCCTGCCCGAACGAAATCAGGAACGCATAGCAGTTGATCTCAATCGTGAACGCCGCGGCAGAAGCCGCCATGACCGTCGCACCGAGGCTGTTGATGGCTGCCTGAATGACGAGGTTCGACAGGCAGAACACCATGCCCTGTATCCCAGCCGGCAGACCAATCTGGATGATCTTCTTGACGATGGCACCGTTCAGCTGGATGGCGCCGAGCTCAAGCCGGATGACGCCGAACGCATGACGCAGCTTCTGCAGCAGATACACCGAACCGATATAGTAAGAAATCGTCGTCGTCCATGCGACACCGGCGGTACCGGTGTCGAGCACGAGCACTGCGGCAAGGTTCCCCGCGATATTCAGCAGGCTCGCGAGAAGCAGCGCGTAAAGCGGCGTTTTCGTATCGCCGCGGGCGCGGAAAATCGCTGCCTCGAAATTGTAGAGGCTGATGGCCGGCAGCGCGAGGATATAAATCCGCAAATAAGTCTCCGCCTCCGGCATGACCTCCGGCGGCACGGCGAGCGCCTCAAGCATCTGCCCGGCCAGCAGCTCACCTGCCGCCATGATCACGATTCCGATGACGAGCGCGAGCGCGATGGAGGTATGCACGGCCTTCGTTGTCTCGCGGTAGCGCCGTCCGCCGATGAATTGGGCGATGACGACGTTCGAGCCAAGAGAGATGCCGAGGAACAGCGTGACCAGCAGCCCGATGATCGGCGCGTTGTTCCCGACGGCCGCCAATGCGGTCGTACCGACGAATTTCCCGAGCACGAGAATATCCGCCGTGTTGAACAGCTGCTGCAGGATTCCCGTAAAGGCAAGCGGTATCGCAAAAATCAACAGTGGCTTGGCAAGTGGCCCGTGCAGCATATCAATTGCCGCTCCCTTTTTGGCCATACAAGCTCCCTCTCCCTTCTATATCTTCTATCCCTATTCTGAAAGATTCGCCAAATTGCGGACGTCAGAAATGCGGTTGAGATTATCAACCACATTTCCGCATCCTTTTCTGCATCTTTTTTATTGAAGTGTTTTCCGTCTTTACTTGCGGACGCATTCTGTGTCGATGCCGTTCGACTTGTTGTCGAGCCTGCACTGCAGGAACGCGTTCACGGCTTCATCCGGATTCCCGGCGTTGCCGGAGTAGATCATGATGTCCTTGCTGTCGAGCGCCTCGATGCCGTCCTCAGAAATCTGGTCGCAGATCACGACCTCGACGCCGAGCTTCGAAAGCTTATCGGCGAGAGCCGCATCACCTTTCGGGTTGTCTACGAGTTTGGTATCCGTAATCTCGCGGTACTCATCCGTATAAATCTTCACCTGCAGGCAGTCCGCGAACTCGCGGCCGATTGCTCCGTCTTCAAACGTCACTGCAATTTTCAAAACAATCACCTCATACTGTCCATTATAGCACAACCGCACAGAACTTTTCCATGCGAAGCGGACTAGCGCGGAAGAATCTCCGGATGCCGCTGCCGGACTGTCTCATAGAGCACGATGCCGGCAGAAACGGCGGCGTTCAGCGATTCGGCCGCACCGAACATCGGAATGTAGACCTTCTCCGCCCGCTCGAGCAGGAAGGACGAAACCCCATTTCCTTCATTGCCGATCACCAGCGCCACGCTGCCGCGGAAATCCGTCCCGAAATGCGGAGCCGCATTTTCATCGAGCGCCGTCGCAAGCAGCCGGATATGCCGTTTCCCGAGTAAATCCATCAGCAGCTCTGGCGTGACGCCAAAAGCGACCGGCAGATGGAAAAGCGAACCCATCGCGGAGCGGACGACCTTTGGATTGTAGAGATCCGCCGTCCCCCGCATCAGGATCACGCCATCTACGCCGGCGGCATCCGCTGTGCGCAGGATGGTTCCGAGATTTCCCGGATCCTGAATCTGATCAAGCACAAGGTAGAGCGGCTGCTCTTTTTCTGCGAAGTCATCCAGCGCCATTTTCTTCTGTTCGAGCACGCAGAGGATTCCCTGAGAGGATACCGTCCCTGCCGCTTTATCGTATACGGATTTTTCTGCAAGATACACTGGCGCCTTCTCGGCGAGATTCCCGATCAGGGAACTCCCACGTTCCTCTGCGCTTGCCTCCGGCGTCGCAAGCGTGTAACGGATGCGCCAATCCGACGATGCGGCCATTTCAGCCAACCGCACGCCCTCGGCAAGGAAGAGTCCCGTCTTTTCCCGCTCGCGTCCCTTCTGCAGGGCCGCGGCCTCCTTGATCTTCTTGTTGTCCTTGCTGCGGATGATTTCCATAGCTTCAGCTTTCTCCAAAATATGAAAACGAAAAAGGCCCAACAAGGCCAGCCTGATGCCATGACCCTATTGAACCTTGCCTTCGCAAGAATGAATCTTACTGGTTCTCTTTCGCAACGTCGACGAGCTTCGTGAATGCTGCAGCATCCGAAACCGCGAGGTCTGCGAGCATCTTACGGTTGACCTCAACGCCAGCCTTCGTGAGGCCACAGATGAGCTTGCTGTAAGAAATGCCGTTCGTGCGTGCAGCGGCATTGATGCGAGCAATCCAGAGACGGCGGAAGTTGCCCTTCTTTGCGCGGCGGTCGCGGCGGGCATAGAAGCCAGCCTTCATGACCGTTTCGTTTGCTTTCTTGAACTGCTTGCTCTTCGAGCCCTTGTAGCCCTTCGCGAGCTTCAGGATCTTCTTATGACGTCTATGTGCCGTAACGCCGACTTTAACTCTTGGCATGTTTTATTCCTCCTGTATGACGAATCGATGTACGCAGAATTATGCGTACGGAAGCATCTTCTTGACGCGCTTGTAATCCGCGGACGTAGCGATAGCCGCTTTGCGCAGGTTGCGCTTGCGTTTCGGCGTCTTCTTCTCGAGAATGTGGCTCTTGAAAGCCTTGTTGCGTTTGAATTCACCGCTGCCCGTAGCCGTGAAGCGTTTTGCAGCTGCTCTGCGAGTCTTAATCTTTGGCATTAGAATTTCCTCCCTCAATCTGGGGCTTCTGATGATTGTTGTGAGAAGCCTTCTTGTTCTTCGATGATTTGGATTTATTGGCGACGACCATCGACATGTTCTTGCCCTCGAGCTTCGCATGCCGTTCGATCGAAACCTCGTCGCCAAGCGTATCCGCGACGCGTGCGAGAAGCTCGCGCCCGAGTTCCGGATGGGACAGCTCGCGGCCGCGGAACATGATTGTTACCTTGACCTTGTTGCCCTCACCGAGGAAACGAACCGCATTCTTGACCTTCACATCAAAGTCATGCTGCTCGATATTCGGGCGGAGCTTGACCTCCTTGATGTTGATGACCTTCTGCTTCTTGCGGGCTTCCTTCTCGCGTTTCTGCTGCTCGTAACGGTACTTGCCGAAATCCATGATGCGGCAGACCGGCGGCTTTGCCTTCGGCGCAACCTCGACGAGGTCGAGATGCTGTTCCTCCGCCATGCGGAGCGCATCGCGCGTCGGCATGATGCCGAGCTGTTCACCCGATGCACTCGTCACGCGCACCTCGCGGACGTGAATCTGCTCATTGATTCGTAATGAGTCCCTGCTAATGATACATGCACCTCCTATAGTTTTCCGTATCCAATAAAAAGAGGCGGCAAACTGCCACCTCTCAAAAGATTTCATCTTATGAACCCGACGCACGAATCAACATCGTCCGCAGGTGAGAAGCGGTGGCTTCTACTTGCTTTCTCAAAACAAAAACTATTATAGCACGGCATCATACTGCCGTCAACTGGTTTTTTCGCATTTTTACAAAAGGTTCTTTCCCGCAGAAAGCGATGCCATAGCTGTAGACCTTGTGGATGCTCCGCTCACGGAATTCCGAGATGTAATCCCTGGCTTCTATCTGCTCTAATGTCTCTCCAGCCTTTGTTTCCATTTTTTCGCCTTTTCCTGCCACTTTGAATTCAGGCAGAACACAACT
>DAIMZO010000013.1:0-31592 GCA_036733925.1 Selenomonadaceae bacterium | reverse complement strand
ACCGGCCTCTGCCCGATTCCCGGTTCGAACGCACCTCATAATCTGGTACAAGCATAGCCGTCATGCCAAGGACGAAACCATGGTAAAAAGATTCTCTGCCGCCCGTGTCAAATGTGCTGACCAGAACTTCCAAGTAATAAGACAATTCGTCCTGCACAGTCCCCTCCTTTCCACAGAGCAGAGCTTGCATGAGTTTCTCCATATCCGTAATCTGCAGCCTGCGCTGGAAACGTCGGAGGATTTCAACACGGTAAACTGACATGACTTCCGAATTGGGTTCGCATCGGTGTGCGAAATAATTGACGACCGACCACGGATTATAGATGTCCGTTGCGCCGAAAGGTCGAATAGAGACGCAGCAGAAACGAGAGAGCCCTTTCATTCTGCATCGGTTTGCTCTCGCCAGCCAAGAAGATCTGAATCTGTCTCTTATCGTCCTCGCTGATTTTGTCGCTGTCCAGGAAAAAACGCTTGTCTTGAAAGAAATCCTGCAGACGAAGCGAGATTTCGCTTTCTGCTTTCATCTATTATATCAAAGTAATGAATAATACACAAAGGAAAAGTCGATATGCATCATCATGTGTAAATCTGTGGACGCAGGACACGACGTTTTTGTCATCCAACGAGCTATTTGCTGATATGATTTTCCGCATGAATAACAAAAAGGTTGCTGCAAGAGCGAAAGCTCACCCTAGCAACAACCTTTTGTCACTGATTCGATTTTAATTCAATAGAATCAATATTTCTGATCTCTCGTGGCAATCTTGTCCTGGATGTAGGCGATGAAGTCGTCGACTTTTATCGTCACGGAATCTTTCTCGCCGTGTTTGCGAACCGTGACGGTGCCGTCGGCCGCTTCCTGGTCGCCGATGACGAGCTGGTACGGAACCTTCTTGACCTGAGCTTCGCGGATCTTCTTGCCGACCTTCTCGTTGCGGTCGTCGACATCGACGCGGAGGTTCAGGTCGAACAGTTTATGATAGAGGTTCCACGCATAATCGGACTGCTTGTCCGTGATTGGCAGAATCTTTGCCTGGACCGGTGCGAGCCAGACCGGGAAAGCGCCGGCGTAGTTCTCGATCAGGATGCCGATGAAGCGCTCGATGGAGCCGTAGACCACGCGGTGCAGCATGATGGGGCGATGCTTCTCGCCGTCCTCACCGACATAGGTCAGGTCGAACTTCTCCGGCATCTGCATATCGTACTGGATCGTACCGCACTGCCACGTACGGCCGATGGAGTCTTTCAGATGGAAGTCGATCTTCGGGCCGTAGAATGCGCCGTCACCTTCGTTGACGATGTAGTTGAGGCCGCGGTGCTCGAGGGCTTTGCGCAAGCCGTTCGTTGCGAGCTCCCAGTCCTCATCCGAGCCCATCGAATCATCCGGGCGCGTCGAGAGCTCGGCGACATACGTCAGGCCGAACGTCTTGTAGACTTCATCGAACAGGTCGATCGTGTGCTGGATCTCACCCTCAACCTGAGCCGGCGTCACGAACAGATGCGCATCGTCCTGCGTGAAGTTGCGGACGCGGAACAGGCCGTGGAGCTCACCGGATTTCTCATGACGGTGTACGAGGCCGAGCTCGCCGAGGCGGAGCGGCAGGTCACGGTAGCTGCGCTGCTTCGAATTGTAGACGAGCATGCCGCCCGGGCAGTTCATCGGTTTGATGGCGTAGTCCTCGCCGTCAATCTTCGTGAAATACATATTGTCTTTGTAATGATCCCAGTGACCGGAAGTCTCCCAGAGCTTGCGGTTCAGGATCATCGGGGTTTTGATTTCCTGGTAGCCATAGCGGCGATGTACCTCGCGCCAGTAGTTGATCAGCTCGTTGCGGATGACCATGCCGTTCGGATGGAAGAACGGGAAGCCCGGGCCTTCCTCATGCAACGAGAACAGGTCGAGTTCCTTGCCGAGCTTGCGGTGGTCGCGCTTCTTGGCCTCCTCGAGCATGTGCAGGTAATCATCGAGGTCGCTCTGCTTCTCGAACGCCGTGCCGTAGATGCGCTGGAGCATCTTGTTGTGCTCATCGCCGCGCCAGTAAGCACCAGCGACGCTCATGAGCTTGAACGCCTTGACCTTGCCCGTCGAAACGACGTGCGGGCCAGCGCAGAGATCCGTGAAATCGCCCTGCGTATAGGTCGTGATGAGTTCGCCTTCCGGCAGGTCGTTGATGAGCTCGACCTTGTAGTCCTCGCCCTTTTCTTCGAAAAGCTTCAGCGCATCCTCGCGGGAGATTTCCTTGCGCTCGAGCTTCAGGTTCTCCTTGACAATGTGCTTCATTTCCTTTTCGATGGTGCGGAGGTCATCGTCGTTCAGACGGTGCTCCATATCGAAGTCATAGTAGAAGCCGTTGTCGATAGCCGGTCCGATGGCGAGCTTGACCTGCTCATCCTTGAACACGTGCTTGACCGCCTGTGCGAGGATATGGGAAGCCGTATGGCGCAGTGCCCAGCGGCCGTCCGCGTCGTCAAACGTCAGGAACTCGACCTTGCAGTCCTTCGTGAGCTGCGTCGGGATATCAACGACCTCATTGTCCACTTTCGCGACAAGTACCTTCTTTGCAAGGCTGTTGCTGACGGATTTTGCAAAATCCATCAGCGAAGTTCCTTCTTCTGCCTGGCGGACGCTGCCGTCTTTCATCGTGATATTTAGCATTTGTATTCCCCTCCTAAAATAGAAAAGCCCCGTCCCAATATAGGGACGAGGTTCATGCTTCGTGGTTCCACCCTGATTGCCCGCAGTATCCTGCAGGCCGCTCAAGTCTTGTTAACGGAGTTTGTTCCGTCCGGCGATACTCATCTTTCCCGCTGGCAGCTCGAAAGCCGTGGCCGCTCCCTTTCCGCAGGGCACTCTCAGCATCTGTGCCCCTCTCTTGGCGTTCTGGCAAACGGTCTTATCTTTGTCCTAGCCTTTGCTGTTATCTTGTTTATGTCTCGTATTATAGGACGCCCCGCGCATGCTGTCAAGGCTTCTCAGGAAAAATTTCAGGCTTTTTTAGGCTCTTTGGGCATCCCTGCGGGCAAGAAATGCCGATCGACCATAAGAGCGGCGGAAAAAGCGGCGATTTCATCCGCTGAGTCCGCCAGCAGGCTTTCCTGCACCAGCGGAGATGTCCGGAGAAATCGCTGCTTTGGTCAGAAGCCGAGCTCTTCCTGATGCGCAGCCATGCCGTTTATCGTGAGCTCCATGACCTCAGCGGGCTCCATGCCGAGCATCTCGAAGCCTTGATCGATCACGTCGCGGTTGCAGCCTGCGGCGAAGCGCTTGTCCTTGTACTTCTTCTTGAACGATTTGACTTTCATGCCGTCGAAATGCGTCGGCCGCATGAGCGCATAAGCCTCTACGATTCCCGTGAGTTCATCGACGGTGTAGAGGCTTTTTTCCATATCCGTCTCTGGCTTTTCCTCGACACCCGTTAGACCGTAGCCATGCGAGATGATGGCGCGGATTGCCTCCTCATCGACCTTTTCCCCGTCCAGGAGTTCGCGGACGTGATGGCAATGCTCTTCCGGATACTTCTCATAATCGACATCATGCAGATAGCCGACAGCCTCCCAGTAATCCTTATCTGCTCCGAAATGCTCAGCCATCGCACCCATTGCAGCGGACACCGCCGCCGCATGCTTGAACAGATGTTCCTCCGTCGTCGTCTTTTTCAGGATTTCTTTCGCCTGTGCCAATGTCAATCTTGCCATACCGATACCTTCTTTTCTTCTTGATTCATAAAAATCTGTTTATCCTCACCACTGCTCTTTGAAGAAGACCGAATGGCCGATGAATTCTCGGAGCAGGGAGTTGTTCGGGATATCGTCCTCCGCTGTGATGTCGTCGAAATACTGGAAGAAATCGAGCAGCCGCTGCGCCTCGGTGTAAACCGGAGAATCCGCTTTGACTTCCTCGAGGATTGGCCGCGCGTAACGCTTCAGGACGCCGATCTCGTAGATCAGCGCGGAGTTAAACATGACATCCGCATCCTCCTGATACGGGAAGATATTGCGCTCCTCCCCTGCACGCACATCCGGCCATTGCAGCAGGGTCTTCTCCGCGCTGGAGTCACGGAACTGCTTGTCGCGCACGAGACGGCGCAGCAGACGCGCGTCCGTGGTCGGCACGCGGTTATGCGCGTCGATGTTGAGCTGCGCGAGCGCCGAGATATAAATCTTCAGCTTCTTGTCGCGCGGAATCGATGCGGAGAGCTCCTCATTGAGCCCGTGGATGCCCTCAACGATGACCGGCTGCCCTGCCCCGAGGACGATCTTTTTCTTATCGTCCCATTCGCGTTCGCCCGTGACGAAATTGTACGTCGGCAGTTGCACCTCTTTGCCGTTCATGAGGTCGAGCATATTCTGATTGAAGAGATTCGTATCGAGCGCCCGCAGGCTCTCATAATCGTATTTCCCCTCCGACGTCTTCGGCGTATCCTCACGGTTCTTGAAATAGTCATCGAGCGATATAGATACCGGGACGAGCCCGTTCGTGCGTATCTGCACGCGCAGACGTTGAGCAAAGGAAGTCTTGCCCGAGGAAGACGGTCCCGCAATCAACACGAGGCGGATGCGGTCGCGATGCGCCGCGACATAGTCCGCAATCCTGGCGATATGCTTCTCCTGCAGCGCCTCTGACACGCGGATGACCTCGTCGATCTTCCCCTCGCGGTTCAGGCGGTTGAGGTCGGAGACATAGCTGCAATGCAGGATGTGCGCCCATTCCTTGCTCTCTGCGAGCATGTGGCTGAGCTTCGGCTGCCGGACGAGCGAATGCACCTTGCCATCCGTCGTCATGTCTGGCGTGCGGATCAGTAATCCCGGCGCCTCGTAGTCCACCGCAAATTCCTCGAGCAGCCCGGTGCGCGGCACCATCGCGCCGTACAGATAATCCTTGCAGCCGCCGCAGGAATAGATGCTGACCTGTTTCTGCGAGAGCGACGTAATCAGGCTCGCCTTTGCGCTTTGATGTTCCTGCTCAAAGAGCTTTACCGCAGCCTCGCGCGTCAGGCTCTGCTTGCGAATCACGCGGTCTTCGCGCGCAATGCGCTTCATCGCCTTTGCAATCCGCTTCGTCCGCCCGCCGTCAAGAATCCATTCCTTGCCAGCGACCTCACAGAACAGGCCCTTGTTCGCCGTGAATTTCGCCGTGACCTCGACGCCCGGATAGAGCTCCGATATCGCCGTAATCAGCAGGAACAGCACCGAACGCTGATAGATATTCCATCCGATGGGCGTATTTTCTTCGATGAAGGAAATCTCATCCCCCTTTACTCCGTAATCCTGCAGATCCCGGATCCGCCCGTTCACGATGGCTGCGACGATCGGCGTCGCGTAATCCGGCTGCGCATCAGCCGCGAGATTCAGAAGCATCTGACGTTCCTGCACAATCGTCCACGTTTTCTGTTCTTCCATGTTCCGCACCTTCTAAAAACAAAATCCCCCGGAAGGAGGGGAATGCGAGGCCGTAACCCCTTCACTTGTATTCCCCTCCCCCGCGGGGGAGGATTTTCACTTATTCTTTTTCATCGATCATCTGATAATCACACAAAGATGGCCTTGACGATCAGATAGGCTACAGCGCCTATCGCTGCCGTGCACGGGATGGTCAGTACCCATGCCACGACCATCTGCTGTGCCACGCCCCAGCGCACGGCGTTGACGCGCTTTGCCGTGCCGACGCCCATGATTGACCCGGAAACGACATGCGTCGTACTGACCGGCAGATGAAGCAAGGTCGCAGAGAAAATGACGATGGACGAGTTCAGATCCGACGCAAAGCCAGAAATTGGCTCGAGCTTGAAGATCTTGCCGCCGATGGTCTTGATGATGCGCCAGCCGCCGATTGCCGTGCCGCACGCCATCGCCGTCGCGCAGAGGATCTTGACATCCGTCGGCACCTCGAACTCCGTCAGATAACCGCTCGAGAGCAGGGCCAGCGTGATGATACCCATGGACTTCTGCGCGTCGTTCGAGCCATGGGAAAATGCCATGGCCGCCGCCGAGAGGATCTGCAACTTCTTGAACTTATGGTTGACCGATGACGGGCTGAAGTTCCCGAATATCCGGTAAAGCAACAGCATCACGCAACAGCCGGTCACGATGGCGATGCACGGGGAGGCAATCAGGGAAATGATGATTTTCCCGATGCCCCAGAAGTTCAGGCCGGTCGAGCCGACCGAGATCAGCACCGCGCCGATGATGCCGCCGACCAGTGCGTGTGACGAGCTCGACGGCAGCGCAAACCACCAGGTGAGTAGATTCCAGATGACGGAACCCGCCAATGCTGCAATCAGGACATGCTCATCGACCATCTGCGGGCTGCTGACGATGTCTCCGCCGATGGTTTTCGCGACGCCCGTCGAATACATCGCGCCAGCGAAGTTCAGCACTGCCGCCATGATGACAGCATGGCTCGGATGCAGGGCTCTTGTGGAGACCGACGTCGCAATCGCGTTTGCCGTATCATGGAATCCATTGATGAAATCAAACAGCAGCGCAAGCGCGATGATGGTCAGTATCATCATTTGCAGTTCAGGCATATTTCATTACCACTCCCCGGATCATATCGGAAAGTTTCTCGCAATGATCCAACGTCTCCTCGAGATCCTCCAGAATGTCCTTCCATTTGATCAGCTCGATCGGATCCTTCTCCTTGTCAAACAGATAGGCAACCTCGTGGCGGTAGACGCGGTCGCCCTCGCTTTCGAGCTGGCCAATCTTGCGCGTGCACTCGAGGATGACCGCCTGATTCTTGCGGATGTCCTTGAGCAGCTCAAAGGACTTGATGACCTCTTTGGCGCACTCGATGATGAGCTTCGTCAGCGATACCGCGCCGCTCATCGCCTTGCCCGTGCGGTACATTACGATGCGCTGCAAGGTTCCCTGCAGGAAGTCTACGCCATCGTCAAGACCGTTTGCCAGCGAATAGATATCCTCGCGGTCAATCGGCGTGATGAACGTCAGATTCAGCTTGTCGACAATCTTATCGTTGACGGCATCCGCTTCGTGTTCAAGGTCAACGATTTCCTTGATTTTGTCCTGCGCTTTGCTGTAATCCATCATCACTTCGTCCATCATCAGCGCGCCTTTGTAGAAATAATTCGCGCTCTCGACGAACAAGTCAAAGAACTCATTGTCCTTCTGCTTGAACTTAAACACGTTTCCATCCTCCCCAGGAGAAGCCTTTTTCAATTTTTATCCTGTTTTGTTGCTGATTAGGCAAAAATGCCTCACATAAAAGCTCAACATAGATAGTCTAACATGAAATTCCTTGTCCATCAACAAAAAATTTACATCGGATTAACATTCTGCAGAGCTTGTGGGCATCTATGCGTTATTCCTCCACGCGTTCGCGGATCACGACTTTTTCCGTCCCGTCCGTCCCCTTGAGATGCACGCTGACCGTTTCTCTGGAGGAAGTCGGCACATTCTTCCCGACAAAATCTGCGCGGATGGGGAGCTCCCGATGTCCGCGGTCGATGAGCACCGCGAGCTGGATGGCTTTCGGACGGCCCATATCGATGAGCGCGTCGAGCGCCGCGCGGATCGTGCGCCCCGTATAGAGGACGTCATCCGTGAGGACGACGATCTTCCCGTCGATGTCGACCGGCAGTTCCGTCGGCCGCACGATGGGCTGGCGCGAAAGCGTCGAGAGGTCGTCGCGGTAGAGCGTGATATCGAGGACGCCGACAGGCGGCCGCTTGCCCTCGATGCGGCCGATGCAGTCCGCAAGCCGTTCTGCGAGCGGCACGCCGCGCGTGCGGATGCCGACGAGCAGCAGATTGTCCGTTCCCTTGTTCTTCTCGACGATTTCGTGCGAAATGCGCGTGAGCGCGCGGCGGATGCTCTCGGCATCCATCAGGACGGTCTTATCGACGAATTTCTTCATGGACGAAGCCTCCTCAGCTGTTCTAGGATTTTCTTCATATCGTCAGGCAGCGGTGCCGTGAACGTCATGCGCTCCCGGGTGCGCGGGTGCGTGAGCTCGAGCGTATGCGAGTGCAGTGCCTGCCCCCGGATGGCGAACGGCGCCTGCTTTTTCGGCCCATATTTCGGGTCGCAGATAACGGGATGACCAATGCTCGCCATATGCACGCGGATCTGATGCGTGCGTCCGGTCTCCAGCTGGCATTCGACCAGCGTATACGGGCCGAACCGCTCGAGCACCTGAAAGTGCGTGACAGCTGGCTTGCCATTCTCGCGCACGATGGCCATCTTCTTGCGGTCCTTCGGATGCCGTCCGATATTGCCCTTGATGACACCGCGCTCCGGAACGATATTGCCATGCACGATGGCGAGGTATTTCCGGTGCGCGCTCTTGGTCCGGATCTGCTCAGCGAGATTGACATGCGCGGCGTCATTCTTCGCGCAGACCATGACGCCCGACGTGTCTTTATCGAGGCGGTGCACGATGCCCGGACGGATCTCTCCGTTGATGCCGGATAGATCCCTGCAATGATAGAGCAGCGCGTTGACGAGCGTCCCGTGCGTCACGCCAGCCGCCGGGTGAACGACCATGCCGCGGGCCTTGTTCACGACGATGATGTCCGCGTCCTCGTAGAGGATATCAAGCGGGATGTCTTCCGGCTCGATGGAAACCGGCTCTGGCGCTGGCAGCGTGTAGCAGACCGTATCGCCCGCACTCAGCTTGTAATTCGCCTTGCGCGGCTTTCCGGCGACCGCCACGTCCCCCTCGCGGATGATCTTCTGAACATGGGAACGCGAGAGCGCTGGCTCGATGCGCGTCAGGAACACATCGAGCCGCTCCCCGTCCTGATCAGCCGTAATCTGATTCATTTCTCCTCATCCTTGCCAAAAAGTATCGCATAGGCCATCGACATCACACCGAGCACGATCGCGATGTCCGCGACGTTGAACACAGGCCAGAAATGGAAGTCAAAGAAATCGACGACAAGGCCCGTGCGGATCCGGTCCAGCATATTCCCGACCGCCCCGGCTAGCATGATGACGCAGCCATAGTGCAGCCATGGGCTTTGCCGCCGCAGTCTCGGATAGAAGTACAGAAACAGGGCCATGAGCACGACGCAAGCAAACACAAAGAAAAAGCGCTGGTGTTCGAGTATGCCGAACGCGGCTCCTGGATTCAATACGTAGGTCAGGGAGAAAACCGGTACGATCACATCCCAGCTCTGCCCCGGTATCATCTGCATCTGAATCACGAATTTCGTGCATTGGTCGACGACCAGAATCAATAGAAAAAGAAGCGCAGCGAGCAACGCGGTCAGCCCTCCTGTCCTTCTGCATGCCCGGACCCTGCAAAGTCTGCATTTTCCGCTTTCGTCTCAGAGTCTGCCGCTGGCAGTTCTTCATCCTCGAGCAGGGATTTCACGGAATCCTTCTCGACCTTTCGCGTCTCTGCATCCGGCATGGCGGAAAGAGTGTCCTTCACGTCTGCAAGCTCGCCTTCGAGCATCGTCTGCATGCGGCGCAGGAACTGGTTCTTTTCCTGCACGAGACGCTCGTACTCCGCGACGATGGCGCGGACATTCTCCCTTGATTCGGCGATGCGCTTCTGCGCCTGCATCTCCGCTTCGCGGCGGAGGTTCTGGCATTCCTTCGCGGCGTTCTCGCGCATGGTATCTGCTTCCTGCTTCGCGTGCGCCGTATACTCCGTCGCCGTCTTCTGCGCAAGCGTCAGCGAGTCCTTGATGGAATCCTCAAGCGTCGTGTACTGTTCCACGCGTTTCTTCGACTGCTCAAGCTCCTCCTTGAGCTTTTCGTTCTCGCGGAACAGATGCTCGTAATCGTTGACGACCTGATCGAGGAAGTCATCAATCTCATCCTCGTCATAGCCGCGGAAACTGCGTTTGAATTCTTTGTTGTGTATGTCGATTGGTGTCAGCAATGCAATCCCTCTGTTTCTTCCCGATTCTGTCTCAAATTTCATGAAAGTGCATTTACATTTATAAGTATCGTTTCAGGACGACGACCGTGCGGCCTTTCTTCGTCGTGCCGCGAATCTCCGCGACTTCGAGCCTTCCGCGCCCGCGCATCGAGAGCATATCGCCCTCTTTGACCGTCTGCGATGCGTGCTTCACGGGCTGCCAGTTCAGCTTCAGTTTATCCGCCGCGATATCCGCCGCCGCGCGGCTCCGCGATGACCCGAAGCCGGAAGCTGCAATCGAATCGACCCGCAGCGACGCGACGGTCGTGCGGATTTCCTTGACATGCTCCTCCTTCGGCTGGATGTCCGCGGTATCCGCCTCGGAAAGGGTGACGGATACATTGCCGATCCGCGTCAGGTTCTCGAGCAGGAACTGCTGCATCTTCGTGTCGCATAGAATGCGCACGGAGTCGTTCGTCACGAGCAGATCCCCGATGCGGTCCCGCTCGATGCCGAGCCCCATCAGCGACCCGAGCACATCGCGGTGCCCGAGCCGCGCGAACTGCCCGTTCCACTTCGCCTCGACGCACGCGATATCGAATCCCGTCGGCGTCCCCGGGAAATCCTCGTGCACGAACATCGCCCGCGCGCGCTCCGCCCCCGGATATCCGCCATCGAAATCCACGCGGATCCCGTCGTAGTTCGCCGCCACCGTCTCGGCGATTTCCTGCCCGAACGGGTCGAGGAAATTGCTCAGACGGAATTTCTGCGTTTTCTGCACGGACTCCGCGAGGTCGACGAGCAGGACTGCGGCCTCCTCGCCTTCGGTGCCCTTATAATAACGCAGGATCTTCTCTCTTTGTTCACTTGCCATATCTGAATCAGCCTTTATTTCTTATCTGTACCGCCGAGCCACGGCATTTCCGCCGAGACCTTGCGCTCTTCCTCCGTATAGGTCACATTGACATTCGAAGGCGCGCAGAGGAATACATTGTGCCCGACTTTCTTGATCTCGCCATCGAGCGCGTAGGTCGTGCCGCTGATGAAATCGATGATGCGCTTCGCCGCGTTCTCCTCCGTGTTCTCGAAGTTGATCACGACGGGCTTCTTCTCACGCAGATTGTTCGCGACCTGCTGTGCGTCATCAAACGACTTCGGCTCGATGACGATCACGCGCATCTTCGCCTGCACGACATTGTTCTTGCCCGCACCAGCCTGCGACGGATGCAGGTTCACGACATTTCGCGGTCCTTCCATATCTCTCAGCCTCTTTTCACGCTCGCGCTCTCTCTTTTCCGCCTGCTCTTCGCGTTCCTGCCGCTCGAGCTCTTCTTCTTCCTCTTCGAGCTTCTTCTCCTCTTCGCGATCCATCGGATCCATCAGACCGATCTTCGTACAGAATTTATCTACAAAACTCATGTTCCCACTCCTCTTAGTATTGGCGGGGGCCGAATATTGCGGTACCGACGCGCACCATATTCGCGCCTTCCTCTACCGCGATGCGGTAGTCATGGGTCATACCCATTGATAAATATGTTATATTCGCCGTCTGGAATGGAGATTCCTTTACTTTCTGGAAAATTTCATACATTTCATGGAAGAGCGGGCGGCATTGCTCGACATCGTCGTAATTCGGCGCGATGAGCATGAGCCCGCGCAGGCAGACATTCGGCAGTTCGTCGGTGAGCTCGAGCAATGGGCGCAGATCCTCTTTGTAGACACCCGATTTGCTGTCTTCCTTAGCGAGATTGACCTGCACGAGGATATCCTGCACCTTGCCGATCTTTGAGGCTTCCTTGTCGATGGCGCGTGCGAGATGCGGCGTGTCGACCGAATGAATCAGCGAGAAATGCTCGACCGCGTGTTTCGCCTTGTTCGTCTGCAGATGCCCGATCAGGTGCCAGGTGACCTCGCGGTCAAGGATTGGCAGTTTCTTCATGGCTTCCTGTACGCGGTTCTCCCCGACATCCGTCGCGCCGGCGTCGATGGCCTCACGCATGGCCTCGACATCGTGGTTCTTCGTGACCGCGATGAGCTGTACCGGCGCGTCCTTCGGCACGCGCGTGCGGCGCGCCTTCGCGGCCTCGATCTCATCCAATACCTTCTGATAATTTTCCGCTATCATAGACCCACACACATCCTTTGATTGATGATGATTGACGATGATTGACGATTGATTTGCTGATCCGGTGAATTTCAGCGCAGCGCGATGACCGCGGCATGGCGCCCGGTACGGCCTCCGTCCGCACGGTAGGAGAAATACCATTTGTGCTCGCAGGAGGTGCAGGTTTCCGCGCGGTCAATCTGCGTATCCGGCACGCCCGCATCGCGCAGCGCGATGGCGTTTGCCTCCCACAGATTCACATGCACCTTGCCTGTCTCCTCGTCGCGCGGCGTGAAGATTTTCTCATGTCCCGGGAAGGCCTCGCGGAACCGCGCCTCGGTCTCCTTCCCGATTTCATAGCAGCATGGCCCGATGGCCGGGCCGATGCCGGCGAGCAGATTCTCAGGCTTCGTGCCGAATTCCTCACCCATGCGCTGCACCGTCTTTCCGGCGAGCCGTGCGACCGTGCCTTTCCAGCCGCCATGTACGAGCCCTGCCGCATGGTGCTCCGGATCGAGCAGGAAAATCGGCGTGCAGTCCGCGAAGCAGAGCATCAGCGGCAGTCCAGGCTCGTCCGTGATCAGCGCGTCGGTCTGCGGGATGCATTCCCCATAGTCCTTCGCCCCGCGCCCGGCATCCGCCATCGTCACGCGCTCGATATGGTCGCCATGAACCTGTTCCGGCGTCACGAGCTTTTCCGCATCCAGTCCGAGCGAATGGAAAAAGCGCTTGCGGTTCTCCCATACGTTTTCCGCGTCGTCCTGCACATGCAGGCCGAGATTCAGCGAATCATACGGCGCCTTGCTGACGCCGCCGAGCCGGCCCGAAACGCCGTGCACGGCCACGTCATCCGGGAACAGCGTGAAATGTCCCCGCCAGATATTTTCGCCCCGATGCTCTAAGATATAGCTCATGAATACCCGCCTCCAACAGATTGAAATCGATGCATGGCCGATGCTAGCCGCTTTTTACGGGCGGCAGACCGCGTAATCGTCAAGGCTGCAGACGCCGCAGCGCAGGCATCCCTCGAAGCATTGCCGCGTCGCCTCGCCGGCCTCTGCCTTCGCAATCTCGTGATAAAGATAGTTTTTCCGCACGCCCATGTCGAGCATCTCCCAAGGGAAGACCTCATCCTCCCTGCGCTCCCGATAAAGGTAGAACGAGGGATCCAGCTTGCACATCTTGAGCGCGCGCTTGAACGCCTTGCTGCCGCCGCGCTCACAGGCGAGATACAGGGCCTCTCCGACGCGCCGGTCCCCACGGGACAGCACCTCCTGCACGTAGGCTTCTTTCGGCGATTCGATGTTGACCTCGATGCCGCGGCGCTTCCGGAGCGTTTTCTCGAGGTATTTCAGGCGCTTCTCTACCGTTTTCTTGTCGCACATCGGCAGCCATTGGAATGGCGTGAACGGCTTCGGGATGAACGGATTCACGGAAAGCGTCAGGAGTCCGTGCGCGCCGTTTGCCTCCATCTCGTCCTTCAGCCGGTTCGCGAGGTCGACCATCGCCTCGATGTCCTCATCGGTCTCAAAGGGCAGGCCGACCATCAGGTACAGGCGGAAGTTGCGGATTCCTGCCGCGATGCCGAGATGCATGGCGCGGAACAGATCCTCCTCCTCGATACCCTTGTTGATGACCGCGCGCAGGCGCGCGCTACCGGCCTCCGGCGCGAGCGTCAGGGTCTTCAGCCCCGACGCCGCGAGCGACGCGACGAGCGGCTTTGTCACAGAGTCCGCACGGAACGACGCGACCGACATCGGCAGGCCGGCCTGCTGGATGTAGCTGGTCAGCGCGTCGACCTCCGGGTAATCCGAAATCGCCGCGCCCATCAGGCCAATCTTCTTGCCGAACGGCTTCGCCGCGTCGACCTCCTGCTCGACCACGGACAGCGAACGGTTCCGCGGTCGGCGGAAACAGTAGCCGGCCATGCAGAACCGGCAGTGCCGGCCGCAGCCCCGTGCCGTCTCAATCAGGTAGAAATTGAACTCCGTATTGTCCGTCACGACGACGGTATGCGCCGGATACGCGTCGAGATTGTGCACCCACTGCCGCGAAATAGATGCCGGCGCCGGGCTGCCGGGCTTCGGTGCAATGGCCTCTACGCGGCCGTCCGCATGATAAGATACCGTATAGCAGGATGGCACGTAGACGCCGGGCAGCACGGCGAGGCGCTCGAGGATCTCCGCGCGGCTGCAGCCCTCGCGCCGTGCCTGCTGCCAAGTGTCCATGAGCTTCGGCAGGACGGCCTCGCCCTCGCCGATGACGAACGCATCAAAGAACGGGGCGAGCGGCTCCGGGTTGAACGTCGCGCACGGCCCGCCCGCGATGATCAGCGGATCGCGTTCGCCGCGCTGCTCCGCATGAACTTCGACATGGCTTGCCATCAGCATCGACAGGATATGGAAATAATCCATTTCGAACGAAACGACAAAGGCCAGCATCGCGAAATCCGCGACCGGAGACTGGTTCTCGACCGTCAGGATTGGCGTGCGCGTATTCTGGTAACGGATCCAGTCCTTCCGCTCCGGCAGGAACGCGCGCTCGCAGGCGATATCCCCGCGGGTGTTCAGCAGCTCGTAGATGACATGCAGGCCGAGATTCGACATGCCGACGAAATAGGTATTCGGATAGACCAGGGCAACGCGCGTGCGCGTGCCAGCGGGGAATTTATAGTATCCCTGCTCCGCCGCGAGGGTTTCCTTCAGTTTCTTGCTTAGTTCCCAGTCCATGCCGCCTTATTCCCGTCCAGCCCCGCCGGTACCGTCCTTTTTCCGCGCCTGCAGTTCCTTCAGCTCCTCGATGAAATTGCTGATATCATCGAACTTGCGGTAGACCGAGGCGAAACGGATATAGGCGACCTCGTCGAAGTCCTTGAGCTTCTCCATGACGAGCGCGCCGATGCGCCGCGACGGGACTTCCTGCTCCATCGTGTTGCGGATCTCAGTCTCGATGGAACGCACGAGCGCATTGATGCGCTCCATCGAGATATTCCGCTTGTCGCAGGAACGGATGATGCCGTGGCGGATCTTGTCCGCGCTGAACGGCTCGCGGCGGCCGTCGTGCTTGACGACCATGAGCGGCAGACGTTCGACGACCTCGTAGGTCGTGAACCGCCGCCCGCATTTCGGGCACTCCCTGCGGCGCCGGATGGTCGTCCCATCCTCCGCCGCGCGGGAATCCACGACCCGGCTGTCCGGTTCTTTACAATAAGGGCATCTCATCGTCTTCCCCTCCTCTTTGCGTGATTTTCCGGGTTTGCATGACTTTTCGGCTTTGCATGATTTTTCGGCTTTGCATGATTTTCCGGCCGCACAAGGCATTTCTTCCCGTAGCCAATCAGATCCTCGCGGCGCGCGAGGCGCAGGGCCTTCCGCACGATGGCGTGATTCTTCGGCAGCCAGTACTGCATGAGCGCGCGCTGCATGAGCTTCTCCTCATAGCTTTTCGCGCACCATACCTTCTCTCCGGTCAACGGGTCAATGCCCGTATACCACATACAGGTCGAAAGCGTCCCTGGCGTCGGGATGAAATCCTGCACCTGCTGCGGATGGTAGCCCATATCGCGGATGAACTCCGCGAGCTCTACGGCGTCCTCGAGATGCGAACCCGGATGGCTCGACATGAAGTACGGCACGAGGTACTGCTTCTTCCCGAGCTTTTCGTTGATGGCCTTGAAGCGGCGGTTGAACGCGAGATAGACCTTGCGCGGGGATTTTCCCATCATGCGCGTCACGCGGTCGGAGATATGCTCCGGCGCGATCTTGAGCTGTCCGCTGACGTGATACTTGCAGAGCTCCTCGAGGAATTCGTCTTTCGCGAGCATCAGGTAGTCAAAGCGGATGCCCGAACGGACGAAGACCTTCTTGACGCCCGGCAGGGCGCGCAGCTCGCGCAGCAGCTGGATGTAGTCGCTATGATCCGCGATGAGGTTCCGGCAAGGCAATGGCGACAGACATGGCTTGCCGCGGCATGTCCCGCGCTCGAGCTGCCCGTCGCAGCTCGTCCGGCGGAAATTCGCCGTTGGGCCGCCGACATCGTGGATATAGCCCTTGAAGCCCGGCAGCTGCGTCAGGATCTTCGCCTCGCGCAGGATGGACCGGTGGCTGCGCCGCTGGATGATGCGGCCCTCATGCGAGATAATCGCGCAGAAATGACAGCCGCCGAAGCAGCCGCGATGCGAGACGAGGCTGAACTGGACTTCCTGCAGGGCGGGGATGCCGCCGTCCTTATCGTAGATCGGGTGCCAGGTCCTCGCATACGGCAGGTCGTAGATCTCGTCCATCTCCTCTTCGGAGAGCGGCTTCGCCGGCGGATTCGCGACCACGCACCATTCGTCGTTCTGCTGGGCCAGGCGGCGTCCGCGGATCGGATCCTGCTCGAGGTATTCGAGCCTGAACGCCTCGGCGAACTTCCCTTTGTCATGCTCGACCTCCGCAAACGATGGCAGCGGCAGATAGTCGTAGACATAGTCCATGTTCGGCACACGGTAGCAGGTGCCGCCAACATCCTGGATATTCTCGACTGCGACGCCCTGATTAAGATCCGCCGCAATCTCAATCAGCGCGCGCTCGCCCATACCGTAGATCAGGATATCGGCCATGCTGTCAACGAGGATGGAGCGGCGCACCTTGTTCTCCCAGTAATCGTAATGCGCCATGCGCCGCAGGCTTGCCTCGATGCCGCCAATCAGGATTGGCACATCGGGATAGGCTTCCCGCAGCCGGTTGCAGTAGACGATTGTCGCGCGGTTCGGGCGGTACCCCGAGCGCCCGCCGGGGCTGTAGGCGTCCTGCGAGCGCTGCTTCTTCGACGCCGTGAACTTGTTCAGCATCGAGTCCATATTGCCCGCGGACACCAAAAAACCCAGCCGGGGCTTTCCCAGCCGGCAGAAATCCCGGGTGGAATGCCAATCCGGCTGGGGAATGATACCGACCTTATAGCCGTGTTTTTCGAGAAGCCTTGTCAGGATGGCCGGGCCGAAGCTCGGATGATCGACATAGGCGTCACCGGAGACAAAGATGAAATCGAGCTGCTCCCAGCCGCGCCGTTCCATATCCGACCGGTCGATTGGCAGGAAATCTTCTCTTGTTTTCAGTCTTTCCATCGTTTATTTGCTGTTCTTGGACGAGTCGGCCGACGCATCCGAAGCTTTCGAATCCTTGGTGAACGTCTTATCCGCGACCTGGCCTTCCTCACCGGCCTTGCCCATATCCTGTCCGTTGACCGTGAACGAGACCGCCCCGGCATTTCCGGCGCGGATCTCAATCGTATCGTCAGCCTTCCACTGCATGGTCTTGCCCTTTTCGACCGTGCCCTCGTAGATCTGCTTGCCGTCGGCCTTCACCGAGATCCAGCAGCGGTTCGTGAACTTCGCCGTGACCTCAACATCGTCGTACTGCTTCTCCTCATCCGCCGGCTTCGCCGTCTCGCCAGTGGATTTCTTCGCCTGCGTCGTGACCTGCTTCGACGGCTTCGTACTGGCCGAGGAATCGTCATCGCTGAACATGAAATACGCGCCAGCGAGCACGACGATCAGGACGACCGCCGCAATCAGGATATTCTGCCGGTTATGCGAAGCCTGTACGCGCTCGTGGAAGTCGCTGTAACCGGTCTTATCCTCCTGCAGACGGACAGGGCGTTTCTTCGGCGGCTCCTTCGCCGCGCGCGCCGCCTCCGGATGCTCCTTCGCATAGGAGAACCCTTTGCGCGCATCCTCCTCGCGGAGTTCCTGCTCCTTCTCCTCCTGCTTGGCTTTCAGCCCTTCCGGATTATTCTCCTCCATATACTGATGGACGAGCTTGTCCGCATCGAGGTGAAGGAAATTCGCGTAGTTGCGGATGAAGCCTTTCGTATAGACTTCTCCCGGGAGCTTATCGTATTCCCCTTTTTCAATGCTTTCCAGATATAACGCGCGAATGCTGGTCCCAGACTCGATATCTTTGATGCTGAGATCCTGTTTTTCCCTGGCCTCACGCAGCGTATCACCGATCATATTGAAAAAACCTCCCGATGTTCCATCGTTTATTTTATCGCAAATGCGTCGTTTCTTTCAGATAACAACTCATACTTTATTTATTATACATGAAAAAACCAGATGGGGCAATGCTTGAAAGCAGTTTACGGAAAAACAGCACGGGCCAGTCCGTGCCCGCGCTGTTTGTTTCTCCCTATCAGCTGATGCAGAAAGCCGCCAGCGGCCGCTTCGCATTCCGTTCGTCGAGCGCCTGCCGCAAAGCCGTCCGCATGACCTCGAGATCCGGCTTCACGCCCGTCCAGAGCTCGAAGGACGCCGCCCCCTGTCCGACGAGCATCGTCTCGCCGTTCTGGATCCTGTGCCCGTGTTCCTTCGCTTCGCGCAGGAGCCTGGTCTCCGCGGGCGTGTAGATCACATCGTAGACCAGTGCATCCGGCTCGAGCGCCTCCCAGTCGACTGGCGCCATGCCGTCGAGCTTCGGGAGCATGCCGAGCGGCGTCGTGTTGACGAGCAGATCCGCCGCGGAAAGGACAACCGGGTATTCCGGTTTTTCCCAGTCGACGACATTCAGCTTCATCTCGTCGACATGCGGCGTAAAATGCTCCACGACCTTCTCGGCCTTCTCCGGGTTCCGCACGGCGAGCGTGATGCTTGCCGCACCGCGCTTCACGAGCCCCCAGAGCACCGCGTGCGCCGCGCCGCCCGCACCGAGGATGACCACATGCTTCCCTCTCGGGCTGAACGATTTCTCGTCGAGTCCCATCAGGAAGCCCGTGACATCCGTATTGTACCCCGTCATCAGGTAATCCGGATCAATCACCACGGTGTTGACCGCGCCGATGATCTCTGCGTCCTCATCGATCTCGTCGAGTTCCCCCATGATGTTCTGCTTATGCGGGATTGTCACATTATACCCGCGGAAATGGCAGGCCTGCAGGCCGCTCACCGCCGCGGGGAGATCCTCCGGATCCACAGGGAAAGCCATGTAGGTATAGTCGAGATCCGCCGCCTCGATCGCTGCGTTCTGGATGATGGGAGACAGCGAATGCGCAATCGGCCACCCGATGACCCCGAGGTTCTTCGTCTGTCCAGTTATCTTCATCACACATCCTCCTTTACGCGTGCGCTTCACGTGTCTTCGAGAGCAGATCCATCTTGAGCTCATAATACGCTGGGGTCATATCGAGGTAATGCTGATGCGGGTTCTCGAACCGCTGCTCTTCCTCCCAGATCTCGTGGTCGAGCTGCCGTTTCACATAATCGCGGATCTCCGTCAGCGTCGGCAGCTGCTCCGTCCGCTTCCCCTGCCGCACGTAGATTTTTCGCAGGTTCTTGATCGTGCAATGCTCGAAATGGCGGTTCTTCCACGGCTTGATCGGATCGACATAGCGATACGGTTTCGAGAGGTCAATCGTCTCGCCGCAGACCGCGAGCAGATCCGCGACCGCATGGCCCTCCGCATTGTAGACGCGGTAGAGATCCTTGAGGCCAGGGTTCGTGATTTTCTCGACGTTCTCCGAGACCTTGATGCGCGGCTCGAACTTCCCGTCCCGGCCGACCGCTGCGAGCTTGTAGACCGCGCCGAACACCGGCTCCGACTTCGCCGTGATCAGGCGCTCCCCGATGCCGAAGCTGTCGATGCAGGCCCCCTGGTTCAGCAGCGACGAGACCGTGAACTCATCGAGGCTGTTCGACACGACGATCATGCAGTCCTCGAGCCCTGCGGCGTCGAGCATCTTGCGCACCTTTTTCGAGAGGTACGCGAGGTCGCCGGAATCGATGCGGATTCCCTTCAGGCGCTTGCCCATCGGCTCGAGCACCTCATGCGCGACGCGGATGGCGTTCGGGATGCCCGAATGGATGACATCGTAGGTGTCGACGAGCAGGATTGTCGCGTCCGGGTACGTCTCTGCGTAATGCTTGAACGCCTCGTACTCATCCCCGTAGAACATGACCCAGCTGTGCGCCATCGTGCCCGAAATCGGGATGTCGAACATCTGGCCTGCCGAGCACGTCGCCGTGCCGACCACGCCGCCGATATAGGCCGCGCGCGCGCCATACGTCGCGGCGTCCATGTTGTGCGCCCGCCGCGCGCCGAAATCCGAGACCGCGCGCCCCTTCGCCGCACGGCAGATACGCCGCGCCTTCGTCGCGATCAGCGACTGGTGATTGATCTGCGCGAGGATCGCCGTCTCGACGAGCTGCGCGTCGATGAGCGGCGCGACGACCGTCAGCACCGGTTCATTCGGGTACATGACCGTGCCCTCCGGCAGCGCGTAGATATCGCCTTTGAAGCGGAAATCACGCAGGTACGCGAGGAATTCTTCCGAAAACATGTGCTGCTGACGGAAATATTCCACGTCCTCCTCCGAGAACCGCATATTCTCCACATATTCGATGACCTGCTCCAGTCCGGCGAAAATCGCGAAACCGCCGTCATCCGGGTTTGCGCGGTAAAACACGTCGAACGCGACGAGCGTATCCATATCCCCGGTCTTGAAATAGCCATTCGCCATCGTCATCTCGTAGAAGTCCATCATCATCGAGATGTTGCGCGAATCAAACTGCGTCATAGCTCCAGCTCCTTACCATCCAAATACCTTCTGTTTCCTATTATACAATGCGTTTCCACAAAAGGAAAGAGGCATCCTTTCCACTCACTGCGCTCCCTGTTCCGCGGCGAACCCATAGTCGAGAAGCGCCGCCGCCTCGCGGAACCGGCTCTCCTCGTCCTCGCTGTGCATGACGATTGCGATGAGCTCGTGCCCGTTCCGGTTCGCCGCGACGGTCAGACAGCCACGCGCCGCGTTCGTCCAGCCCGTTTTCCCGCCGACGCAGCCTGCATAGCTCCAGAGCAACTCATTCGTATTCTCGCAGCTTTCCACGCGTCCGGCCGGACGGATATAGTAGATGTTCTTCTGCTTCGTCCCGACAATCTGGCGGAAATCCGGCCGCGCGAAAGCCGCCATCGCGAGCTTCGACATATCGCGTGCCGTCGTATAGTGGTTCTCATCTGGCATGCCGTTCGCGTTGACGAAATGCGTCGACGTCATGCCGAGCGTCTTTGCGCGGTCGTTCATCTTCTGCGCGAAGTATCCGATATCCCCATCGCCGAACGACTCACCGACGGCCGTCGCCGCACCGTTATCCGAGATCAGCATCATCTGCGTCAGGATATCCTGCAGGCGGATCTGCTCACCGCCCCGAAGCCGCGTGCACTCGACATTCGCCGCATTCGCGCTGGCCTCGACGATGCGGTCCGGCTTCCCGTTCTCGAGCGCGAGCAGGCAGGTCATCATCTTCGTCATGCTCGCCGGATACTCCCGCTTGTCCGCATTCTTCTCATAGAGCACCGCACCCGTCCCGCGGTCCACGACGATTGCCGCATCCGCCGAGATCTCCGGCGCCGCCGCGTGCGTGAGCCCCGGCAGGAGCAGGCACAGCATCCAGAGCAGGACAAAGCCCGCCGACCATTTTCTACGTTTCATCTGCATGAATCTAAGCCTTCTTTTCAAAAATTTCCTTCCCTATTGTACAGCCCTTTTCCCGATTGGTCAAAGAGGAAAAACATTGACAGGCATGCGGGCTCTGCGCTAAGATAGGGAGGATAAAATTTTTGTATACAATCCGATTCACGATTGGAATGACAGAAAGGCTGTGCGATTCTTGCATACATATCGAAATAAACCCATAGCATCACCGAAAAAGAAACGGCTGAAACGCGCGCTGAAGGGGATTTTCATCCTGCTCGCCGCGCTGATCCTCGCGTTTCTCGCCTTCGGCGCCTACCGCATGTACGCGGCGCGCAACGACGTCCCGGTGCTGAACTACCACCAGATCAACGACCGCGATGAAAACGCGCTGACCGTCCACACCGACCAGTTCGAGGCACAGATGAAATACCTCGCCAACCACGGCTACCATACGATCACGCCGGCCGAGCTCCTCGACTCGTGGGAGAACGGCACGCCACTGCCCGACAAGCCCGTGATCATTACATTCGACGACGGCTACGTCGACAACTTTAAGAACGCGTTCCCGATCCTTGAGAAATACAACCTCAGGGGCACAATCTTCCTCGTATCCGATTTCATCGGCACCTATCCGAACTACCTGACCTGGGCCGAATGCGAGGAAATGCAGGAAAGCGGGCTCATCGACTTCGAGAGCCATACGCTCTCCCACGCGCAGCTCAATCAGGTCAGCGACGAGGAGCTCCACCACCAGCTCACTGACTCCAAGCTCGCGCTCCAGTGGAACCTCAAGAAGAACATCGACTTCATCGCCTACCCATGCGGCGACTTCTCCCCAGCCATCGAGGCCGCGACCGACGAAGCCGGCTACCGTGCGGCCTTCACCGTGCACTATGGTCTCGCATCCAAAAACAGCCACCGCTACCAGCTCGACCGCGTCCCCATCTTCGGCTGCAACGACCACACCTTCCAACGCTTCCGCTGGCGCCTCGAACTCGCCCCCGTCTTCGGCCCCATCGAACAGATCAAACGCAACCTCCGCGCAAACGGCCACGACCACCTCGCCCGCCTGATCCCGTCCCCCTGACAGGATAGCTGGACACAAAAAGGATTGCTGCACATCCAAGTGATGTCTGCAGCAATCCTTTTTTCTTTCAAACGGTCTTATGCCGGAAGAGCCAGCCGGCGGTGGGGAGGGTGACGCAGGCGATGGCGATGATAGGGATCCTTGGAACGTGCGACCATTTCGACGGCACGGTCACGGGTGTCGTCAGCTATGGCTTCGGCGTCTACAAAGTCCTCACGATGGCAAACAAGCTCCCGCAGCTCATCGACGGTGGCCTGAAGCCTGAAAAAGCACAGCTCACGCCGGCACAAGACAAGCTCCTCCTCGCCTCCTACAAATTCCTAACCTCCGAATGTCCGGTGTTTTTCTGTTCAAAAGCAGATTACCACGGTTGCGGCGTCATCGGCGTCACGACGCCGAAGGTGTAGCCCTTCTCCTTCAGAATCCGGATGATCTCCGGCAGGGCCTTGACCGTCTCCTCATGCCCCTCCGACGAGTGCATCAAAATGATGGCGGTATGCGACGTCGCCTCGCCCTCTGTCTCACCCGTGATATTGTCGATGAAGTCCTGCGCGACCGGATGCCCCGGTGCGGCGTCCGCCGAGCTCACGTTCCAATCGTGCTCGACATATCCATGCGCCTTGAGCGCGGGGCCATACGCCGACGTGAAATGCCCGATGCGGCCGCCCGGTGCGCGCAGGATCAGCGGACGCACGCCGAGAATCCCGTAGATGATTTCATCTGTCTTCTCCATCTCGCGGAAGAATCCGTCGACCGACGGATAGAGTTTCTCATAGCGGTGGTCATAGCTGTGATTGCCGATGGCGTGCCCCTCCGCATAGATCCGGCACAGCACGTCCGGATGCGCCTCCGCCTGCGCGCCCGTCACATAGAATGTCGCCTTGACGCCGGCCTCCTGCAACACGTCGAGGATGGCCGGCGTGTTCTTATCGTCCGGCCCATCATCAAAGGTCAGATACGCGACCTTCCCCTCGCGGTACGGCGTGAGCTCCGGCAGCGCCACCGTCAGGCCCTCAGACCGCCGCTCCGCGAGCGTATGCGTATCATAGACCGGCACATCCGGGCGGTTCAGCTGCAGATTCGAGAAATCATCCGCCGCCATCACGCGCGCGGGCTCCTCCTCTGCATCGCCAGAACCCTCATCCCCCGACGAGCTGTCACCAGCGGCAGGTGTCCCGCACCCAAAAGCCGACAGCGCCAAGCTCCCCGCCAACAAAACCGTCACCAAACGTCTCCATCTCAAACCTGCTCACTCTCTCCTTTAATAGCAACGCAATGTTTCGCATCAATTTCTTGCACTTTCTGGACGCGGCGACGGTATTTTTCTGCTGTCAGCGGTTCGGTATGCATCCACGTCTTGACGATATACAGCCATCACGCTTTCGCCACCTCGAACGCATGGGCCACATTCTTCTTGATTTCCTCATACGTCTGCCCCGGCTGGGCCTCATAGCATTTTCTGCCCGCGACGAAGATGCTCGGCACATAGTAGTAGTCCTCGCCATACGGCGCGGCGAGTTCTGGCTGCTCATTCTCGTCGATGACTTCGATATCCATCCCCGCATATTCCGGGTGCTCCTGTTTCAATTCATCGATAGCCCGAAACGCATTCGCGCAATACGGGCAGCCCTGCATCTTGACCATCGTCAGCTTTTTCAATTTCTTACCCTCCAAACATAAGCGGCAGCAACCCAGTAAAATGGTTTACTGCCGCTTAATCGCATACATTCATCTTCAATTCTGCATTAAAGCGTTGAGCACCGCTGCTGCACTGCTGGAAACGGTATTCATCGAAGAATTATCCGTCGGATTCGGCAGACTGCGTTCGAAATTTGTGCTCAGAACCGTCGGATTCTCTTCTGGGTTCGCAGACTTCGTTTTGGTCTGCGAAACAATCTTGTCTCCTTGATAAACGGTAATCATGACCGAGCCGTCGCTCATGACCTTTGTGATGGTAACCGTTTCCTCGGAATCGTCTCCTGAGGCTCCACCGCCTGCCCCCGCGCCCGTTTTAAGCTGGTTCAAGATGGCCGTGAACGAAACTTTGGTATCCGAATCTTTCGTAGACGAAGCGGACATGGTTCCCGTGGCACGGCTTGTGCTGTTGCCGTTGATGGATTGGACTTCACTCATGCTACTGACCCCTTTCTGGTCTCAAAAATCCTTTGCATCACATATTGAGACCATCCGTTGTCCCTTATCCTATATATCGGCAATCGAGAAAATTATTTAAGCCGAATACTTTTTCTCGTCAAGTCATTTATGCTCCGCCGTGGGACGGATCTCTTGGCCGGTGATGCGGCGCACGCCGTTGTAGCCATCTGTACCGAGGTTTGCCATCGCCTCTGCGACGATGACCGTCGGCATCGGTGCCATCTTCTTCAGGAGCCCGACGGCATTCATGGCCTGTATGGCCTTGACCGAGATGGGCTACCGGCGGCCGGCAGAATGCCGTGGCAGACAAAAAGAATCCATTTTCTATTTTCTCCTCCAAAGTTTTCATGATCAGGCGACACGAGCGTTGGCGTTGATGCGGTCGATGGTCTGGCGGATGCCTTGCCAGACGCTGAGATCGGTGAATACCTCTACGATGCTTCCCTGGTCGGTAAAGGGTGGTTCCTGCAGGACGGAGAGGTCTTTCATCATGCCGTTCTGCACGATGTATTCGACAATCTGGTTAACGAAGTAGATCTGCCGGCTGTCGAGGCTCACATCGCTGAGGTATGCCGCGAAAGCTTCTTTGGCTGCGTTCATGTCGAGTCCCACGATGCTGCGGACGAATTCGCCGAGCGGCTCGCTGCCATATTCTGCCTCGTAGTCCTCCTTGGAGCCGACTTCGCTCCATAGGATCTTCTCGAGCTCCTGGATATCGTCCTGCGTCAGCGGGATGTTCTCGCGGAGCTTCGCGATGGCGCCGCTCGACTGATGCTGGCGCACGTAGTATTCCGCCTTCGCCTTGTAGTTCTCTAGGTCATCGCTCTCGAGCGCGGACGGATTCTCTTGGACGGTAAGGATGGTATCCGTGAAGTTCGTGTCATAGCGCACTTTCTTCTTCGAGACGTACTTCATGAGCTCACGGAGGCACTTCCGGATATGCTCGAAATCATCGATTTCGGCTGCCTCGACATAGTCGGTATGCAGGATCTTCTCAATGAATGCCGCCTGCCGCTGGACATCCGGGATATTTGCTACGCCCGCGATGGCTCTTACCTTCGCGAGGAGGTCGTGTTTACCGCGGCTGTAGGGCTTCCCGGCGAGCTTCGCGAGCTCAATCCCGTAGAGCAGAGCATCGAACCGCAGGGCGCTGGCATCGTCCTTCTCCGGCTCCAGCAACGGCGCGAGCTCCTCACGCACAACCAGCGTATCCTCATAGCAGAGGGCGGTATAGTTTTCTTCCTTTGCATAGGTATCCACCCAGCGCAGATGCTGCCGTACGGCGAAGTTCTCGCGATTCAGTTCCCGGTCTTTCTCTGCCATCTGCCCGACGAGCTCCGTCCGGAATGCCTGCAGCTTCTCGGTCTGATAGGCGAGATCCTGCAGGCGGTACGCGAGCTCGAATTTCAGGCAGAACAGCGTCCCCGCGAGCGGCAGCTGGTTCTCTACCTCCTTGCCTTTCTTCATGCGAAAGAATTCGAAGTTCCCGCAGAAGTCGAAGATGTAGAAACGCTGCTTGTCCTCGCCGTCCATGAGGCCGGGGCAGAGCCGCGTCCCGCGCCCGATCATCTGCCAGAATTTCGCCTTGCTCATGACTTTCTTGAAAAAGACAAGGTTGAGGATCTCCGGGATGTCGATGCCCGTGTCGAGCATATCGACGGAGATGGCGATCTGCGGCAGCTTCCGCGGCTCCGAGAATTCGTCGATGGCACTCTGCGCATAGGTCATATAATTGTCGATGACCTTGGCATAGTCCGGCAGATGCGGATATTCCCGATGAAAGACCTCGAGAATCTTTTCTGCGTGCTGGTGATTCTTCGCGAAGATGATGGTCTTGCCGAGCTTGTTGCCATAGTCCACGCGCAGGCCGCGCTCCATGAGGATTGCGAGCACTTTCTTGATCGTGTCTTCGTTGAAGATCCATTGATTGAGCGCCGAGGCATTGACGCTCGGGGGCACCTTCCCCTCCTCGTCCTCGAAGGTATCCTCGTAGGCGCGCTTGTCCTCCTCGGAGAGGTCGTCATAGACGATGCCCTGCGTGAGGAATTTCAGCTCGCTCTCGACGGAAATATAGTCGACGAGGAAGCCATCCTTCACCGCCTGCGCAAGGTCATAGCCATAGGTTGGCACGCCGTTCTCGAGCTCGAAAATCTCATAGGTATTCTTGTCGATGTCGTCTTTCGGCGTGGCGGTCAAGCCGACGAGCGGCGCATCGAAATAGTTGAAGATGTCGCGGTATTTGTTGTAGATGGAGCGGTGCGCCTCATCGCAGATCACGAGATCGAAATGCCCGCAGGTGAAGAGCTTCCCCTCCTCGTCCTGCAGCGCGTCGATGCAGTGCATCATCGTCTGGTAGGTGGAGAAAACGCCATGCGCGGTGACGTTTCCCTTCTCCTCGCAGAGATTCGTCACGGAGAGTGCGGGCAGGAGGTTGACGAAACTGCGCTTCGCCTGCGTAACGAGCGAGTTCCGGTCGGCGAGAAAGAGGATGTCGCGAACCCAGCCCTGGTCGAGGAGCACCTTACAGAGCGCGATGACCGTGCGCGTCTTGCCGGAGCCCGTCGCCATGACGAGGAGCGCCTTGCGCCGCTTCTTGGCATCCAGACTGTCACAGGCCGCCCGGACCGCCGCTTTCTGGTAGTAGCGCCCCGCGATACTCTCGTCGACCCGGATATGCCGCAGGCTCGCCCGCATGCGCTGGAGGTTCTGGAGCTTCTCGAGGTCGCGCTTCGCGTACAGCGCGGCCACGCGCCGCTCGGGATACTGGTTGTCGATGATGCGCGTCTCAAAGCCGTTCGTGAGGAAAAGCACGGGACGCCGCCCCTGCTGCTTCTCGATGAGATCCGCGTAGAGCTTGCCCTGCTGGCGCCCCTTCGCCACGTCGACGCAGGTGCGCTTCGCCTCGATGACCGCGAGCACCTTCCCATCGTCGCCGAGCAGCACATAGTCGGCAAAGCCCTTCCCGGTGGCATTCGGCATACCGGAGAGCTCGTACTCATTCAGCCAGTCCCGCCTCTCCGTCCAGCCTGCATTCTGGAGCATCGTGTCGATGTAGAGCTTCCGCGTCGTATACTCCGAGATATCGAGCGGCTTCGGCACATAGGTCTCCTGATGCTCGACGCGGCGCTGCGTCAGCTCCTCGCGCAGCGCCGCGTTCTCCTTCATCAGGGCCTCGAGCTGCACCTCTGCCTCTGGCGGAGGCGCCGGCTTCTCCGGCGCAGGCTCCTTCCCCACGAGATCCGGATCAAAGTGCCCCTCCTGGTAGTCGCCCTCCCCATAGCAGTACGCGAGGAAATCCATGAACGTGTAGAGGTTCTCGAGACAGAGCATCGCCTGCTCCTCCGAGATCTTCCGGCTGTCGTGCGCAGCGATGTTGCCTGTCTTCCGGATATAGTGCAGGCGCGTCAAGAGGTCGCGGTCCACGACATCACGGAAATCATCCGTGCTCATGAGGCTGATGAGCTTGTCATCCCAGGGACGGCGCAGGGACGTATCGACCGAATACATCCACTTGATGGCGAACTCCATCGCCCGGCGGCAGTTCAGCACCGCGGACGCCGCATCGATCGGCAGGATGCGCTCCGCCGCCACCGCCACCGAGGCAAAGCTCTGAAAGCGCGGCTCCTGCAAAAGGAAATCAAAATTCGTCATCCATGTCCCCCCCTCTCGAAAGTGTCAGCCGAAATACTCCTGCATCAAAGAGTCAAATAAGGTCTGCATCTCCTCCAGAGAGCGCTGCACCGTAGCCTTTGATTGTTCAACTTTCAGAAAAAATCTCATAAAATCATCTTGCATATCCACCGGAGGTAGCGCAATCTTCATCATGTTATATCTGCCAACATTAAAATGCTGTTGTGCCGCTCCACCAACATTATTTTGAATTTGATTCATACCATGCGGCAAATTATTGAATGCACACAAATAATATGGATTTATCCTTTTCTTATCAGGACGAGCAATGATAATATCAATGGCATTACAGCCCTCATATTGGGATGTCACAACACAAGATGTACCAGGATTTCCAGAACGTACAATAAGAACATCTCCCTCGCACAGTTGCGACTTTTTATTTTGAGCATTTCCATCCTTTGTGAAGTACACCCAATCTTTGTCATTGATTTCCATTTCTCGTATATTCAACGAACGAAAGGCTTTGACGCCATCCTGCGCATCATCTGTATAAAAGCGCGTAGGTTTTACAACTACGCCTACTGTAACTTTAGCTATTTCTTTTATGTGACAACATTTCCATTTATCTAAGTCCTGTGAACCGCCAAACATCTCGACAAACCGGGCTTTGACCAATTCATCGGATGCAACCAGCTGCTTTTTGCGGTCCTTAATGACGGACTCAAGAACGTCCATCCATTTCATGCTGTTTTCTCGTTCTTCCTCGCCAATCATTGGCACCTGCACGGTTTCCAGCACTTTTCTGCTTATCGCCTTAAAGGTGCTTCCTGTTCCCTGCCGATTGAGTTCTTCATTCCTTGCTTTGAGCAAATGAAAGATATAGCTTCTATTCGCAGGGTCATCAATCGTGATGGCTGCCAAACCTCTGCCAATACAGCATTCTTCATTCGCATAATTCAATGCCCCGATTGGTGCTCTAACTGAGATGAGAATATCTCCAGCATGGGCTATCTTCTTTGGGGCATTGCACCAAACTCTTGGCGTTGGGTAAACTTCACCAAAATCTGCATTTCCCTGATAAAATGGCAGTCCTTCTCCTGCTTCATTATAACTGGAAGAATCTGGTGACTGGCCCATGGTGATTTTTGTAAGTTCCTTCAAACTCTTGTATTCCATAACATTCTCCGCCACCCGCATCACTTTCTCAGCATCGTTTCCAGCTCATCCATGTTCTGCTGGATCTCTTTTTCGAGGGTTCGCAGGTTTGCGAGGATTTCCTCGGTCGGCGGGTATTCGACGGGGGTGTACTCGATTTCTTTGTACTTGTTGAGGCTGAGGTCGTAGTCGTTGTCGGCGATTTCCTGTTTCGGCACGAGGAAGGATTGCTCGGTGCGTTTCCGCCCGGCTTCTTGATCCAGGTGGTGGAAACGCTCGATGATGTCGGGGAGGTCACTCTCATCCACAGGGCTGCGCTTGTCGTCGAGGCTATACCCATCTGCCTGCATGTCGTAGAACCAGACATTCTCCGTGCCGCCCTGCCCCGTCTTCATGAAGATGAGGATAGCCGTCGAGACGCCGGCATAGGGCTTGAAGACGCCCGACGGCATCGAGATGACCGCCTCGAGCCGGTTCTCCTCCACAAGCGCCCTGCGGATGGCTTTGTGCGCTTTCGACGAGCCGAACAGCACGCCGTCCGGGACGATGCAGGCGCAGCGACCGCCCACGCGCAGCATCCGCAGGAAGAGCGCGAGAAAGAGCAGCTCCGTCTTTTTCGTCTTGCAGACCTTCAGCAAATCTGCCGAGACGATGTCATAGTCGAGGCTCCCCTTGAACGGAGGATTCGCGAGAATCAGCGAGTAGCAGTCCTTGTCCGGATTCTGGTCGGAAAGGCTGTCGCGGTACTCAATGGTCGGATTCTCCACGCCATGCGTCATCATGTTCATCGCGCCGATCCGCAGCATCGTGCGATCCATGTCGTAGCCGTGGAACATCCCATTCATATAGTGGTCTTTGTTCGCCTTGTCGAAGAAGACCTCTTCCTTGCGCTTCTCCTTCAGATAGTCGCTCGCGGCGACCAGAAAGCCAGAGGTGCCGCAGGCCGGGTCGCAAATCGTATCGTCCACTTTCGGCTCCATGAGCTCGACCATCATGCGGATGATATGGCGCGGCGTGCGGAACTGGCCGTTGACACCAGCCGTCGCAATCTTCGAGAGCAGATACTCGTAGACGTCCCCGCGCACATCCGCCGTCTTCAGCTGCGCCATCTGCGCATAGATATCATCCATCGCCGTCACGATCTTGTCGAGCATCAGCGGCGTCGGGATCTTGAAGATGGCATCCGCCATATACTTCGAATACGCGCTGTCCTTGTCGCCATGCAGCCCTTTGATGAACGGGAACACATTCTCCTGCACCGTGCTATACATGCGTTCCGCCGGGAAATCATGGAAAACGCTCCATTTCAGCTGCTCGCCTGCAACGGTCCGCTCGCCAATCTGCACATCCCCCGCGAAGATGCTCTTGTGCGGCAGGCCCAGCATCGCCGCCTCCTTCGCATGCGTGTTGTCCGCCGCATCGAGGTCGTGGATGAACATCAGATACGTCATCTGCTCGATTACATCCAGCGGATTCGTCAGCCCGCCCGTCCAGAAAATATTCCAAAGACCATCCGTCTTGTTCTTCAATTCACCCGTAATCACGATACCGACTCCGTTCCTGAAAATTCTCTATCCTTATATCATTCGTCCTCCCGTCCCCGAAATCCTGCCATTACCGCAAGGAAAAAGGCGCACACTGGAAACGGGAAAAACTCCGCCGTTTCCGGTGTACGCCTTTTCGTCATGCTGAGAAAGACCGATTTTTACCGCTGTACCTTTGCTGCCGCTTCCGCCGGAGCGCCTTTGATGGTGCTGATGATGAAGCCGATGCCCGCACCGAGGATGGCAGGAACCACCCATCCCATGGAGATGTCATAGAAAGGAACATATTTTGTGAGCAGCGTGCTGACCGCCTGAATCTGGAGCCCGGCCGCGTTGAGCCCGTCGAGCACGGCAAAGACGAGCGTGACAAGCATCGCCCAGTAATAGACGCTCTCACGCCAACCGATGGCATTGTCGAAAAGCGAAAGCAAAACAAAGACGATGACGAGCGGATAGATGGCAACGAGGAACGGGACAGCCAGCGCGATGATCTGCGTAAGGCCGATGTTCGAAGTCAGGAAGCTGAATATCATGCTGATGAGAAGCAAGCGCTCGTGGCGCCGAGGTAGCCTAAAGAAAGGTTGTGCGCTTTCGACGAGCCGAACAGCACGCCGTCCGGGACGATGCAGGCGCAGC
>DAIMZO010000012.1:33587-54970 GCA_036733925.1 Selenomonadaceae bacterium | reverse complement strand
CGGTTGGTCTCTTCAATTCTTCCGGACAGGCGGATGGCAGGAGCCACCGTGCGCGCATGCGCTGCAGCCCGGGCACCCATAGCAGTCGGAACGCATATTTTTCGTATTCCGATAGACATGGCGCAAAGCGAAGAACAAAGCAACAGCAACAACCGCTAAACAAATGACCGTAGCCATAACCAATCCTCCTAGGTTCTATACCTGCCGGGCAATCAGAAGCCCAGCATCGTACCAACCTGATATACGATCAGCGAAATAATCCAGGCGATGACGAACTGATAGCCCGCTGAGAAGCCCATCCATTTCCAGCTGCCCGTTTCTTTCTTGATGGTGCCGAGCGCCGTCACGCAAGGCGTGTAGAGCTGTGAGAACACCATGAACGCGAGGGCCGACATCGTCGAGAACGCCGCACCCATCGACGTGCCCATGAGCTGGGAAGCGGTATCCACCGCATCCTCGGCCTCGGTCGAGACATCATCCGCACCATAGAGGATACCGATGGTCGAGATGACCGTCTCCTTCGCCATGATGCCGGAGAGCACGGCCGCGCCGGCTTCCCAGGTGCTGAAGCCCTGAAACACGAACAGGTTCGAAATCCAGGAACCGAGCGTTGCGAGGAACGAATCGTTCATCTCATCCGTCGGACCCGCGAAATTGTAGCTCGAGAGGAACCAGATCAGCACGGACATCGCGAAGATAATGGTACCGGCTTTCACGAGGTAGCCCTTGCCTTTATCCCAGGTTTCGAGCAGAACCGTCTTCATATCCGGGATGCGGTACGGCGGCAACTCGAGCAGGAACGTCGAGCCCTCGCTCTTGAAGAGCGACGATCCGAGCACCTTCGCCGCGATGATGGCCATGACGACGCCGAGGATATACATCGCGAAGACGACGTTCGCCGCGTTATCCGGGAAGAACATCGCCGCGAACAGGGCCATGACCGGCAGTTTTGCCGAGCAGGTCAGGAACGGCGTGACGAGGATGGAGACCATGCGGTCTTTCTCCGAGTCGAGCGCACGCGCGCCCATGATGGCCGGGACACCGCAGCCGAAGCCCATCATCAGCGGCATGATGCCCTTGCCGGTCAGGCCGCAGCGGCGCATGATCGGATCCATGATGAACGCGATGCGCGCCATATAGCCCGTGCCGTCGAGGAACGACAGCAGGAAGAACATCGTGAATACGAGCGGTACGAACGTCAGAACCGCGCCGACACCGGCGATGATACCGTCGCAAATCAGCGACTGCATCCAGTCCGCGACACCGGCATCTGCGAGCGCATCCGCTGCCCAGCTGGCGAAATCATCGTTGATGAGTCCGTCGAACCAATCCTGCAGCGGCGCGCCGATCCACTCGAACGTGATCATGAAGACGAGGTACAAGATGACGAGGAAAATCGGCAGTGCGAGCGCGCCGTTCGCGAGGAAGCTGTCGAGCCGGTCGGACATCGTCGAATCGACTTCCTTGATTGTGACGGCCTGCGCCATAATCTTATCGATCAGTGCGTAGCGTGCTTCCGAGATTTCCTCTTCCTTCTCGCTCGCGCTCTTGTGGCTGGCGCGGATTTCCTCGACCTTGTCGATATGCGTCTGGACCATCGGCGTCACATGATAGTTCGACATGACCGTGTCTGTGAAGACGTCGAGCAGTTTTGCCGTGCTCTTGTGGCTGCGGCCGACCGTCGTGACGACTGGCATGCCGATGGCTTCCTCGAGCTTCTTGATGTCGATGTGGACGCCGCGCTTCTCCGCCTCGTCGGCCATGTTGAGGTCAATCAGCAGCGGGATGCCCGCCTCGAGCAATTGGATTGTCAGGAACAGGTTGCGCTCGATGTTCGAGCTGTCGACGACGTCCATGACGAGGTCGAGCTTGTTGTTCATGAGGTAATCGATGACGATCTTCTCCTCCGGGCTGCGCGCGTTGACGCTGTACGTGCCCGGGAGATCGACGATGGACATCGCATGGTCGCCGTGGCGCACATAGCCGACTTTCTTATCGACCGTGACGCCCGGCCAGTTGCCGATTTTCTGACGTGCGCCGGTAAGTTCATTGAAGATGGTAGACTTACCGGTATTCGGATTTCCTGTCAAGGCTACCGCTAAAGTTGACATTTCGAATACTCACTTCTCCTTTTTCTTCCGCTCCTGCTCCGTATCCCGCTATGCGGCTCACTGCACCTGCTGAACCTGAATCCGCTCCGCGTCCGCGCGGCGCATTGCCAGGTTGTAGGAACGAAGGCTGATGGCAATCGGATCTCCGAGCGGTGCTGAATGCAGAATCTTGATCGTCGTGCCGGGGATAACGCCCATCGTCATTAGACGCTGCTTGAGGGCCGAGTCCCCGATGGACTGCACCTTCAGCATCATGCCAGGCTTTCCTTCTTTCAGTGTCAAGAAAAACGCCTCCCAATTACAATTGAAATTCAATCTTGATTACAATGATTATGATAACCCATCTCAATATCACTTGTCAAGGATTCTCAAAAGAAAAAGACCAGTCTTCTTAATCTGACCGGTCTATGGAAATAAATTCTGCTTTTTTTCGATTGTATGGTATTGTTTAGGGACGTACCCGCTGCTCAGGCCTTGCCGTCGGCCATTTCAGCCTGAAAGTCTACGGGCTTGCCATGCTTCTCGAGCTTCACGACCTTTTCCTCATACTCGAAGCACTCGTCTGCGATGTCTTTGTTGAGCCAAAGCAGGCAGATGAGGTTCGGGATGATCATGAGGCCATTCATGGTGTCGGAGAAGCGACTGGAACGGCGAGATATCGCCCGCGTGCTTATCGCGGCGCGAATACTGGTTCCCTCAATCTCGCTTCGCGAACCAGCTCCTACCGAAGGCACGCTCGCCTGACGGCTCGTGCCCGAAGGGGACGCCTGGTCTGCTTATTTGACTTCTCCGTCTCAGACCTCCATAATGATCGGCAGGATCATCGGGCGGCGGCGCGTCTTCTCGAACAGGTAGCGCCCGAGCGCATCGCGGACGTTCGCCTTGATGGCCGCCCACTCCTTGACGCCCTCGTCCTCGCAGCGGTCGAGCGCCTGCTCGACGCGAGCCTTGGCCTCGTCCATCAGTGCCTCGGACTCGCGGACGTAGACGAAACCGCGCGAGACGATGTCCGGCCCGGAGATTACGCGGTTCGTCTGCTTACTCATGCCGACGACGATAATCAGGATGCCGTCCTGCGAGAGCTGACGGCGGTCGCGCAGCACGATGTTGCCGACGTCGCCGACGCCGAGGCCGTCGACCATGACCATGCCCGCCTGCACCTTGCCGGCGACGCGGCCCTTGTCCTTCGTGAACTCGAAGACCATGCCGTTCTCACCGATGAAGATGTGGTCTTTCGGCATGCCGAGCTCGCGTGCGAGCTCGGCATGCTTGACGAGATGATGGTACTCACCGTGCACCGGGATGAAGAATTTCGGGCGCACGAGGTTGTGCATCATCTTGAGTTCCTCGCGGCTCGCATGGCCGGAGACATGGATGCCCTCGTTGCGGCCGTAGATGACATGCGCGCCGAGCTTCATGAGGTTGTCGATGGTCTTGACGACCATTTTCTCATTGCCCGGGATCGGATTCGCCGAGATGATGACGGTATCGCCCGGCACAATCGTGACCTTGCGGTGGTCGCTCATCGCCATGCGCGTGAGCGCGGACATCGGCTCGCCCTGGCTGCCCGTCGTCGCGATGACGACCTGATCCGGACGGTAGCGGCCGATCTCATCGATGTCGATCAGCGTGCCCTCCGGCGCATCGATATAGCCGAGCTCGAGCGAGATGCTGACGACGTTGACCATGCTGCGGCCGAGGATCGCGACCTTGCGCTTATAGCGGACAGCCGTATCGATGATCTGCTGGATGCGGTGGACATTCGATGAGAACGTCGCGACGATGATGCGGCCGCGCGCGTTGTGGAACGCGCGGTCGAACGCCGCACCGACCGTGCGCTCAGACGGCGTATGCCCCTCGCGCTCCGCATTCGTCGAGTCCGCCATCATGACGAGCACACCCTTGTTGCCGAGATCCGAGAACCGGCGAAAATCCGTCATCTTGCCGTCAATCGGCGTATAGTCGAGCTTGAAGTCGCCCGTATGCACGATCATGCCGACCGGCGTCTTGATGGAGAGGCCGACCGCATCCGGGATTGAGTGGTTGACGCGGATGAAGCCGACGCTGAAGCAGCCGACATTGATGATGTCGCCCTGCATGACCGCGTGCAGATTGCTCGAGTCGACGCCGTTCTCCGCGAGACGCCCCTCGAGGATGCCGAGAGTCAGGCGCGTGCCGTAGACCGGCACGTTGATCTGCTTCAGGACGTACGGCAACGCGCCGATATGATCCTCATGGCCATGCGTCAGCACGATGGCCTTGATCTTGTCCTTGTTCTCGAGCAGATAGGTGATATCCGGGATGACGAGATCGACGCCGAGCATATCGTCATCCGGGAACATGAGCCCCGCGTCGACCACGAGGATCTCGTCATCCACCTGGATGACGGTCATGTTCTTGCCGATTTCTCCGAGCCCGCCGAGCGGGATGATCTGTAGTTTTTGAGTCTGTTTAGCCAAAAAACGCACCTCCAGCGATTTTCATTTACAACGCACGGAAACGCACAGATATAAACAGACCCCTTCGCACCCGTTCCCGATCCGTACCAGCAGCCGCTGTATCGCAAAATATCGCCAAGGAGTCCGTCTATAGTCTATATGTAATTATATCCGTTCTTTTCATTCTTCTCTATTTTAGCATTATCCACAGGCTTTTGCAACCGTTATTCCAGCGCCTCATCGAGTTTGACCGAAAGGATGCGCGAGACGCCGGCCTGCTCAAGCGTCACGCCGTAGAGCGTGTTCGCGGCCTCCATCGTCCCTTTGCGGTGCGTGACGACGATGAACTGCGTGCCCTTCGAGAGATCCTGCAGGAAATGGCCGAACCGCACGACGTTGGCCTCGTCGAGCGGCGCGTCGATCTCATCGAGCACGGAAAAAGGTGACGGCTTGTAGCGGAGGAACGCGAACAGCAGCGCGATGACCGTCAATGCGCGCTCGCCGCCCGAAAGCGCCGCGAGGTTCTGCCGCTTCTTCTTCGGCAGGGTTACGAGGATCTCGATGCCGGCGGTCAGGATATCCACTTTCTTCACAGCGGATTTCTGCGTTTCCTGCCCGTCCTCTGCCGCCTCGCTGTTTTCTTCCTGCGCTTTCGACGGGACGAGCCGGAGCTCGGCCTTGCCGCCGCCGAAGAGCTTCTCGAAGCATTCCTGGAAATAGCTCTGGATGGCCGTGAACGCCTCGCGGAACTGCTTCGTCATCGCGGCGTCCATTTCCTCGAGGATCTTCTTCAAGTTATCCTCTGCCTCCTCGAGGTCGGCCGCCTGCTTCTCGAGGAACTCATAACGCTCCTTGCGCTTCTCGTACTCCTCGACGGCCTGCGGGTTGACCGGGCCGATGGCATCAAGCTCGCGCTTCAGCGCGCGGAGGCGTTCCACGAGCTCTTCGTCCGGCAGGTCAAGGGCCTGCTGGCGCGCGAGCCCCGGCGTCACACCGTAGTCACGCCGCATGGCGTCGGTGATTTCCTCGAGCTTCATCTGGATGCGTGTGGCCTGCAGGTCGAGGCGGTGCAGGTTCTCCTGCTGCTCGGCGGCTTCCTTGCCCGCCTTGCGGATGGCGTCATCCTTCTCGCGGCTCTCCGCGAGCCTATCCATGCGCTGCTGATAGAGGGCCTGCTGCGCCGTGCGGCCCTCGTCGAGGACTTCCTGCTGGGCCTCGATGCCCTGCCGGATGGCCTCGAGCTGGCCGCTGCTCGCCTGCTTGGCCGCCTCGAGCTTTGCGACCTCCTGCTCGTTCTGCTGGAGCCGCACCTCGCTCGACTGCATCGCGGCGCGGCGCAGCTCCGCCTGCTCCTTTGCGCGGAGCGCCTGCTGCTCGAGCACGGCGCGCTTCAGCTCGCGGTTCTTGATATACTCCGCGAGGTCTGCGGCGTCCTGCATGGCGTCCTCAGCCGCGTCGCGTGCATCCGCGAGCGCAGCGTCTGCCTGCTGCAGGGCCCTCTCGGCCTCTTTGCGCGCCGCAAAGGTCTCCTGCCGCTTCTTCTGGAGCTCGGCGAAGCTGTGCTCCTGCGCTTCGGCCGTGACCGAAAGCGCCTTCACCTGCTGCTCCGCCTGCTTCACGCGCTCCGCGATCTGCGCGGTGTTCGTACGGGCGCGTGCCTGTTCGACGGCAGCGCGCTGCTGTGCATCGCGGGCCGCGGCGAGCGCTTCCTGCGCGAGCCCGTTCGCCTTCTCAGCTTCCTGACACGCGGCGATGACCATCTTCTCTTTCTTCTCGAGCTTCTCGACCTTCGCGGCCGCCTGCTCGATCTCACCCTGGCGATGCAGGAAATTGGTCTCCTGCCCGCGGCTCTGGCCGCCCGACAGCGAGCCGCCCGGATTCAGACGTTCGCCACCGAGCGTCACGATGCGCAGGCGGTGGTTCTTGCGCTTGGCGAGGGCCAGCGCGTGGTCGAGCGTATCGACGACAAGCGTGCGCGAGAGCAGGAAGTCGATGGCTTTCTGCGCGCGTTCCTTATGCGGGGCCGGCCGTACGATCTCGCTTGCCCAGCCGACGACGCCGGTCTCGGATTTGATGCCGTCACCGAGGGCCGGCTTCACGACGAGGGATTCGAGCGGCAGGAACGTCACGCGGCCGAGCCGCTGCTCCTTGAGCATCTGGATGGCGGCCTTCGCCGTGCGCTCGTCCTCGGTCACGAGGTACTGCGCGGCAGGGCCGAGCGCGGCCTCGATGGCCGTGATGTAGTCCTGCGGCACCTCCATGAGCTCGGCCGCCGCGCCGAGCACGCCGCTGCGCCACGGATAGGACGATTGCAGGATGGCGCGCGGCGCGCGTCCGAATCCCTCGTAGCTTTTCTGCAGGCGGCGCAGCATCGAGAGGCGGCTCGCCGCGTCACGTTTCTCCTGCACCATGTGCTGGCGCGCGCGTTCCGTATCGCGCTGATCCTGCATCGCGGCACGCAAGCCCTGTTCGGCATGCGCAAGCGCCGCGGCGGTCTTCCCGACCGCCTCATCCGCACTCTCCTGCGTGGCCTTCGCATCTGCGTCCGCCTGCTGCATGTTCTCCCACTGCGTGCGCGCAGCGGCGAGGGCCTTCTGCATCTCCTCTTTGCTGCCCATGCCGTTCTCGACGTCGCGGTCAAGCACGGCAAGCGTCTGCCGCAGGTCGCTTTCGCGCTTTTCTGCCGCATGGGCCGCTTCCTCAGACTGCCGGAGCTTTTCCTGCTGAACTTCGACGACGGCCTGATATCTCTTCTGTTTCTCTTTCTCCTTCTCGAGCAGGTCGGTCGCGAGCAGCAGATCCTGTTCCTGAGCCTTGCCGTTCTGCTCGATGGCAATGAGGTCTTTGCGCGCCTGCTCGATCTCCGCGCGGATCCGCTCGTGCTCGCGCGTGAGGCGTTCCTTCGCCGCCTCGTTCTGGCCCGTGCGCTCTTTGAGTGCGGCCATTTCCTGTTTCCGGCTCTCGAGGGCCTGGCGCTGCTGCTCGTTTTCCGCAGCCTGCTTCTGCCGTGCGTCCTCGAGCTTTGCGGCCTCGGCCTCGGCGGCAGCTTTCTCGGCTTCCGCGGTCTTCACGCGCGTCTCTGCCGCCGTGATGGCGTCGCCGACCGCCTGCTTCTGCTTGCCGATGGCGGCGTTCCGCTCGGCCTCCGCGTCATAGCTGCGCGAGAGGTCGGTGACTTTGACATTCTTGTAGTCCTCGTCAAGGCCCTGCCATTTCTTCGCCTTTTCTGCCGCCTGCTCGAGCGGGCCAAGCTGCTGCTCGAGTTCCCCCGTGATGTCGCGCACGCGGACGAGGTTCGCCTCCGTATCCTCGAGGCGCCGCAGGGATTCTTTCTTGCGGTTCCGGTACTTCGTGATGCCGGCGGTCTCCTCGAAGAACCCGCGCCGTTCCTCCGGCCGCGCATTCAGAATCGCGTCGATGCGGTTCTGCCCGATGATGCTCATGCCGTCGTGCCCGATGCCCGTATCCGCAAACAGATTGTAGATGTCCTTCAGGCGGCAGCGGCTCTTGTTGATATAGCATTCGTTCTCGCCGCTGCGGTAGAGCCGGCGCGTCACGACGACTTCCTGGAAGTCGACGGGCAGCGTGCCGTCCGAATTGTCGAAGGTCAGTGAGACATCCGCGGCACCGAGCGCGTGGCGCGACGCCGAGCCCGTGAAAAGCAGATCCTCCGATTTCGTGCCGCGCAGGTTGCGGATATTCTGCTCGCCGAGCGCCCAGCGGATCGCATCGGTGATATTGCTCTTGCCGCTGCCGTTCGGGCCGACGACGGCAGTGATCCCCTGCTCAAAATCGATGGTAATCTTATCGGCAAACGATTTGAAGCCATAGGCCTCGAGGCGTTTGAGCTGCATAGATTCGTTCCCTCTTTATAGCTGATGATGGACATGCGCGTAAGAGCGCATGAACTGCATGAAATAGTCGATGGCCGCGGTCTTTTCGATATGCTCATTCCACTGGAGCACGATACCGACGGCGAGCGGCTCGGCAAGCGGGACGCGCACCATGTTCTTCTCCGTGCTCGTCACGAAATCCGGCAGGATGGAGATGCCGGCTCCGCGCGCGACGAGCTGCTTCACCGTCTTCATCTGCGATGTCGTCAGCAGGATGGCCGGGGCAAAGCCTGCCTCCTCGCAGCGCGTGACGACCGAATCGTATTGGTAGGTTCCCGGCGGCTCGAGGATGAACTTCTCATCTTTGAGTTCCCGGATATCCACAGCTTTCTTCCCAGCGAGCGGATGCTGTGCACTGACGCAGAGCGAGAGCGGGCTCTCGAGCAGCGCGAGCTCGTTATGGGCGCAATGTCCCGGCGCGCGCAACAAAATGCCGAAATCGAGCTCGCCATGCCGAACCTTCTCCTCGACCTGCATGGAATCACTGCATTCCTGCATCTCGAGACTGATCTCTGGGTATTTCTTCTCGAAATCCAGGAAGAGGTTCGGGAACAGATAAGCCTCGATCATCGGCGGCAGGCCGAAATGCACGATACCCTTCGCGCCGATATGGAAGCGGTGCATATCCTCCTTCGCCGCCTCGACATCCTGCAGGATGCGGCGCGCGTGCACGAGGAAGGCCGCGCCCTCCTCGGTCAGCGCGGCGCGCTTCTGGCTGCGGTCGATCAGCACGAGGTTCAGCTCGCGCTCGAGCGTCTTGATGGCCTTCGTGACCGATGGCTGCGAGACGCCGAGCACTTCCGCCGCCCGCGTGAAGTTCCGGAACTCACAGACCGTGACAAAGTATTCGAGCTGCCGTAATTCCAACCCAATCCCTCTCTTTCTGTCTTATCTTTTCCATTCTATCATAACCCATGGCTATTGAAAAGGCGTTTTCCCTGTCAAACCCAAATGACTATTTTTCATTTTTCTTTCATTACAAGATAGGGACCGAGGTTTTATTTACTATGTATCTTGGGTATGATAGAATAGAATAAGATATATTCTAAGGATAGAAAGGTAAATACACGACTCACGATTCATGAAAGCCACAAATACAAAATCGACACAGACACAGAATTTCATAAATAAAGACAGCGGCGCTAAGGCCGCGCCGGTATCGGCATTCTCCACGGCGTTCTGGTTTCAGGTCACAGCCGCGATCAACAAGAACCGCTTGTTCCGCGCGCTGCGGAACGGCATGGTCCTGCTGATCCCGTTCATCCTGATCCGCGCGCTCGCGCTCGCCCTGCTCTATCTCCCCATCAACAGCTGGCAGATCTTCCTGCTGAACAGCGGCCATGGGCTCTACAATCTGCTCGGCGCGGTCTATCAGGCATCGCAGAGCTATTTCTCATTGCTGACCGCCAGTGCGCTCGCCTTCAGCTTCGCCCGCGAGTGGAAGCTGAAGGTCTTCCTCATCGTCCTGCTTGACATGACCTCGGTCGCCTGTTTCTGGATTTTTTCCGGCGGGCGGATCGCTTATTTCGGGCCGTCCGGCATCTGCACGGCGATTTTCGCCGCGTTCTTCGCGAGCGTCCTTTTCGTGAAGCTCAACGGCTACGAGCGCTTCTTCAAGATTGCATCCCCGCCGCCAGTCCTGCGCATCGACATGCACCTCTTCGATGTGCTCTACACGATCCCGATCATGCTCGTGATCCTGCTGCTCGCCATCCTGCTGCAGGCAGGGATTCTCTCGGGCGGCGGTGGGCTCGTCCTGCAGGAGCATCTCAACGCCGCAGCGCTCGACCTGCTCGCGCTCTGCCCGGCCTCCCCGCTTTTCGCTGCGGAGGTGCACACGCTGCTGACACAGCTCCCGTGGTTCTTCGGCATCAACGGCAGTGCATTATTCAGCGGCAGTCAGGCCGCCTTCTACTCGGACATCAGCTTGCTCCACGCTGTGGATAGCATGGCGCCGGTTCTGATGAACGAATCCTTCTTCAACTGTTTTGCGCTGCTCGGCGGATCCGGAGCTATCCTCTCTCTGTCCATATCTTTCCTGACCTTCAGCACACAGAAGTTCAGCAAACTCATCGCGAAGCTCTCGCTGATTCCGGCCTGCTTCAATGTCAGCGAGGTTGCCGTTTTCGGCCTGCCGCTGCTCGGCAACCCGATTTTCATCGTGCCATTCGTGCTGATCCCGATGGCCAATCTTGCCATCGCCTATTTCATGACGGGACTCGGCTTGATCCCGCCGACGCTGCACGAAGTCAACTGGGCCGTTCCGCCGCTGCTCTCCGGCTATGCCGCGACGAGTTCCATAAGCGGTGCGGCCGCACAGCTCTTCCTGCTGCTCATCGACCTGTTCCTGTTCGAGCCGTTCGTCAAGCTCTACGACCGCTACCGCTCGAGCCAGACCGAACGCCTGACACGCCATCTCGAGAAACTGCATCAGTGGTACGAAGCAAAGGCGGAACGCATCAATCCGGCAAATTTCAACGACCAGCAGTCCTTCATCTTCACGCGGCTCATGAATGACCTCGAGGATGAGCTGAAGTGTCCGCATAAAGATACGCTGTTCATGGTCTATCAGCCGCAGATTGCGAGCACCGGCAAGATCATCGGTGCCGAGGCCCTGCTCCGCTGGAAACACCCGGATGCCGGCTTCATCTACCCGCCGCTGATCATCACGCTCGCGAAGCGCGGCGGCTTCCTGCCGAAGCTCGAGCAGTTCATCTTCCGCGACACCTGCGAATGCATCGCACGGCTCGAGAAGATGCTCGGCAAGGACGCGAATTTCAAGGTCTCGGCGAACATCACGGGCGAGTCGCTGCTCTACGACGGGCTCGACCACTCGATCCGCGACATCGTCCAGGAGACGAAGATCGACCCGCACAAGCTCTGGATCGAGATTACGGAGCAGGACACGATCACGCTGAACGAACAGACGCAGTCGAACCTTGAGAACCTCAAGGCGCAGGGCCATCAGCTCATCGTCGACGATTTCGGCATGGGCCAGACATCTATCAACTACCTGCAGACCGGCCTTTTCGGCATGGTCAAGCTCGACGGCAACATCACGCGCAAGGTCCTGACCGACCAGAAGAGCCAGCAGATTGTCTCGTCGCTGACGAGCCTATCGCGCGACATGGATATGATGACCGTCGCCGAATACGTCGACAACGTGCCGCAGCGCGACCAGCTCAAGACGCTCGGCTGCGATATCTTCCAAGGCTACCTGTACAGCCCGCCGGTCTCCGAGAACAAGCTCGTGCATCTGATCGTCGACAAGAGCCGCGAAAAGATATCGTACCAGAAAAACAAGAAAGACGCAGAAAATGACAGCGTCGCTACGGAAAATACGGAAAACAGAACGCCGGAAAACTGAATTTTCCTTCCCTTCATGGAGGTGTAGCCGATGAAAATCCAGCTCAGTGATTTAGCGAAAGCCCTCGAGCAGTCCGATGTCAAGCAGAGTTATGTCGATATCGGCAAGGGGGCTGTCATCTTCGTCGATGAAGACGGCAGCGAAGATGACCAGCAGGTTCTCGACCGCGTGTTCGATATCGAGGACGATTTCGAGAACTACGTGCCGATCCCGGACTTCTACGACGGCGAGGAACGCGAGACCATGCAGGCCTTCGCCGAAGCGCAGCAGGAAAGCGCAAAAAAAGAGCGCCTGCTCGAGGCGCTCCGTCAGCCCGGCGGCACATCGCGTTTCCGCCATGCCGCAAAGGAAATGCTGCTGCTCTCCGATTGGGAGGCCTATCTGCACCAGCATTTCCTCGACCTCGCGAGATGGTTCTGCGAGGAAAATGAACTCGAATACGAAGAATGATCCGGAAAACAAGCCCGATCAGTTCGGGTCGAAGCGCTGCTCAGCCGTCTGCATGATGCTGTCGCGGCGCTTTTTGGATGCCGTGAAATAGTCGTAGATGAACTGCCGGTCATGGTTCTCGCAGGCCGCCTGCACCTCTCCGAGGATGTCGCGCAGGGTCTGCAGGTTCTTGGCGATGGCCTCGCCGTTCGTCATACAGATATCGGCCCACATATCGGCATTTGATGACGCGATGCGCGTCGTGTCTTTGAACCCGCCGCCGATCAGCTTGATGCACGAGTCGAGGTCATCGCCGCTGCGGTTCAGCAGCGTCACGAGCGCCGCGGCCGCAAGATGCGGCACATGGCTGATGACCGCCGCGCAGCGGTCGTGCTTGCGGATATCGAGCGAGAGGAAGTTCGCGTCCGTGTACTGCAGCAAGGCGCGTAGCTTCTCGTGCGCCTCACGCGGCGCGCCGGTATCCTCGACGATCACATAGGCCTTGTTCCGGAACAGGTCTTTCGTCGCCGCCTCGACGCCGCTCTTTTCGCGGCCGGTCATCGGGTGCCCGGCGATATAGTAGATATCCTCTGGCAGGATCTTCTGCAGATGCTCCCAGATATAGCCCTTCGTGCTGCCCGCGTCCGTCAGGATCGTGCCCGGCTTCAGATACGGAAGGATCTTCTCAATCATCGGCACAATCTGCAGCACTGGTGGAGAAAGGAATACAATATCGGCATCACGGACGACCGCCTTGATATCCGGCGCGGCGAAATCGACCGCACCGCGCTGCATCGCAAGATTCATCGAACGCTGCGTGCGGCAGAGCCCCGTGATATGGACGGCTTCGCCGAGCGCATCCTTCAGGCAGAGCCCGAGCGAGCCGCCGATCAAGCCGACACCGATGATGGCGAGATGCACCGGGTTCTCCTTCGTCCACGGGCATTCAAAGTCTGCTTCCTCTTTCTTCTCCATCGTGTTCTCCTCTCAGACCGTGCGGCCCATGACGTCGGCGATTTTCCGTACTTCGTCCATCACGCGCTCGAAATTCTTCGGCGTCAGGCTCTGGTCGCCGTCGGAGAGCGCATGTTCCGGATGCGGATGCACCTCGATGATCAGGCCGTCGCAGCCAGCCGCGACCGCCGCACGCGCCATCGGACGCACCATCTCCCAGCGGCCCGTGCCATGGCTCGGATCGACGACGATTGGCAGATGCGAGAGTTCCTTGATGGCCGCGACCGCCGAGAGGTCGAGCGTGTTGCGCGTGAACGTCTCGTAGGTGCGGATGCCGCGCTCGCAGAGGACGACGTTCGGGTTGCCTTCCGACAGGATGTACTCGGCCGCGTTCAGCCATTCGCTGATGGTCGCCGCAAGGCCGCGCTTCAGCAGCACCGGCTTCTTCTGGCGGCCGAGCGCGCGCAGCAGCTGGAAGTTCTGCATATTGCGCGCGCCGACCTGAAACACGTCCGCATAAGCATCAATCAGATCCATATCGTCCTTGTCGACGATTTCCGTGACGACTTTCAGACCGAACTTGTCCGCAGAATTCCGCATGATCTTCAGGCCTTCTTCTGCAAGTCCCTGGAAATCATACGGGGACGTGCGCGGCTTGAACGCCCCGCCGCGCAGGAACGTCGCGCCGGCCGCCTTGACCTTTTCCGCCGCCTCGTCGACCTGCTCCTGGCTCTCGATGGAGCACGGGCCGGCCATCACGACAATCGCCTTGCCGCCGATCTTGACGCCGTCCACATCGATGACCGTATCCTGCGGGTGGAAATTCCGGCTCGCAAGCTTGTATTTCTCCGTAATGCGCACCGTTTTCTCAACCCCCGGCATCATGTTCATCTCCAGATTCGCGATCTTCTTCTTGTCGCCGATGACGCCGATGATCGTCGTCTCGGCTCCTTTCGAGATATTGACATCGAGCCCGGAGCGGTGAATCTTATCGACGGCCCCGTCGATTTCGGCTTTCGTGGCATTCGGTTTCATTACGACAATCATACTGGATTCCTCCTAAAATTCTTCTGCATCTCTTCTTGCAAGAACCCAAAATAAAAAGCCCGCCCCTCATACAGGGACGAGCTGAATCTCTCGCGGTACCACCCTGCTTGCTTTGCGGCAAGCCTCTCTCTCGGATACATGCATATCCCAGCCCATGGTAACGGGGGCGTCCGGCACGGTCTACTGACGGTTTTCCATATTCAACCGACGGCTCCTGCGTGTATTTCATCCGGTTCTGCCGCGGCTTCTCACCAGCCAGCCGCTCTCTTGAAGCTTCCACAGATTACTTCTCGCACTCTCAGCCTTTTACTTTATTGTGTAATACTATAGCAGGAATTCCCGTTTCTGTCAACTGTTTTCTGTAACTTTTTCACCGCGCCGTTTCTGCTCAACGCATGGAAATCTTTTTCAAATCCTTCTCGTAGTTCTCCCAAGGCAGAACCATCGCAATCTCATCGCAGTTCGGGAATTTCGGGCAGTCGAGGCATTCCTTCCAGACTTTATGCGGCAGATCCTCTTTCGTGACCGTCACGAAGCCCTGCTTCTGAAAGAAGCCCGGCTTGTAGGTCAGCGTGAAGATCTTCTCGACGCCGAGCGTGCGGCCCTCCTCGACGAGGCGCTTCACAATCTCCGCGCCGATGCCCTGCCGCGTGCAGGCGGGATCTACGGCCATCGTGCGCACCTCGGCGAGCCCGTCCCAGATGATATGCAGCCCGCCGACGCCGTGCACATGGCCCTCCTCGTCCACCGCGACGACCATGTCGCGGAGCGTCTCGTAGAGCGTGTTGCGCGAACGCGCGAGCATTTCCCCGGTCCCGGCATAATGCGCGACCAGATCATAGATTTCTTCCACATCGTGGAAAACAGCTTTGCGGTAAAGCATGGGAATCCTTCCTATTCTCTGATTTCTCCGGCTCCGGCACTGCCATCAGGCTTCGGCGCTCGGGCAGACCATCGCGAGCGGGCACTCCGCACAGAGCGGTTTGCGCGCCTTGCAGAGCTTCCGCCCGTGCCAGATCAGCCAGTGATGCGCCTCCGACCATTTCTCCTTCGGGATGGCTTTCTGCAGGCCTTTCTCGACCGCGAGCGGCGTCGTGCCCGGCGCGAGCTGCAGCCGGTTCGAGACGCGGAACACATGCGTGTCGACAGCGATGGCCGGGTGGTGGAACGCGACGCTCTCGACGACGTTCGCGGTCTTGCGCCCGACGCCCGGCAACTTCTGCAGTGCCTCGAAATCGTCGGGCACCTCGCCGCCGAAGTCGCGCAGCAGGATCTCGCAGGCCGCGAGGATATGTTTGGCCTTGCTGTGATAGAGTCCGCAGTCGCGGATCTCCTCCTCGAGCTCCGGGAGCGAGAGGCGCAGCATCTCCTCCGGCGTGTCCGCGATCTGGAACAGACGTTCCGTCACGACGTTCACGCGCTTATCCGTGCACTGCGCCGAAAGCATCACGGCGATCAGGCACTCGAACGGGCTCCGGAAATGCAGGGCCGGCTTCGCACCCGCGTAGACCTTCTCGAGGATGGCAATCTGCTCCTCCCGGATTTTCTTCGTTACACGCATAAATTATACACCTTTTCTACATATTTATGCAAGAGTAGAAAACATGCCTTCCCCTGCGGGGAAGGCAGTATTTCAAGCTGACAGATGTTCAGCCATCAGTTCGTGAGGCTGCGGACCGGGGCCGGGATGCGGCCGCCGCGCGCGATGAACGCCTCGGAGCTGTACTGGTTGTGGATCGGCACGATCGGACAGTAGCCGAGCAGGCCGCCGAACTGCACGGAGTCGCCGACATGCTTGCCCGGGACCGGAATCACGCGGACCGCCGTCGTCTTGTTGTTGATCATGCCGATGGCCGCCTCGTCCGCCATGATGCCGGAGATGGTCGCCGCCGACGTATCGCCTTCGATGGCGATCATATCGAGGCCGACCGAGCAGACGCAGGTCATGGCCTCGAGCTTCTCGATGCAGAGGCTGCCCTGGTTCACGGCATTGATCATGCCCTCATCCTCGGATACCGGGATGAATGCGCCCGAGAGGCCGCCGACATGCGAAGACGCCATGAGACCGCCCTTCTTGACCGCATCGTTGAGCATCGCGAGCGCTGCCGTCGTGCCCGGCACGCCGCAGGCCTCGAGACCCATTTCCTCGAGGATGCGCGCGACCGAGTCGCCGACCGCCGGCGTCGGCGCGAGCGACAGGTCGATGATGCCGAACGGCACGCCGAGGCGCTTCGATGCCTCACGCGCGACGAGCTGACCGACGCGCGTAATCTTGAACGCCGTGCGCTTGATGGTCTCCGCGACCTCGGTGAAATCCGCGCCCTTGAGCCCCTCGAGCGCGTGCTTGACGACGCCCGGGCCGCTGACACCGACGTTGATGACGCGGTCACCCTCCGCGACGCCGTGGAACGCACCGGCCATGAACGGGTTGTCGCCCGGCGCATTGCAGAACGTCACGATCTTCGCACAGCCGATGGCCTCCTGATCGCGCGTGAGCTCTGCCGTGCGCTTGACGACCTCGCCCATCTGGCGCACGCAGTCCATGTTGATGCCGGCCTTCGTCGAGCCGACGTTGACCGACGAGCAGACGATATCCGTCGCGGCCATCGCCTGCGGAATGGAGCGGATCAGCGTCTCGTCGCCGCGCGTCATGCCCTTCTCCACGAGAGCCGAGAAGCCGCCGATGAAGTTGACGCCGACCTCTTTGCCCGCTTTGTCGAGCGTCTCGGCAATCGGCACATAGGAGTCCGTCTTGCAAGCGTCTGCCGCAATCGCAATCGGCGTCACGGAGATGCGCTTGTGGATGATGGGGATGCCGTATTCCGCCTCGATGGCCTCGCCGGTCTTGACGAGATCCTCCGCGGATTTCGTGATCTTGTCGTAGATGTTCTGGCAGAACTTGTCGATGTTCGGGTTCGCGCAGTCACGCAGCGAAATGCCCATCGTGATGGTGCGGACGTCGAGCTTGTTCTCCGTAATCATCTGATTGGTTTCAAAAATATCATCTATCGTTATCAAGGAACTTTCCTCCCAGTAAAATACGCAGCCGTCTCTCCGCCAGATCACACATCATGCATGATGTTGAAGATATCCTGGTGCTGGGCTTTGATCTCGAGCCCCATCTCCTTGCCGAGTTCCTTGAGCTTCTCCTGCAGATCCGCGAGCGTGATGCCGCCGTTGTCCGGCATCTCTGCAATCATGACCATATTGAAGAAACCGCCCGTGATGTTCTGGTTGATGTTCAGGATGTTGACGCCGTTCTCCGCGAGAATCTGGCTTTCCTTCGCGATAATCCCCACGCGGTCCTTGCCTACTGTCGTTACGACAACTTTCATGCTTCCTTCTCCTCACTCTTTACCTGTTACATGCTTACAACTGGTGAAAAACACCTGTCTCCATTATATCGGCATAGCGGGTACGCGTCAAGCGCGGCCGCCGCCTTCCTCTGCCTCGTCGAGCAACGGTTTCAGGAACTTGCCCGTGTAGGAGGCCGGCACGCGCACGATATCCTCCGGGCGGCCCTCGGCGACGATCGTGCCGCCCTTGTTTCCGCCCTCCGGGCCGAGGTCGATGATGTGGTCGGCGCATTTGATGACGTCGAGGTTGTGCTCGATGACGACGACCGTATCGCCGGCGTCGACGAGCCGCTGCAGGATGCCCATGAGCTTGTGGATGTCCGCCGTATGCAGGCCCGTCGTCGGCTCGTCGAGGATGTAGAGCGTGCGGCCCGTGCTGCGGCGCGAGAGCTCCGTCGCGAGCTTGACGCGCTGCGCCTCACCGCCTGAGAGCGTCGTCGCGCTCTGCCCGAGCTTGATGTAACCGAGCCCGACATCCTTGATGACCTGCAGTTTCCGCACGATGCGCGGCACGTTCTGGAAGAAGTCCACGGCCTCCTCGACGGTCATGTTCAGCACATCCGCGATGCTCTTGCCCTTGTATTTGACCTCGAGCGTCTCGCGGTTGTAGCGCGCGCCCTTGCAGACCTCGCAGGGCACGTAGACATCCGGCAGGAAATGCATCTCGATCTTCAGGATGCCGTCGCCCTTGCACGACTCGCAGCGGCCTCCTTTGACGTTGAAGCTGAAGCGCCCCGCCTTGTAGCCGCGGATCTTCGCCTCATTCGTCTGCGCGAAAAGCTGCCTTATGCTGTCGAAGACGCCGGTGTAGGTCGCCGGGTTCGAGCGTGGCGTGCGCCCGATCGGCTGCTGGTCGATGTTGATGATCTTGTCGATGTTCTCGAGCCCCTTGATCTTCTTGTGCTTGCCCGGCTTGCCCTTCGCATGGTAGAGCCGCGAGGCGATACCCTTGTAGAGAATCTCGTTGACGAGCGTCGATTTGCCCGAACCGGACACGCCGGTCACGAGCGTCAGGGTGCCGAGCGGGAATTTCACGTTGATGTCCTTCAGGTTGTTCTCGCTCGCGCCGACGACCTCGATGTATTTGCCATTGCCGGGGCGGCGTTTGGCGGGCACTGGGATGTACTTGCACCGCGAGAGGTACTGACCCGTGACGGATTCCGGCACCTTCTCGATTTCCTCGGCCGTGCCCTGCGCGACGACGCGGCCGCCGTTCGCGCCGGCGCCCGGCCCGATGTCGATGATGCAGTCCGCTGCACGCATCGTGTCCTCGTCGTGCTCGACGACGATCAAGGTGTTGCCGAGGTCGCGCAGGCGCTTCAGCGTCGCGAGCAGCCGGTTGTTGTCGCGCTGGTGCAGGCCGATGCTCGGCTCATCGAGCACGTAGAGCACGCCCTGCAGGCCAGAGCCGATCTGCGTCGCGAGCCTTATGCGCTGCGCCTCACCGCCAGACAAGGTGCCGGCCGAACGCGAGAGCGTCAGGTAGTCGAGCCCGACGTTCAGCAGGAACTGAAACCGCGCGTGGATCTCCTTGATGACCTGCCCGACAATCTTGCGGTCGCGGTCCGTGAACTCGACCGACTGCAGGAATGCGTCGGCCTCGCGGATCGTCATCGCCGTGAATTCCGCGATGTTCTTGCCGCCGACCGTCACGGCGAGCGTCTCCGATTTTAGCCGCGCGCCATGGCAGGTCTTGCACGGGATTTCCGTCATGTAGTTCTCGTAGGACTCGCGCATCTCGTCAGAATCCGTCTCGTGATAGCGGCGCGCGAGCAATGGCATGACGCCCTCGAATGGCACATGGTACGATTTATACTCGCCGAACATGTTCGTGTAATGAAATGTGAAACGCTCCTCGCCCGATCCGTACAGCAGGATCTGCTGCGTCTTCTTGTCGATATCCTTCCAAGGCGTATTGGTCGTATAGCCGCGCGACTCGAGCAAGGCCGTCATCACGCACATCGCGTAGGAATGCGGGTTCTTCGACAGCGGCTCGAACACGCCCTGCCCGACGCTGAGCGCCGGATCCGGCAGCACGAGGTCGAGGTCGAACTCCATGTGGCTGCCGAGGCCCATGCAGGTCGGACACGCGCCGTACGGGTTGTTGAACGAGAACATGCGCGGCGTGATTTCAGGCAGCGAAATGCCGCAGTGCACGCAGGCGAAGTTCTCGGAGAACATCAGGGTGTCGCCGCCGACGATCTGCACGTAGACGACGCCCTCGCCGAGTTTCAGCGCGGTCTCGAGCGAGTCCGCGAGCCGCGCCTCCATACCCTCGCGCACGATCAGTCGGTCGATCACGACGTCGATCGTGTGCTTCTTGTTCTTCTCGAGCGCGATGTCCTCGCCGACGTCGTAGACCTCGCCGTCGATCTGCACGCGCACATAGCCCTCGCGGCGGATATGCTCGAGCAATTTCTTGTGCTCGCCTTTGCGTCCGTTCACGACGCGCGCGAGCACGAGGAGCTTCGTGCGCTCCGGCAGCTGTGTGATGCGGTCGATCATCTGGTCGACCGTCTGCTGCGTGATTGGGAAGCCGCATTGCGGGCAATGCGGCTTCCCGGCGCGCGCGTAGAGCAGGCGCAGGTAGTCGTAGATCTCCGTGACCGTGCCGACCGTCGAGCGCGGGTTGTGGCTCGTCGTCTTCTGGTCGATGGAGATGGCCGGCGAGAGCCCCTCGATGTTGTCGACATCCGGCTTGTCCATCTGCCCGAGGAACTGCCGCGCGTACGACGAAAGGGACTCGACATAGCGCCGCTGCCCCTCCGCGTAGATCGTATCGAACGCAAGCGAAGACTTCCCCGAGCCGGAAAGCCCCGTGATCACGACGAGCTTGTCGCGCGGGATGTCGACGTTGATGTTCTTCAGGTTATGCGCACGCGCGCCGCGTATCTTGATGCAATTTTCCATAGTCTGCCTCTTTATGCTGAAAATCTGATTTCCGATGATTTCCTATATTGTAGCACAGGCGCGTAACCTTTGCTATGCCATCGGTTACACGCCTGTCTTCAACCTATTTTTTTCAGAAATCAGCGGATGCTGACCGAGCGGAAGTCGCTCTTGTCGCCGCGGTGCCGCGAGATGGAGTACTCGAACGGCCGCCCGTCGTCGAGGAACGCGGTCTGCGTGACCTCGAGCAGCGGCAGTTCGCCCTCGATGCGGAGCTCCTGCTTCTCGCGCTCGGTCGGCATGATGGCGCGCACCGTGCGGTGCGCGGACTGGATCTTGAGCCCGAGATCTTTTTCGATATACTGATAGATGGAATGCTCGAGTACGGACGTCTTGATGCGCGGGATCAGCTCGATTGGCATCTTCGTGTACTCGATGACGATGGGCTCATCGTCGACGGAACGCACGCGCACGATATCGTAGACGAAATCGTCCTCCGTCAGCCGGAGCTTGCCGGCCGTCATCTTATCCGGATGGACGATGTCGAAGCGCAGGACCTTCGTCGTGACCTTCTTGTCCGCGTAGGTCGCCGCAAAGCCTTGGAACTGCCCGGCCTCGCTGAGCTCCTTGACGTCGCTTTTCTTCAGCGACTTCACGAAGGTCCCGGCCCCGCGCCGCTTGATCACGAGCCCGTTCTTCACGAGCTCATCGACTGCGCGCCGGATCGTGATGCGGCTCACACCGTAGTGGTCGCACATCTCCTTCTCGAGCGGCAGCTGCTCGCCGGAGCGGTACTCCCCGCTGTGTATCTTCTCGCGCAGCTCCTGCGCGATGGCCTCATATTTCAGCATAGTCCAAAACCTCTTTATCCTAATCTGTTTACCGTTTTCTGCCTTTCT
>DAIMZO010000012.1:0-33476 GCA_036733925.1 Selenomonadaceae bacterium | reverse complement strand
GGAATATACAACTAAAACGCAGATGATATACTTGATTGGAAGATAAAAAAAATACCTGCCTTCAAATCCACTTGAAGACAGGCATACTCGATAGGATCAGAACAAAAATTATGTTAGGGGAACTAAAAGGGGTTATAGGAAGTTCGGAGACGGGCTAGCCCCTTTCTCCTCCCTTCCCGAAAAAGGGATTATTTTACAGCACGCACAGCGTCAATATAGATGGTCGAGTCGACCGTCTCATTGCCGACCGTGTTGCAGTAAAATGCTAAATGTTGTACCAGAGACGGATCGAATCTGCCGCCCTGCTTGCCGATGAATTCCGTGAATGGTATGCGTACCTTCACAGGCTCCGTCGACTTCGTATAAGCGGACAGGTTCTTCTCAAAATCCTGTCCTGCGCAGTTGACTTGCAAGATGAACCGCTGGCCTTTGCCATCCGGCTTGAACCAGATCTCGACCGCGTTCGCGCCCTGCCAGTTCGCACCTTTCAGGCTCTTGACCATGCCGGCATAGCCGTCCTTGCCGATATGGTAGTGGAACGCGAGGCCGTATTTGCCATCGGAATGAACCGTTGACAGCGAGCCCGTGACATCGGAGTTTGCGGCGCAGTTCTTGGAATACACGCCGGCGAGCATATCATCGTCGCCATAGTAGCTCTCGAAGTCATCGCCGAGCCACGGATCCGTCTTCGGCACCGGCATATTCGCGAGTACCTTGACCGCGTCAGCCTTCCGGCCATCGACGTCGAGCGTCAGCAGGCCGATGCTCTGGCCGAGCTGCTTCGCCTGCTCCGCATTCAGCTTGAGTGACCACGCACCATCGGTCTGGCGCGTAAGCGGCAGCGTTGCCGTCTTGCCGCCCTCGGCCGCCGTGAATACCACCTGCGCGCTCTTCGCATCCGCCGGCACGGCAGCGCGGAGCACAGATCCAGCCTTCAGGTTATCGAAGGAACCCGGCGCGAGGAAGTACGCGTGCGGCACCGTCGAGGCTTCCGCCGCAACGGAAAGCTTCATATAGTTCAGGTTCTGCTTGCCGAACACGCTCGCCTTCTCGTTGTAGAACCGCGTGAACCCGTCGACGAGCTCATGGCCGTAGTTTTTCGTGACCATGAACGGCTCGCAGTAGTTCTTGCGGTCGAAATTCGACCAGGTCAGCATATAGGCGATCGGGTGGCTGGCCGTGGCGTTCAGCACCTCGCGGAACCAGTCCGGACGCTGATTGCGCGTACGCGGCAGGCAGCCGTTCTTCGTCGCGATGATGCCGGTCTCGGCGAGCACCGCGACCTTCTGATGCTTCGCGGCGATCTTGCCGAGCTCCGCCATCGAGCTGTCGAGGCCCTTCATCCAGCCATCGTCCTGCGCCGTTGGATAGCGGTGATAGGTATCGATGCCGATGACATCGACCCAGGCATCGCCCGGATAGCGCGAGAGGAAACCTTCCTCATTGCGAACCGGGCCATTCGGCGAATAGACGATCAGGAGGTTATGGAGTCCCTTGACGTTGCGCAGGTAGTCGACCGTATAGCGGTAGAGGTTCTTGTACTGGCTCGGCGTGCACGTCGAGGCGCCCCACCAGAACCATGCCCCGTCGTTCTCGTGGAACGGGCGGAACAGCAGCGGCACGCCGGCCGCCTGCAGGAGGCTGTCGAAGTCCGCAATCAGGTCGAGATAGGCGCGATAGACCCCGTTGAGATCCCCGCCCGGCTGGATACGCGTCACGACGTCGCCTTTCAGCACGTTCGGCGAGTAGCCGCCGAAATCATACCTGCCGTCGATTTTCTTGCGGCCCGCGACGAGCGAGAAGTTCGGCATATGCGCCGACATCGTCAGCACCGCGCCCTTCTTCGCTGCCGGGATATAGATGGAGGCGAGCTTCTGCGGCAAGGTGACGCCGGCCGCCTTCTCTTTCGGCGTCAGCGAGAGCTCATTGCCGGTCAGCGCGAGCGCATCGAAGCCCATGACCGCCGAGGTGTCGCTGACCATGTCGACGGTATCCGACGCGCCCGGAAGATTCGGACTCGACTTCTTGTGCAGCTCGTTCTGATGCCCGTAGAGCAGGTACGGCGAGTTCGCGACACCTTGCAGATAACCGTAGAGACCCGCCGCTTCCTTCGAGAGCTTCGGATCCGTGACCGTGACCGTCTTCGGAATCTGCAGGTCCGACGCCTTCAGCGCCTTCTGCTTGACCGGTTTCACCGTGCGCTTCACATAGCCGATCGGCACCTCGTCCTTTTCGGCCGCTTCCGCGATGGAGATCACGGAGCTCGCCGGCAGGCCCGTAGCCAGCGACGGCATGGCGGCCGGCAGGCCGAACACGAATGCAGCCGCAATGGCCGTGCTCAGGGCACGATGACGGAAGGAGAATTTCCGCATGCTGCGTGCCTCCTTACTTCAGCTCGATGTTGTTGATGTAGATGGCGCCTTTATATGCTGTCAGATAGCTGACAACGCTGAGCTCGATATGGCTGATATCCTGCTCCACCGGGTCATCGAAGTAGACCTTGACATGGACTTTCTTCATCGTCGAGCCCGGGACGCTCTTCGCCGTTGCAAGACCGATATCGTCGACGTTCTGGTTGATGACTTCCTCGCCCTTCACCGACTGTGCGTAGACCTTCGTCTTGAGCTGCGCGTCGCCCTTGACCTGTGCCGGATCATAATACATGTCGTACGTCAGCACCGTCGCGCCCTTGCCGACCTTGATTGGCGCCGCGTTCGTGACCGACGTATCCGAGAGCTTGACCTCGCTCCAGGACTGATCCTTGTCCCCGGAGAAGTCCACCATGACTTTCATCGAGCCGCCGAATGCCGCATCATAGGCAGCGGAGGCCTGCCCGCTGTAGGAATACGCGCCGCAATAGGCCCAGCTGCCGATATCCTTGGAGAAATCCCAAGCCTTGATCGTTGCAGCCTCGGCGACGGACTGCGTCGCGTCCATCATCGGAAGTCCTGCGCTCGGCAGGAACGAGAATGCGAGCCCTGCGCCGAGTGCGAGAGCGATGGATTTAGCCTTGTTTCCCGTTTTCATGACAATCTACCTTCCTTTTCTTGATACCCTTTATCTCGTGTGTTTTTATGACCGGCGGCTTCCCCCGCTTCCCTCAGCGGATGGAAACCACGCGATATACCATCTTGTCCCCGCGGTGTCTCGAAACCGAATATTCGAACGGCAGGCCATCCGCGAGGAACGCGGTCTGCGTGACCTCGAGCAGCGGCATCCGCCCCTCGATGCCGAGGAGTTCCTTTTCCTCTCCCGTCGGCATCACGGCGCGCAGCCTCCGATGTGCGGACTGGATGCGCAGGCCGAGCTCGTTCTCGAGATACCTGTAAATAGAATGGTTGAGCACATCTTTCGGCAGTTCCGGGATCCGCTTGAGCGGCATTTGCGTGTACTCGACGACAATCGGCTTCCCGCTGACCAAGCGCAGGCGCGAGATGTCGTAGACGAAGTCGTCGGGCTCAATCATCAGCAGCCGCGCGACCTCCTCCGTCGGATGTACGACGGCATAGTGCAGCACCTTCGTCCCGGTGTCATAGCCGGCATAGTATTCAGTGAAACCGCCGAACTGCTTTTCCTGATTCAGGTGCTGGACAATGCCGCGGTCGAGCGCCTTGACAAACGTGCCGGCCCCGCGCCGCTTCACGACGAAGCCCTCGGCGACGAGCACATCGACCGCCCGCTTCACCGTCGTCCGGCTCACGCCGTACATCTCGCAAAGTTCCTTCTCGAGCGGCAGCTGCTGCCCGACGGTATAGCCGCCGTGCCGGATCTCATTGCGGAGACAGCCCGCAACTTCCTGATATTTCGCCTGCGTTTCCGTCACCTTCTTCCTGCCGAGCACCTTATTTCGCGAGTTCCGTGTAGTCTTTCACGCCATCCGCAAAGATCGTCGCCGGCTCGTTGTAGAAGTTGACGAATTCGTTGACCATCTCGTGGCCGCGCGTCGGGCTGACCATATACGGCTCGAAGAAGTTGTGCTCCAGCTTCTCGAAGTTCGCCCAGGTCAGGAAATACGAAGCCCCGCTCTTCCGGACGATCTCGCCGGTGTTGTGGAACCACTTCTTGTCGTTGCCCTTGATGGCGAGGCTGCCGCCGTTGCGGATGCCGGCCTCCGTGAGCGCCGTGATCTTGTGTGAGGCTTTCGCGAGGTCGCGCATAACATCGAGCGAGTCGCGCAGGTCATCATACCAGTTCGCGTTGTTGTTGTCGCAATAGAAATCGAGGCCTAGGATGTCAACATAGCTGTTGCCCGGGTAGCGGTCGAGATATGTGCCGCTGTCCGTGCACGGCCCGTTCGGCGAATACGCGTAGAGGAAATTATGCACGCCCTTTTCATCGCGCAGGTACTGCACGGTCGTCTGCCAGAGCTTCAGGAAATCCGCATCGCTCGTCGAACCCTTGCCCCACCAGAACCACGAGCCGTTATGCTCATGGAACGGGCGGAAGATCACGGGGATATGCTTTTTCTGCAGGGCGAGCGCGTAGTCCGCGACCATATCGAGATAGGCCGTGTAGACCTCGTGCAGATTGCCGCCCGGCAGGATGCGGTGCGCGACATTGCCAGACAGATTGTTCGGCGAGTAGCCGCCAAAATCGTAATGCCCGTCGATCTTGCCCTTCTTCGCAACGGCGTCGAAATTCGGCATGTGCATTGAAAGCGTCAGGATTGCCCCTTCTGCATTGGCCTTCTCGCTGATATCGAGCAGCTTCTGCGTATAGGTCACGCCCGCCTCTTTCTCGGCCGGCGTGAGCGTGAGCTCCGCGCCCGTCAGGGAAAGTGCGTCGACGCCGATGACGCCGGCGAGGCTGCCCGTCACGTCCTTCGTGTCGGAGTTCGTGCCGTCGCCCGGTTTGATGCGGAACATCTTATGATGCGCATCGTTCTGGTGCCCATAGAGATAGTGCCCGGTCTTCGGCAGCGCCGCAAGGTAATCGTAGAGCGCGACCGTTTCCGGCGTCGCCTGGCTGTCGACGAGGCGCACCGTCTGCGGCACATAAGCCTTCAGCTGCGCGGCCGTCGGCCCCTCGGCCTTCGCCTTCGCGTTGTCCGGCACCGCCGTGCGCACGACATAGACCTTATCGTTCGGATTGTCGACCGGGCTCGCCGATGCAAAGCCCGGCATCACGGCGTAAGAAGCCGCCGCGAGAAGCACGCCGACGCCGAGCGCCAGACGTTTTGTCCCTAACTTCTTCATACCTCAGCCCTCACAATCATATTCACTGTCGAACCCATTGGCGTCCGCGAGCCCCCGGAACCAGCGGCCCGACTTCTTGATGGTCTTCTTCTGCGTCGCGAGGTCGAGCGCGATGAGCCCGTAACGGTTCTTGTACGCGTTGGACCAGGACCAGCAGTCAATCGGCGTCCAGAGATGGTAGCCGAAGCAGTTCGAGCCTTCCTCGATGCCCTTGTGGAGCCAGGCGAGATGCTCCTTGATGAAGTCGATGCGGTAGTCATCCTCGATGACGCCGTCTGCATTCTGGAACTTCGCCTCCCCCTCGACGCCCATGCCATTCTCGGAGATATACCACGGGATATTGCCGTAGTTGTCACGTACGTTGCAGGCGACATCGTAGATGGCTTTCGGATAGATCTCCCAGCCGCGGTACGGGTTCATGCGCGCGCCCGGCATCGAATAGGTCTCGAAATACTTGTCCGGCATCCAGCCCTTGCTCTCGTCGAATGCGGTCTCACGCGCCTTTGCGCGGAACGGCTGATAGTAGTTGATGCCGAGATAGTCGACCGTGTTGTTCTTGATGATCCCGAGTTCCTCGTCCGTGCCGTCCCAGAGCACGCCGTCGCGCTTCAATACCTCGACGAGCTTCTCCGGGAACACGCCCTTGACCGCCGGATCGAGGAAGAACCGGTTCTTGAACGTCTCCGCGAAATCCGCCGCTGCGACGTCCTTCGGATCATCCGAGCGCGGATACGCCGGCGTCAGGTTCAGCACGATGCCGATGCGTCCGCCGTGCACGGCGCAACTCGAGGCATGAAACGCTTCGACGGCCTTCGCCGACGCGAGGTTCAGGTTGTAGATGCACTGCACGGCTGCCTTTCCGTCGACCTTCAGCGGATAGTGGAACTGATAGAGGTACTCGCCCTCCGCGACGACCATTGGCTCGTTGAACGTCATCCAATCCTTGACGCGGTCGCCGAACAGTTCGAAGCATTTTTTTGCGAAGATTACGAATAATTCGACGACATGTTTCGACGTCCACCCGCCGTATTTCTCATAGAGCTCAATCGGCAAATCGAAATGGTGCAGGTTCAGGATTGGGCGGATGCCCTGGCGCAGGAATTCGTCGATGAGATTGTTGTAGAAATGCACGCCGTCCGGATCCGTCTCGCCGGTCTCGAAATCGCGGATCAGCCGCGTCCACTGGATGGACGTGCGTACCGAGTTCAGCCCGACTTCCTTCATCTGCGCGATATCCCGCCGGAAGTCGTTGTAGAAGTTCGATGCGGTATCCGGCCCGACCTCGTCGAAGAATGCCTTCGGGTCGGTGTCGTACCAGTAGTCAAAGACCGACCGGTGCGCCTTGTGGAAGCGGCCCTCGCTCTGCGGGCCGGAGGTCGCCGCCCCCCACCAGAAGTGTTCGGGGAACGATAAGAATTTTGCCATTATGCTTCTGCCTTTCCGTTTTTCTGCTTTGCGAGATCCGCGTAGAGGTCAAGCGTCATCTTCGCGACATCGCGAACCGCGAGCGCGGTCATGAAATGATCCTGCGCGTGGATCAGCAAAATCGACTTTTCTACCGGCTGTCCGTCGCATTCCGCCGACATCATGGCCGTCTGGATATCATGCGCCTCGCCGATCTCCTTGCCGGCTTCCTCAATCTGTTTCTTCGCGCGCTCGATATCATGGTCTATGGTCAGCTGGTGCATGGCCTCGAGTACCATCGAGCGGCCCGTACCAGAATGCAGGATCAGCTGCATGCACTGTTCTGTCGTTTTTTCATCCATCATTTCAGGCATTTTCCTCCTCGTCTTCTTCTACATCTTTGATCTTATTCGCTGCGATGACGAACGGCGCGTAGATGCACACATCCGCCGCGAGGCATACGAGCTGCAGCAGGCCGCCGCTCAGGGAGCCGGTACCGATCAGGCCGCCGAAGAACGATGGCATCGTCCACGGGACGACGTATTTGAATATCGGTACTAGACCAGACGAAATCGCGAGCCAGCCGATGACCGTGTTCGCCATCGGGGCGAGGATGTACGGGATCAGCAGCATCGGGTTCAGCACGATTGGCAGGCCGAAGGCGATCGGCTCCTGGATGTTGAAGAGCATCGCCGGGAAGCCGAGCTTCGCGACCGCACGCCAGCTCGCCTTGCGCGAGAACATGAAGATTGCGATGAGGAGACCCATGACCTGCAGCAGCGTCAGTTCCTCGAAGAAACCGTTCGAGAAGACATACGATGCGTCACCGGCCTGGTTCGCGAGCTGTGCCGGCATATAGACCATGTTCTGGATGGCCGCCGTGACGTTGTGGCCATGGATGCCGAACCACCAGAAGAACCATACGATGAACTGGTAGAGCAGCGAGAACCCGAGGCCCTGCGAGAAGCCCATGAGCGGCGCCTGGATCAATGCGTAGATGAGGTCATTGAGCGCATGGCTGCCCATGAAGGCTGCCTGCGAAAGGATCGTAGCGAAAACCGTGAACAGGCCGAGCGTGATCAGAACCGGCACCAGGACGGCGAACGACTGCGAGACCGCTGGCGGCACCGTGTCCGGCATGTGGATGCGGAGCTTCTGGTTCTTCGAGAGCTTGATGAACAGCCACGAGGAGACCGTCGCGACAATCAGTGCCGTCAGGACGGCCTTGTTGCCGAAATAGTTCAGGTCGAACGCGCCGAGCTTCTCGCCGGCCTTCGTGACAATCTGCTGCGGCGTGACGATGATGAACGCGCCGAGCGCAGTCAGCGCCGTCGAGAACGGGTCACCGCCCCAGATTGTGCCGAGGCGATAGGCGAACGCCGCGACGAGCAGGAACGAGAACACGCCGAAGCCGACGGTCACGACATTGTTGCAGAGTCCCTGGAAGACCTGCAAGGTGGCGACGAAGCTCGAAGCCTTGTAGGCATCGCTCGTCGTGTCGAGGCCCGTGAACGTCTGCCCGAGGTTCAGGCCGTTCGCGCCCATAATCGTGCCCCACGGGTCGATCAACACCCACTCAATGATACCGAAGAACGAACCGACGATGATGAACGGCAGCAACATGGAGAACGCGTCTCGCATGGCCAGCAGGTACTTGTTGCTGGAAATCTTTCCGGCGACAGGCATCATGATCCGTTCAAACGTTGAAACGAAAGAACCCATCCTATGATATCCTCCCCACTTGGATAAATACATAAAGAATAAAAACGGCTATGCAAGCGTCCGCGGTGATTCCCAAACCACGGCCGTCATGCGCGGAATCTGGAGAACGCTGAGCGGTCAGCGCCTGCTCACGCAGCTTCGTCGATCATCTTGAGCGCCTTGTCGAGGACTTTGTCCCCGCGGATCATGCCGTAGTCGCGCATGTCGATGACCGCGACCGGGCATTTGCCATTGACAACCTTCTTGACGTCCTCGAACATGTGGCGGATCTGCGGGCCGAGCAGCACGCAGCCAGCCGTGTCGACGCGCTGGTCGAGGATCTCGACCGAGAATGCCTCGATATGGACATCGTCGAGGCCCTTCTTTGCCGCTGCATCCTGCATCTTCTTGACCAGGATCGACGTGGACATACCGGCATTGCATACGAGATAGATGTTTTTCATTCTTAACTCCTCCTAGTTCCTGAACACGATGGAATCTCATCGGATTCCTTTATGTTTTCTCCTTGTAGTTCTTATTCTACTTCTTTGTCTCTACTTTGTCAATAAAAAGATATGACTTATTGAAAAAATTTTACGGCATAATGGAAAAACAGGGACAAAATCACAATACCCTCGATTTTCTCTCATTAACATGCCCTGAATTTCTTCACAGGCGGTCAACGCGAGGATTCCTCTTGCTCCCCTAATCAGATGATATTTTTTATTTTAAAAAGTTATATTCTTTGTTGACAAAAGAGATGTGTTATAGTATCATCTAGTTAAGCAATAAATTGCTTGGTAAGAATTCATACGTATTCTTATCGAAGAGAAAATCATGAGGAACGGCCGGGAGGAAACCAGGAAGGCTCACGGCGCAGCCTCGAGGTTTAGGGGGTAAATCTTATGCAGAAGAAACACATGATTGCAGCGGCCATCGCGGCCGTCGCTGTCGGCACGGCGAGCACCAGCTTCGCGGCGGCCAATCCGTTCTCAGATGTCCCGCAGGGCCATTGGGCCTACGACGCGGTATCCCAGCTCGCCAAAGACGGCGTGATCGACGGATACGGTGACGGCACGTTCAACGGCCAGAAGAACATCACGCGCTACGAGATGGCTCAGATGGTCGCCCGCGCGATGGCCAAGCGCCCGGCCGCGACGAATAACGACAAGGCGCTGATTGACAAGCTCTCCGCCGAGTTCGGCGACGAGCTCAACAACCTCGGCGTCCGCGTCGCAAACCTCGAGAAGAACAGCGACAACGTCAAATGGTCCGGCGGATTCCAACAGAAATATCAGAAGAGTTATCAATCGTATACCAAAGATGCCAGCGGTCATATCGTCCGCAATCCCGTCGGCAATCCATGGTATGAAAAAGAATTTGATCTGAACATCGCCGCAAAAGTTCCAGGCACAGACTGGACAACCCATGCAGAAATCAAAACGAAGTGGGGCTCGAACGGCATCGATAAAGGAGAGGGTTTCAACGATGAGCGCGACTGTCCGGATGACTGGAACGGCGGCAATTCCCGCTCGAATGAGAACCGCCTCGACAAGATCTGGGTCGAGGGCAATCTTGGCAAGACTGGCCAGTACGTCAAATTCGGCGAGTTCCAGCCGTGGACGATGAACGGTTTTGTCAATGATGGTAATATCAAAGGTGCTTCAGCAGAACACTGGGGCAAGAACTTCGCAACGCATATCTTCGGCGGCCGCATGGACGTCAAAGACTGGGATATGGGTATGTATGTTCAGCCAGATTATGCAAACGGCTATTCCGATCCAACAAATAATTATGCTTGGACTGCTAAAGGTATTCAGCCCTACACTGACTTTGTCCGTAAACATGATACGACTAAATTCACTTGTGATAGCAATGGAACTTGGAGCGGTGCGAATGGTGGAACAGATTTCGGAGGCGATAATGACTACGATGCCGCAGGATGGAAAATCAAGGCGCACCGCAAAGATATCATGGGCGCCGTCCTTGATTACACATTCAGCAATAAAGTCAATGGCAGTCTCGGATACTATGGTTTCCGCTCCGCCGCTTATCACGAGAACTGGCTCCACATTGGCGCCGGCCTGCTGAACTACAAGCTCGTCCGCAACCTGAACCTCGAGATGATGTATGCGCGCGGCAATCAGGGCGGCCATAACGACGCTTGGAACATCGAGCTGCAGTTCCGCGGCAATCCGTGGATCCCGACGAACCGCAACCATCTGTTCGGCGCTTACCTCGGCTATCGCTATCTCGGCCCGGATGCCCTGATCAAATCGAACTTCGGCGATGGTGCGGACGAAGGCCAGAAAGGCTGGGAAGCTGGCATGTACTACAACATCATGAAGAACTGCCAGTACACGCTGAAGTACTTCAACGGTAAGTCGATTACCATGAACAATGAGAAGCGCTCGAAGGTCTTCACCTCCATCGGCTGGTATTTCTGACCCTCCCCCAGTTGTCCCAAAACTCTCATATACACTTTTACTCTTCTACACAGAAAGGGCTGCTGCACGAACAACGTTCGTACGACAGCCCTTTCGTTATATTCCTCAAGTTATTATCCGATTCTTGCGGCATCCACATCCGTTGATTGAATTTTCCTCGCTTCCAGAAATAAAATTCTGATCCGTTGTATAATGAAATTGAACAGTTAATCAAAAAGCAAAAATCCATAGTGGCGCTTCATGTTAGAATGGTTTTGCAACAAATCAACAACAAAGGAGCAATCACTATGAATCACACCCATTCTAACACAATCGAGGAAGTACGTAAATCTGGTCGCCACCTTTCATTGGAAGAACGTGGCATGATTCAGGCCTTGCATCGCCAAGGGCTTTCACTTCGCGGCATCGCTGCTGCATTGGGCTGTGCCCACACGACTGTTTTGAAGAGCGGCCCGCTATCGTTGACAGCGGCACAGAAATCGGCCACTGGGAAGTGGATACGGTGGTCGGACAGCGTGCAGGCCGCGAGTCAGTGACTTTCACCGCTGTTGAAAAGGTTACTCGCATCAACTTGCAATTTACCAAAAAATCCCCTTGCGGGGATTTTTTACTTTCTCGGATGATTTTTGTCCTTGTACATCTCGCCGTCGGCCTTGGTGATCAGCGCTTCGACGTTCGGGATTGGCGTGCGGCGCGTCGCGGCGCCGAACGCCATGCTGATGGAGCTGTGCTCGAACTCGCCCTTCATGCGGGCGATAAAATTCTGTGCCCCTTCCGCATCGGTATCACTGAGCACCAGGATGAACTCATCGCCGCCCATGCGGAACACGTTGCCATCCCCGGCCATCCGCTTCATGATGTCGGCGGCCGTGCGGATGGCCTCGTCGCCGGCCTTGTGACCGTAATGGTCGTTGATGTATTTCAACCCGTTCATGTCACCAAACACGAACGTCATCTCGACATCCGGCGGCAACTCCTGCACATAGGCGAGAAACGCGCGGCGGTTCTGCGTTCCGGTCATGACGTCCATATAGCTCATCTGATTAAGGCTGTAAATATTGTTCCGGTTGTTGAGCAGGATGGCGAGAAAGCGCGTGATCGTCGCGAGCAGCGGGCTTGCCTCCCGCAGGATCTTCTCCGACGGATTGACGATTTCCGCGAAGCCGATGGACTTCCCGGCGAAGATTAGATGTCCGGAGATGATGCTCTTCACGCCTTTGCTGTGTTCCCTCGTGACGCCATACCGCTTCAGCGTCTGCTGGACGTCATCGAGGATGGCGACCTGATTCACGCCGAACGAATCGTAGATGTACTGCACGCTCTCGCGTGGCACCGCCTGCCGAGCGGCGCGCGTCGACGACACGCCGTCCCGGCACCATTCGTAGGTATTCTTCAACGTGCCGTCTGGCATCTCCTCGAAGATGCAGGCCTTCTCGCACTCAAGAATATCGCCGACGCGCTCCACCATATTCTGGATACCCCGCGACGGGTCTTTTTCCATCAGGCCGACCTCGATGGCATCGTTGACAGCCATCTCACGGAACAGCATGTCGTTCTTCTTCTTCTCGTCGTTCATGTAGCTGCGGATATTTGTCGCAATCTCGAGCTGGCAGAGCCGACCGCGCCATGGGACGAGCACCTGATTAATCAGATAGTCCCGCCCGAGCGCCCGGTTATGATACGTGCGCGAATAGAAGCGATCGCGGCGCAGCAGCTTCTTCGGGCATTCGTCGCAGGGCTTGTCCGTGCCGCAGATCAGTTTGTAGCATTTCATGCCCTGGTAATCGTAGGTCTCCGGCAGACCGAGATTCCGCAGGCCCGCCTTGTTGACATAAATCAGCTCGTCGTTGTCGAGCCGGCTCATCATGACATTCTGCTCGCTCGTATCGAACGCACCCCGGTCTATCGCGATGCGGTCTCCGACATAGATGGACTGCCCATACCGCTGCCGCTCCGCCTCCCGCAGCCGTTCCGTGAGCAGGCGGAACATATCGTTCAGGTTCCCCGTCTCCGAACCATAGGCCACAGCAGACTGCAGATACAGCGTGACCGGGCGCCCCTGAATTTCCCGGATGGCGTGAATCTCGTTGGAGAGATGCAACACGAGGTTGTCGAGATCCGAGGCTTTGCGGTACTTCATTAACAGCATGAAATTGCCGCTGCCGAAATGCCCGAGCGTCTCGCCGAGCGAGCAGCTTTCCGAAAAAATCCGGCTGATCTTCTGCAATAACCCGTGCCGGGCTTCCTTGCCGTAGCTGCGGCAGATCTGCGTCAGCTCGGGGATATGGAACAGGATGCCGATGAAGTCCTCCTGCCGCCGTTCGTAGTTGTTGAAATATTCGATGCCGGCCGCAAGCATGCCGCGGAATCCGGCGAGCCCCGTATCCGGATTGATCAGGCCGAAGTCGATATCCTTCTGCTGCGTTCTCGCTTCCTGATCGAGATCTTCGAAATAGCCGATCAGACCGATAATCTGGTTGTCCTCATAAAGCGGGATCTTGCTCGCACGGATCGTATGGATCCGGCCGCGGATGATGCATTTGCCGATGGCGCCGTCGGATTCCTTCCCTTCCCGCAGAATCTCCTCCTCGATGGATTTATAGGGGAGCGCATCCACATGCCAGCCCATCTCCTCATCCGTCTTGCCGAGGATCGAGCTTTCGTCGTGGATGCCGAAATAGTCGAGGAACCCCTGGCTGACGCCGAGGAAACGCCGCTGCCGATCCTTCCAGAAGAATTTGATCTCTTGCGAGCTCTTGAGCGCATCGAGCACGGTATCCATCCGTATGGCGGGACGCACGTCTGGCACCACGGCCCGCATGCCGAACGATTTCATGAAGCCGGCGAGGATGTCCCGACGATCCCCGACCTGTTCCATCGCGGCGTCCTTGATGGCGAACAGGATATCCCCATCCGCCCCGCCGGACAGTGCGTCAACCTCTTTCCAGCGATAGCTCCCGTCGTCCTGCCGGAGGCGGAACAGGCCGACCGCCATGCCGCGCGCTGATCCATGAATCTGGCTGGAAAGCGTGCGGGGCGCCGCCCAGGCTAGGAACCGCGGCTGATCCTCGGGGTGCACGCGCTTCTGCTCCGTCATCCATCTGCGCATGGAGAACGTTTTTCCCTCTTCGCCGGATGCCTGCAAATCGCGGATCAGCTCGACCTTATCCTGACTGCCATGGTAGAGATAGAAGCAGTCGTAGATAGCCTGCAGATGATGGGAAATCTTATCGTTGCGGAACGAATCGTCAAACGGGATGTTGTAGAGCTCCGCCTTGCCCGTATAGATGCCCGGCGAACCAGCGAGGATGCGTATCTTGACCCGCATGTACTGGCCGTCCTGCGCATAGGTCAGACTTTCCTCCTTTTTCGAGCGCACAGCCCGGTCGAACAGCTCTTTAAACTGCATCAGGAACGGCGACTGACTGAGATTCAGAACCTGCTTTTCTTCACGGATATCTGACCGCACGACAGGCATCGCGGTCTTCTGATAGGCCTCGTTCCGCCAGAGTTCCGCAGACATCTTCTCGCCATCGTACCAGAACACAGAGATTGGCGTATCGGTCATGATGTTCGTGAGGCCGGCCTTCTCCATCGCGAGGGCCTCCGGCATCTTTTCGGAGAGCAGTCCCTTCTCACTGCAGTGGCGGTGGCATTCCTCATACGGCAGAGGCCTCCCATAGTAATAGCCCTGAATCTTCTCGCAGCCGATGGAACGCAGGAATTCCGCCTGCTCCTCGGTCTCGACACCCTCCGCGAGCGTATGGATGCCGAGGTTCTTCGCCATCAGGACCAGTGAGCGCAGGATCTGCCGGCTGTCCTCGTTGTAGTTCCGCTGGAAGGACATATCGAGCTTGATCTCGTCAAACGGGAAATGGTGCAGCGCGTTCAGTGACGAATAGCCGCTGCCGAAATCGTCGAGCCAGCACTCATACCCGGCCTCGTGGAAACGGTGGATAGCCTGCCGCAATTTCTTCGCATCCATCGCGAGCGCGGTCTCCGTGATTTCGATGCGCAACAGGTCGCGGCGCAGCTCGTAGCGTCTCACGATTTCCTCAACCCGTTCCACCGGGTCGCAGAGATTGAAGTCTACACGGGACAGATTCACGGAAATCGGCAATACCGGCCGCTGATTCTCAATCTGGAACCGCAGGAGCTTCGCCGACTCCTCGATGACATAGAAATCAAGCTTCGTGATCAGCCGCATGCGCTCGAGCACGGGGATGAAGATGTCCGGCATCAGCATGCCCTGCTCCGGGTCTTCCCAGCGGGCCAATGCCTCGACGCTGGCGAGCTTGCCGGTCATCGTGCGGACGACCGGCTGATAGTAGACCTTGATATAGCCTTTCTCCAGTGCGCGCTCGAAATTGCGCAGCACATAGGTCTCCTCCTGCAGGCGGCGCCCCATATCCTCGGTGTAGACCGCATAGACGCGGCTGCTGTCCTGCTTGATGCTGTCCGCGGCCATCTTCGCCGTATCGAACGTCCGCCGGGGATTTTCCTTCCCTTCCTCCGACAGCTTATCGAACAGCGTGATGCCGGCCTTCAGCGCGACGGACGAATCGGCATTCTGCGCACGGAATGCCTTTTCCATCGCCGTCAATTTCTTCTCGATGCCATCCCTGCGGGCGAGCAGGACGAATTTGTCTGCGGACAGATGGGACATCAGCGTATCCGGGAAATAGATATGGAGCAGCGCAGCCACCTTACGAAGCAGGGCATCCCCAGCGGCAATTCCGTGGTTCGCGTTGTACATCTTGAAATTCGTAAGATTCAGATAGACCGGTGCATATTGCGCAATGGTTCCGTTTTCCGCGTTCTCCGTGGCCGCCTCAATCGCCCTCCGATAAAAGGCATACCGCCCCATCAAGCCAGTCACCGTGTCGGATTCGATGGCCTCGTCCAGGCTACGGCTCAAGAGCAGATGCAGTGACCAGACTTTGCCGAGACCCGGCACATCTACGGGAGCGAGCAGGCCCTCGAGCCGCCGGAAATGGCCGAGCTTCGTCCGCATCTGGAAACGATAGATCCAGAGCGATTCCGGCGAATTCGGTGTGCGGCATGCGTACAGTTCCGCAAGCGGCACGTAGTCATCCGGCGCCACCATGCTGCAGTACTGCCCGCCGCTGAACGCGAAGAAATCTTCCTTCGAAGCGCATTGATACATCTCGCAGGCGTGCGCATTGACCGCGAGAATCCGCTCTTCCCCGTCGCGTGAAATCAGGACCACCCCGCCGGGGAAGAATTCTATGCACTTCAAGCCCTTGTTCTCGTCCGCATTGCTCATAACAACCATCCTATAGTCTTATAGCTTCGTATTCCACATAATCAGGGCATCCTCATGATTGTCCTGATAATACCCCTTGCGACGGCCTGCTTCCCTGAAGCCGTAGCGGTGATAAAGCGCGAGCGCCGGCGCGTTCGACGGGCGCACCTCAAGCGTCATGGCCGTGCATCCGCGCGCCTTGCACGCCTCGATGAGGTCGGCCATGAGCGCCGTGCCAACGCCCTTGCCACGGTACGCCTCGCGGATCGCGATATTCGTGACCTGCGCGTCGCCGAAGGACAGCCAGGCACCGGCGAAGCCGATGACCGCATTCCCCGCGAGCGCAAGCCGGTAGCAGGTGTTCTCGTTCGCAGCCTCACGCCAAAACGACTCGCGTGACCAGGGCGTCGGGAACGTCTCGCGCTCGATGGCCGCGACGGCCTCCGCGTCATCCGGCACCATCTCGCGGAACTGCAGGGAGAGCGGCGCTTCCGGATCAGCGGCCTTTTCCTCTGACCCTGCCGCTCTTTCTGCCTGCTCTGTGGCCTTTCCCGCCGCGTTCACGATTCTTTCCCCATCACGATGGTCTTCGTCTCCGGCTCCTCGCCTTTCGGGGCATCCGGATGGCGCTTCTCCCAGAGCACCTCGGCCTCGCTGGGGCGGATATAGACGGGCTCGAGCGCCATCGGGTTGTCAGACTCACCTCGCGCGATACGCGCGAGGCCGAGCTGACCGGTGTTCGCGGCGCGCGGCATCTGCATCTGCGGCGGCGGCAGGATCACGTTGTCCGGCACAGCCCGTTTCCCAGCGATTTTTTTCTGCACGACGTCGCCGGTCAGGATGACGGGCTCCCCGGCGCGGCCCGCCCGCGCGAGCACTTCCTCGATGGCGAGCACCTCCGCACCGCCGAGCGGCACGGGCTGCCCATGCTCCACATGGAAGGCCTGCGCGTAGGCGTTGCCCTTCTGCGCGTCAATGAGGCTGATGACCCTCGTCCCCGGCGCAGGGAAATGTGCGGCGAGCGCCGCAAGCGTCGAGATTCCGACAAGCGGCAAAGACAGCGCGTAGGCCATTGTCTTCGCGGCTGCGAGCCCGATGCGGAGCCCCGTGAACGAGCCCGGCCCGATGCTGATGGCGATGCCCTCGAGGTCGTCTCTCTGCACCGAGGCCATGCGCAGTGCCGTTTCGATATGCGGCATCAGCGTCTCTGAATGCGTCAGGCGCGCCTGCATCGTGATCTCGGCCTGCAGCCGCTTCTCCGTCATCACCGCAACGCTCGAGACCTGCGTCGATGTATCAATTGCCAGTATGGACAAGACGTCCCAACTCCTCTACAAATTCCTGTTGTTCTTCCCCGACGCTCACGAACGTGAAAATCCGGCCGTTCTCCTCTGCCGGATTGCGCTCGATGCTGACGCGGACGTAGTTCTCCGGCAGGCTCTCCGGGAACTTGTCCGCCCACTCGATCAGCACGATGCCCTCCGGCTCCTCCGTGTACTCGAAAAAGCCGATGTCCTCAAGCTCTTCTTCCGACTCGAGCCGGTAGAGATCAAAGTGATAGATGGGGCAGATGCCCTCATAGACATTCATCAGGTTGAACGTCGGGCTCGTGACCTCTCCGGTCACGCCGAGCGTGCGCGCAAGGCTCTGCACGAACAGCGTCTTGCCGGCTCCCAGATCTCCCTCGAGGCAGAGCACCGTCCCCTCATGGACTTTCTTCCCGACGAGCTCGGCAAGCTTTTCCGTCTCCGCTGGCGATTCTGTATGGCAGCTAAACATGCTTTTTCTGTTCTCTCCTATAAAAAATAAAAACGCATACACTTCTGTGGCTATTATAACACGTTTCGGAAACGGATAGAAGCAATTCCACCCGATTCTATCCGTTTCTTTCCCCGCTCCCCTTTATATAGATAATCATTATCCGTTAGTTTTTATTTTTATTTACTAAGTATTTGCTAGATTTTGAGAGCATCTGTGAGTTATGCTATGTTATTTTTTGATTACGGGCAGATTTTCCCATTTCCTTTCCTCCGGTTTTCTCGTATAATAAAGCCATAGCAAGGGAGTTGCGAAACAACTCCAGCCAAACAAGAAAGCCCCCCGCAGGGTGCTTCCCAAAAACGATCATGTTCTGTGTATTTTTTATAGGAGGTTTTTCATCATGAAAAAGTTTGTCTGCACGGTCTGCGGTTATGTCTATGAGGGCGAGGCTGCCCCGGCGGAGTGCCCGATCTGCCACGCACCGGCTTCAAAATTCGTCGAGCAGTCTGAGGATCTGACGTTCGCGGATGAGCATCATGTCGGCGTCGCGAAGGACGTTGATCCGCGCATCCTCGAGGGTCTCCGCCAGAACTTCACGGGCGAGTGCTCTGAGGTCGGCATGTACCTCGCGATGAGCCGCCAGGCAGACCGCGAAGGCTACCCAGAGATTGCCGAGGCCTTCAAGCGCTATGCCTTTGACGAGGCTGAGCACGCTGCGAAATTCGCAGAGCTCCTCGGCGAAGTCCTGACGAACAGCACGAAAAAGAACCTCACGATGCGCATTGACGCCGAGCACGGCGCTTGCGCAGGCAAGAAAGAGCTTGCGACGCTCGCAAAGCAGCTCAACCTCGACGCCGTCCACGACACGGTGCACGAGATGGCCAAGGATGAGGCCCGCCATGGCCGCGGCTTCAAGGGCCTGTTCGACCACTACTTCGGCGAGTAAGGATTATAGCCTTCCCCTAAGGGGAAGGCTTTCTAGAAAAACCGGGGTGTCACAGAATCATCTGTGACACCCCGGTTTGTTGTCGTATAAAAATGGTCGGAACGACGGGATTTGAACCCACGACCTCTTCCACCCCAAGGAAGCGCGCTACCAAACTGCGCTACGTCCCGAACGCAATTCATTATAGCAGGATTCCATCCGGATTGCAAGGGGTCAGACCTCGCTGAGGATGAACTCGCCCTGCCCTTTGAGAACGTAGCCGCCCATGCCGGCCGGCAGGAACGCGCTGTCGCCCTTGCCGAGCTGGAGCGTACCCTCGGCGGCGCGGAGCTCCATCTCCCCGTCAGTCACGGTGAGCGCCTGAAACGAGCCGTCCTTGACCTCGAGATCCGCGCTGTCCTCGAGCGCGAAATGGTAAGCCGTGAAGTACTGGCACTGTGCGAGCAGCTCGCCTTTGAGGCCCTCGAACACATCGAGCTTTGCCTCCGGCTCCGTCTTGCGCGTCGGCTTCTCGCGCTTCGTGACGTCGAGCGCCTTGGCGACGTGGAGCTCGCGCGGCTTGCCGTCCTTGCCCAGACGCCCGTAGTCGTAGACGCGGTAGGTCGTGTTCGAGTTCTGCTGGATCTCGCAAATCAGGATGCCCTTGCCGATTGCGTGCAGCGTGCCGGAGTCGATGAAGAACACGTCGCCCTTCTTGACCGGCACACGGTTGCAGATATCGAGCAGCGTATTATCCTTTATATGCTGCTCGAATTCTTTTTTCGAGACTTTTTCCTTGAAGCCGTAGAGCAGGCTCGCGCCCGGCTCCGCATCGACGATGTACCACATTTCCGTCTTGCCGTACTCGCCCTCGACGCGCATTGCGTAGTCGTTATCCGGATGCACCTGCACGGAGAGGTCGTTCTTCGCGTCGATCAGCTTGATCAGCAAGGGGAAATACGGGAATGCCTTGCCGCGCGTGCCAAGCACGTCCTTGCCTGCGATGTCAAGGTATTCCACGAGCGTCTTGCCCGCATACTCGCCGTTCTCGATGACGCTCATGCCGTCTTTATGGCAGGCGAGCTCCCAGCTCTCCGCGACCTTTTCGAGGTCCGTCTTCTTACCGAACTCGTCCTTGAGGCGCGTGCCGCCCCAGATATAGTCCTTGAGCGGTGCGCGTAATTTCATCGGGTATAACATAAAGCGATTCCTCCTAAAAGTCATATCTTTTCGAATCCAGTCCTATTATCGTCCTTTTTTGCCGCGCTGTCAATCCATTTCTGCCTCCGACTTTCACGCGCCCTCCCCATCGGGCACGTAGGGGAGCGTGCCCCCTCCGTCTCGCTTCGCGAGCCAGCCCCCGAAGGGGACGCCTAAACTACTACATGCATCAATCTTTTTCACCCGGCAGCTTGCCGCTGAGCTCGAGAATCATATCACGGAGCTCGGCCGCCCGCTCGAACTCGAGCGCGCGCGACGCCTGCTGCATCTCGCGCGTGAGCGTCTGCACGAGGTTCGCCTTCTGCTTCTTCGTGAGCTTCTTCTTCGGCTTGCCCGTCTCGTAGTCCGCGCCGGATTCCGCCGCGACGAGCGTCGTCTCGATCAGCGGCTTGATAGGCTTCACGATGGTCTTCGGCGTGATATGATGCTCGCGGTTATAGGCCTGCTGAATCTCGCGGCGGCGTTCCGTCTCGCCGATGGCACGCTTCATCGAGTCCGTCTGCGTGTCCGCGTACATGATCACGTGGCCGTTCGCATTGCGCGCCGCGCGCCCGATGATCTGTATGAGCGACGTATCCGACCGCAGGAAGCCCTCCTTGTCCGCGTCGAGGATCGCGATCAGCGAGACTTCCGGCATGTCGAGGCCCTCGCGCAGCAGGTTGATGCCGACGAGCACATCGTATTTCCCGGCGCGCAGGTCGTGGATGATCTCTGCGCGCTCGATCGTCGCGATATCCGAATGCAGGTACGTGACCTTGATACCGATCTCCTTCAGGTAGTCCGTGAGGTTCTCCGCCATGCGCTTCGTCAATGTCGTGACGAGCGTGCGCTCGTTCTTCGCGATGCGCTTCTTGATCTCGCCGAGCAGATCGTCGATCTGCCCCTCGAGCGGCCGGATCTCGATTTCCGGGTCGAGCAGGCCGGTCGGCCGGATGATCTGCTCTGCGACCTGCTGGGCGCGGCCGAGCTCGTACTTGCCCGGCGTCGCCGAGACGTAGATGATCTGGTTCACGCGGGCCTGGAACTCCTCGAACGTCAGCGGCCGGTTGTCGAACGCCGACGGCAGGCGGAACCCATTCTCGACAAGCGAGACCTTGCGGCTGCGGTCGCCCGCATACATCGCGTGGAGCTGCGGAAGCGTCACATGGCTCTCATCCATGACAATCAGGAAGTCCTCCGGAAAATAGTCGAGCAAGGTGTACGGCGCCTGCCCGGCCGCGCGGTGCGCGAGGTGGCGCGAATAGTTCTCGATGCCCGAGCAGTAGCCGACCTCCTCCATCATCTCGAGGTCGTAGTTCGTGCGCTGTTCGAGCCGCTGGGCCTCGAGCAGCTTGCCCTCGCTCTTGAACTTCGCGAGCTGCTCGTCGAGCTCCGCGCGGATATCCTTCATCGCGATCTTCATGTCTTCCTCCGGCGTCACGTAATGCGAGGCCGGGAAAATCATCGCATGCGTGCGCTCGCCGTAGATCTCGCCGGTCGTGACGTCGAATTCGAGCATGCGGTCGATCTCGTCGCCGAACAGCTCGATGCGCACGGCGCGGTTGTTGTACCCGGCTGGAAACACCTCGATGACGTCGCCGCGCACGCGGAACTTGCCGCGCTCGAACGCGATATCGTTGCGCTCGTAGCGGATGGTCACGAGCTTGCGCAGGATGGCGTCGCGGTCGACCTGCTGCCCCTTGTGCAGGGAAAGCACCATCTCATGATAGCTCTCTGGCGAGCCGAGGCCGTAGATGCACGAGACCGACGCGACGATGATCACGTCGCGCCGCTCGAACAGCGAGCAGGTCGCGCTATGCCGGAGCTCATCGATCTCGTCGTTGATGGATGCGTCCTTCTCGATATAGGTATCCGTTGACGCGATGTACGCCTCCGGCTGGTAGAAATCGTAATAGCTGACAAAATAGCCGACGTAGTTGTGCGGAAAAAACGCCTTGAACTCGCTGGCGAGCTGCGCGGCAAGCGTCTTGTTGTGCGCGATCACGAGCGTCGGCTTCTGCACCTGCTCGATGACTTTCGCAATCGTGTACGTCTTGCCCGTCCCCGTCGCACCGAGCAGAACCTGCGTGTCCATGCCGGCCTCGACGCCCGCCGCGAGGTCGCGGATGGCCTTCGGCTGGTCGCCCATCGGCTCGAACGGCGCAACCACCTGGAACGGCGTCTCCCCCTCGAACTGCATCGTGTTGAGTTTTGGAACCATGGACATCGTGTTTTCCTCCCGATAAAAAAGAGGCTGCCGCAAAACAAAAAAGCCTTCCCCATAGGGGAAGGGGATCGCGTAAGCGGTGGATGAGGTGTGACCACAAGGATGAGGCACATTGAGATGTTCTTCTGACTTATCGCCGACACCTCATCCGTCTGCCCTTCGGGCAGCCACCTTCCCCTGAGGGGAAGGCTTTCCATTCGTGCGACAGCCCCTTCTGATTTTTCTATTATTCTGCGTGCCGGGCTTCCTCGGCGGTCAGGATGGCCATGATCCGGCCGAAGTCCGAAATCTCCTCACGGCGCACGCCATACGGATAGCCCGAGCCATCGCAGAGCTGGCGCATGTTATCGGCCGAAAGGATGGACTCGAGCAGCACGACGTCGAGCTCGGCCCCCCGCGCAGCTAATAGGCTTTCAAATCCGTTTCCACGCTCCCTGCGGAATCTATTGCCTTTTCCTCTATTGCTTTATTACTTCACGACGATGTTCACGAGCTTCTTCGGCACGGCGATGACCTTGACGATGGTCTTGCCAGCCGTGAGCTCCTTGGCACGCGGCAGTTCCATGACGGCCGCCTGCATGCCCTCGCGGTCGATGTCCGCCGGCACGACGACCTTGTCGCGGACTTTGCCGTTGATCTGCAGGACAATCTCAATCTCGTCGCGCTTCATGGCTGCCTCATCGTAGGCCGGCCAATGCTGCGCGTGCACAGAGCCCTCCGCGAACAGGTTGCTCCAGAGTTCCTCCGTGATATGCGGCGCGAAAGGCGCGAGCAACAGCAGCAGGTTCCGCGCGACCTCGCGCACAAGACCTGCGTTGATTGTCTTGTCCTGAAATGCATAGAACGCATTGACGAGCTCCATGATCGACGAAATTGCCGTGTTGAACATGAAGCGGTCGCGCAGATCGTCCGTGACCTTCTTGATGGTCGTATGCAGCACGCGGCGCAGCTCCTTCTCGTCCTTCGTGAGCTTCGAAACATCGTAGCCGTCAGACGCGCCCTTGATGACGTCCTCGAAATGGCTGAGGATACGCCATACGCGGCCGAGGAAGCGGTATGAGCCCTCGACGCCCTGATTGCTCCACTCGAGGTCGCGGTCGACCGGCGCCGCGAACAGGATGAACAGGCGCGCCGTATCCGCGCCGTACTTGCCGATGATCTCCTCCGGCGAGACGACGTTGCCCTTCGACTTCGACATCTTCGAGCCATCCTTCAGGACCATGCCCTGCGTCAGCAAGTTCTTGAACGGCTCATCGAAATCGACGAGCCCCGCATCGTGCAGTACCTTCGTGAAGAAGCGCGAGTACAGCAGATGCAGGATGGCGTGCTCGATGCCGCCGATATACTGATCGACCGGCGCCCAGTAGTTGACCTTATCCTTCGCAAACGGCATCTTGTCGTTGTGCGGATCCGTGTAGCGCAGGTAGTACCAGGACGAGCAGATGAACGTGTCCATCGTGTCCGTCTCGCGCGTCGCGTCGGCACCGCAGTTCGGGCATTTGCAATGGATGAAATGCTCGCTCGACGAAAGTGGGGAAACCGCGCCCTGCTTGAACGAAACGTCCTCCGGCAGCAGAACCGGCAGATCCTCCTCCGGTACGAGCACCTCGCCGCAATGCGGGCAGTTGATGACCGGGATTGGCGCGCCCCAGTAACGCTGGCGAGAGATCAGCCAGTCGCGCAGGCGGTAGTTGACATGGCGCTTGCCGAAGCCCTCTTTCTCGGCCTTGTCCATGATGGCGCCCATGGCCTCATGCATCTCCATGCCGTCGAACTCGCCGGAATTGATCAGATAGCCTTCCTTTTCGGCGTAGGCGTCCGTCATGTCCTCGAGCTTCAGTTCGCCCTCCTTCGGGCGGATGGTCAGGATCTTTTCGATGCCGTATTTCGTCGCGAACATCCAGTCACGCGTATCTTCGGACGGCACGCCAATGACAGCGCCCGTGCCGTAGTCGGCGAGCACGTAGTTCGTGACCCAGATCTGCACCTTGCGGCCGTTGAACGGGTTCACGCAGTAGAGGCCCGTGAACACGCCCTCCTTCTCCGACTCGCTCGACGTGCGCTCGATGTCGCTCTGGTTGCGCGTCTTCTGGCAGAACGCCTGAATCTCCGCCGCGCGGTCGCTCTTCGCGCAGATCTCGTCGATCATCGGGTGCTCCGCCGCGAGCGCGAGGAACGTGATGCCGTAGACGGTATCCGGACGCGTAGTATAAGCGGAAATCGACTTGCCGAGTGCCGGCACCTCGAGCTGGAACTCGAGGCCCTCGCTGCGGCCGATCCAGTTGCGCTGCATCGTCTTGACGCGCTCCGGCCAGCCCTCGAGCTTGTCGAGATCCTTCAGCAGGACGTCCGCGTAGTCCGTGATCTTTAAGAACCACTGCGAAAGGTCTTTCTTGTGCACCTCGGAATCGCAGCGCCAGCATTTGCCATCGATGACCTGCTCGTTTGCGAGCACCGTGCCGCAGGTGTCGCACCAGTTGACCGAAGCCTTCTTCTTGTAGGCGAGGCCGCGCTTGTAGAAGAGCTCGAACAGCCACTGCGTCCATTTATAGTACTCTGGCTTGCACGTGATGACCTCACGGTCCCAGTCGTAGGAAAGGCCCATGGACTTCTGCTGGCGCTCCATGTTCGCGATGTTCGAGAGCGTCCAGTCCGCCGGCTTCACGCCATGCTTGATGGCGGCGTTCTCAGCCGGCATGCCGAACGAATCAAAGCCCATCGGGTGCAGGACGTTGTAGCCCTCCATCGCCTTGTAGCGTGCCATGACGTCGCCGATCGCGTAGTTGCGCACATGGCCCATGTGCAGGTTGCCCGACGGATACGGGAACATCTCGAGCGCATAGTATTTCGGCCTGGACGGATTCGCCTCCGTATGGTAGACATCCTCCTTCAGCCATTTCTCCTGCCATTTCTTCTCGATCTTCTGCGGCTCGTAACGATCCATGTCTATTCCCCCTGATACCAGAATACCTGCCTGCAAAATGCAGACAGGCACTCATCTTTCGCGTTTTACAGCTAACGTTTATTATACCCTACTGAAAGTGCGAACGTCAACTCCGTAACGTCCAATGCAGGAATTTTTTTGAAATGTCTTTCTCAGCGCGAAAATGTTATTTTCTCGCGCCCTTGGGATGCGCCTCATCCCAGCGGCGGCGCGCCTCGGCGTAGCTCTCGCATTCGAGGGTGAAGCCCTTGCCGGATACCTCGGAGGTATCGGAGACAATCATGAAAGCCTGCGGGTCGTTCGCCTCGACGATGGCCTTGACGCGGCTGACCTGCGTCAGGCGCACGACGACGAACAGAATGTCCTTGCGCTCGCCGGCGAAGCCGCCGCGGCCGTCGATATAGGTCACGCCGCGGTGCACCCGTTCCATGATTTCACGGCAGATGGTCTCGGCCTGCGGCGAAATCACGACGATGGACTTCTCGCGGTTCAGGCCGGCAACGACGCGGTTCGTGAGCTCCGCCATCACGTAAATCGCGATGATCGAGAACAGCGACTCCTTCAGCGTGAACAGGAAGGCCGAGCCCATGACGATGATGAAGTTCATGACGAAGACCGCCGTGCCGACATCCGTCGAGAAATATTTCTTCGCGACGGCCGCGAGCACATCGAAGCCGCCCGTGTTCGCGTTCGCGCGGAACACGAGGCCGAACCCGATGCCCGCGAGCACGCCGCCGAAAATCGCATTCAGCAGCACATCGTCGACAATCTGCCACCCGACGACGAAATGCATCGCGTCGATGAAGAACGACAGCAATATCGTACCGACAATCGTGTCCCAGGCATAGAGCTTGCCGAACACCTTGTACGCGAGATACAGGATTGGCAGATTGTAGACGAAGTTCTGCGCGCCGACGGGCAGGCCTGTCATATAGTAGATGATCAGCGCGACACCGGAAATCCCGCCGGTCAGCAGGTGTCCCGGGATCAGGAATAGGTTGAAGCCGAGGCAGGTGATCAGGCAGCCGAGCGTAATCTCTGCATAGCGGCCAGCGTGCCGGCGAAAACTCTCCTTCATACGATGCACCCCTTAAATAGTCTGAAAAAAGTCCTGTGATTCCGTGTCCTCGATCACGGGTATATCGAGGCCGTCTGCCGCGAGCTCCGCGCGCAGGCGTTTTGCGAGCACCGGAACGACAGGGAACTCCGTGCCGAAATGCCCCGCGTCGATGACGTCGAGCCCGAGCCCCTTCGCGAGCTGCACGTCGTGATACTTCACATCCCCCGTCACGTAAACATCCGCGCCCATCGCCGCGGCCTGCCCGATGAATTCCGCGCCGCTGCCGCTGCAGAGCGCAACACGCTCGATGCGGTGCTCGTCCGCCTTGACATAGCGGATAGCCGTGACTGGCAGCGCGGCCTTGACCTGTTTTGCGAAGTCCTCGAGATCTGTCGGTGCGGCGAGCCTCCCCATGCGGCCCATGCTGAGCCCCTCGCCGCCCGGCACCGGGACAAACGGCTCGACGGCCGTCAGCCCGATTCGCTCCGCGAGCACATCGTTGACGCCGCCCGCCGCAATATCGAGGTTCGTGTGCGCCGCAAAGGCCGCGATATCGTGCTTCAACAGAAGCCGGATGAGCCTTCCGACCGGCTCATCTGTCCGCACCGCCTTCTGCCCGCGGAAGATCAGCGGGTGATGCGATACGATGAGGTCGGCCTGTTCATGCACGGCCTCGCGGATCACGCCCGTACTGACGTCGAGGCACACGAAAATCTTCCGCACCTCGGCGTCCGGGCTCCCGACGAGCAGCCCCGGATTGTCCCAATTCTCCGCGTAACGCCGCGGGGCAATCCGCTCCATGATTCCGGCAATCGTCTCCACAGTCACCATCGGCATTTCCTCCTTTTCCGCTTGCATCCATCATACAAAGGCCATATCACCGGCTGTATGGTTTCCCCGGCGTCAGCCGTTTTCTCCGGACGCGTCAGCCCTTGAGATAGTTTTCGAGCGCCTCAATATACGCTTTGACCAGCCGGTATTTCTCGCTCTTCACGGCTTGCTCGCTTTTCTCCATACCGGCGGTCTCGCGGCGCGCCGAGAACAGCAGGGCCTCGATATGCTGCCGCAGGAGTGCGGGCTTCTCTTGCCAGAGCACGGGCCCGATCTCGAGCAGAATCGGCTCCGGCATCGGCGCCTTGCCGGGCACGGCCGTCAGGATCTCGTAGAGCCTCCCATCCGCGACCGCGAGCTTCTCGCCGTCAATATGCCAGCCATTTTGGTAGAGCCAGCGGCGGAGCTTCCCGGCGCCGTTCATCGGCTGCAGGACGAGCCGGCGCGTTTCCGCGAGCACGTCTGCGCCCGCCTCGAGGATCTGCGTCATCAGCACGCCGCCCATGCCCGCGATGCATATGGTATCGGCCTCGCCTGGCGCGAGCGGCGCGAGGCCATCCCCCTGACGGACGTCGATGGATTTCCCTAGCCCGGCCTCCGCGACCGTCCGCTTCGCGGCCTCGCAGGGCCCGCGGTTCAAATCGCTCGCAATCACGTGCACAGCCTTTCCGCTCTCGACGAGCGCAACGGCCAGATACCCGTGATCCGTGCCGATATCCGCGGCACGCGATCCCTCCGGCACAAAATCCTCCAGCGCCTGCAGGCGGTCATCCAGTTTCATATTCGTCCTCCCACCCCTGAAGCCATCCCTCATGGGGAGGCTTTTCTTGATAACGAAAAAGCGGTGCAGCATACGCTGCACCGCTGTGATTTCTGGCTCCTCGAGCAGGATTCGAACCTGCGACAGCCTGATTAACAGTCAGGTGCTCTACCGGCTGAGCTATCGAGGAATCTCAACAACAAGTATTATTATACGCATTTTCGCCTTCCTTGTCAATACTTTTTTGAAAAAAACCAGGAAGATGCGTGTGCAGCCAAGATCACTCGTCGAGGAAATCCTTGAGCTTCCGGCTCCGGCTCGGATGGCGCAGCTTCCTGAGCGCCTTCGCCTCGATCTGGCGGATGCGCTCGCGCGTGACGCCGAACGCATGGCCGACCTCCTCGAGCGTCCGCGCACGGCCATCATCGAGGCCGAAGCGCAGGCGCAGGACTTTCTCCTCGCGGTCCGTCAGCGTATCGAGCACATCCTCGAGCTGCTCCTTGAGCAGCATGAACGAGGCGGCATCCGCCGGTGCCGGCGCGTCCTGATCTTCGATGAAGTCGCCGAGGTGGGAATCCTCCTCCTCGCCGATTGGTGTCTCGAGAGAGACCGGCTCCTGCGCGATCTTCATGATCTCACGTACGCGGTCAACCGAGATGTCCATCTCCTTCGCGATCTCCTCCGGGGTCGGCTCGCGGCCGAGCTCCTGCAGCAGCTGGCGCGAAACGCGGATCAGCTTGTTGATGGTCTCGACCATGTGCACCGGGATGCGGATGGTACGCGCCTGATCCGCGATTGCGCGCGTGATGGCCTGACGGATCCACCAAGTCGCATAGGTACTGAACTTGTAGCCTTTCGTGTAGTCGAATTTCTCGACGGCCTTGATGAGGCCGAGATTGCCCTCCTGGATCAGGTCGAGGAACAGCATACCGCGGCCGACATAGCGTTTTGCGATAGACACGACGAGGCGGAGGTTCGCCTCCGCGAGCTTCTTCTGCGCTTCCATGTCGCCGTTCTGCATGCGCTTCGCGAGCTCGACCTCCTCATCGGCAGACAGCAGAGGCACGCGACCGATCTCCTTCAGGTACATGCGAACCGGGTCGTCGATGTTGACGCTGTCCGGCACGGACAGGTCGAGTTCCTCCACATCATCGTCATCCTTGCCGATGTCGTCCTCATTGTCCTTCGTCTCATCGACAATCTCAATGCCCTTCTGGTCGAATTTCGCGAACATCTGGTCAATCTCGTCCGGTGTCAGATCCTGTGCCTGCAGTGCGTCCATGAGCTCGCCGTTCGTCAGCGTGCCGCCGTTCTTCTTGCCCTTCTCGAGCAGCTCTGCAATGATTTCCGAGCTCTTCGTCTTCGCCGTCTTCTTTGTCTCAGCCATTGAGCTGCCCCCTGTTCTCCGTCGCTTTTTCGTTCTCCATCTCAAAATACTTACACAATCTATTGGTCATTTATTCGATCTTCTGCTTTCTGAAATCCATGGCTTTCTGCGTTTCTTCCCGCCAAAGCCCGGTATTGCCCTCCCGCATGGCGTTCTCCGCCAGCCGGGTATGTTCCATATACTGCGCCTCGAGGCACGCATTCCGCAGGGCCTGCAGGGAGTCCTGATACGCCTGCATGGCCCTGGCTGCGGCCTCATCGTCATCATCCACGTGTTCGGACGGGTCATCCCCAGCGATGGCACGAGCGAGCTCCTCGCCCGCCGCCTCGCTGAGCGCCGCGGCCGCCTGCACGTCGTCTGGCGTGCCGCCCTCCGCCGCAATCTTCTCGATGTATCCGAGAATCTCGCGCTGCTCCGGCACCGGGATGCTCTCGATTGGCACCATGCTCTTCACATGTGCGAGCAGCTCCGGGTCAGCCCAGACCATCCGCACGACGATGCGGCCCGCCTTCTCGAGCGCGTCATCCGGTTTCCGCACAGGGGGACGCTGTTTCGCAGCGGCCGGCCGCACGTCCCGTTCCTCCGGGATATCCATCTTCGCGTAACGGCGGAGCTCTCCGCTCACAACGCCCTCATCAAGCATCAGGGTCTGCGCGAGGCGCCGCCGGTACTCGACGACGCGTGCGGCGTCGCGGATTCCCGCGAGCACCGGCGCCATCTCCTGAATGGCCTGCGTCTTGCCGGCGAGCGTATCGTAGCGCACGTGTGAGAGCACGTACGCGAGCCGGTACTCGACGAGATCCTTTGCATCCGCTGCGAGCTTGCGGAACGCGTCCGCGCCGTGCTTCCGAATGAACTCGTCCGGATCCTTGCCGTCCGGCACGACGATCACGCGGACGTTCGCGCCGGTGTTCCGGACGATTGTCAGCGCGCGCATCGTCGCCTTCTGCCCCGCCTCGTCGCTGTCGTAGCAGAACACGAGGTTGGAGGTATAGCGCAGCAGGAGCTTCGCATGCTCCGCCGTGAACGCGGTGCCGAGCGAAGCGACGACGTTGTGCACGCCTGCATCGAATACCGATATCGCGTCCATATAGCCCTCGACGATGATCGCGTAATCCGCATCCTGTATCGCGCGATGGGCGCGGTCGAGCCCGAACAGCAGCCTCCGTTTGTTGAAGAGAATCGTCTCTGGCGTATTGAGATATTTCGGCTTGCTGTCGTCGAGCACCCGGCCGCCGAATCCGACGACCTGCCCGCGGATGTCCGCAATCGGAATGATCACGCGGCCGCGGAACCGGTCGTAGACCCCCGCGCCGTTCTTGCGCGGCGAGGCGAGCCCCGTCTTAATCAGCAGTTTCTCGCTGACCCCGCGCTTCTGGAAAGCGCTCGAGAGCTTGTCCCACGCATCCGGCGCGTAGCCGAGGTGGAACTCCGCAATCGTCGCATCCTGAATCCCGCGCCCCGCGAAATACTTCTTGCCGGGCGCGCCGAACCGCGTCAGCATCAGGCAGTTATGGTAGAAATCCCGCGCCATCGCATTGACTTTGCGCAGATCCTCGCGTTCCCTTTCCTGCTCGACCTCCGCTTTCGACTGGTGACGGGATGGCATCGGGATACCGAGCTTCTCCGCCTGCATCTTGATTGCTTCAAAATACGTGATGTTCTCGATCTTCGACAGGAAATTGAACGCATTGCCGCCGGCATGGCAGCCGAAGCAGTAGTAGAACCCCTTCTCCGGCACCACGGAAAACGATGGCGTCTTCTCGTGATGGAACGGGCAGAGCCCCCAGTACCGGCCGCCGCGCGCCTTGAGGGGGACATAGGCCTGTACGACATGCAGGATGTCGGTGCGATCCTTGACCGCCGCGACAAACGCATCCATCTTTTCCTTGTCCATGGCTGCCTGCTTCCCCTCATTTCGCTCATACGTACCCGATTCGCGTTGCCTGTAGAATATTCGATGCCGCCTGAAAAAATCCTTCTTTTTCATCCAAAAAAATTACTTTTTTGTAAAAAGACTCCCTTTCCCGCCTCTGCGGAAAAAGGGGGGCTGGCCAGCACCTCCTGTCTTTATATATTCAACAAAGATTCCGGATATCCTTTTCCCGCGCAATATTTTTGTAAACCTTTACACGGGCATCTGCCAGAGCGGCGGCATGAAGATCTTCGTGAAGAGCTGCACGGCGTAGCTGTCCGTGAGTCCCGACACGTAATCGACGACAATCTGCTGCCGGCTCCAGCGCTCTTCGCGCCGGATGAATGCCTCCGGCAGTTCCTCAAAATGATCCGTGAAATGCATGAACAGGCTTTTCAGCACGAAAACGGCCTGCTGTCGCTCATGCTCGAGCGCCTTCGACAGGTAGATGTGCTCGAACATGAACGCGCGGAACGTGTCCATGACCGCCTTGACCTCATCTGACGGACGTACGACGTCTTTTCCCTCGGAGTTCCGGATCATATCCAGGACCATCGCCGTGATCATCGATGACGAATCCGGACCGAAGCGCTCGTAGACCACGGCCGGCAGGTCGCCTTCGTGCAGCAGTCCCGCGCGCAGGCTGTCATCGTAGTCATGGCAGAGATACGCGATGCGGTCCGCCGTGCGCACGATTTGCCCCTCGAGCGTCCGCGGCTGATTCTTCCCCGTGTGATTCACGATGCCGTCCATCGTCTCACGCGTCAGGTTCAGCCCGCGGCCATCATGCTCGAGGAACTTCACGACACGCAGGCTCTGTTCGTTGTGCCGGAAATGCCCGGCGAGCTCCGCGAGGGCACCCTCGCCGGAATGCCCGAACGGCGTATGCCCAACGTCGTGCCCCATCGCGATGGCCTCCGTCAGGTCCTCGTTCAGCCGCAAGGCCCGCGCGATTGTCCTTGAGATCTGTGCAACCTCGAGGCTGTGCGTCATACGCGTGCGGTAGTGGTCACCCGACGTGATATAGACCTGCGTCTTATGCTTGAGCCGGCGGAACGACTTCGAATGCAAGATGCGGTCCCGGTCGCGTTGGAACTTCGTACGCACCGGGCACTCCTCCATCGGTCGCTCACGCTGCGCCTCGCGGCTCTTTGCTGCTCGCGGCGACAGGATCCGGTATTCCAGCTCCTCATTCTGTTCGCGTATCGTCATATCCTTTCCCTCTTTTCGTCCGCATTTTCGCTGCTATAGGCATAGTTACGCACACGGACGCCGATTTCCTGCCTGCTCCCGACAATTTTTGCAAAATATCCTCTGATAAGGTAAAATAAAGAGAGAAAAAAGAAACCATTGAACATTGACATAAGGAGATTCCCATGCAGATAAATAAACCGGGCAAAATGCGCAATTCGATTTCCCACACGCGGAAGCGCAAAGCGCTTTCCCGTTTCTTCTTCCTGTCCGCGCTGACTGCCTGCCTGTTCACAGCCCCGCTGCCCATCACACCGACGGCATCCGCCGAACAGTACAACGAGATTTTTGACAATCTCCCCGAAAACGATCAGCCGACCGTCTCGGCGGACAGCAGTACGTACAATGAAGAGACCGGCCGCTATACGCTGACTGGTCATGTCCGCATCATCCACGGCGAGCGCGTCATCTCGACGAATCTCGCGCTGGTCTGCCCGAAGACGCTTGAGATCTGGACGCAGGGCAGCACCACCCTCACCGAAGGTGAGCTCCTGTTCACCGGCGATGCCATGTACGCCGGCGGCAACGAACGCGCGGCCTGGTTCTTCGGTACCCGCGTTGGCATGGCCCGGCCGGGACTCAACATCCGCGCGGACACCATGAGCTACCGCTGGAAAGAACGCCTCGTTTCTTTCGACGGCCATGTGCTCGTATCACAGAATGGCAAGGCCCATGCCTACGACCACATCACGTTCAACCTCGCCAAGAACCGCATCGAGCCTTGACCCATACTTCCTATCCATGAAAATGCGCGGCCTGTCCGGCCAGTCTCACGAAAAATCGGGGCTGACCCGGCAGGCCGCTTTTTGATTCCAGAAAAGATTTTGATGGGAATCAAAAAGACGCTGCAAATCAAACAGCGTCCTTAAAATTCAAAATGGCGGAGTGGAGAGGATTCGAACCTCCGCACCAGTTACCCAGCCTAACGATTTAGCAAACCGTCCTCTTCAGCCTCTTGAGTACCACTCCATATAAAATTAAAATGGCAGGGGCAGTAAGAATTGAACTCACAACCTACGGTTTTGGAGACCGTTGCTCTACCAATTGAGCTATACCCCTATAAAAATGGGGCGACTTGTGGGGATCGAACCCACGCATGCTGGAGCCACAATCCAGTGTGTTAACCGCTTCACCAAAGCCGCCATGAAACCGGCAACTTCCTATCCTCCCAGTCCGTCTCCAGACAAGTACTTTCGGCCTCT
>DAIMZO010000011.1:0-68993 GCA_036733925.1 Selenomonadaceae bacterium | reverse complement strand
AAGTAAAATGCTATGGCGTTTTACAGGAATAGGTACCGTAAGATTGGGGTCCAGCCAATCGTGCGGTACTTTTTCTTTATTCAGTTTTTCTTTCGTTTTCCTCACCTCCTTGATTCAGCAATCACTTATCACTATTCAGTATAGCACTTTTAGCGTCATTATGCATCAGTTTTACAACTAAGCATTTCGACTCTTTGTCGAATTCTGCAACATATTTATGCGCTTTCGAAAAGTCCGTCCCTGTAAGTGATGCTAAATACTTGATGAAGTCGCGGCATCCAATGCGTACCCACCCATTTTTTTCACGGTTCGCAAATTCATATCCCTTTATACCTGACTCATCATGATATGGGCGGATTCCAAGGACTAAAGCATTCTCATCAAAACCAATCATTACTTTTTCAGGCTTTCCTAGTTTTTCAATCGAGACACTGTTAAATGCAATGCCAAGCATAGAAATCGTAACATATGGAGCACCAGCAGAAACGATTGACCAGTTAAACGAATAACCCATATCAGTCACCTCCTTCGTAACAATCACATTATAGCATACCAATTGTTTTTCATCAACACGATTTTCGATATTTGGATGTTATTGCAAGTGAAAATTGCGACATATAAAAGCCACATTTAGCAACTCCAGTGATTGCAAGGGAGTGAATATATAATTGTTGCACAAAAAGCAGTCACACGACTGCCGACGCATGGTTGCTCCTTCATAAGCGATTAGCAAGCATGGTCGATTTCCGCCAACCGCCTACATGCGCAGTGTGCAAGACAATGTCATCTCCGACGAGCGCGTAAGTCAGCGGAATAACATAGGGCTTACCCTTAATGTCAATCATGGACAAATCACGAGAAAACATACGATGCCTTCCGAACAGATTCACGAAAGAAGCATTACATCATCGCGTGCCGCCGCGACGGTGCGGAGGTCTTCACTGAATCCGTGGATGCTGAACAGGATGTATAGGGTCTTGCGGTCATTCTTCTGCCAGTCCACAAAGGCCGCTTTCTGTTCCAATGCCGTGAGGACGTTTATGCCGACCGGCCCCGTCCAGAACTTGCATTCGCCAAGAACCAGCAGATGATCTTCCTCGGAAAGGCCGACCACATCGATTTCATGCGCATTGTCCCACCAGCGCCCGACCCGCTCCAGCAAGCCGGGGAGTTTCCCCTCCGCTGAGAGCTTCCAAAGCATTTCCTGACAGATCTGTTCATAGACGAAGCTGACCTGATTATCCACAAAGTTCTGTTTCAGGCGGCGGAGCACCACTTCTGAATGCCCCATTTCAAGATAGCTCCGGTTCGGGTAGATGAACTGGAACCAGAAGCGGAGGAAATTATCCCGGATCTGGTAGAGTCCCTTCTTGCTTTTGGCCGGGTTCTTTTCCGTAACCGGAACCTCCCGCTCCAGCAGGTCGAGATCTATCAGCATATTCAGATAACGGGGCAGGCTGGTCTGTTTCTGCTGCAGCGCGGCCGCGATTTTCGACAACTTATGATTGCCTGCGGCAATGACGCGCAGGATGGAAAAATAGCTGCCGATATCCGTCACTTCCTTCTGCAGGAGGAAAACCGGCTCATCGAACAGGAAGCTCGACGGATCCAGAATGCTTTCCTGCACCGCATCGATGAGATTTTCCTGCCCAACAAACATCTCGATATATTTCGGAACACCGCCCGTAATGCTGTACCGCCGGATCAATTCTTCCCGCGAAAACGACGCTTCGAAAAATTCCGGATAATGCGCAAAAGGAATCGGGCGCACATGCATCTGCGCCGTCCGGCGTCCATAGAGCGGGCTGCTCTGGTTCAAGGTCTGCGACAACATCATGGAAACCAGCGAACCGCATAGGATCAACATGATATCGGCATCCTTCAGGATGGTATCCCAGATGCGCTGAAAAACAGAAAGGAATGCCGGATTGTTTTTTCCGATGTACTGAAACTCATCGATGACAAGGATGATGCGCCGTTTTCCGGAGGCCTTTGCGAGCTGCTGGAAAATGGGCTCCCATCGCGTGAGCACGCTGGAACGGAGCAGATCATCATCCAGAAATTCCGCAGCCTGACGTTGGAATGCCTCACGGTTCATCGCTTCCGATTCCTCCGTCGCCAAGAAATAAAGGGATGGCTTCCCCTCGATGAAATGCCGGATCAATTCCGTCTTCCCCACGCGCCGCCGCCCGTAAAGGATGACCATAGAAGAAGTTCCCCGCTCATATTCCTTCTGAAGCGTCTGCAATTCTCTGCCACGGTCTACAAACTTCACGGAAATCCCTCCTAAAACATTCTTGAGAATATTATACTACAAAATATTATATTTTCTGGTATAATCCGATGCCATCGATATAACAACAAAAAAATCCGTCATTTGACGGATTTTTCGCACAGTAAACCATCTATTTTTTAACTTTACCAACTGTCCTACCCAAAATAGTATAGCGCCGATTTCGTCTCAGGCTGCGTAGCCATCTAGGAGATTCGGGCGATCCACCCAAGCATATACTGCCACAAAAAGCCTCCTTCCGATGCGCCGTTCCTCCTCTATGCTCAGAGGCGGAACAAGGCGAAAAAGACGACCAGGAGCGTCACCCCAAGCCCGAACGAAATGCCGCAAAGCTTCTTTTCCACGGGCGTGAGATCAAACCATTCCTCGTCCTGTTTCCGGATTTCTTCGTTATCGCGGGACTCCTCATAGGGTACCCGGCTGCTCAATTCCAGACTCGACATAATATGCTCCTTTCTCCGTCAGCCGACAACCGGCGGCAGGATTCCATGATAGAAAAGATACGAAATGCCCAGGCCCACCCAGAGGATGAAGCCGCAGAGCGCAATCGTATAGACGCCGACAATGCGGCCGAGGCCCTGCTGCCAAAGCTTGCGCACATCGGTGATGAGCCCGATGGAGAAGAAGCAGAGGCCAAAGAAGATGCTGCGCAGGAGATTCGCCTGCCCGGCGCCCACGCTCACAGCCTTCACGATGGAGTTATCCGTCAGCCCCCAGACGAGCACGCCGACGAAGACCGCGGCAAAACCGAGGATGAATTTCGGGAAACGTTCGCCGATCTCGCGGATTGAGACACGCGTACGCTTCTCGCCGTCTGCCGCGTCGCCCGGCCGGCGGTTCAGCTGGAAGACCGACCAGACAATCGCCAGTATGAAGGCCCAGATCCCAATGAACACATCGATGAAGACCTTCGCCGTCGTCGCAGCCATGAGGACCCAGCCCTCCTGATACTCCACGCCGTATTCGCTGAGCGCTTTGGCGCGGATCAGGGAGTCCGTGATCGCACCGGAGGCAACGGCGCCGCCATCGCTCTTGACCGCGAGCCCCATCCAGGCCCCGGCGACCAGCGGATCATCCGCAAAGAACGTCGACCCAAGCCATGGGAGCACGAGGAGTTCTACCGCCACAAAGACGATGATGACGGAGGAAAGGATGGTCGGCACGATGGCGCGGGCACGGATGGCACTCCCTGTCGCGATAGCCGCAGCCACGCCGCAGATTGAGATGCCAGAGGCCATCGGCGCCGCCCACTCCGGCGTGAACTTGAATACTTTGCGCGCGAGGATGTAGACCACCGGCCAATAGATCAGATACGCCTCGACCACCGCGCAAAGCCCGCGGAAGATGACGGTGCTCGCAAGCCCCATCGCACCGACCGTCTTGATGGCAATCGTCAGGCCGAGGATCACGATGCCCGTCTTGATGTACCATTCCGGCTTCGCGGCAACGGAGAGGAAAGCCGATGCCTTCGGGAAGAAATTCCCGATGATGAGGCCGAGCACCAGCGCGATGACGAAACCGAGCTCGCCGAGCCCCAGCGACCAGTTGATTCCGAGCGCTTCGAGCTTATTCGGCGTAGCCGCGAGATAAGCGTAACTGCCGAGCAGATTCGAGCCGATAGTCACCCAATAGAGAACGGCAAATCCAACGGCAAACCGCTTGACCGGCCAGCCCATGGCTTTCGCGCCGAGCGTCGTGATGACCAGCAGGAAAGCAAAGGTCGCGAAAAGCGAGCCCCAGCCGCCGAGGAATGCAAAGCCCGCTGCATTCGGTGCCACGGCCTTATGGATATCCGCCCATACATTGAACTTGACGGCCCATCCGAGGAGATCCACCCCCGTCACCTGGCTGGCCCCCAGGAACACGATGAGCAGGCCAAGCCATACGGCCCACCAATCCTCGCTTTTCAGGAAGCCCGGTTTGTTCGTAAGAAGTTCATGAGGTTCTGCCTGCACATTTGACATGGAGCCTCACCGTCCTTGCAATCCTGTTTTTTCGTCTGCATGATGAAGACCCCTTTCTGAATAAATGCATATAAAACATCTTTACTAGGTATGTTTTAGATTGTAGCAGTAAAAGTATATATTGTCAATATGTTTTGTTGGTTTTATGAAAAAAATAAAAAAAAAGAAAATACAATTGATTTACAACCGTTTTTATGCATAAAATTTCTTTTCCATTGCCATCGAGTCATTTATTCTGCAAGGGGCGGAGGTGGTGCACTAGGGCGATGACGGCTTTTTTGGCGCGGCGTTTGTATTTGAGCTTGCTGACGCCCTCGTGGGTCTGCCTGTATGTTTCGTAGTCCATGGACATGGTCACCGTATCGCCATCGCGGTAAGTATGGAGAATGGCGATGATGTCTTTGGCTTCGGTGCACCATTCGCGCGCGAAGTCCTCGATGTGCTGCGCGATGATGTGCCCGATTTGCGTCTCGATGACGGTCATGGCGTCCTGTCCGCGGTATTTGGCCGGCTGTGCCTTCATGTCGTTCCAGAAGGCTGCAATGACGTCAGCGAGCTGCGGATTGGTCTTGCGGAGCGCCTCGATGTGCTCGTCGATGCGCGGGTCGTCGACGGGCGCCGCCTGCGTCTCGCCCTCGTCGGGGACGTATTTCTGGATCAGAGCGACGATATAGCGGTAGTCGATGGTCACGCTCGTGACGGTCTCGAGCTCGTACTCGACATCGACGTCGATGTCCTCGGTCTCGGTCTTCTCGCGGAGCTCCTCGAGCACGTTCTGGTATTTGCCCGTATAGCGCTCGATCTCGCTCTCGGTGATGCCGTAGTCCTCGAGGGACTTCTCCTCGAATTCGTCGTAGACCTGTATCTCGCCGCGCAGCTTGTCGACCTTCTGGAACGCCTTGGCGAATTTCTTCTTGCGCTCGATATCATCAAGGGCATCGACGGCATCCGGCGTGGCCGCGACCGCACGGAGCTCGGCGACGGCCTTCTGGAACGCGGCCTCAATCTCCGCAAAAGGCGGGGCGCTGACGTCGCTCGTGCCGCCGTTCGAGTAGAGCAGCAACGCATCGTCGACGGCCTTGCTGTACTCGGCGGAGCGCTGGAAAATGACGATCATGCCGAAGCGCTTGCTCTTGTCGTAGATGCGGTTCGTGCGCGAAAAGGCCTGGATGAGGTTCTGCGGCGCCATCGGCGGGCGGTCGACGAACAGGATGGCGCAGGGCGGCGCATCGAAGCCGGTCAGCAGCCGGTCGACGACGATGACGAGGTCGAGCTGCTGCTCGCGGCGCTTGTACTGCCCCTTCTTGCGTGCGAGCCGGTCGTTGAGGTTCGTGTTGTAGGCACCGAGAGCCTCGAGCGAATAGTTCGTCCGGAACATCGCGTTGTAGTCGCGCAGGGATTCCTGCATGGCTTCCTGATTCTCGATGGAACTCTCATCGTTCTCCGTCACGGTGTACGTGATGGCCACGCGCGGGAAGTCGACGGCCTTGGCGCGGATCCGGTCGGACACGCGGCCCTCGCGGACGAAATCCTTGATGAGCCGGTAGTACTGCTGCGCGATGCCGATGGACGGCACAGTAAGGATGGCCTCGTAGGCGTCACCCGCCGGCGCGGCCTGCAGACGGAACTTCCCCGCGGCCTTGTTGATGATGTAGTCGATGACGCGGAGGCGGTGCTCATCCGTGTCGTAGATATCCTCATGCTTCGTCTGATAATAGGCCCCGAACACCTTCTGCTCGGCCACGACCATGCCCTTGGCCTCGAGGTCGTCCGCCTTGCCGACATGGAGCTGTTCGCCGATGCTCAGCAGGTTATCCTGCGAGATGGAGTCCTTGTACTCGATCTGGAAGCCGAGCACGGCATGGTTCGCGAGCGCCTCTTTGATCGTGCAGTTGTGCAGGCACGGGCCGAACAGGCCCTCGGTCGTGCGCGCGAGATCACCCTTGCGCGCGCGTTTGTTCTCATCGAAAATCGGCGTGCCCGTGAAGCCGTACCAGAGCGACCGGGCAAAGAACTTCTGCAGGTCGCGCTGCGTCTCCGGCGTGACGGTGCGGTGGCACTCGTCAACGACGAACGCGAGCCGCAGGCTGCGCAGGCGCTTCGTCTTCGGGCTGTCCTTCTTCGCCTCGCTGGTGTAGCGCTTCCTGACGATCTCCATCTTCTGGATGGTTGTGACGATGACAATCCGGTCTCTGCTGTAGAGCTTCCTCACCAATTCACCGGTGTTCGCGGTGTTGTCGACGTCGATGATGTCGTTTTCGGCGTACGCCTTGAACGAAAGGGAGGTCTGCTGGTCGAGGTCGCGGCGGTCGATCAGGAAAATGGTCTTGTCGATGCCGGGAATCAGCAGCAGGTTCTTCGCGACGGTATACGAGGTCAGGGTCTTGCCGCTGCCCGTCGTATGCCAGACATAGCCGGACTGCCCCTCGGCAGACGCAGCCTTGACGGCCTCGATCGCGTGCACCTGATAGGGCCGCAGCAGGATGACCTTGCGGCGCTCGGCGTCGAGCACGGAGTACTGCCCGACCATCTGATGCGCCATCGGGATGCGCAGGACTTCCCGCGCAAAGGCCAGATAGTCCTCGACCGGCTCGTTCTGCGCGTCGACCCAAGGCGTCAGGAACGTCTCATTCAGCTTCTCGCCCTGCTCGGCCGCGATGTAGCGCGTGTTCGCGCCGTTCGTCACGACGTACATCTGCACCATGCCGAACAGGCCGCGGAACTTCCCTTGCACGCTGTATTTCTTGATCTGGCGGAACGCGTCCATATAGGGGTGGTCGGCGTTCTTCAGCTCGATCTGGATCATCGGGATGCCGTTGATCAGCAGGGTGACATCAAAGCGGCGCTTGCGGTTCTCCTCGTCGCATTTGTTCGCGATGAACTGGTTGATGACCTCGTAGCTCGAGCGCGCGCCCGCAATCTCGCGCGAGCTCACGGCCATGAGGTGCACGGAGCCGAGCGAGGCGTCCTCGCGCTCAAGCGGGATGACGGCCTCGCCGTTCTCGCCAGCCAGCCAGAGTGCCGCCCGATACGGCGTCTGCGCCTGATCGAGCAGGAACTGCCGCACGCGCTCGAACTCCACGTCGGTCAGCTTCGCGCCGTCGAGCACGGCCATGTTGTTCGCATCGAGCTTCGCGCGCAGGTTCGCCCAGAGCTCCTCCTCCGTATGGATATCCGGCCGGTAGACCCATTGCGAGACATCCGTCGTCAGCTGCCGGATCAAGGTTTCCTCCATCACCGCTTCTTTCTCTGCCATCGTACGCCCTCCCTAGCCGTTCACACAAACATCTTCTGCAGGAATCCTTTCTTCATCGTTTGCAGCGTAGAAACCTTCTTCTGTTCCGCGGTAATCAAGGAATCCAAATGCGTGAAATAATTGGCAATTATTTTTTGTTCTCTTAGGCAAGGCAACTTTATCATCATTTCAGAAATTATATTCGCGCCTATATTCTGCTGCCCGCCACCTATTTTTACACTTTCTATAAACTTCCTACCATCATAGGAGTTGATAAATTGACATACATATGCTGGGAAAGCTATCTCTTGATCCAAGCGAACAATCAAAGTTGTAAATGTTTGTGCATTTTCGTATTTTTTAGGAACAAGGCATGCGGTTCCAGGATAGCCTGTTCTTACAATTAAGATATCATTCTCTCGCAAGCGCTTGTTTTTATATTTCTTTTCGAAATCTCCGTCAATATGAATTATTTCCGAATCATCCAATTGATTCGGTTTTATATTCAAATTTCGTAACATCACCGTGCCTTCAGTGCAATATGCTTGCGTCGCAGAATTCGCAATCCCGACGGTGATTAAAGTAGAAATCGATTCTAATTTTATAACTTTCCATTTTGGAAAAACTTGTCCGTTGTCGTCTTTGAAGCGGAATTCCTGCGAGAAGATTTTCTGCAGCATGCCCTTCTTGAGTTCGCGCAAGAGATTTTCTTTGCGCTGATGAAGAGTGATAGCCTTATCGAGTGTCCCGAAAAACGCACCAATTTTATGTTGTTCGCCTTTAAGTGGCACCATTATTCTAGCTTCCATGATGGCTTCCGGCGTTACTCTTTTTTGACTATTCGATGTACCGGAAGAACACGCTTCTAGATAGTTCGTAAATTTATCGCTGCTAACTACATACTGCAGGAAGGAAAGGTCAGCCTTATCCGAATAGACGGGAACAAATTCTGCTGAACATACCGCATTGTTTCCAGGATTTTCAACTTTCCATATACGCTTTTTCCTTACGTTCAGCTTGTTTATCAAAAGGCACGACCTATCTATAACCTTCCGTGAGCTATTCATTGTTAAACCTGCAACAACAGCCGGTATTTTCTGAAAGTCATAGGCGGGCATACTATACTCTTTGAAAATTTTATTTGGCGTCTGCTGTGGATCTATTGTTGCCGTAAGCTGTTCACAACACTCTCCCAGTTTCCGCTTTTCCCAATCATCCGTGAAGCCGGGGAAGCGGAGCTCGGGGATCTTTCTTTTTTCTTCCATGCCTATCATGCCTATCCCTCACAGTCTCCAGCTCAGGCCGAGCGCGGCGAAGTCGGCGTTGAGCTGCTGGTCGAGTGCGGCCTGCTCTTTGTTGAGGGCCGCAATCTGGCTGAATACGGCGCCGAGGTCGACGGGCGGCTCGGGCTCGAAGGTATCGACGTAGCGCGGGATGTTCAGGTTGTAGTCGTTCTCCTTGATCTCGTCGTAGCTCGCGAGGTGCGCGAACTTGTCGATGTCCTTGCGTTCGTCGTAGGCCTTCACGATCTTGTCGATATGCGCGGGATCCATGTAGTTGCGCGCCTTGTCCTTGCGGAACTCCTTGCTCGCGTCGATGAACAGCACGTCGCGGCTCTCGCGCTCCTTTTTCAGGATGATCACGCAGGTCGGGATGCCCGTGTTGTAGAAGATGCCAGCCGGCAGGCCGATGACCGCGTAGATGCTGCCGTCCTCCAAGAGGTGCTGGCGGATTGTCCCCTCGGCCGCTCCGCGGAACAGGACGCCGTGCGGCAGGACGATGCCCATCGTGCCGTCCGTGCGCAGATGGTAGAAGCCGTGCAGCAGGAACGCGAAGTCCGCGGCCGACTTCGGCGCGAGCCGCTCGTAGTGCTGGAACCGCGGGTCGGTCAGGAATCCCTTGTCCGCCGTCCATTTCTGGCTGTACGGCGGATTCATGCAGACGGCATCGTAGTTCGTCAGTTCCTCCGTCGGCCAGTCCGCGCCGAGCGTGTCGCCGTTGCGGAAATGCTGGTACTGGAACGGCACGTTGTGCAGGATCATGTTCATGCGCGCGAGGTTGTAGGTCGTATGCGAGAGCTCCTGCCCGAAGAACTGGATGCTCCGGCGCACATCCTCGTCCATGAAATTCCGCGCCTGCAGAAGCAGCGAGCCGGATCCCATGCAGGGATCGTAGATGGAGAACGCCGGCTTGCTGCGGCGCCCCTCGGTCACGATGCGCGTGATCAGCGTCGAGACGGCCTGCGGCGTGTAGAACTCGCCGGCCTTCTTGCCAGAGCCCGCCGCGAACTGCCCGATCAGATACTCATAGGCGTCGCCGAGCGCGTCGGCACCGTACTGCGTGAAGTCGATATGCGCGAGCTCCTTCATGACCGCCGAGAGCATCGCATTGCGCTTCGCCGGCGTCGTGCCGAGGCTCTTGCTGTCGATGTCGAAGTCCTCGAACAGATCCTCGTACGGCTTGTGCCCGTGGATGGCCTCGCCGCCCTGCTCGATGTCGCGCATGGCCTGCCGAAGGTGATCCGTCGTGAACGCGTGGTCGTTGATCTCGCGGTAGAGCGCCGTGAACGTATATGCCGGCGCGATCGCGAAGCCATAGCTCTCCGTCAGCTCGCCGATCAGATCCGCCCAGTCCTCGCCGCCCTCTGCGGCTGCGTAGATGTCCTGCGCCTCGTCGAGGCTCGCGGGCTCCCGGTCCAGCAGGTTATCGACCACCGCATAGAGCTGCCGGTCCGACAAATATTTGTAGAATACCAGTCCCAGCAGATAGTTCTTGTACTCATCCGCGCTCATGCTGCCGCGCATCACATCCGCCGCGTTCCAAAGCGCCTGATTCAGTTCCTCCGATGCCATAAAGCCGCCCCTTTGCTCTTTTTTACAATCTATCTTTCTATCTTTATTTTAATCCATGGATTCCTCAGACGCAATACATTCATGCAGGACTCTATTCCTATACTGCCTTGAAAAACGGGCTTTTGCCTTGTAAACTGCCGTGCTTTCCAGTAAAATAGAAAGAAGAATCAAGGGGAAATCCGTACGGGAGGCATTTTTTTTTGGATAAGATGATGTTACAGAAAGGGCAGGTCCTGCACCGGAAGGGCGAGCCGATCCAGACGTTGGATCTCCTGCTCGCGGGCGTGCTCGAGGTGGAGGATGGCGAAGACATGGATCTGCGCCTCGGCGGTGGGACGGTTCTCGGTGCCTCGTACGCACCGGGAGATACCTACGCTTTCACCTATACCGCGGGCAGCGACTGCACGTTCGTCGCGTTCGACTACCATTCGGAGGACGATATCTTCGAGGCCGTGACGAACACGCCGGCCATCGCGCCGGTCATCGCGGCGGCGAGCATGAAGAATGCCGCAGCGCTGCTCGATACCCTGTCCGCCGCATCGGACGCCGCGGACGCACTCTGCGAGGAGCTCAAGGAACAGTACCGGGACTACGCGATCCTCTGCGTCAAGGCCATGAAGGCCCCGGAGTCCTTCCCGGTCGTCGAGGCACTTTCGGCGCCGGAGCCGTCCGGGATCTCGTCGAGCTGGGAGGCCTCGCTCTGCCGCGCCGCCTGCGACCATCAGGACGAGCTGAAGAAAGGCTTCTACGCGCTCGACCTGAGCTTCTGCTTCGCGGCGGTCCTGCACGCCTCGCAATTCGAGAGCAAGATCCGGCAGGATCTCGCCGCCTATGCCGCGTTCCAGGAGCAGACGAAGACGGCGGCCGCTCCCTTTGTCTCCGCGTACTATGCGGCCAAGGCGCGCGTCGAGGAGCAAATGCGCGAGGATTCGGGCGATGTGCCGGCCATCTCGCACGCGCTCGACATGATTCTCGCGTTCTCGGGCGTCTCGCCCGAGGTCGCTGACACGTTCCGAAAGGATGTCGAGGCCTACACAGAGGTTGAGGACCGCTTCGCAAAATCGGACACGATGCGGCAGCTCCGCCGGCGCATCACCGACAATTTCTATACCATCTACGAGGCGGCGTTCTGGCGCAGCATGGATACGGACACCGTCCCGCTCGAGGTGCGGATGTTCTTCCTGTTCGGCTTCGTCGACGAGACACTCGCAGGCAAGAGCAATACGGAGCAGCTCGCCCGCATCGCGCTCTCGTGGGAGGAGGACCCGGAGGGACGCATCCTCTCCGCCTATGAATGGCTCTCGCGGATCTTCGACGGCACAGCCGTCCCGTCGAAGGATGAGTTCGACAACGACTGGGACGCGCATCTCCGCGAGGAGAAGCGCAACAAGAACATCACCGCCGAGGAGGAAAAGGAGCTGCAGACCGACCGGCACGCGATGGTGCAGTTCGAGATCCAGAACATGTTCAAGCTGGTCAACCGGAACACCTACGGCCGCTTGTCCTCGTTCGTCCCGGTGTTCAACGCGCAGAACGTCTTGCGCCCGCTCGACAAGAGCCTCGCGAGCCCCGCGAAGGTTCGCGAGACCTTCGACCGCGTGCTCGCGATCGACTACGGCTGCTTCTACCGCGAGACGCGCGTCGCGCTGCCGCAGTTCAAGATCCCGTATTTCTTCTACCATACGGATGTCAAGCCATACGTGCTGCTCATGCCGAACGTCGGCAGCCGCGGCGTCATGTGGCAGGAGATTGAGGGCGCGCGCCGCACGACGCCGGCACACATGATGCTCTCGATCTTCCACTCAGAGGATCTCTACGAGACGATCATCAAGATGTGCGCAATCTTCCGCTGGGAGCTCTGCCGCCGCATCCAGGGCGTGCGCTATGCCGATATCGCGGATCCATCGCTGACCGCGGAGTACATGAACTACCTGCTGTTCTACCGCCGCAACGGCTACCTGTCGGCCGATGTCAAGGAGCATATCAAGCTCTCCCTGCAGAAGGCCCGCAATGACTACAAAAAAGTCTTCATGAACGACTATCTGAAATACATCCAGAACGAGTCCGCCGGCATGCCGAAGCTCACGAAGCCCGCACGCGAGATCCTGTTCCGCTACTGCACGTTCGCGAAGGATATCCGGACCGTGCGCGGCTCGAATCCGCAGTACCGGCAGCTCATGGAGCACTGGTCGGTCAAGCAGAGCGGCCGCATCCACAACCTCGACCTCGTCGTGCGCAAGATCGAGCGCTCGAAGCCGGAAAGCCTCCCGCCGGAGGTCGAGGAAGAGCGGCATTACCTGTCGCTCTGACGAGTGGATTGGATGGCGTAAAACACTCCTGTACAGAATGCACAAGTTTTCTGCACGATTCTGCCGATTTCTGTTAACAAAACCGACAAACGGTTTTGATGCGTTTGACAAATATGCACAAAAGATTTATACTGAATGCATCAAAAAAATCATAGAGATTCTGGACAACGAAGTTCCGCTCAGCTGCCTCGGCAGCGGGCGGAGCTTTTCTTTTCTGGGAGGTTTTACCATGAAGAAGATTTATCGGAATGCGCGTCTGCAGGATACGGCGGAGCTGCAGGATATCCTCGTCGAGGATGGCAAGTTCGAGGCCATCGCGCCCCATCTCGAGGCGGCGGATGCCGAGGTCATCGACCTCGGCGGGAAGCTCACGGTTCCCCCATACGTCGATCCGCATATCCATCTCGACTACGTCTACACAGCCCGTCAGGAGGGCGCGACGAACCAGACCGGCACCCTGTTCGAGGGCATCCAGCGCTGGAGCGAGACGAAGGCCGGCGCGACGACCGAGGAGCTCAAGAAGCGCGCGCGCAAGGCCGTCCGCGAGGAGGTCACGGCCGGTGTCCAGTACATCCGCACGCACGCCGACGTCACGGATCCATCGCAGACCTCGCTGAAGGCGCTGCTCGAACTCCGCGAAGAGCTCAAGGACATCGTGACCATCCAGATTGTCGCGTTCCCGCAGGAGGGCATGTACGCGTACAAGGGCGGCGACGAGCTCGTCGAGGAGGGCCTGCGCATGGGCGCGGACTGCGTCGGCGCCATTCCCCATTTCGAACTCGCACGTGAGTTCGGCGAGAAATCCGTGCACAAAGCGGTCGAGCTCGCGCTGAAATACGATAAGCTCATCGACCTGCATTGTGACGAGACCGACGATGACCAGTCCCGCTTCCTCGAGCTGCTGACGGCGCTGACCTATCAGGCCGGCATCGGCGAGCTCACGACGGCCAGCCACACCTGCTCGTTCGGCTCCGCGAACAATGCCTACGCATTCCGGCTCATGAAGACGCTCGTGCGCGCGAAGCTCAACTTCATCTCGTGCCCGACCGAGAATATCTATCTCGAGGGCCGGCAGGACTCCTACCCGAAACGCCGCGGCCTGACGCGCGTCAAAGAGCTGCACGACGCCGGCATCAACGTCTGCTTCGCACAGGACTCCATCTCGGATCCGTGGTATCCGCTCGGCAACGGCAACCTCATGAACGTGCTCGACGCCGGCATCCATATCGCGCAGATGATGTCCTTTGACGAGATTGACCACGCGCTCGACCTCATCACCGTGAACGGCGCGCGCACGATGCATATCCTCGATCAGTACGGCATCGAGGCCGGCAAGCCCGCGAACTTCATCGTGCTCGATGCCGACTCGCCGTTCGAAGCCATCCGCCAGCGCGCCGGCGTCATCCGCTCCGTACGCGATGGCAAAGAACTGTTCACGAAGATCCCGGCCAAGGTGCAGAGCGACATCGCGCTGCTCGCCTGACCGGACGCAAGAAGGAGGCGTGCGGAAATGCTTCGCTGCAAGGATTTACGCTATCTGACCTCACTGCAGAAGCTGACCTACCTGACGGGGAAAAGCGGCCAGAAACGCCTGATCCGCTGGATCTACACCGCGGAGACGACGGATTTTTCACGCTGGATCCGCGGCGGCGAGCTGCTGTTCGTCAGCGGCCCTGTCTCGCAGAGCCCGGATTTCGATATGATGCGCCTCGTGCGCCTTTCGATCCGGCTGAATCTCGCGGGCATCATCTTCCTCTGCGGGGACGGATATTTCGACGATATCTCCCCGTCCGCGATCCGCTACGCCAAGGAACACGATTTCGCACTGATGACGATCCCGTGGGACATCCCGCTCGTCGATATCACGCAGGAGGTCGGCCGCGCCATCCTGATGCCTCGCGAAACGGGCCAGCCGAACATCCTGCAGACCGCGGTCTTCGGCGGCCTGTCGTACGCCGACAAAGGCAGCCTGCTGCAGAACATCGGCTATCCGTTCGGCTCGCCGCAATGCCTCGCAATCGTCGGGTACCAGCGGCTCCCGATGACACAGATTCCGCGCCGCAACGCCGTCGCGAACGCGGACGAGCTCTGCAAGATGTGGTTCCAGTCGCAGAACCTCCCATTCAGCACCCTCGTGCATTACGACCAGCTTTTGCTGCTTTTCCCCGGGAAGTACCCGGATGCCGCAAAGATCCTGCAGGAACTCCACAAGCGCATCAAAGAGGACGAAAACGAGGTCTCCTTCCACATCGGCGCCGCCCTGTCCGAGGACGCGCTTTCCCTCGAGCAGAGCTACAAGAGCGCGCAGGTCGCCCTGCAGATTTCGCGCCAGCGTGACCTGCAGAAACCGTACCGGTTCAACCCATGCGGCCTCTCAGAGTTCATCCTGACCATGCCGGAGTCGAAGGGCTCCGAGCACATGGCGGATTTCGTGCAACATGTCCTGCTGCCGCTCGAGGTCTATGACAAAAAGAACAAATCCCTGCTGATCCAGACCCTCGAGGTCTACCTGCAGGAAAACGGCAACCTGCTGCGCACGTCAAACCGCCTGTTCATCCACCGCAACACGCTGAAATACCGCCTGCACCATATCGAGGAAATCTGCGGCTGCAGCCTCGAGGACGCCGAGACGCGCTTCGTGCTCTACTTCGCGCTGACCGTGCGGCATTACTCGTAACGCGTACATAGAATACACGCGCGCAGAGGTTTACAAAAAAATCCGTCAAACCGCCGATTTTCTGTTCACTTTACACAAAAAAGATTGGATATATTGACGCCAATATGTGCGGATGGTATAGTTACAGCATAAAGTTCAACAAAACATCTTGGACAAAGAAGTCCTGATCACATTGGCCGGAAGGCCGTGGTCAGGGCTTTTTCTATTCTATCTTTCAAAAGGAGGAGTTTATCATGGCTACCTGGGAAATGATGTTAGGTTTTGAAGCAATCAGCGCGGGAATCTCGCTCGCCGCTATCCTCTACTCCATGTTCAAGAAAGATCCGGCAGAGGCCGCCGAGCCGAAAGCTGCGCAGCCGGCTGCCGCCGAGAAGGTCATCCTCGCCGCGCACGGTGCCTGAGTGACCGCGCACCCGCCGAACCCGCGATTCCGAAAAGGGGAGATTTCCTATGTCCTTGCAAACCTTGTCGGTCACGTTCTTCGTGGCCTATCTGATCTTCGTTACCTTCGTGGCCTGGTGGTCAAGCCGCGGTGCTGGTGACGGCGCGGCAGACGTCGAGTATTATCTCGGCGGCCACAGCACGCCGACCGTCGTCCTCGCTTTTTCGTATGTGACCTCGTCCGTCAGCGCCGCGGCGTTCATGGGCGATCCGGGCGTCATGTCGACGATTGGGTGGCCGTATTACTGGGTCGTCATCGGCGTCATCCCGGGCCTGATCCTGCCGGCCGTCCTGCTGATGCGCCGTCTGCGCATGCAGGCCGACAAGCTCGGCTCCCTGACGATCCCGGAGTACCTCGGCCAGCGCTACAACAGCAAGGCCCTGCAGCTCATCATCGCCGGCGTCATCTCGGTATTCTACATCTTCCCGCTCGTCGCGCAGTTCAAGGGTGGCGCAATCCTACTCGAGAGCTTCACGGGCATCTCGTTCGATGCGGGCCTGTTCATCATCACCGCCATCATCATCTTTTATGTCATCGCCGGCGGGCTCCGCTCCGTCGCATGGACGGATTTCGTGCAGGGCTTCCCGATGCTGATCATCAGCATCGCACTGCTCGTCGTATCACTGCAGGCAATCGGCGGCTTCTCCGGGCTTGAGGATAAGCTCGGCGCTATCAACCCCGATATGCTCCGTGTCGTCGAGCCATCGGATAAGCCGGACGCGCAGATGACCATCAGCGGCATCATCGGCAACTTCGTGTTCTGGTGCGTCATCTTCATCAGCCAGCCGTATCTCTGTTCGCGTTTCCTCGCGATTCCGAATGTCAGCCGCAAGACCATCGGCGTCTTCCTGATCACGGCACTCGTGCTGACGGTCATCTACAACAGCTTCTACATCGCGGGTCTCACGGGCCGCGTGCTGTTCCCGGATGCTGACCCGGATCACCTGACCGTCACGATGGCCATCAACCTGCTGCCGAACGCGATGGCCGCCCTCATGATGATCGGCATCTTCGCCGCGATGATCTCGACCGCTACCTCCATCCTGCTCGTCGTCGGCCAGGCCATCGGCCGCGATTTCTACGCAAAGACCATCAACAAGAACGCATCGCCGGAGAAAGAAGTCCTCGTGACCCGCATCGCGGTCACGGTCATCGCAATCGCCTGCATGCTGTTCAACTACACAAACCCGCCGCATTTCCTGTCGATTTTCCTGTACCTCGGCCTCAGCGGCATCGGTTCCTGCATCGGCGTGCCCCTGTTCACGGGCATCGTCAGCGACCGCGGCACGAAGGAAGGCGCCATCGCCTCCTCGATTGCCGGCCCGGTCTCCTACATGATCTTCACCTATGCCATCGGCATCAACTTCTGGGTATCCTGCCTGCTCGCCGTGCTCGTCGCCGCCCTCATGATGATTGGCGTCTCGGCGCTCGTCCACCGCAAGGAGGAGTCGGCCTGCGAGATTGCCTCGTAAGCTGAATTCCCTTTTCCCCTGATTTCATTCCGTTCATTCCGTTCATTTCGTTCATCATCTGGAAGGAAGCTCTATTATGACTGTTTATATGCGTGAAATGCGCTGGCCGGAATTCGCCTCGCACAAAGATGACATCATCATCCTGCCGGTCGGGTCGACCGAGCAGCACGCCCAGCACCTGCCGCTCTGCACGGACGCGATGATTGCCGAGAAATTCGCGTACTACCTCGCGAAAGAAGTGAACGGCGTCGTCATGCCGACGTTCACCTACGGCTACAAGTCGAAGCCGCTTTCCGGCGGCGGCCCGCTTTTCCCGGGCACCATCGACCTCAACGGCGAAACCGTCATCCGCCTCACGCACGATGTCCTGATGGAGCTCATCCGCGACGGCTTCCACAAGATCGTCATCATGAACGCGCATTTCGAGAACGAGGCGTTCCTCGTCGAAGCCATGGATCTCATAAACCGCGAGACGAACGGCGCGGCGACCATCGTCGAGACGAACTGGTGGGATCCGATGCCCGAGGACGTCATCGGCAAGGTCTTCGACGAGGTGCCATTCCCGGGATGGGCGCTCGAGCACGCAGCCGTCACCGAGACGTCCCTGATGCTCTATTTCGCACCGGAGCTCTGCCACATGGAGGACATGGTCGACATCGAGAACGTCGAGCCGCTGCCCTACTTCCGCTACCCGCTCTACAAGACCGATGTACCGGAATGCGGCGGCCTCGCGAGCGCGAAATCCTCGACTGCCGCGCGCGGCAAGCTGATCGTCGACAGCGTCATCCCGGAGCTCGTTAAGATTTGCGAGCGCGAGTTCAAAAAGTAAAAAGTGAATCACAAATGAAAGACCTCTCCGGCGTCCGCCGGAGAGGTCTTTCATTCAGCCTTTCGTCCAATGTATACATGCATACAACTTGCTTTTCCTCTGGGGAGGTGTTAAACTGTAAACACACTCAGGGAGGTAGATGGTATGGAAAGAAATGACAGCGAGCTCAGTTTCTACGCGGCGAAGATCCGATGGATCGCGCTCTCCAGAATCCGTCAGATTGAGGATGGCTGGAAGGCTGAGCCGCAGGCATACAAGAAAGACACGCGCGAATACTGCGACGCGATGTACGACATCATCGACAACCTCCCGGATGCAAGGCTCACGAGCACCGTCAAGCAGCTACGCGACAGCTACGCAGAGATGGGCATGGACGATGACGGCTACATCGCCGACTCCCTCATGACCCTCGCCCTCGCTGCCTACCAGAATGAAATCGGCGAGCGCAACGTCTACGAAATGGGCTGGAATCAGGTCGTTGAGGCCTTCTTCCGCACGATGGCGGTCTGACGCGCATAAAACAGAAAACATACGAAAAAGGAGCCGTTGCACCCGATTCGGCGCAGCGGCTCCTTTTTGTACGTCCAGATTCTCAAGAATCCTCGTCTCAGGAGTTTTTAATCTTCCAGCGATCCGGCTTGCCATCGATATCCTTCATGAGTCACATCCACCTTCCATTCGGAGGATCTTCGCCAGCGCATGCGATGTCTCGGACTGCGCGGTGAGCGCAATCGGCTCCCCATCCCTCCATTCGGAGATTGGCTTCCACGCGACGAGCAGGATGGAGGTCACGGCAGAAGGCGCCGTGACGCAGAGGCCGGGCAATGGCACGAGCTCGTCCGGATACTTCGCGTAGAGTATCGAGGAAACATTGCTGATGGAAGAACGCCCCTCGAGGATGGCGCGGTTCATTTCCGCCGGGACGCCGGTGATGAACCGGAAATCGTCCGGAGCGTCGTGGCGCAGCCGCCAGGAAACCGGGAGCACATTGCGGAAACAGATATGCCCGAGGCATGGGCGGGAATACCTAGCAGGCACATCGGCCCCCGAAAGCATTCTTCCGTCAGCCCTTGCTGGACGGGGCATGGTATACATCTTTCAGCAATGTCTCCTTTCTGAGCTCCAGACATTCACATTTGCGGTCCGACGCATCCACCTCGCGGATCGTCTCGAGCAGGATCTCGCCGATCATCGGCGCGTCATCGTAAAAAATATCGGCCATGTCCTGATGCGGCCATTTGGCGCGGATGCCTTCGCCGTAGTTGACCGTGAAGTAACGGCCGGCATAGCACGCACCAATCTCGCGGGCCAGGTAGACCTCCGGCGCGATGCTCTGGCCGACGATATCGGCATGCCCCTCCATCATCGCGATCTCCGCGGGGCTCTCGAAATGGCGCCCATCGGTGACGGCATAGATGCCGCGCGTGAAGACGCGGCCCGTGAAGCGCTTCTTCGTCGCCGCAATCAGCGCTTTCTGGAGCTCCGGGCAGAGCGCATCCCGCATGATGAGCAGAATCGCTGGACAGCGTCCCGGAACCGCCGACAATCGCATAGTCTGCCTTTGGAATCTCTATCTTCTGCTGTAAAGAAAATCCCTCTTTCACTCAGTCACTCATTGCTCCGGGAACGTCCGGAGAATCTCATACTTGGTATTGCGCTGCGCCGGCAGACGGCCGGCATCGCGAATCATCTGGACCATTTTCTGGATGGACATGGAGTAGCTCGTGCCGGCGGCGCGCACGACGTTTTCCTCGAGCATGATGCTGCCGAGGTCATCCGCGCCGAAGCCGAGGGAAAGCTCACCAATCCGCTCCCCCTGCGTGACCCAGGAGCCTTGGATATGCGGGATATTGTCCATATAGAGGCGGGTCAGGGCAAGCGTGCGCATGTAATCCCAGCTGCTGGTCTTCTTGCCGCCGAGCGCGGTATGCCCCGGCTGCAGGCCGCCCTGGATCATGACCTGCGTGCCGCCGGCCTCGACCGTCTCCCGGACTTTTTCGAGGATTGCCGCGTTATCGAGCAGGTAGGCGTCCGGATCGGATGCCTTCCGATAGAAGGCGCAGAACCGGCAGCCATTGACGCAGACATTGGTATAGTTGATGTTGCGGTCGATGATGAAGGTCGTCGTATTGCCGAATCTCTCTGCACGGATGGCATCGGCCATGCGCCCGAGCTCGATCGGGCTGCCATGCGTCAGCAGTTTTTCCCCTTCTTTGGCGGTCAAACGAGTCATGAGCAAGCCTCCCTTTCACCACGCATCGGACGGTATCCCTCGTCGCGCTTGACCGGGTGGTATCCGGCCTCCTGAATGATGGCGGCCAGTTCCTGCTCTGTGATGCCGGACGCGCCCTTTGCACCGGCGGCATGGATGATCTTCTCCTCGCCGATGGTGCCGTCGAGGTCATCTGCACCGAACCCGAGCGCCAGCTGGGTAATCGGCAGAGTCAGCATGACCCAGAACGCCTTGAAATCATTCGTCCTGCAGATCCCGGATGGCGAGGAGGTGCTCGAACCGCTCCTCCGGCGTCTCGATATGGCCGTACATCATGGAGGCGTTGGCCCGGATGCCGAGATGCGCAGAGCGGGCAGCAGGATGTGCAGACATTCGTCAGGTTGATATGGCGGTTGATTGTATAGTAGACATCTTTTCCGCTGTGCCGCTCTTTGGCAAGGGAGGCACAATGCGCGAGAAAGAGCAGGTCGTTCTCCTCGTAGAGCGCCATCGCGTCCCCGAGGCTCAGACGCCCGCCCGCTTCCGCTTTGCGGCGGGCTTCGCTAAGCTGATGGTTCAAAAAATCCCCTCATTCCTTTTCTTTGTCGCAGCGCTTCAAGATATGGTAGTTGCAGTCGCAGGTGGCCGGGATGCGGCCCGCCTCACGGATGACCCGCAGGATCTGATTCTCGGTAAGTGCAGTCGGGCTCGTGGCGCCGGCATCATGCAGGATGGTCTCCTTGTGCACCGTGCCGTCGATATCGTCAGCCCCGAAACCAAGGGCAATCTGCGCGACCGGCAGGGTCAGCATCACCCAGTACGCTTTGATATGCGGGAAATTATCGAGCACGAGCCGGGAAACCGCCATCGTGCGCAGGTCATCCCACATGCTGGTCTGCTTGACCGTCTTCCCGAGCTTCGTGTTCTTCGGCAGGAACGGGAAGCAGATGAACGTCAGGAAGCCGCCCGTCTCATCCTGCAGGCCACCTTCATCGCGCAGCCGCAGCAGGACCTCGCGGATGGAAAGGCCGGAAATCTTCGCAAAATGCGTAATCTCGACGCCCGTAAACCCTTTGATGTAGAGCTTCGGAAAACGTTCATGCAGCAGGCGCAGGCGGCTCAGGTAGTCCTCGAACGTCCAGGTCGGGTGCAGCCCGCTCACGACGTGCAGGCCGGCGAGATTCGGGTCACGGCTCGCATCCTCGACGACGGCGAGCGCGTCTTCCGGGCTCATCGCATAGGCGCCCGGCGCATCGGCATCGCGCCCGAAGGATCCTTTAGTATACCACATTTCAGCCGATACGAAAAAAGGCCGCCGCACAGACGATTTGGTCTGTGTGGCAGCCCTTGAATCCATAGGGATGATCAGATGGCGTAGAAGTCGACGACTTTCGCATCGAAGATGCCGTCGATCTGCTTGAGTTCCGCGAGCACGTCGTCGGTGAGCTCGTTGTCGACGGTCAAGACCATGAGGTTCTTGCCCGGCTCGACGTCTTTGCCAACCTGCATGGCCGAGATATTGATGCCGTGGCGGCCGAGCAGGGAGCCGACCGTACCGATGACGCCCGGACGGTTGATATGCGGGCAGACGACGATGCGCGCATGCGGGTCGACGTCGACACGGAATGCATCGATGCGGACGATGCGGCCCTCCTTGCCGAACAGCGTGCCGGCAACGGAGAGGTCTTTGCCCTTCGCCGTGACCTTGACCGTGATGAGGTTCGCGAAGTTCTTGGCTTCTTTCTGCTTGACTTCCTTGACCTCGATGCCGCGCTCTTTCGCGAGGCCCGGCGCGTTGACGTAGTTGACCTCGTTCTCCATGACCGGATTCAGCAGGCCCTTGACGACCGCCGTCGTCAGCAGGCCCGTGTTGACCTCCGTGATCTCACCGTTATAGGTGACCTCGACCTTCTCGATGGCGCCGTCCGCGAGAGCGACCGCCGTGCCGCCGAGGCGCTCGGCGAGCGTCAGATACGGGCCGACGACCTGCATGACCTGCGGGGAGACCGGCGCCATGTTGACGGCCGTCGCGACCGGCTCGCCGTGCAGGGCCGCGATGATGCCCTTCGCGACATCCGTCGAGACGTTGATCTGCGCCTCGACCGTGGATGCGCCGAGATGCGGGGTCAGCACGATACCCGGCACGCCGACGAGCGGATGGTCTTTCGTGACCGGCTCGCTCGTGTAGACATCGATGGCCGCGCCAGCGACTAGGCCCTGCTTCACGGCCTCCGCGAGGTCTTCCTCGACGATGATGCCGCCGCGCGCGCAGTTGATGAGGCGGACGCCTTTCTTCATCTGCTTCATCTGCTCCATGCCGATCATGCCGCGCGTCTCTTTCGTCAGCGGCATGTGCACGGTGATGAAGTCCGCATTCCGGATGACCTCGTCGAACGTCGCGACCTTGACGCCGAGTGCCTTTGCGCGCTCCTCGTTGATGTACGGATCGTAGGCGATGACGTTCATCTCAAACGCGAGCGCGCGCTTCGCAACGCCCGAACCGATGCGGCCCATGCCGATGACGCCGAGCGTCTTGCCGCGCAGCTCTACGCCGACGTACTTCTTGCGGTTCCACTCGCCCTTCTGCATGGTCTCGTTCGCAATCGGGATGTTGCGGGACATCGCAAGCATCATGGCCATCGTGTGCTCCGTTGCCGCAATCGTATTTCCGCCCGGGGAATTGATGACGATGATGCCGCGCGCCGTCGCCGCCGGGATATCGATGTTGTCGACGCCGACACCGGCGCGGCCGATGATCTTGAGGTTCTTCGCGCGGTCGATGACCTCCTTCGTGACCTTCGATGCCGAACGCACCATGATTGCGTCGAATTCCGGGATGATCTCGAGGAGTTCCTCTGCCGGGAGCTTATCCTTGACGACGACTTCGAACCCTTCCTGTTCTTTTAAGAGCGCAATACCTTTTGGCGAAATACCGTCTGCTGCAAGAATCTTCATGCTGTAAAACCTCCTGAACACACAATGCTGCGGAGCAAGATGACCAAGATCTGCGGGAAATAAAGTAAAAACGCTTCGTCCCGATCGTTGGGACGAAGCGTTACTTCCGTGGTACCACCCAGTTGATGCGGCACAGCCACACCACTCTTGTATGCTGTATCGGGCTTTCCCGTCTGGCTCCTCGCCAGCCGCTCCCGGGCGGAACGCCTTCCATCTGCCGCCAGCTCACACCGTCCGCTGGCTCTCTGCTGGCATACCGGAAAACGCTTCCCATTCATCGCGTTGCTCTCTTGCCTTTTTAACCTATGGCCCTATTATACTGCCTCCCTCCAAAGCCGTCAAGTGTATTTCTTGCAAAAACAGGATTTATTTTTATCCTTGCTTTTCTTTTCTTTTCGCGCTAGAATATAACAAAATGACAAAAATTTTAAGACATTTATGCACTGGAGGTTCGCATATGGAAACGCTAGAAGCCGATCGCGTCTATAACTTCAATCCGGGCCCGGCCACGCTGCCCCTGCCCGTTCTCAAGGAGGCACAGGCGGAGTTCCTGAATTTCAACCACTCGGGCGAGTCCATCCTCGAGATCAGCCACCGCGCACCGGAATACGCTGCGGTGCACGAGCAGACCAAAGCGGACATCAAGGAGCTCATGGGGCTCGGCGATGACTACGAGGTCCTGTTCATGACAGGCGGCGGCAGCACGCAGTTCGCTCTGCTCCCGCTGAACTTCGCGACGAAGGAGCATCCGGGCGCCTATGTGCTCTCCGGCAGCTTCGCGGAGAAAGCCTATAAAGAGGCCGCACACCTCGGCGTCGGCACGATTGCCGCGTCGAGCAAGGAGACAGGCTATCATCATGTCCCGACGCAGGACGAGCTGAAGATCGACCCGGACGCCGCCTACGTCCATGTCTGCTACAACAACACGATCTACGGTACGGAGTACCACTACATCCCGGATACGCATGGTGTGCCGCTGTTCGCGGATATGTCCTCCGATATGCTCTCGCGCCCGCTCGACTTCTCGAAGTTCGACCTGATCTATGCCGGCGTGCAGAAGAACCTCGGCCCGGCCGGCGTGACGCTCGTCGTCGGCAAGAAGGCGCTGTTCGAGAAGAGCCCGGAAGCGCTTCCGACGATGTTCCGCTACAGCACATTCCTCAAGAAGGATTCGCTGTTCAATACGCCGCCGGCGTTCAACATCTACATGGTCGGCAAGGTTGTCGCCTGGATCAAGAAGATGGGCGGCCTCGAGGTCATGGCAGAGCGCGCGAAGAAACGCGCGGATCTCGTCTACGGGGCCATCGACGCATCGAATGGCTTCTACCGCGGCCACGCGGACAAGGAAAGCCGCTCGTTCATGAACGTCACGTTCCGCCTGCCGAGCGAGGAACTCGAGAAGAAGTTCATCGCGGAGGCGGCCGAGCACAAGCTCGCCGGCGTCAAAGGCCACCGCTCCGTCGGCGGCATCCGCACCTCCATCTACAATGCGATGCCGATGGAGGGCGCCGAGCTCCTCGCAGACTTCATGGAGAAGTTCCGCAAAGCCAACGCCTGACGGATCAAAGAAAAACATCAAAAAGGGGCTGTCGCACGATACTTTTCGTTCGTGCGACAGCCCCTTTTCTATACCCATATCCTGCTTTTTCCTTATTCAGCCGGTTTCTGCAAAGCGGCTGCGTTGAGACGGAAGTAGTCCGTGAGCGGCTTTACCGCATTGTGCTCGATATCGGACTCGAACATGCGGTTCCACGGGAAATTCACGTGGATCTCCTCGAGATCCTTGAACGGCGGCAGATTCTCTTCGACGAAGCGCGTCATCATCTGCTCCGAGCGGTAGCGCACCGCGTCCAATTTCGAATTCAGGCTGCCGTAGAAGCCGTCCCCGCGCAGCCAGGTCAGCTGACGCGCGATGACATTGCGGACATTCGCCTGATAGCCCCAGTCATCGAGGTAGCGCGTGATCAGCAGCTCGTCGACCGCATCATCCTTCATGTGCTTTGCGAGCATGCCCTCACCGATGACGAAGCCCGTGCTGTTCGTCGCCGTGTTCCAGCCGGCATAGGCGCGGATCTTGAACAGCAGGCCGCGGTTCTTGAGCTCCTCCATCAGCGCGTTGTCCGAGCCGTTTGCGTACGCGATATCCGCGATGGCGACCGGATAGCCCTTGCCGACGTACTCGCTGACGATATCCGCGAAATACTTCGTACCATTGCGCGGTGTGCCGTCGTTGTCCCGGTCGTTGGCCTCGCCGGTCTTGCCGTCCGGATTCGTGTTGACCGTCAGCACGACGTCCGCGCGCTTCGGCTGGTTCACTTCCATGCCGCCCGCCGCGGTGACCGCGGAGGAAATCGAGTCGCGGATGCTCTCATCGGAATACGAAGGCACCGTGAACTCGCCATGCCCCCAGTTGTAGCGCGTGTAGACGAACGGCACATCGCGGCGCATATCGTTGACCGCGCGCGTCAGCAACAGCATGCCGATCTCGTCGATGCCCGCCATCGCCTGGAAGCGCGTCTTGCCGAGATCCTTGCCGGATTCCGCGAGATGGCGGCTCTCCATATGCGTCTGCGAATGCGGCGCGTTATCGTCGCGCCCGAGCACGAAATAGTCGAAGGTCTTGTCGCGCGTCAGGCGAATCAATTCCTCATTTGCCGCGAAGTTCTTCTCACGGCGTCCCATCCAGTCGTTCAGCGCGTTCTGCGGGATAAGCTGGCCGAGGAAATCATATTCTTTCTTCTCGCGGCGCGTCAGCCCCCCGGTCTCCTCTTTATCGCGGAGAACCGTATAGCGGAAGATATCCGCACCATAGTTCCGGTAATACGCGGGCTCCTCGTGGCCGGACGCCTCGCCATTGCGCGGCGTGCGCATGATGGAACCGAACGCGTAGAGCTTCAGCTTCGGATATTCCTGCCGGAACGTCTTGAACCGGTCTGCGCGCTCGATGACCTCGGTCTCGCTGTACGAATGTTTCCGCGAGGCGACGAGGCTCCCGTAGAGCATGGCGTCGGACGAAATGACCGCGGCGTCCGCCCCCTTCGCGTTCTCATCGAGCCACGACCAGAGCTCGTCCGGATGGCCGAAATCCTCGCGGCTGCCGAGCATGTTATCCGGCGGCACGACGACGTTGTAGCCGAGTTTCCGCACGACCTCGGCGGTCTGCTTGTCAGAAATCGGCCGGTTGTCATGTGGGATGTAGATGATTTTCGGTGGCCCGGCTGGCACGACCTTATGCTTTGCCGACGCTGCCGGCATACCGATGCTGGCCGCGCAGAAAAAGGCCGCAGCCGCGGCAATGAGCCATACTTTTTTCCCCCGTATTCGGAACTTCAAAAAAAGACTCCCTTCTCTTGCTGATTCTATGCTTTCATTCGCCCTGCTCCTGCAGGATGGCGATCAACGACTGTCTGACATCATCCGGGATATGGAGCTCCGTCTGGAACTCGATGCCGCCATCGCGCGGTACCGCTCCTTTGATCTCAATCATGTCGAGCAGCCGGTGTCCCCGGAACTCGGTCTGCCCGAAGCTCGAGGCGGCGAGCGCCGCGCTGTAATCGATAGACACGCGGTTGCCCTTGATCTTCATCGGCATGGATCCGCTGACTGGGAACGAGCCGACCATGCGCTCCGCCATGCCGAGCGAGATGCGCGAGAACACCCAGCTCATGAGCCCGTGCTTCGGGATATTCTTATTGCGCACATGATAGACGAGATACGACTGATCGCCATTGTGCACGAATTCCTCGATGGTGCCGGAGAGCTCGACCTTGCCGACCTTTGTGCCATCGATTGCGATATCCATGCGCCCGTTCTCGTGGGACTTGATCTCGATGCTCTTGACCGGCGCATCGTCCGTGATGGATTTCGCGATGGCCTCATTGATCGTGCTGTCGGGCACGACGAGCTTCCCCTGCGCGATATCCTTCAGGCTCTCCTTATCCCAAGTGCTCTGGAGTACCTTGAGCGCCGGCCCATAGTCCTTGACGGCGTCCTGCACGCCGCTCCAGTCGATGGCCGCGAGCTGCGTCGATACGTCCGCTGGTATGCTGATCATCCGTCTGCTTCCTTTCTCGCCTGTTCCTTATCGGAACGGATATCAATCCAGAGATTCCGCGCGCGCTCATACACCCGCGGGTCATCGCGGCGGATATCCTGCATGCCGATGATGCGCGAGAGATACTGCGTCGTCTTCTCGATATTGCCGAGGCGATAGTAGATTGCCCCGATCAGGTAGATGACGAAATTATCGGTCTTGCCGTTCAGCGGATAGCGCTCGGTCATCAGCGAGCGGTCGTAGAGATCCGCCGCCTTCTGCAGCGTCTCGTTCTCCTTTTCCTTCTCGCCAGCGTCGCGGTAGATCCAGGCCATCTCGAGCATGAGACCCGCCTGCCGCTCGAGCGGCTGCCCGATCAGCTGCGCGTAGAAAATCGCGAGCTTGAACGACGCGATGGCCTCCGGCACGCCGCGCACTTCTGTGAACTTCAAGTTCATCTGATGCGCGTCCAGGAATGTCAGGAGCTTCTCTTTATGCCGCTTCGGTATCGGCGCGAGGAACGTGCGCTCCTCTGCGGCAAAGCCGCAGTGCTCGCAGAACCAGATTGTATAATAATACGGGTTGAAGTCCTTGTAATGCACGCAGAAATCTTCATCCGTCTGCAAGGCAATCAGCTTGGATTTCGTCTTCACGACGCGCGTCGATTGCCCGCAGACCGGGCAGGTCTTACTGACGGTAAACGTATACTGTCCCATATGATCCCTATCCTCCTGTGCATCCTGCACCATATCATTCTATAGCTTACAACGTGTAAATGAAAATTATCCGAAACGCTTCTTGAACGCTTCTTGCAAAAAGGCAGGAGACTCCTTCTCATCTCCTGCCTTATCTTTCTCTTATGCTTGCGATTTCTTGTCCGCCTGCACATCTGCGGGGGCTTTTCCATTGGCTTCGATCTGTTGGCGCACGCTGTCCTGCGTCGGCGGCTCATAGCCCGCTGGCTTGACCGGCGGATCGACCGGCGGCTCTGCCTGCGCGGCGCCTTCCGGCTTCTCCTGCGGCTCCGGCTTCGGCAGCTCCTTTTTTTTCTCCGGTACTGCGTCTGCCTGCGGCTCGCCCTTCGCCTCCGGCTCAGCCTTTTGCTCTGCTGCCGGCTGCTTTACGGGGGCGGGCTTCGGCTTCGCCGTGACGTCCGCCTCGTTCATCGCGGCCTGCAGAGCGCTCGAGGCCTTGCGGAATTCGCGCATGCCCTTGCCGATGGTGCGGCCGAGTTCCGGCAGCTTGCCCGGCCCGAACACGATGAGCCCGATGATCAGAATCAGGACGAGCTCCGGAAATCCAATACCGAACATATTTTCCTCCTAAGGTAAAAGCACTGGCAGCCGGCTCAGAAATCCCGGTTGCCGATGAAATCCGCCAGCTGGATGAACGCGTCGCGGATATCTTCCGGCAGGCGCGCGGGCAGATGCCTCTTGGCGTCGAACAGGAACGCATCCGCCTTTTGCTTCGCATAGTCCGCACCATCTGTCGCACGGATGATATCGAGAGCCCGGACGACCATATCATCTGTCATCTCGGGGTCGGTCACGATGTGCTCAAGCTCGTCCGCGTCGGGACTCACCTGAAGGGCACGGATTGCCGGCAACGTCACGATGCCCTGGCGGATATCGTTGCCGACCGGCTTGCCGATCTGCTCCGATGTCTCGAGGATGTCGAGCAGGTCATCCGTAATCTGGAATGCCATGCCGATGTCATGCCCGTAGACCGCAAGCTGGTCGATCTCGTCCTGCTCCATGCCGCCGGCGTCCGCGCCGATCAGGCAGCAGGTCTCGAGGAAATCCGCGGTCTTCTTCTGGATGCGGTCGTAGTAGTCCTGCTCATCGCGGATTGCCTTGTAGACATTGTAATCCTGCAGGATTTCCCCGGTGGAGAGATTCGCGACGAGGTTCGCCATGGCATGGTAGATTTCCGCGTCGTAGTCCTTTTCTGAGACGAGAGCGAATGCCCGTGCGAAAATATAGTCCCCGGAGAGGATGGCGACCTGATTGCCCCATTTCGCGTTGGCTGTCGCAGTCCCACGACGCGTATCCGCATTGTCGATCACATCGTCGTGGACGAGCGACGCCGTATGGATGAGCTCGAGCGCCTCCGCGAGAGGCAGTGCGTATTCCAGTGAAAAGTCCGGGCCCCCGTGCGCCGTGAGCAGGCAAAGCGCCGGGCGGATGCGCTTTCCGCCGGCGCGCACGAGATGCGTTCCGACCTCCGTGATGAGGTTCACCGAAGAGGCCACATCGTGGACGAGGTTGTCCTCCAATGTGTCCAGATCGCTTTTTATCACCTCAAACATGGCGTTTGACAAATGAATCACCTACAACATTGCAATGAATAAATCATATCTATTACGCATAGACTTTATTATATGCCATTTCCCTATTTGGTACAAGTTAATTCTTTTCACCATCAATTAACAGCAAATTAACGACGACTATGCCAGAAATATGGCTTTTTCGCGCGCGGGCCGCCGAGGATCTCGGAAAGGATCACGGCTTTCTGCGCCCTTCTGGCATTCAGCGTCACGCGCTTCTTCCGCTGGATCTGCATCCCCGGAATCTTCGCCTGCCGCAGGTAGGCCGCCTCCTCCTGCGCGCGGATCACGGCCTCCTCGGCCGCCCGTTCCGCCGCATAGGTCATCGCCCGCGCCTTGTCGGCGAGCTCGACGTCCGTGGCCTCAGCCTGTTCCTGCAGGATGGTTCCCGACTCGCGGTAGACGCCCTGACTGTCGATCGTCGCAGGCGTCTTCGGCGCCGGCGCATTCCGCAGCGTCGGTACCTCGAAGCCGAGGTCATGCTTCTCCGGCTTCTCCGATGTCTTTGCCGGAGCGGGTTCGCTTTCCTGGCGTTTCGGCGTCCCCCACGTCTTCGGCATCGGCGGAGGCAGCGTATCATGGCCCCACGGCTTCATCTCGATGGGCCTGCGCTTCGGGGCGCTATCCGCCGGAGGAATGCCCGGCTGCTGCCTGCCCTTCTTCGGCACCGGCTTCTTCTTGTTATCCGCTTTATCGAGCAGGAATCCGAGCGCCGCAAGGATCAGGATAACCCATATCGAATCCATGCAGCCACCCCCTTATTTCTGCGGCGGCATCGGCGGCACAATATCGTCGTCCGCATCCGCGTCGCTGATGGCTTTGCGCATATCTGTATCGGCCTGGATATTCTTCAGGTTGTAGTAGTCCATGACGCCGAGATTGCCGCTGCGCAGGGCGTCGGCCATCGCGTGCGGAACCTCCGACTGCGCCTCGACGACCTTGGCCTGCATTTCCTGCGTGTAGGCCTTCATCTCCTGCTCGCGGGCAACGGCCATCGCGCGGCGCTCCTCGGCCTTCGCCTGCGCGATGCGCTTGTCTGCCTCAGCCTGATCGGTCTGGAGCTGCGCGCCGATATTGCGGCCGACGTCGACGTCCGCGATATCGATGGAGAGGATCTCGAACGCCGTACCGGCGTCGAGTCCCTTGCCGAGCACCGTCTTCGAAATGTCGTCCGGATTCGCGAGCACGTCGTTGTGGCTCTCCGATGAGCCGACCGTCGTGACGATGCCCTCGCCGACACGCGCGATGATTGTCGGTTCGCCGGCGCCGCCGACGAGGCGGTCGATATTCGCGCGCACGGTCACGCGGGCCTTGATCTTCAGCTCGATGCCGTTCTTCGCGACCGCGGACACGATCGGCGTCTCGATGACCTTCGGGTTGACACTCATCTGCACAGCCTCGAGCACGTCGCGGCCCGCAAGGTCGATGGCCGCCGAACGCTCGAACGACAGAGGGATCTGCGCGCGGTGCGCGGCGATCAGCGCGTCGACGACCTTGTCGACGTTGCCGCCCGCGAGGTAATGCGCCTCGAGCTGGTTGACCTGCACATTGAGGCCTGCCTTGTTCGCCTTGATCAGCGGCAGGACGATCTTCGCCGGCGGCACGCGGCGCATGCGCATGCCGATCAATGTGATGATGCTGACATGCACGTCGGCCGCGAGCGCCGAGATCCAGAGCCCGAGCGGCACGAAGTGCAGGAACACCATGACGATGGCGATGAGGATGACGAGGAAAAATGCGGTACTGATAAGTGCTCCCATAAAAAAACCTCCTAAATTTGTCTGCAGCGATTCTTCTGTATCCCTGAAAATCCGTTGCAATCTATTCTGCTGTTCTGCTGTCCATCGAGGGTTCTCCGGCCCCGACGCTGCGCACGACCACGCGCGAACCGTTGACGGATACGACGCGGACGCGCTCTCCCTTCGGCAGGAAGGCGCCCTCGGAGACGACGTCGACGGGCTTCCCGTCGATGAGGACGGTTCCGGACGGGCGGAGCTCGGTCTGCACGACGCCGGTCCTTCCGACGAGTTCCGGACGCTCCTCCGCGCTCACGAAGCCGCGCTTCGAGGTCGACTGGTCGTGCAGGACGACCTTATGCCACAGATGGCTCGATGGCAATTTCTTCACGATGAGCGCGAACAGGACAATCGCGAGCACAAAGGCCGCGGCCATCGCGGTGATCGCGTGGGCATCCCCGCCGAGCGCGAGCACGACGCTGTAGAGCATCGCCGCGACGCCGGCACCGGCGAGCAGGCCGATGGTCGGCATCAGCATCTCGACGATGACGCAGAGGATGCCGACGAAGAAGATTGCAATGGTGTATAGGTCGACCATCCCTTTGACATACTGGCTGCCCCAGAATATGCCGGCGGCCACGAGCCCGAGCAGGATTCCCGCGCCCATGCCGCCGGTCTTGATCTCGACCATGATGGCGAGGAACATGATGGCGAGCAGCATGGTCTGCACGACCGGCATCGTTACGACATCCATTACCCTCTCCTCCTTCAAAGATTACCCTATGTCTTTATTCGCGATTCCTCCTACGAATCCCTGCCAGCGTCGAATACAATCATCCGGATAATCACAAAAAAGCCTTCCCCCGAGGGGAAGGTGGCTGCCCGACAGGGCAGACGGATGAGGTGTCAGCGATGGGGAAAGCTATCCAATTACAGCTTGAATACCAGCAGGGCATCCTGCATCTTCTGCGCCTGCTCGGAAAGCGAACTGCTGGCCTTCGCGATTTCCTGCGCCGATGCCGTGCGCTCGGCGACCGTCTTGCTGACATCCTTCATATCCGAGGAAATCTGCTGGCTGTTCTTGTCGAGAACCTGGATGGATGCCGTGATCTTCTCCGTGTCGCTCGAAACGCCATTGACGGAAGCGGTCATCTCCTGCATATCCGACGAGATGTTCGCGATGAGCTGCGTGATCTCGCCGAATGTTTCCTGCAGCTTCTCGACGGTCTCCGCGCCGCTGACGACCTTCGACGAGCCTTCCTGCATGGACTGCACGGCGGCTCCGGTATCCTTCTGGATGGCCGCGATGAGCTCTGCGATGCGGCTCGCCGCCTCCTGCGAGGCTTCCGCGAGCTTGCGTACCTCGTCCGCAACGACCGAGAAGCCGCGGCCCTGTTCGCCGGCGCGGGCTGCCTCGATGGCCGCGTTCAGCGCGAGCAGGTTCGTCTGCTCCGCAATCTCCGTGATGGTATCGACGATCTGCCCGATCTCCTGCGAACGGTTGCCGAGCTTGTCGACGATGCCGGCCGATTCGCGCACCGTCGTCTCGACGGCGCGGATCTCCTGCACGGCCCCGGCAACGGCCGAGCGGCCGCCCGCCGCGTGCTCCGATGCCTTCTGCGAGCTCTCCGTGATCTTCGCCATATCGCTCTGGATCTTGTGCACGGATCCCGTAACCTCCATGGCGGCTTTCGTGCTGTGGTCGACGGAATCCTGCTGCTCTGCGACGGCGTCTGTCGTGTTCGCGATCATGCTCGAGACTTTGTCCGCCATCTGCGCGGACTGCTCGGAGCTTGCGTTGAGCTCCTCGGAGGCCGCCGCGAGCTGCTCCGTCGTTTCATTGAACGTACCGATGAGTCCCGACAGGTTCTCGCGGATCTTCCCGAGCGCACGCCACATCGTGCCGAACTCGTCGCCGCGCTGCGGGATCTCCATCGTTTTGCAGAAATCCCCGTTCTGGAAACGCTCGCAGATCGAAACCATCTGCCCGATCTGCCCGCTGATCTCACGGATGATCGAGACTGCGGTCAGGACGAGCACGAGGAATGCGACTACCGATACGATAAACATGAACCGGTTCGATGCAGCGGATGCCGCGCGGTTCGCCGCGTCAATCTGCTCCGTCCGCTCGTTGGCGGCGGCCTGCAGATCCATCAGATTGTTCTTCAGCGCGTTGAGCTTCTTGATGCCATCGCCCGCATAGAGCTGGCTCGCGGCCGGGATATTGCCGTCAATCGTATGCTGGATGACGCGCCCGGCTACATCGTGGTACGCCTTCCAGGATGCCTCCGTCGCCTGAACCTTGTCCTGCAGCGCCGCGTCATCTTTGACCAGTTCTTTATAATGATTCCAGCTGTCCTCGAAATCCACCGTATACTTCGAATCGAGGTCGTTCTTCATCTTCTGATGCCGCGACGGATCCGGCGCCGCGATGGCCTCGAGCATGCCAGCCTGGATCTTGCGCATATTGAGACGGCTGCTTTCGAGATCCTCCTTCGCCGGGATCTGCACATCATCGAGCGCTGAGAGATTCTCCTGACTCTGCTGCAAGGCGTGAAAGCCGTTGAAAGACACGACGGCAAGCCCCAGCGCGGCAACCAGAACCAGGCACAGGATCTTATAGGCCACGCGGATATTGCTCAACCACTTCATGGTTTCCCCTCCTAAAAAAATGACGTAACGGGTAAACTTACTTTCATTTCCTCTTGTTCCCTTGTATTATATTACGATATTTCCCCTAAAATTCCTGTTAAATTCCCAGATAATCTAAATATTGCTATGAAAAAACTAAAATAATTTAATGAAAGAAAAAACGCCCGTGAACCAAATGATCCACAGGCGTTCCAACATGCATTACCGGAACTTGCGTTTACGAGCTGCCTCAGACTTCTTCTTACGGCGAACGCTCGGCTTTTCATAATGCTCACGTTTTCTCACTTCTGCGAGCGTACCAGCTTTCTGGGACATACGCTTGAAGCGGCGGAGAGCGCTGTCAATCGACTCGTTCTTGCCGACCTTGATTTCGTTTGCCATCTATGTTTCCCCCCCTCCACGAATTGGGAGTTTGTGTTTCAGAATCGCACCATACGATTATACCGCAGTGCTTTCCACCTGTCAATAAATTTTTCTGCATCAGCCTGGAGGCCACTGCATGGACCTGCCGCCCAGGAGGTGGAAATGCAGATGCTTGACCGTCTGGCCGCCTTCCTCGCCCGTGTTCGCCACGACGCGGAACCCTTTCGCGTCGACGCCAAGTTCCTTCGCAATCTGCGGAATCACGTCGACGAAGATATGCGCGACGAGCGCGCGGTCCTCATCCGAAAGCGCCAAAACGCTCTCGATATGCTTCTTCGGGATCACGAGCACATGCACCGGTGCCTGCGGCTCGAGATCCTTGAACGCCGTGACCTGCTCGTCCTCATAGACGATATTCGACGGGATCTCTTTGGCGGCAATCTTGCAGAATACACAATCTGCCATCAAAAACACCTCCTTTGCGGATTTCTGTCAGGAAACATATTTTGCCAGATTTATCTCTGACCTTTATAGTATTCGCGATGATCCGGGAAATACCTTCCCGAACACGCCATCTTTATAAAGTTTTTCGATTTTCACCGGATAAATCTCACCATGCTCGACCGGATCGTCCGTATAGACGCGGATATAGTTGTCGGTCAGGCCGTCGGTGATGCCGTCCTCTGTCGTCTCGAAGAGCACGCGCATCGTCTGGCCGAGGAAATGCTCCTCGAATTCGCGCGTCTTGCGCGCGGCGAGCGCCTGCATGCGGTGCACGCGGTCCTTCTTGACCTCTGGCGGCACCTGGTCGGCGCGCTTCGCCGCCGGTGTCCCCTCGCGCATCGAATACGGGAAGACGTGCATGCGCGAAAAATTCATCTTCGAGACGAAAGCGAGGCTCTGCTCGAAGAGCTCCTCCGTTTCGCCCGGGAAACCGACGATGATATCGGTCGACACCGCGATGCCCGGCACCTCGCGCTCGACGTTCTCGATCAACCGTCCGAACTCCGCCGTATCGTAGTGGCGGTTCATATCGTGCAGCACCGCGTCGGAGCCCGCCTGCAGCGGGAGGTGCAGATGCGCGCAGAAGCGCTCATCCCCGCGGATCAGGGCGAAAAGGCGCGGCGAAAGCTCGAGGGACTCGAGCGAGCCGAGCCGCAAGCGCTTCAGGCCGTCCACGGACAGCACGGCCTCGCAGGCGTCCGCGAGGTCGATATTCTCCGCGAGGTCGCGCCCATAGGCGCCGAGGTGAATCCCCGTCAGCACGATTTCCTTGTAGCCCGCGCGCACGAGCTTCTCCGCCTCGCGGCGCACGCTCTCCGGGTGCCGGGACTTCACCGGGCCTCTCGCGTATGGGATGATGCAGTACGAGCAGAAATTCTCGCAGCCATCCTCGATCTTCAGGAACGCACGTGTGCGCTGCGGGTTGTCGTAGAGCGGGATGTCCTCGAACTCATGTACCTGCAGGATATCTTCGATATCGCTGACCACGCCTTTCTCGCGCATGGCCTTTTCGACATAGTCGACAATATGCGCGCGCTCATTCGTGCCGAGCACGACATTGACGCCGTCAATCGCGCGGATCTCCTCCGGCTTCACCTGCGCGTAGCAGCCGCAGACCGCGACGATGGCGTCCGGGTTCTCGCGGACGGCCCGGCGGATCATCTGCCGGCTCTTGCGGTCGGAAAGGCTCGTGACCGAGCAGGTGTTGATGACGTAGACGTCCGCCTTGCTCTCAAACGGCACGGTCTCGTAGCCGCTGCGCTTGAACAGACCCTCCATGGTCTCCGTCTCGAATTGATTGACTTTACAGCCGAGCGTCATGAATGCTGCGGTTTTCAATTACAGATCTCCTTTTTCATACTGTACGATGCTCATCGCCGTGATGGCAGCGGTCTCCGCGCGCAGAATCCGCGGGCCGAGCGTCACGCTCGCCCCGCCCGCGGCCTCGACGCGTTCCGCCTCCGCAAGCGAGAAACCGCCCTCCGGGCCGGTCAGCAGGTTGAAATGCCCGATGGTGTCCGGCAATGCGCGCAGGGCTTCCTTGATATTGTGCGCGGTCTCGTTCTCGTAGCAGAACAGCAGGGCGGCATTTTCTCTCGCACGGCGCTCGAGCCAGACGCCGAGCTTCTCGATGGGCTGCACGGTGATGAGCCGCGTCCTGCCGCACTGCTTTGCGGCCTCATCGGCGATTTTCTGCCAGCGCTTCTGCTTGGCCGCCGCCTTCTTCCCATCGTAGCGCACGACGACGTTCTGGCTTTCGAGCGGCTGCACCTCCGTGACGCCGAGCTCGACCGCCTTCTGGATCATCAGTTCCATCTTGTCGCCCTTCGGCAGGCACGCGGCGAGCGTGATCTCGATTGGCGGCTCAGTGTCCGCCTCGACGCGCTCGACAAGCGCGAGCGTCACGGAGTCCGCCGTGAAGCCCGCACAGCGCATGCGCCCGACCGCGCCGTGGTCATCGACGAGCGTGACCTCGTCTCCGGGTTTCGCGCGCATCGCGTAGAGCAGATGATGCGCATCATCGCCCGTGATCGTCACCGTATCCTCGAGCAGGCCCTTGTAAAACAGTCTTCTCATCGCGTGATTTCCTCTTTCCGGCCGATGACGAGTGCCACCCAGCCGTCCCGCGTGCGCCGCTCCTCAACGGCGAAGCCCCGCTGCTCCGCCGCGCGGACGACCTCCGCCTCGCGCGTGTCGATGATGCCGGACGCGAGCAGCCGCCCGCCCGGCTTGAGGTGATCGTTCAGTTCATCGAACAGCGGGATGATGATGTCCGCGATGATGTTCGCGAGCACGACGTCCGCCTTGCCTTCGAAATTCTGGAGCTTGTCGCTCGTACCCGTCTCGATGACATCCCGCACGCCGTTCTCCGCCGCATTCTCCGCGGCGACCTTCGCGGCCAATGCATCGTAGTCCTTCGCGACGACTTCCGCGGCGCCGAGCTTCGCTGCCGCAATCGCGAGCACGCCGGAGCCCGTACCGACGTCGAAGACCGTCATGCCTAGCTTCACGAGAGACTCGACCGCCTCGAGGCACATCGCGGTCGTCGGGTGCGTGCCCGTGCCGAATGCGGCGCCCGGGTCGAGCCGCAGCACGACGTCGTCCGGCTTTGCCGCATAGCTCTCCCACGACGGCTGGATGACGAAATGCTGCCCGACACGCTGCGTATGGAAGTACTGCTTCCAGTTGTCCGCCCAGTCCTCATCCTGCACCGGCTTCACCGAGAGCTCGCAAGCGCCGCCGAGCCCATCGATGCGCTCGATTTCGCGCACGCGCGCCTGCACTTTTCCGTATTTCTCATCATATGAATCGTCCGCCGGAAAATACGCCTTGACCGTCACGCGGTCCGTATGCGGGCGCTCCTCCTCGACGTTCTTGAAATCCCAGAGACCTTCCTCGATGGCCTCGTTCCAGATCTCCGGATCATCCATCGACACGCCGTTCGTGCCGAGATCCTTGAAACACTCTGCCATGACATCCGCCGCCGCGTGCGACGCGCGCACGCTGACCTCCATCCATTTCACGCTGCTCGCTCCTTTCACTATCCTGCTATTATATCGATTCCCCGGGGAAATGACAAGTAACCGGGACACGAAAAAGCCTTGATGCAGGCACCCCTATACCCGTATCAAGGCTTTTAACCCCTTATCCGTTCCCCATGAAAGCAATTGGCTGTTACTTGACTACCATGACCGGAATCGGCGATTCCTCGACGACCTTCTGGCTGACGCTGCCGATCAGCGCGCCCTTGAACAGGCCGAGCCCGCGGCTGCCCATGATGATCATGTCGCTGCCCTCCTGCTCTGCGACGCGCAGGATGGCCTTCGGGATGCTGCCGGTCTCCACATGCTTTGCCGCGCGCATATCATCGGGGAGCTTCTCCCAGATGCGGTCAAAGACGATATGGCTCGGAATATCCTTGTTGATATTGCTCGCCACATAGACGAAATCGAGATCCGCCTTGCATTTCTCCGCGAAGAAAATCGCCTCATCCACGGCCTTGCAGCCGTTCACCGAACCATCTACGGGGACCAGAATTTTATTGATCTTGCCCATGATATAACCCCCTTGTATCGTTTAGAAGCATGTCGTCTATTTTCTTTCTTTCTACGTAGTACTATTTCGCGATAAATGGGGGAATTCCTCTTTTTCCAGAAAAGTTTTACCTATTTTCGGAAAAAGTTTTCTCAGTCATCCACGGGGCATTTCTTCTTGTCGAAGTACTTCTGGATGATCTCGACTGCGCAGTAATCGCCGCACATGGAGCAGGCCCCCTCGCCCGCCGGGTTGCGGTCCCCGCGGCGCTTGCGCGCGAGCTCCGGGTCGATGGAGAGCGAGATCTGCTTCTCCCAGTCAAGCTGCTTGCGCGCCTTTGCCATCGCGAGATCCCATTCCCGCGCACCCGGGACGCCGCGCACGAGGTCTGCGGCATGCGCCGCGATGCGCGACGTGATGACGCCGTCGTGCACGTCCTGCATCGTCGGCAGGCAGAGGTGCTCCGCCGGCGTCACATAGCAGAGGAAGTCCGCACCGGACACCGCGGCGAGCGTGCCGCCGATGGCCGCCGTGATGTGGTCGTAGCCCGGCGCGATATCCGTGACGAGCGGGCCGAGCACATAGAACGGCGCATTGCGGCAGAGGCGCTTCTCGAGCTTCATGTTCGCCGCAATCTGGTCATAGGGCACATGGCCCGGGCCCTCGACCATGACCTGCACGCCGCGCTTCCAGGCGCGGTCAACGAGCTCGCCGAGCGTGATGAGCTCCGTGAGCTGCGCGCGGTCCGTCGCGTCCGCCGTGCAGCCCGGCCGCATGCCGTCGCCGAGGCTGATGGTCACATCGTATTTCTCGCAGATGTCCAGGATCTCGTCGTAATGCGTGTAGAGCGGGTTCTCCATCTCGTTGTGGAGCATCCAGCCCGTGATGAACGAACCGCCGCGGCTCACGACATCCATGACGCGGCCCTGCCGGCGCATTGCCTCGATGGCCCGGCGCGTGACGCCGCAGTGCAGCGTCATGAAGTCGGCTCCGTCCTTTGCCTGCTCTTCGATTGTCTGGAGGATATCCTCATCCGTCATCTCGACGACAGCCCCGTGCTCGCGGATGGCGCGCACCGTGGCTTGATAGAGCGGCACCGTGCCGACCATGATCGGCGAGTGCTCGATGATGCGCTTGCGCGACACATCGATGTTATCGCCCGTTGAAAGGTCCATGACCGCGTTCGCGCCGCATTTCACGGCCTCGTCGAGTTTCTCCAGCTCCGGCTCGATGTCCGGATACGTGCTCGACGTCCCGATGTTCGCGTTGACCTTGACGCGGAGTCCCTCCCCGACGCCATCCGGCTTCAGCGCCGCATGATTGACATTGGCCGGAATGGCGATGCTGCCTCTCGCCACGCGCTCCCGGATGGTCTCCGGTGCAATATGCTCCGCCTCTGCCACAATCTTCATCGCATCCGTGATCTTCCCCTCACGGGCTGCCTGCATCTGCGTTGCCAATCGTATTCCTCCTCTTTCTGAAACACCAAAACGCTCGCCGGTGGTAACCCCCAGGCGAGCGCAATCTCATCGATTCCACTTCCCTACGCAGGTATTACCCAGACAGGTTCCAAGGGTCGGCCCGCAGGCCTCTCAGCTTCTGCTCCCCTAGTGAATTCTCTGCTTCTATTGTAATACTCTGCGGTTAAAATGCAAGCAGGAAAAAAATGCTTGACAAGCAGGACGCCATCGGGTATACTGTTTCTTGTGTTTACGGGATGTGGCACAGTTTGGTAGCGCGCTTCGTTCGGGACGAAGAGGCCGCAGGTTCGAATCCTGTCATCCCGACCATCTGAAAATCTAAGCCAGCGGCATCGCTGGCTTTTTTCTTTTCTCTGGGTTTCTGAGATTCTGAGGTGAACTATGTCAAGACAAAAGAAAATCATCGCTCTGATCTTCGCGAATTTGTTCGGCATCGCGCTCTTTTTGAGCTGGGCGCTTCCCGTCCAGCACGGATTCTGGTTCGCGATCGACAAGAGCATCTTCTTCACCTTCAATGAGATGCTGCCGCAAAACCGCGCGTTCCTCTACCTCGTCGCGTTCACGAATCTGCGGCCGTTCGACATCGTAGCGTTCCTGTTCATGCTCGCGATCTTCGCGCATTCCTACCGGAAAATGAATCACGACGGGCGCCGCTTCCTTCTCTGCATGGGCGCCACGATGCTCGTCTCGGCGCTGATCGCGAAGCAGGGTGCGAACCTGATCGACGGCAGCGGGCGCGCGTCCGCAACAAAATACTTCCTCGAAAATGGGTTCCCGATATTCCGCGCCTCCGAGCTCACCGGCTGGCCGTGCAAGGATCTCGCCAGCAGCTCCTTCCCCGGGGACCACGGCATGTTCCTGCTGATCTTCGTGAGCTTCTCACTGCGCTATCTCGGCAGACGGTCGTTCCTCGCGAGCCTCGCCGTGTTCTTCGTGTTCTCGCTGCCGCGCATCATGAGCGGCGCGCACTGGTTCACCGATGTCGCGGTCGGCTCGCTCTCCGTCACCTGCATCGTCATGAGTTGGATGCTGCTGACGCCGGCCTCCGATAAACTGATCCGATGGTTTGACCGCATCTTCCCCGGCTGGCTCGACCGCAAGATTTCTCATTAAAATCAAAAACAGAACATGAAAATGGCAGCGGCCAATCTGAGCCGCTGCCATTTTTTGATTCCCGTTATTCTGCGGTGAAGCGATCCGGTTTGTTCTCTGACAGTCCGTAATGGTAGAGGATCGCCTGGATGATGCGCTCGGCCGCGTGCCCGTCACCGTACGGGTTCACAGACTCCGCCATGCGGTGATACTCCGCATCATCCGTGAGCAGGCGCTTGGCCTCCTCGTAGACGCGCTCGCGGTCCGTGCCAATCAGCTTGACCGTACCGGCCTCGACGGCCTCCGGACGCTCCGTCGTATCGCGCAGGACGAGTACCGGCTTGCCGAGCGCCGGGGCCTCCTCCTGCACGCCGCCCGAATCCGTCAGGATCAAATGCGCGCGGTGCATGAGGTTCGCGAACGGCTCGTAATCGAGCGGATCGATCAGATGGACTTTCTTGAGTCCGCCGAGCTCCTCGTTGACGACCTCGCGGACCTTCGGGTTCTTGTGCACCGGGAACACGACCTCGACATCGTCGAGCTCCTCCGTGAGCTGGCGCAGCGCCTTGTATACGTGGCGCATCGGCTCACCGAGGTTCTCGCGGCGGTGCGTCGTGACGAGGATGATGCGCTTGCCCGTGAAATCGACGCCCTGCAGCGTCTCGTCCTCGAAATCGAAGGAATCCTGCACGGTGTGGTGCAGCGCATCGATGACCGTGTTGCCCGTCACGAAGATCTGCTCTGCCGGAACGTGCTCCTGCAACAGGTTCTTCTCCGACGTATCGGTCGGCGCAAAATGGAGCTCCGCGATGCGGCCCGTCAGCTGGCGGTTCATCTCCTCCGGGAACGGCGAGTACTTGTTATACGTGCGCAGGCCCGCCTCGACATGGCCGACCGGAACCTGATGATAGTACGAGGCCAAGGCGCCTGCGAACGTCGTCGTCGTATCGCCATGGACGAGCACGAGATCCGGCTTTTCCTCCGTCAGAACCTTGTCGAGACCATGCATGGCCTTCGTCGTGATGTCGAAAAGGGTCTGCCCTGCCGCCATGATATTGAGGTCATAGTCCGGCTTGATCTCGAAGAGGTTCAATACCTGATCGAGCATCTCGCGGTGCTGTGCCGTCACGGCAACCACCGGAATGATGGACTCCGGATGCTTCTTGAGCTCGAGTACGACCGGTGCCATCTTGATGGCCTCCGGCCGCGTGCCGAACACCGTCATGACCTTGATTTTCTTTGCCATAAGAAAAATCCTCCCTAACTCTCCAACTCTCAACGCTCCATCGCGTTTATCCGCGGCTGGCCGGACTCTGTCCGTCAGGCGGTTCTTTCAGTTTGAAAATGCCAAGCTTCGCCGCGCCGAACAGGACTGCCGCCACGACGACGCAGAAGATGATGATCGCAATCTGCGTGCTGACCTCGGTGAGCGTGACTGCAGAGAGGCCGAGCACCGCGCTGATCGTGTACATCAGCAGAACCGCTTGGCGCTGCGTGAAGCCGAGGTCGAGCAGACGGTGATGCAGATGCCCCTTGTCCGGCTTGAAGATTGGTACGCCGCCGCGGTAACGGCGGACAATCGCGAACGACGTGTCGAGGATTGGCAGGCCGAGCGCGAGGATCGGCACGATCAGCGCGATCGTCGCCGCGGACTTCACCGCGCCGATGACCGATACGCCCGCGAGGATGAAGCCGAGAAACATGCTCCCCGAGTCACCCATGAAGATCCGCGCCGGGTTGAAATTGTAGTAGAGGAACCCGACGGCCGCCCCCGCGAGGCATGCCGTGACCACGGCGATGAACAGGATATCCTGCTGCAGGGCCACGACGCAGATTGTGACCGCCGCGATGGCGGAAACGCCCGCTGCGAGCCCGTCTAGCCCGTCGATCAGGTTCACGGTGTTCGTGATGCCGACAATCCAGAACAGCGTTGCCGGAATGGCGAGCCACTCGAGATAGATATAATCGCCGAACGGATCCGTCACGAAATCAACGCGCACGCCGAAGCCGATGACGAGCACGCAGGCCGCGATGATCTGCCCCGCGAGCTTGACCTTTGCCGGCAGGTTCGTATAGTCGTCGATGACGCCGATCAGCACGATCAGCGTCCCGCTGACCATCAGGCCGATGAGCTCAAACTCCTGATCCTCCGGAATCTCCGCGAAGAAGGACACGACGAGCATCCCGACCATGAAAGCGATCCAGATGCCGATGCCGCCGATGCGCGGGATCGGCTTCTTGTGCACTTTGCGCGCGTTCGGTTTATCCATCGCGCCGGTTTTCGCTGCGAACCAAATAACGCCTGGCGTCACGAGCAGGGCCACACCGGCCGCGACGAGGAACGCCAACAGATAATCTGGCATAAACAAGCTGCACCCCTTAATCTTTTCCATTCTAAGTCAATCTTACACAACAACTTATTTTACTATGGAACCATCCCGAAAGCAAGGCATCCCGCACATTTCGCAAGGACGGCCTTTTATCGGAACGCGTCAGTCGTGGATTTCGGCCGGCGCACAGCTCACGACGCTGCCGTCCTCCTCGTAGTAGACAACTTTCGCAAGCTTCGCGTTGCGCAGCATGCGGCGGCAGAGCAGGCAGGGCTTGCCCGATGCCAATGTGCCGTCCGCATTGAAACCGACGATGTAGATGGTCGCGCCCTCCATCTTCACGGGATCCGCGTTGATGATGGCGTTCTGCTCGGCGTGCACCGCGACGCAGAGCTCGTAATTCTGCCCCTTCGGCACATGCAGGCGCTCGCGCTCGCAGATTCCCGTGTCGATGCAGTTTGCCTCACCGCGTGGCGCGCCGTTGTATCCTGTGGAGATGATGATCTTGTCCTTGACGATGATGGCGCCGTAACGGCGGCGCAGGCAGGTTGCCCTGCGCCCGACCGCCTTCGCGATGTCGAGGAAATACTCCGTCCAGTCCGGACGCATCTGTTTTTTCGCTTCCATTTGCTTCCCCTATCCTATGATAGACAAGCCGCGCTCAGACGCGCGGCTGCAGCTTTTCCGGTACATGAGGCAGGTTCGCGGCGAGCTTCCCATGCGACTGGATCCAGCGCCTGCCGAGGATGACCGCCGCGTAGTCGTCGACGGGCACGGGCGGCGTCTGCAGGCCGAGCGGCAGCAGCCGCTTCAGGCCCTTCGGCGGGTTGTCCACCCAATAGTAGTCCCGCGCAAGCTCCGTCGTGCGGTATTCGTCGATGGTCTCTACGATGAGATCCGGGAACCGCGCCGCGAGGCGCTCTCCGGCCTGCCGGCTCGTCGTACCGTTCCCCTTGATCAGCGTCCCGAATGCGTACGCCGCACGCGTCTCCTCGACGACCTGTTCGAGAGCGGCCGTTTCGATGACTTTCTGATAGAGCGTATGGCCATCGCCCGCGAGCACGGCGAATCCGCATTTCTCCCTGCCGGGATCCAATGCCGCTATATTCAAGTTTCCTCACCTCTGCTGCCCATTTCCTGTTATTATACAACATCTGAAGGGAAAGGAAAAGCGGGAACGCATGTCCTCGCTTTTCTGTCAGTCTGTGTCATTGTCCGTCCGGTAGGCTCTCGAGCTTAAAGTACAGGCGCAGCGGCCCCATCGCGTCGGTGCTGTCCTTCGCGTAGGCCGACAGCACGACGTTGCCGTTCATCGAGCCCATTTTGCTCACGACATCGTAGAACTGCGTGCCGTCCATGACGCCGACGCTGCCACTGATCGGATCCGGCAGGATGCCGCGCATCTGCGCCTCCATATTGACCTCGCGCAGGAAATCCATGACGAAGGTCTCCGCCTGCGTCGTGCCGCCCGACATCGCGTAGCGGCGCGCGATGATGAACTCGTCTTTCTGGTAGATGACGCTGTTCTTGTAGAGCTGCAGGGACGCGCGCACGGCCTCGCCGCGGATCAGGTTGCCGGCCGCCGTCACGCGCACGATCATATCGTACGGGCTCTTCGAGATCGTATCGATGGCTGCCTGATACTCCGGCTGATAGATCCAGATGGACTGATCCGAGGCATCCTTGCCGAGCCGCACGGAAACGTTGCGCGTCGCCATCGACATCAGCGACTCGAGATCCTTCTCCACGGCCTCCTTCGGGCGGTTGCCGCGGATGACCCCGCTCGAGATGATCTCGCCGGCGCGGTAGACGATATCGCCCTCACGCATCGCGAGAAGGCCGTTCCGCAGGACGCCATTGCGCTGCTCGAGCGTCGTATTATCTTTTACGAGACCCTGATTGTCCTTCTTGAGCTTTTCGTTGCCGAGGGTCAGCTGCTCATTCCTCGATCCGAGGGTGCTGTTCTCCGCGACCAGCGAACCATTTTCTGCCGAAAGCGCATCGTTCTGTCCGCTCAGCGCGGCGTTCGCGAGCTCGAGGATGCGGTTGCCCTCCTGCAGGCGCGCGGATTCCGCCTCGAGATCTGCCTGCTGCGCCTGCAGCTTGTCGACCTCGGCCTTCGTCTGCGTGAGCTCCGCGTCCTTCTCGACCTGTTCCTGCTGGGCCTGGTCGAGACGATCCGTCGCCTCATCGAGCTGGCGCTGCGTCGTCGTCATGCGCTGGTGCAGCTTCTCCATGCCGAACAGCGCCGTGCGCACGTTCTCGGACACTGCCGCCATGACGCCGAACGTCAGCGTCGTGATGCAGATGCCGGTGAAGATCGTGATGACGATGGAGGTATGCCTTGGCCGGAGGCCGAAGATTGACAAGCGCTTCTTGCCGATCTTCGAACCGAGCCGGTCACCGATAAAGGCAATGGCCCCGCCTGTTATGATGAGTACTAGAATGAGCAAGATACCGTACATGGCCCGGCCTCCTTTCTGTTTTCTATGCTATGCCTGCCACTCGGATCAGCGCGAAGCCTTGCGGATCAGGAATGCACCGGCAATCAGGCCGATGATGTTCGGGATCCATACTGCGAGCAGCGGCGCGATGGCCCCGCTCCGCGCAAGCGCGTTGCCCATCGTCATCAATGCGTAGTAGAAGAAGATGATGATGACGCTCATCGCGAATCCCGCCGACGAGGAATTGCGCGTCGGCTGCAGGCCGAGCGGCACGCCGATCAGCGCGAAGATCAGGCTCGCCATCGGCACGGATACGCGCTGATAGAGCTCTGCCTCGAGCTTGTTCGTATCGACGTACTGCGTCTTCATGATGTTGATCTCGGCGCGGAGCTCCTTCATCGTGAGCTCCTCCGGCTTCTTCTGCTCGCGCAGGATGCGCTTCGGGTTCGCCTGCACCGGCAGATTCTGCTCCTTGAAGCGCACCACGTGCTCGCTCTGATCTTCGTTCTCCACGATATCGTAGATCATGCCGTCATGCATCGTCCAGACGCTGCCGTTCCAGTCCGCATAAGCCGCGTTCTCGACATGGCGTACCTTGCCGGAATCATCGAAATCCTGCATCGTGACGTTCTGCAGGGTCTGGGAATCCGCATCATAACGGCGGGCGTAGACGAGCCGCTGCATGTTCCCATCCTTGATTTCTTTCAGGATCACGTGATCCTGCGACTTCATGCCCGTATTGCCCTCGATCTCGTAGTAGAGCACGCGGCTGTAGGCCGTGTTCGCCCACGGCACGACATATTCGTTGAACGCGATGGCGCCGATGCTGACGACCAGGCCGAGGAAAAGCGCCGGCGTCGCGATGCGCCGGAAGCTGATGCCGCAGGACTTCATCGCGGTGATTTCCGATGAGCCGGAAAGCCGCCCGAACGTCATGAGGCTCGCGAGCAGCATGGACATCGGGAACGTCCAGATGACGACATTCGGCAAACCGAGCACGAAGATCTTCGCGACCGACTGGAGCGACGCACCGTAATCCGTGATGTATTTCGCAATCTTGAACAGCGTGCCCGAACCGATGAACACGGCGGAAAACGCAGCGATGCCGAACAGGAAGGTTTTCAGGACTTCCTGAAAAATATATCGGTCTAAAATTCGGATGTGCATCCATCTGCCTCCCGTCAGAGCTTGAAATTATCGCCGAGGTAGAACTTCCTGGCAATCGGGCTTTCCGCAATCGTTTGGCTGTCGCCCTCGAGCAGGATCTTGCCGCTGTTCAGGATATACGCGCGGTCGACGATGGACAGCGTCTCGCGCACGTTGTGATCCGTGATCAGGATTCCCATGCCGCGCTTCTTGAGATACCGGATGATGTTCTGGATATCCGCGACGGCGAGCGGGTCGACGCCGGCAAACGGCTCGTCGAGCAGGATGAACTCCGGCTCGAGCGCCAGACAGCGCGCGATCTCGACGCGGCGCCGCTCGCCGCCCGAGAGCTCTGTGCCCTTCCGCTCCTCGACATGGCCGATATGGAATTCCTCGAGCAGGCCCTGATATTTTTTCTTCTTCTCAGCCTTCGAGAGCTTGGTCGTCTCGAGGATGGCCATGATGTTTTCCTTCACCGTGAGCTTGCGGAAGATCGATGCCTCCTGCGTCAGGTAACTGATGCCAAGCGACGCGCGCTTGTACATGGGCTGATCCGTGATATCGACATCCGACAGGAAGACTTTCCCGTCCGTCGGCGCCTCGAGCCCGACAATCATATAGAAGGTCGTCGTCTTGCCGGCGCCGTTCGGGCCGAGCAGCCCGACAATCTCGCCCTTCTCCACACGCAGGGAGACGTGGTCGACGACCGTGCGTTTCTTGAACGTCTTGACCAGATTCTTTGCCTCGATATACAAAGCCGCATCCTCCATCTATCCGCTGATAGCTCTATTGTACCTTAGCCTGCCCGTCCGATGCAAGATAAATCGTCAGGCGGTTGCTGTGCATCGTGTTGTTGCCCTGATATGCCCAAGCATTCCCGGTCAGGACGGCCTTGCCCGTCCCCGCGCCGTAGTAGTCGAACTGGTCGCCGCCGGCCTCGATGTCGCGCGGCGGGCTCACGATGTGCGCGTTGCCCGTGCCGACATAGTGGCTCTCACCGAGCCAGCCCTGCAGCACATCTGCGGTGAACGTGCCCTCGGAGCTTGAGAGCGTCCCGCCAGATGGCATGCTGACATACTGCTTCGATGGGAAATACTCCACCTGGCTGGCAGAAAACGACTGGTCGGCCCGCGTGCCCTGCACGTCGCCCGTCGCGATGTAGTGGTCGCTGCCGTCGACCGTAAGCTGGCTGCAGGTCATGCGCATGCCCTCGCGCTCCGCGATGACGCTGCCCGTGACCGTGCCCTGCCCGGTCTTCGTATTGTAAGCCGCATTCTGACCGGCAATCCGGCTCGCTCCCGCCTTCATCAGAACGTTGCCGCTCGCCGTGACCTCACCGGAGTTCATGTCGTATTCGACCGTATCTGCGTCGAGCTCCGCCGGGTCACCGGCCGCGAAGGTCACACCCGTCATGAGTGCCGCGAGGACGCTGAATGTCAACAGCGCCCGTTTGGCAATAGGTTTCACTGCCTGCTTTTTCATCGCTTCATCTGTCTCCTTAACCCTTCGTGATATGCGCGTGCCCGATCAGGCGGATCTTCTCGATGCCGTCGTCGCTCTCGAGCTTATCGCCCGTTGCCTGCATATCGCCTTTCACGATGTAAACATGATCGTCGATCTCGATTTTCTTGAAGCCGTTGCTGCTCGAGATACTGCCGCCGCTCGCCTGCATGTCGTCCTTCGCGACATAGGCGTTGCCCTTTGCGGTCAATGTCTCGTCATCCGCGATCCAGAGCAGCTGGTCGCTCTTCAGCGATGCGCCGTCGCTCGTCGTGATCTCGATGCCGTCTTCAATCGTGACGTTCTTCGTCTGCGCATCGTAGGTGGCCTTCTTCGCGACGACGTCGACCACACGGCCGTCCTCCTCGTAAAAATGGCCCGTGATGCCAGTCATGCTCGCGTTCTTCGTATCCATATCCATCTCAATATGGTCGGCCGTGAGCTCCCAGATCTTCCGGCCGTTCTTCTCCTCGCTGATCGTGTTGCCGTCATAGCTCATGACATGCGAGGGATCCGTGTCCTGCTGTGCTGGCGGCGCGCCCGGTACCGACCGGACCGCCCAGACGACAAGCGCGAGGAACAGGACGATGGCGATCCCTGTAAGGATCTTGCCTTTTTTGCTCATCGCCCCGCCTCCTCATCTTCGGCCTGCACGGTATGATGCTTGCCCTTCTTCTGCTCCTCCGGCTTCGTGTTCCAGCGCTTCTGGAACCAGAGCCACTGCGTCGGGTTCTCGCGGACGATCTCCTCGACGATCTTCGTCATGCGCGCCGTGAAGTCGAACAGATCCTTATCCGTATCGCCGGTGTCCTCATAGCGCATGATGTCCTTGATTACGACTTTGTGCTTGCCGTTCGGCTGGCGCAGGATGAATGCCGGCACGACCGGGCTGTTGAACTTCCGTGAGAAGACGGCCGGGCCCATCGGCGTCGAGGCCGTCTTGCCGAGGAATGGCAGGAACGCGCCGCCAGGGCCCGCATCCTGATCGGCGAGAAAGCCGAGGATCTTGCCCTTCTTCAGCGCACGCGCCGCCGCAAGCAGTTCGCTCGTGCCGCGCGAGAAAATCTCGACATGGATCGTATCGCGCAAGGCGTTCAGGACCTCCGTGAACTGCATGTTCGGCTGCGGCTTCGCGATGGCCGTGACCGGCAGGCCGTTCAGCGTGAACGCCGCCGAAAGCCATTCCCACGTGCCGATATGGCCGGTCAGGATGACGACGCCCTTTCTCTCCGCGAGGGCCTTCTTCAGGATTTCCAGATGGTCGATCTCGATGTACTTGTGGAAGTTCTGCTCATTCAGATGCGGCATGTACAGGATCTCGAGCACGTTCCGCGCGAGATTCACGAACGACTCGCGAACCGTGCGGCGCGCCTCTGCCTCCGGCATCTGCAGCGCCTCCATCATCTGCCGCACCGCGCGCTCGCGTTCCTTCTTCACGAACAGATAGTACAGGTTGCCGAGAATCCTGCCGATGCCCATGAGCAGGCAGTACGGTGTCCGGCATACCACCCAGCTCAGCGCCATAAGCGACTTATAGATCATGACAACATTCTCCTTCCCTGTTTCTTATCGCCTGTATCCGTCATTGCGTCAGCCCGTCCAGCTGTGCGCCGCCGATATCGTAGAAGCCCTCGATGAGTGCTTCCCATTTCCCCTGCGCTTTCAGGATGAACTCCAGGATCTCGCGCACGGCACCGTGCCCGCCCGGATACTCCGAGACCGCCGCGGCACGTGCCCGGACCTCGGGCACGGCATCGGCTGGTGCCGCGGGGAATCCGACCTGCAGCATGAGCGGCAGGTCGATCAGGTCATCGCCGATATAGGCAATCTCGTGATCCTGGCAGCCCGTCCGCTCCTTGAGCTCACGGTAGGCCGCGCGCTTATCGGTATTCCCCTGGAAAACCTCCGAGATATGGAGCTCCTGCGCGCGGTATGCGACCTGTGCCGACTGCCTGCCCGTGATGATGGCGGTCTTCAGCCCAGCGCGGTGCGCGAGCGTGATGCCGAGCCCGTCGCGGCAGAAAAACGGCTTGTAGAGTTCGCCGGCCGGCCCGATGTAGATACCGCCGTCGGTCAGAACCCCGTCGACGTCGAAAATCACGAGCCGGACTTTCTTTGCGCGTCCGATAGCCTGTGTCGATAGTTCCATGCTTTCCTGCTCCTGTCAGCGGTTGATTTTCGCTTTGACGATCTCGTTGATGGCCAGCGCATCTTTCAGCAGATTCTCGAGCTTGTCGAGGTAGACCATGTTCGGCCCGTCGGAGAGCGCCTCCTCCGGGTTGTCGTGCACCTCGAGGAACAAGGCGTCGACGCCGACGCCGGCCGCCGCGCGCACGAGGTACTCGACGTACTCGCGGTTGCCCGCCGTCGTCGTCCCGCCGTTGCCAGCACCCGGCAGCTGCACGGAATGCGTGCCGTCAAAGACAACCGGATAGCCGAAGTTCCGCATGATCGGCAGCGAACGCATGTCGACGACGAGGTTGTGGTAGCCGAACGAAGCCCCGCGCTCCGTCAGCATCATCTGGCTGCAGCCGCTCTCGTGGAGCTTGTCGACGACATTACGCATATCGTCCGGCGCGAGGAACTGCCCCTTCTTGACGTTAACGACGCGTCCCGTCTGCGCGGCCGCGTGCAGCAGGTCGGTCTGACGGCACAGGAAAGCCGGGATCTGCAGGATGTCGGCGACCTCTGCGGCCTTTTCCGCCTGCCACGGCTCATGGATATCCGTCACAACAGGCACCTGCAGCTCGTCCTTGATGGTCTGCAGCATCTCGAGCCCCTTCTCGATGCCGGGGCCGCGGAAGCTGTGATAGGACGAGCGGTTCGCTTTGTCGAACGACGCCTTGAACACGTACGGCATGCCGAGCCTACCGCAGATTTCCTTGATGGTCCGGCCGATATAGAGGCTGCGCTCGAGGCTCTCGAGCACGCACGGGCCGGCGAGAAGTGCGAGCGGTTCCCCGCCGCCGATTTCGAAATTGCCTACCTTGACCTTATTCATGATTCTGCCACCTTTCCCTTGCATCACTGAAGCTGCTTCTCATAGATCCTGCGGACTTTCTCGAGGTCTTCCTCGGTATCGACACCGACGAATTTCGACTTCGTCTCGACGACCTTGATGCGGTATCCGTTCTCGAGCGCGCGGAGCTGCTCAAGGCTCTCCGCGTGTTCGAGCGGCGTCTCTGCCATCTTCGCGTACTGCAGCAGGAAATCCCGGCGATACGCGTAGATGCCGATATGCTTGTAGACCGGCGTGCCGTCATGCCGCGGATACGGCAGGAGCGAGCGCGAAAAGTAGAGCGCATAGCCGTCCCGGTTCGTGACGACCTTGACGTTGTTCGGGTTCTTCTGCTCGGCCTCGTCCGTGATCTCGGTCTTGACCGTTGCCATCTGCAGCTCGCTGTCCTGCTCGAAGCAGGCTGCAAGCTGGTCGATGAGCTCCGGGTCGATCAGCGGCTCATCGCCCTGCACGTTCACGATGAGATCTGCATCGGGCCGTGAGGCGGCGACCTCCGCGAGGCGGTCGGTCCCGGTTGGATGATCCGCGCGCGTCATCTGCGCCTTGCCGCCGTTTGCGAAAACCGCGTCGTAAATGCGCTTATCATCGGTCGCGACGAGCGTCTCCGACACGCGCTCCGCCTTGCTCGCGCGCTCGTAGACGCGGACGACCATCGGCTTGCCCGCGATATCCTTCAGCGGCTTGCCCGGAAGCCGGGTCGACGCATAGCGCGCCGGAATCACACATAAAACCTTCATATCCGTCGTTTCCTTTCTTCTCTGATGCCTGAAAAGATCCGCGGCCCTGCCGGGGTTTTCTCTCCCCGAGGCGGCCGGCCAGACGCTTTTCCAGCTGACCGAGCAGTATGTCCCGCCCATCCTTGAACGTGACTTCCACGCAGATGACGTAGATCGGGATATTCCGCTTGGCCATGATGACCTCCGCCGGAATCTTCACCGCGTCCTTCTCCGTGATCACGATAGCCTCGGCGCCGAGGTTCTCGGCCTGGTCGAGGATGTCCTGCATCTCGTGGACCGTGTAATCGTGATGATCCGGATAGCGCAGGCTCTCGATGATGACCGTGCCGAGGTCGGAAAGCGTCTGCTCGAACGAGGCCGGGTTCCCGATGGCGGATACCGCCATGATGCGGTGCCCGCGGATCTTCGCGACGTCCTCGCCCTCGCCGCTGATATCGACATGCCAGTCCTCGAGCGGCACGAAGTTTTTCGGCTGGTGAACGGACTCGACCACGCTTGCCTGCGGGTTGTAGCGGTGAATCGTGTCGCGGATATAGGAGCAGGCTCCTTCCGCGGCCTGATCCACCTTCGTCAGCAGGCAGACATCCGCGCGGCTGATATGCGAGATTGGCTCGCGCAACGTGCCTCGCGGCAGGATGTACCCGTTGCCGAATACGTTGACCGCATCGACGAGCAGGATATCGAGGTCGCGGTGCAGCTGCCAATGCTGATAGCCATCGTCGAGGATCGCGACCTCTGCACCGAAGTGCTCGATGGCATAGCGGCCGGTCTTCGCGCGCTCCGCGCCGATCAGCACCGGCACATTCGGCAGATGCTTCGCGAGCATGAATGCCTCGTCGCCGGCCTCCTTCGCGTCCATATAGAGCTTCCGCCCATCGGACACGATGCCGACGTCGCCGTGCCATTTCGCGCGGTAGCCGCGGTTCAGGATGACGACCTTGTAGCCCATATCGCGGATATCCTTCGCGAGGCGCTGCGCGGTCGGTGTCTTGCCCGTCCCGCCGACGGTGACGTTGCCGAGGGAGATGACGAAGCAGTCCAGCTTCTCCTTCTGCAGGACGCCGAGGCGGTAGCCGGCGAGCTTCAGATTGACGAGGCTCGCGTAGATCAGCGAGAACACGTAGAGCACGCCCATGAGCAGATGCATGCCGACGCCGTGCACCTCTTTGCTGTGTACGAGGTCGATGAAATAGGTCTGCAGGTTCGCGATCTTCTGCGTCGAACGCACGCGGCGGGTCTCCTCATCGCTTTCGTAGGCATCGAGCATCTGATGCAGGAGGATTGCCGATTTGCGCGATGCGCCCTTGTTCTCATTCACGATGGCGAGCGTCTCTTTTTCCATGCGGAGGCGCTCGTCCGGCTCATCGAACAGGCGCAGTACCTCACGCGTGAGCTCGCGGCCGTTGTTCACGGTGATGCAGGCGTTGCGGTTCTTGAACAAGGCGTGCGTGTCCTTGAAATTGAACATGTAGTGGCCGACGATGATGGCCTTGCCATGGGCCGCCGGCTCGAGGATATTGTGCCCGCCATGCGGGATCAGGCTGCCGCCGACGTAGATGACATCGCCGATGCTGTAGACCTTGCCGAGCTCGCCGATCGTGTCGAGGATGACGATATCCTCATTCTCAGGAGCGCGTTTCTGCAGTTCCGTGCGGCTGGCGACGGTGAAGCCGGCCTTGCGGCAGAGGTGCACGACCTCCTGCGTGCGCAGCAGCTCGCGCGGCGCAATGACTAGGCGCGCGTGCGGGTGTTTCTCACGGACCGCGGAGAATGCGTCGAGCACGAGCTCCTCCTCGCCGCGGTGCGTGGACCCTGCGAGGAAGATTCCGTCATTCTGCTCGAGCCCCATCTCGTGGATGATCCGCTGCTTCTCCTCCGGACTGACATCCGTATAAGTCTGGTCGAACTTCGTATTGCCCGTGACCGTCACGAGCTTCGGGTCCGCGCCGAGGCGCATGATATAGTCCGCATCGATGGAGGACTGCATCGCGAACAGCTTGACCGTCCCGATCATATCGGACAGGATGCTGTGAAGATGCTTATACTGCTTGACCGAACGGTCGCTGATGCGCCCGTTGACCATCATGACGGGGATGCGGAGCTGCCGCGCCGTCTTCAGGAAGTTCGGCCAGAGCTCCGTCTCGACCGGCAGGAACACGCGCGGGTGAATGCGCCGCAGCACGTGCCCGGCGAGCCAGGGCAGGTCGAGCGGGAAATAGATGATTGCGTCGGCGTCCTTGATGATGCGCCGCGCCATCTCATAGCCGCTCGTCGTCACGACAGAGACGAGGATTGGGCTCCGCGGGAATTCCCGGCGGAATTCCTTGATCAGCGGGCTCGTCGCGACGATCTCGCCGACGGACGCCGCGTGAACCCAGATGCAGTCCCGTTTCTCCACTTTTTCCAGCGCGTGCTCAGGGAAGAAGCCGAGGCTCTGCCGGATCCGTTCGACAAAGCCCTTCTCCCGCACGGAACGCACCATGAAAACGGGGATGATCAGGATCACGATGAGGATTGCCGCAAGATTATACAGAAACTGCATTTTCATCCCCCTCGCTGGTTAGTGCCGATTTCTTGAACTGGATATTGTAAAGCGTGCTGTAGAGCCCGCCCTTCGCCAGAAGTTCCTCATGGGTTCCATGCTCCTGGATGCGTCCGTGGTCGATGACGTAGATCTGGTCTGCGTCGAAGATTGTCGACAGGCGGTGCGCGATCACGAACGACGTGCGGCCGACCATCAGCCGGTCGAGCGCCGCCTGGACGATCTTCTCGCTCTCCGTATCGAGTGCGGAGGTCGCCTCGTCGAGGATCAGGATGCGTGGGTTCTTCAGGATTGCGCGGGCAATCGACATGCGCTGCCGCTGGCCGCCCGAAAGGTTCATGCCGCGCTCGCCGATCTTCGTGTCGTATCCCTCCGGCAGCGTGCGGATGAACTCGTCCGCGTTCGCCGCCTTCGCCGCGGCGACGACTTCCTCGTCCGTCGCGTCAAGCCGCCCGTAGCGGATATTCTCGCGCACCGTCGTCGAGAACAGCATGGTCTCCTGCGGCACAATGCCGATCTGCTCACGCAGGGATTTCAGCGTCACATCGCGGACGTCGTGCCCGTCGATGCGGATGGCGCCGGCCGTCACATCGTAGAAGCGCGGAATCAAATTTGCGATGGTCGACTTCCCGGCACCGCTCGGGCCGACGAACGCGATCATCTGGCCCGGCTTCACGTCGAACGTGACGTCCGTGAGCGCCGGGACATCTTTCTTGTATTCAAACGATACGTGGTCGATTGAGACATTGCCCTTGACCGGCGGCAGATCCACTGCCCCCTTCTTGTCCTTGATGGTCTCCGGCAGGTCGATGACCGCGAACACGCGGTCGACCGCCGCCATCGCGCGCTGCAGATTCCCGTAGACGCGAGAGAGGCGCTTGACCGGGTTCGCAAGGTTCACGGCGTAGGTCAGGAACGCAATCAGCGAGCCGGCTGTCAGCGCGCCGTTGATGACCTCGTAGCCGCCGAACCACAGGATGACCGCGACAGAGACCGCCGCGAGGAATTCCACGGAAGGCGTCAGCAGGGACGTCAGCTGAACATTCTTCATGGCCGCCTGGAAGTTCAGGTCATTCTGCTTGCAGAAGCGTTCGATCTCATAGTCCTGCCGCGCGAACGACTTGACCTCGCGGATGGCCGAGATGCTCTCCTGCAGCAGGGACGTGATGTCCGCCATGCGCTCCTGGATGACCGTACCATTCCGCTTGATCTTGCGGCCGAAGATCTTCATGGCCTGTCCGACGAGCGGGATAATGACGAGTGTCAGGATGGAGAGCTTCCAGTCCAGTACGAGCATCATGACGAGCGAGCCGATCAGGATGGATCCCTCGGTCACCATCTCGATGAGGTTGTCGACGAGCGCGGACTGGATGGCCGCGACATCGTTCGTGATATAGCTCATCGTCTCGCCGGTCTGGTGCTTGTCGAAATAGGCCATCGGCATGCGCTGGAATTTCCGGAACATGACCTCGCGCACATCGATGATGACCTTCTGCCCGATGAAGGAGACCAGATAGGACTGCCCATAGTAGAAAAGGCCGCGCAGGATGAACACGACGATGATACCGAGGCAGATCACGTTGAGCATCGCCATGTCCTTGTTCGTCAGAACCTTATCGACCATATCCTTGATGATCCAAGGCAGATAGAGGTTCGCGGCGGCCGCCGCGATGATGCAGATGATGGCGAAGCCGAGCTGTTTCAGATAAGGGCGGATGTATTGGAGCAGCCGCTTGTAGTTCTTCATGAGTTTCCTCCGTCCGGCGCCTCCGCGCCCCTATGTTGAAAGCGGCGTGCCGCCGCCAGGATCTTCTCCGCGACGCGCGCCGATGCCCCCGGTTTCCCGAGTTTCCCGCAGGCCTGCCGCAATTTCGCGCAGGTGATCTCGCGCTGCTTCCCGCCGCGGTAAAGCTTCAAGGTTTCCGCAGCGATGCGGCCCGGCTCGACCTCGTCCTGCAGCAGCTCCGGCTGGAACTGTTCATCGAGCAGGATATTCGGCAGGCTGAAATTCTTCACATGCACGAGCAGCCGCCCGACCGCGTAGGAAAGCTTCGACAGGCGGTAAAGGACGACGCACGGGAGCCCCATCAGTGCGGCCTCCATGACGACCGTCCCGGACGTCGCGACAGCAACATCCGCAAGGCCCATCAGCGCGTAGCGGTACTTCTCCGTCAACGTCACCGGGACGCCGGCAGCGCGCACCTTCTCCTCGGTGCGCGCGCGATCCACGCCATCCGCGAGAGGCAGGAAAAAGCGCGTGCCGGGGCGCTCCGCCTCGATCTTCTCTGCGGCGCCGAGCATGGCCGGCAGCAACAGCTCGATTTCCTGCTTGCGGCTGCCAGGCAGCAATAGCACGATATGTTCCTGCGGTTTGACGCGGAAGAATGCCCTCGCCTCCGTCAGCGGGAGCTCCGCGCGCACCGTATCGACGAGCGGGTTCCCGACAAACGAGATGTTCGCGCCGGCTGCCTCGTAGACAGGCAGCTCATGCGGGAAGATCGCGACGAACTCATCGGCGAGCTTCGCGCATTTCTTCGCGCGGCCCTTGCGCCAGGCCCAGGCAGACGGAGGGATATAAGAGAAGACCGGGATGCCGAGCTTCTTGGCGCGCTTCGCAAGCCGCCAATTGAAATCCGGGTAATCGATGAGCACCAAGAGATCCGGCTTTTCCTCGCGCATGAAATCCGTCAGCCGGTCGAGCAGCTTCAGGATACGGCCGAGGTTCTTGATGACCTCCCAGACACCCATGACGTTGCAGCTCGCGAAATCCGCCGCGAGACGGACGCCGGCAGCCTCCATGCGCGCGCCGCCGAAGCCGACAAGCTCCGTTTCCGGAGCCATGCGCAGGATGGCCGATGCGAGGCGCTCTCCGTGCAGATCGCCGGAGGCCTCGCCGGCGGAAAACATGATCTTCATCTTCGCCCTCCTCTCTCCGTGCCTATACCATCTTATTATTATACAACAAACATGAAAAAGACGCGAGGAATCTTTTCGGAAGATTCCGCCGCGCCTCGATTGCTTTACATCGCGACTATCGCAATATTGTTCTCGTCCGCGAGCGCCACGACCTTGTCCCGCTCGACGAGCAGAGTCTTGTCCGCTTCAATGGCGAGGGCAGACGCCTTGACCGCAATCATGCTCTCAATCGTCGTGAGGCCTACCGTCGGTACATCGAACCGGTTGTCCTGCTGCGGCTTCGCGACCTTCGCGACCACCGCGCCGCTCCGCGCGAGCTCGCCGCCGCGGCGGATGCAGGCATCCGTTCCCTCGATGGCCTCGAGCGCCATGACCGCCTTGTCCTTGACGACGGCCGTCTGGCCGATATCGAGGCGGCCGAGCTCGCGTGCCACGCGGAACCCGAACTCCATGTCCTGACGCTCCGCGTCCGTCGGCTCGCGCTTCGTCAGCGTGCCGTGATGCGGCATGAGCTTGCGGATGAATGCCGTCTGGTCGATGGCCTGCACGCCGATCTTCGCGAGCTCGCGCACGAACATCATCATGATCGTGTCGTCCTTGCGATCCGGGAGCTCCGCGATCAGCGCCAGCATGCGCGCGTCCGGCATGACCTTGCCGGAGAACAAGAGTTCCTTCGTGACCTTGCCGATCATCGTGACCTTGTGGATATCGTGTTCCTTGAGGTAGCCGAGAATCTCATCGAGATGCGCGATGCTGATTGCCTGACAGTCCGTCGTGCACGCCGCGAGCTCCGGATCGGTTTCCGGCAGAAGGGAAACGGCGTAGACCTCATAGCCGAGCCCCGCAGCCGCCTGCGCGCATTCCGCGGGCAGATGGCCGGCACCGGCCAGCAGTCCTAATTTCTCCATATACTATTCTTCTCCCCTGATTCTTCTATTCCGTCTGCTCAGTCTGCGACGTGGCGCACACGGCAGATGCCGCGCTCCGCGTTGCGCAGGAAACGCAGGAAATGCTCGATTTCCTCGCAGGAATCCACTTCCTGCTCGATGACCGCGATGGCCTGCGAAAGGGAAAGGCCCGAGCGGTACAGGATCTTGTAGGCCTGCTTGATGCGGCGGCGTGCCTCCACCGGGATCCCGGCGCGCGAGATGCCGACGCTGTTCAGGCCGACCGCCTTGGCCGGGCGCCCGTCGACAATCGTGAACGGGACGACGTCCTGCACGAGCTTCGAAGCGCCGCCGACCATCGCGTTGCGGCCGATCTTCACGAACTGATGCACGCCGGCCATGCCGCCGATGACCACACGGTCCTCGACGACGACGTGACCCGCGATCATTGCCGCATTGCTCATGATGACGTTGTTGCCGACGACACAGTTATGCGCGACATGCGTGTACGCCATGAGCAGGCAGTCATTGCCGATGCGTGTCTCCTCGCCCTCACCGGTCGCGCGGTGCACCGTCGCGCACTCGCGGATCGTCGTGCGGTCACCGATGAACGTGTAGCTCTTCTCCCCCTTGAACTTCAGATCCTGCGGGATCTCGCCGATCGAAGCCCCCTGAAAGATGCGGCAGTCCTTGCCGATGCTCGTCCATCCCTGAATGACGACATGCGGCCCGATATGCGTACCCTCACCAATCTCGACATTGTCGCCGATGACCGAATAAGGGCCGATCTCTACATTCTTGCCGATGCGCGCTGTCGGAGAAACGACCGCGGTATCGTGTATGAAGGCGATAACCTTGCTGTTTTCCATGCTCATCTCTACAGCTCCTAACCTATATTTCCTGCCTGAATCGCTCAAATTTCTTTGAATATAAATTCTTCATAAACTACTTACTTAAACTCTCTTGTTCACTTTGATTTTCTGCTCGTCTTATCACAGCAAATCCAGGCGTATTTCGAGTTGAGCAATCGTTATCTATGAATATCTTGCGGAGTATAGCGAAAATCAAGCGTTTTCGTCTCTTTTGAGGGCGAACTTGAAATCCGCCGAGGCGACGAGCTTGTCATCGACATAGCCGTCGCAGTGCAGCAAGCCGAAATCCCCGCGCACGCGCACGAGCTGTGCCTTCGTCACGAGCTGGTCGCCCGGGACGACCGGATGCTTGAATTTCACATGCTCCATGCCGCCGAACAGCGCGAGCTTCCCGCGGTTCTCCTCCGGATAGAGCATCGCAACGCCGCCGACCTGCGCCATCGCCTCGAGGATCAGCACGCCCGGCATGATTGGGTGTCCCGGAAAATGGCCGCGGAAATGCGGCTCCATCATCGTGACGTTCTTGATGCCCGTAGCCGATTTGAACGGCTCGAGCTCGACAATGCGGTCGACAAGCAGCATCGGCGGACGATGCGGCAGAATCTTCATGATCTCATTGATGTCCAATACCATAACTATTCTCTCCTGTTCTTTTATCCACGATACACGGCCGCAATTTTCTTCGCGAGCTGTGTGTTGAGTGCGTGCCCGGATGCTGCAGCGATGATGTGCCCGCGGATGATGCCCGCGAGACGCAAGTCGCCGATGACGTCGAGGATCTTGTGCCGCACGAGCTCATCGTCGAAATGCAGCGGGTTCAGCCACCCGTCGTCGTTGTAGACGATGACGTTCTCCATCGTGCCGCCGAGACCGAGTCCCATCTCGCGAAGCTGCCGGATCTCGCCTTCGTAGGCGATGGTGCGGGCCGGCGCGATTTCCTTTTCATAGACGGCCTCATCGACCAGAAAGTCCTCGTACTGGATGCCGATGAGCTTGTGCGGATTCACCGAGGTGAAGCTCACGCGGAACCCGTCGTATGGCAGGACCAGCACGAAGCGTCCGGTCTTCTCATCGTCGATGCGGAAGACCCGGTCGATGACGATTTCCTTCCGTTCCCGATCCTGCTCTGTCCTGCCGGCGCTTTTCAGAAGCCGGAAATACGTCAGCGAGGAGCCATCGGCGACCGGCGGTTCCTCTGCGTCGAGCGCGATATAGCAGTTGTCGATGCGGAGCGCGTGCAGCGCGCTCATCATGTGCTCGATTGTGAATACCTTGTTCCCGTTCTCTTCGACCGTCGTCGCGCGCAGCGTCGAGGTGACATTCTCCGCCACCGCGTGGATCTCCGGCGTTCCCGGCAGATCCGTCCGCAAGATCACGATGCCGGTTCCGGCGGGTGCCGGCCGGAATTCGATATGGACGTTCTTCCCGGAATGCAGGCCGACGCCCTGATAGGAAACCGGCTTCGCGAGTGTCGTTTCTTTTTGCAAAGTCATTCCTCCTGCTCTTTTCCTTCTCTTTATTTTACTATGTAAGTCCTCTGTACGCAAGCGCGAAAAAAGACGATCCTCCGCGCGGACGTACCGCCGCGGAAAACCGCCTCCTGGAATATGCCATCAGATCACATAGAACCACGCCGCGTTGTCGGCATCGTCCTTGACCTCCTGGACTTTCTTGCTGCCCGTATTGTAACGGAGCTCCTGATTCTTGACGCTGACCTTCGTGCCGGGGGCTACGGATTTCGTCAGGAACACGTTGCCGCCGATGACCGAGCCCTTGCCGATGACCGTATCGCCGCCGAGGATTGACGCACCGGAATAGATGGTCACGTTGTCCTCGATGGTCGGGTGGCGGCGCACATTGTGCAGCGCGCGGCCGCCCGAGGTCGAGAGCGCGCCGAGCGTCACGCCCTGATAAACCTTGACATGGCTGCCGATATGCGTGGTCTCGCCGATGACGATGCCCGTGCCGTGATCGATGAAGAAATACTTGCCGATTGTCGCGCCCGGGTTGATGTCGATGCCCGTCTTGCTGTGCGCGCGCTCCGTCATGATGCGCGGGATGACCGGCACCTGCAGCTCGTAGAGCTCATGCGCGAACCGGTAGACCGTGATCGCGTAGAGCCCCGGATACGAGAAGATGATCTCGTCGAGGCTCTCAGCCGCCGGGTCGCCGTCGAAGGTCGCATCGAGATCCGTCGCGATGTATTCGCGGACGCGCGGGATGCGGCGCAGGAACTCGATTGTGATCTCCTGCGCGCGGTCACCGGCCTCTGCCCGCTCCTTCGCCGTGAGCTTCCGCCCATAGCGCAGGGCGATCGCGATCTGCTTGTTCAGGTTGAACGCCACATCCTCGATGACCATCTGCATATTCGCGCGGATATCGTAGATGCGGTACTCCGGATCCTTCGTATAGCCGGGGAACGCGATGCGGCAGAGCTTGTCCGTGAGTGCGTAGATGATATCCAGCCTCGGCTGGTTGAACACGTCGAGCTTGTCAATCGGGCGCTTCTGCTCGTAATCGTCGAGGATTTTCCCCGCAAGCTCGCGAATCACCGGTGTAATCTTATCACTCATGCTGGCCGCTCTCCATTCTCTGCCTGTTTATTCCTGAATCGTGATGTCCTTGCCGAACCATTTCTCCGAAATCTTCGCGATTGTGCCGTCCGCCTTCATCTCGTCGAGGACTTTCTGCACCTCATCGCGGAGCTGCTGATTGTCCTTCGCGAACGCGATGCCGAACTGCGAGATTGGGCCGACCGCAACGTCCACCGCCTCGATGGCGTCCGGGTGCTTGCTCATATAGTAGCGGCCGACGATTTCATCGCCGATGACCGCATCGATACGGCCGTTCTCGAGATCCATGAACGCGTTGACAAAGTCCGGATACTTTTTGATCTCCTTGACGCCGACCTTCTTGAACTCGTCGCCGTCGAGGTATTCCTCGGCCGTGCTCGCGCTCTGCGTGCCGATATTCTTGCCCTTGAGGCTCGACTCGTCCGTGATATCCGTGCGGCCCTTCTTCACGAAGATGATTTGACGGTTATCCATGTACGGGTCGGAGAACAGCATGTTCTCCTTGCGCTTCTCCGTGATATCGAGACCGTTCCAGAGGACATTGACGCGGCCGCTCTTGAGCTCCGCCTCTTTGCTCGACCAGTCGATAGCCTTGAACTCCACTTCGCGGCCGAGGCGCTTCGACGCCTCTTTCGCGAGGTCGACATCAAAGCCTGTGATCTCGTTGTTCTCATCCTTGAAGCCCATCGGCGGGAAGTTGTCGTCGAGCCCAACGAGGATCTTCGAATTCTCCTTCGCGCCCGAGCCGCTGTCTTTCGCCGCGTTGCTGCCGCACCCCGTAATCAGTGCCATCGACATAACCGCTGCGAGGCCGAGTGCCAGCCATTTCTTCGCTTTCATATTCCATCGCCCTTTCATTTATTTCTTTATTATACTAAAGGATTAACTTGAAGTTATTATATCGAACGGTTGTAAGATTGTCAAGCCATGAAGTGATTTTCTGCGCCTTCTGGCAGAAAGTTTTTCTGCGTTCTGCAAAAAGCTCCGGATTCCAGCAGGGATTTCTCCCCTGCATCTAGAAAATAAAAGATGGGGAATAGCGACCGAAATTCCGACATACATATAAGAGAGATAAAGGAGGGGGTTATTTTGAGAGCGGTTTCCGTGGAAGATCTGAAACCGGGCATGATTCTCGCCCGCACCATCGTGAATCCGAACCGTGTCGTAATCCTGTCAGAAGACACTCTGCTGACGAAAGCGCATATCACACGGCTCACGTTTCTGAATATACCCGTTGTCTACGTCAAGGATGAGTACGAACTAAGCCAGAACTATCAGGCGGTATCCGCAATCTTCAACCGCGGCAACGCCTTTCTGAAAGAGTACAACAACATCGTGCAGGCCGCCGAGACGGTGTTCAAGCAGACGAACAAGACCGGCAAAGTCCCGATGGACGCGACGAAGAAAGTAGTCGATAAAGCCTACTCGCCGCTGTCCCGGAGCAGCGGCGTCATCGACTACCTCTACGAGATGAACCACCTCGCAGGCGATATCTACAATCATTCGTTGCGCGTCTCGATCCTTTCCGGCGTCATCGCGAAATGGATGCAGTTCGACAAGGATAAAACGAAGGATCTGATTCTCGCCGGCTTCCTGCACGACATCGGGAAATCGAAATTTCCGAAACGGCTGCTCGACAAGAACGTCGAGAACCTCGAAGGTGAGGATTACGAAGCCTACGTACAGCACACCATCGACGGCCAGCACATCCTGAACGGGGTTGCGGATCTCTCCGACGGGGTTAAGCTTGCCGCCTTGCAGCATCACGAGCGCATGGACGGCTCCGGCTTCCCGTTCAACGTGCAGAGGCCGGACATCCACGAATACGCACGCATCGTCATGATTGCGGATATCTACGACAACATCACGACAGAGCGCGAGGGCTATGTCAAGCGGACGCCGTTCGCCGCAATCGCGGCAATCAGCCAGGGCATGTTCCAGACGCTCGACCCGGCCGTCTGCGTCGTCGTGCTGAACCGCATCAAGGATGCGTTCCTCGGCTCGAAGGTCGTGCTCTCGAATGGGCAGAAAGGCATTGTCGCCGCCTACCCGAATGACTACGCCGCCCACCCCGTCATCGAGATCTCGCCGAGCGAGCTCCTCGACCTCAACGAGCATCCGGCCATCGAGATTGTCGAGTATAATCCGAAATAAAAATCTCTATACTATAGAAGAAGGGCCTTGGCAGATCCGAATCTGCCAAGGCCCTTCTTTTGCCTTTCCCAGAGGGGAAGGCCACTTATTCGTAGCGGAGCGCTTCAATCGGGTCGAGGCGCGCGGCCTTGCGGGCAGGATAGATGCCGAAGAACAAGCCGATGCCGACGGAGAACAGGAACGACACGAGGATTGGCGCGAGCGTGATGACGGTCGTGAAATTGCCGACCTGCGCGATGATCTTCGAAGCGAGACAGCCGAGCCCGATGCCGATCAGGCCGCCGATGATGCCGATGACCATCGACTCGATCAGGAACTGCGTCATGATGTTCATGAACGTCGCGCCGAGTGCCTTGCGGATGCCAATCTCGCGCGTGCGCTCCGTCACGGACACCATCATGATGTTCATGATGCCGATGCCGCCGACGAGCAGCGAGATGCCAGCAATCGAGCCAAGCAGCAGCGTCAGCATCGTCGTCGACTGCTGCACGGTCTGCATGAGGCTCGTGAGGTTCCGGACGTTGAAGTCGTCGTCCTTGTCGCCCGTGATATGGTGGCGCGTGCGGAGCAGCTGCTCGACCTGTGCCTGCACCTGATCCATCTTGTCCGCGTCCTTGACCTGCAGGTTGATGCTCTGCACATAGGTGATGCCGAGCATGCGCTCCTGCGCGGTCGTCAGCGGCACGTAAACCATATCGTCCTGATCCTGTCCCATGGAGGACTGGCCCTTGCTCTGCAGGAGGCCGATGACCTTGTACGGCTGGTTGTTGATGCGGATATTCTGGCCGACCGGGTTCTTGTCCTCGAACAGGTTCTCCGCGACCGTCGTGCCGATGACGGCCACGCGCTGCCGCTTCTGCAGGTCATTCTCCGTGATGAACGCGCCGTAGCTGATTGTGAGCGAGCGGATGGACATGAACTCCGGCGTGACGCCCTGCACGGACGTATTCCAGTTATTGTTGCCGTAGACGACCTGATACGAGGACGAGACCATCGGGGAGACGTATTCGATATCGGGGATCTTCTCCTTGATGGCTTTCGCATCATCGTATTTCAGCGTCTGCATCGATCCTGCCGCACCGCGCACGCCGCCGCGGTTCGAGGATCCCGGCATGACGATCAGCATATTCGAACCGAGGCTCGCAATCGAGCTCGTGACGTTCGAGCGCACGCCCATGCCGATGGACACCATCGCGATGACCGCGCCGACACCGATGATGATGCCGAGCATCGTCAGCAGCGAACGCATCTTGTTCGCGAACAGGGACGCGAGCGCAATCTGGAAACTCTCTTTAAACAACATCCATGACCACGCCCTTTCCTTCGTCTCGGGTGATTTTCCCATCGCGCACGAGAAGCTGGCGGCTTGCGCAGGCCGCGATCTCCGGCTCATGCGTGACGAGGATGATTGTGCGCCCCTCTTCGTGCATCGCTTCGAAGATCTGCATGATCTCCTTCGTCGACTTCGTATCGAGGTTGCCGGTCGGCTCGTCCGCCATGATGATATGCGGGTCGTTGACGAGCGCGCGGGCAATCGCGACACGCTGGCGCTGGCCGCCCGAAAGTTCGTTCGGCTGGTGGTCCGCGCGGTCCGCGAGTCCGACCGCCTCGAGATAGTGCATGGCGCGCTCATTGCGCTCCTTGCGCCCGACCCCCGCGTAGACGAGCGGCAGCGCGACGTTCTCGAGCGCCGAGATGCGCGAGAGCAGGTTGAAGTTCTGGAACACGAAGCCGATCTTTCGGTTCCGCGTATAGGCGAGCTGGTCGTCCGAGAGGTTCGAGACCTCCTCGTCGTCGAGCTTGTACGAGCCCGAGGTCGGGCGGTCGAGGCAGCCGAGGATGTTCATCAGCGTCGACTTGCCGGAGCCGGACGGCCCCATCAGCGCGGCGAACTCGCCCTTGTGGATGTCAAGCGTGATGCCGTCAAGCGCGGCGAGCGTCTCCTCGCCGATCTGGTAGATTTTCCGGATATCGCGCAGCTTGATGGTCGCATAGCGCTCTTCTTTTTTCTCTGTCATGGTACTGTTCACCTTACATCGGCGGGCCGCCGTGACGGTCGTTGTTGCTGCTGGACTTGCTGCTCTTCGTGGCCGTATAGGTCGAGACGACGCTCTCGCCCTCCTCGAGGCCGGACAGGATCTCGACGTACTCGTCGCTGTAGATGCCGACGGTCACATAGCGGTTCTCCTCGGAACCGTCCGGATTCCGTACGATGACGTAAGAGCCGTTCGTATCCGTCTTCAGCGTCGAAATCGGCACGACGAGCGCGTCCTGCTTGTCCGCCGTATTGATCTCGACGCGCGCGGTCATCGACGGGAACAATTCGTTATCCGGGTCATCGACGTCGAGCGTCACATAGTAGTAGATGACGCTGGCCGAGGACGAAGAAGCCGTCGACGTCGACGAGGATTTCTGCGTATCCCAGGTGTTCGAGGTATCGGTCTGCGAGATCTTCGAGACATGCGCCGTAAAGGTCTTGTTCGGGTACGTATCGACGGTGAACGTCGCGTCCTGCCCGACCTTCACATTGCCGATATCGGTCTCATCAACCTTCGCGAGGATCTGCTTGCTCGAAAGGTCGGCAATGCGCATGATGACCGTCGGGTTATCGGAGCCCTGGACGGCCATCGTGCCGGCAGTCTTTGGCTCGCCGACGACCACGCCGTCCATCGGCGCCGTGATGACGGTCTCCGCGAGGTCGGATTCCGTCTCCGAGAGCTGGGATTGCGCCGTATCGTAATCGTACTGCGCATCCTCGAGCTGCTGCTGCGTATCCGCGCCGATCGAATAGAGATAGCTGACGCGGTCGTATTTCTGCTTCGTGCTCGTGACCTTGTACTGTGCCTGATCCCGCTTCGACTCGTAGTCCTTGCCCTCGAGCGTCGCGACGGTCTGGCCTGCCTTTACCTCGTCATTCTCCTTCACGAGCACGCTCTTGATGCGCGCCGTGATCTTCGAGCTGACCTCGACGGAATTGACTGGGCGGATCGTGCCGGTCGCCGATACCGTCGACTTGATGTCCATGCGCGTGGTCTGCGTGACCTGCTGCGCGGCAGCCGCCTGTTCCTTCGCCTGCTGCTGGCTGCTGTAATACTTCCAGCCGCCGAACGCGATGGCGGCCACGAGCACGACCGCAATGCCTATCTTGATCTTGCCTTTTTTCGTCATTTCGCTGCTCCATTCCCGGCGAGCTCTGCCACCGTCTGCTGGGATTCACGCCGGACCTCCTTGGAAGCCGACGCTTTCACGGATGCGGCTGGCTGCGCCGCCGTCTGCGTCTTCGTCAGCGGCGATGCCGCAATCACGCGTGCGGCGTCCGTATCGAGGTGCCCGGACGCGGCCTTCTCGCTGTCATTCAGCCCGATGCCCATCTCGTTCTCGACCTCGGCCTTATACCGCGCGTAGTCGTACTGCGCACTGATATGGTTGAGCCGTGCCGTCGAGAGCGCGAGCTGTGCATCGATGATATCGAGCATGAGCCCCTCGCCCGCGCGGTATTTCTCGCGTGCGATATAGTAATCTTCCTCGGCCTGGTTCACGGCATCCGACGTTGAGGTGAAGCGCTTTTCCGCCTCGCGCATATTGTAGTAGGACTGCCGCAGCGACAGGTCGATATCCTCCTTGTTCTTGAGCAGGTTGAGCTTCGCGATATCGTACTGGTTCTTGGCCTCTTTGACCTCAGCCTTCGTCACGCCGCTGTCGAAGATATCCCACGACAGGCCGACGCCGGCGCTGAGGCCCGTCTTGTTGTCCATCGAGGGATGCCACTGCTTGTTGAGGACATTCGTCCCGACGGAGAGCGAGAGCTCCGGCTGATAGCCGGCCTTGGCTGACGTGATGGCGAGCTCCTTCTGCTTCATCTCGTATTCGGAGACTTTCAGATCCTTGCGGTTGCGGTATGCGTAGGCGATCGCGTCATCCATGCTGATGTCGAATTTATCGTAGGAGAAATCCGTCGTGAGGTTCAGCGGCACTGTGCGGTCCATGTTCAACAGGTTCCGGAGCGTCGACAAGTCGGCCTCGTAGGAATTCTGCGCCTTGATCAGCGTCTGACGTGCATTCGAAAGCTCGACGGACGAGCGCAGCACATCGATGCGCGCCTTGGAACCCGCAGAGTAGAGCTGGCTGACGTTCGTATAATGCGCCTGATAGTTGTCGACGGACTCCTGATCGACGTCGATGGTCTTGCGCGCCTCGAGCGCGTTGTAATACGCCTTGATGACCGAGAGCTTCAGGTCCTCGCGCTTGCGCTCCGTCGTCAGACGGGAGGACTCCACGCCGATCTCCCCGCTCTTGATGCTCGCCTCATTGGCCCCGCCCGTGTAGAGCGGGAGGCTGCCTGAGATCCCGAGCGAGGAGGAATCCGCGCGCTTCTCCCCCTCCGTCTTGCTCGAATGGAGCACATTGCCGCTTGCCGATGCCTTGAAGCCGTTCTGCCCTTTCGCCTTCGCAAGCGTTGCCTCCGCCGTATCCTCACCCTTCTGCGTGATGAGCAAACCGGTATTCTGTGCCAGCGCGATATCGATGGCGTCCTTCAGAGACACATCCTGTGCCGATACCGACCGCGCACTGAGCGCGAGAGCAAGGCAGATGGCCAATGTCATGCCTTTGTATCGTTTTTCCATAAATCCTCCTAATTCGCCATGAATGCATTTCATGCAAACTTCTGTCCTTTATTGTATCACAGTTTGTAGACGATTCCTATACTATATATAAAGTTTCCATCTTGCTATGTAAGAAAAGGCCAGTTAAGTCTCAATTAGAACGATATAGCGCCGAAGAGAGTGTACCATTCAAGGCCATCCCCCATATGCATATACGAAAAAAGCGCCGCTTACGCGACGCTCTGCTTTCGTGGTGGTGGGCAGGGATGGATTCGAACCATCGTAATCCGAAGATGACAGATTTACAG
>DAIMZO010000010.1:6754-72799 GCA_036733925.1 Selenomonadaceae bacterium | reverse complement strand
CCAACGTGTACGTTTCCATGTTCTCACTTCCTCTGCGATGTCTTCTGACTCTCGAAATAGACGATATTATGGTTGGAGCGATAGATTCGTTTGCTCATATTTATATTATACAACAATATACAATCTATTACAAGCATTTCCTTTGGGAAATGGCCCACCTCCATTGCTTGCGCAAAGTCGGTGGGCGCGGCTTATATCCCCATACCTGAAGGCAGAGGTTTTACGCCGCTTTCTGATAAACCTTTACTTCTGTGCCACTGACTGCGCATCGCTGTCGCCCGAACGGACGAACCAGCCGTTATCGTCAATCTCATCGCCATAACGCTCTTTCGTGATCTCATCGAGCGTCTTGCCGCGCGCATCAGAGCCGAAGAACGTACCGGCAACCCAGCTGACGAACACGAAGCCGATCATGATCATCGCAGCGATCTGGAAACCGACCGTCTCCATCAGGATTGGGACGAGGAAGCCCCAAATAGCAGCGGAGAAGCGCGTCACGAAGAACGTGAAGCCCTGTGCCGTCGCGCGGTAGCGAACCGGGAACAGTTCGGAGCTCCAGAGCTGATAGAACTGCTGCTGCATCGAGAAGCCCCAGACAATCGTGAAGAAGAACAGCATCCACATCTGCAGCATGTCGGCCGGCAACGCCCAGACGAACCAGCTGATGACGCCGAGGCCGGAGAAAATGCCGAAGATCTTGCGGCGGTTGAATTTATCGCCGGTGTACATGAAGATGAACGTCGTCAGGATGCAGACGGCGAAGTTCAGCGCCGTCAGGAACAGGGACATCGCGTTCGAGAGGTTGCCGACATGCTCGTAGATGTACGGCATGAAGAATCCGTTCGTGCTGGCCGCGAGGTTCCAGAGCGTGTAGACTGCGCAGAGCATGACGACTGTCTTGAGGCAGGTCCCGTGCAGGATGTCGCTGTAGTGGACCTTGCGGACTTTGACGCCCTTGGCCGCGAGCTCCTGCTCGCGCTTATGCGCCTCGACCCATTCCGTGGACTCCGGCATCTTCAGGCGCTGATACCAGATCCAGGCCGCGACGACGATCAGATGCGCGAAGATGATGCGGTTGCCGAGCAGACCGAACATCGAGTTCAGCGGGATTGACGCGAGGAACACGACGACCGGGCCGAGCATCCAGGCGACCTGTGCGGAGCCGCAATGTTTCGCGCGGTTCTTCGACGGCGCCTCTTCTGCGATGAACGTCCAGGATGCGACGACGTCCGCACCGACCATCAGGCCGATGATGACGTAGCCGAGCAGGAACATCGGATAGTTCGTTGCCAGACAGATCATCGCGACGCCGATCATATAGAACAGCAGCGCGTAGTTGTAGACGAATTTTCGCCCATACTTATCGCAGATCTTGCCGCCGATCAGCGCGCCGATTGCTGCGCCGCCCGTGTTCGACGAGAGCGCGGCGAGCAGGCCCATCTGCACGCTGCTCATGCCGAGATAATCCTGCCACATCGAAAGTCCGGAAGCACCTGCCACGATGGAGCCGGCATCGATATAGCTGATCAGGCCGGCAATCAGGGTTTTCTTCCAGGCGGACATGTGGTAATCCACTTTGACACCTAACATGATAATGCCTCCCTAATATTCTCTGAAATCTTCTCTTTATTAAGAACATTATGTCAATTAGTTCTCCCAAAAGGCAGGAGAAAGGCTCTCCTGCCGGAATCGGGTCAGTCCAGAAGGTCTGTATTCAGATTGATATGGAAATCCTTGGCGAGCTGGATGAATCCGTCGCGCGGAATGGTCTGCTTCTTGCCACCCATCGACAGAACCTTGACGCAAATCTCCGATGCTTTCTCGACCGTATCCATCAGGCCGAACGCCTCATCGAAATCGTCTCCGCAGACGAACAGGCCATGGTGCGCCCAGACGATGACGCGGTATTTCTCCATGAGCTTCACGGACGCGTCGGCAATCTCCTTGCCGCCTGGCACCATCCAGGGGACGACGCCGATGCCTTCCGGGAAGATGACCGGGTCTTCCGTGGCCATTTCCCAGAGTTCACGCGTGAATTCCTTGTCCTTGAGCGGCAGCACGAAGGTCAGCGCAATGAGGTTCGTCGGATGCGCGTGATAGATGATGCGGTTCCGGCCGTCCGTCATCTTTTTCTTGAGCTCGTGCGCCGCGAGGTGCGTCGGCAGCTCGCTCGTCGGGCGGCCGCCATTCACGAGACCCCAGACGATGCCGTAGTTCTCGCCCTTCTCGTCTACCCGGATCAACGCGGTATTCTCTTCCGGCGCGAGCTCGACATTGCGCATATACTTGCCGCTGCCGGTCACGAGGAAGTACTCGCCGGCAAGCCCCGGCACCGTATTGCCGATCGGCTGCCATTCCTTCACCTCGTGCAGGGATTCCTTGACGGCCTCGACTTCCTCCGGCTTCACGCGGTAGGTCAGGTTGCCGCCGTTGCGCTCATGCCAGCCCTTCCGGAAGGCATCGGCCGTCAAGCGCTTGAAGCCCTCCATGAATTTCGAATCCAGTATATCCATGATTGATCCTTCTTTCCTGTAGCTTATCAGTACTTATCTCTTGAACAGGACGTCCTTTTCATATTCTTTGACGACCGGATACCATTCGCCGTCCGCCGGGACGTCGTTGCGCTTGCAGAACTCGGCCCAGACATCGCCGAACGGCAGCGTCTTGATTTCCTCGAGACCCTCCAGCACGCGCGTGAAGTCCGCCTGGTCCTGTGCTTCCTTGAGCTGCTTGTTCGGTGTCAGCAGGCCGTAGAGCAGGGCTTTCTGCATGTTACGCATGCCGATGACCCATGCCGCGATGCGGTTGATGCTCGCGTCGAAGAAGTCGAGACCGATGAACACCTTGTCGAGGGCATCGCAACGGACAAGCTCCGTCGCGAGTTCCTTGAGCTCATCATCGAACTTGATGACGTGGTCGCTGTCCCAGCGGACCGGGCGGCTGACATGCAGGGCGAGACTGTCATTGAAGAGCAACATCGACGAAATCTTGTCCGAAACGACCTCGGTCGGATGATAATGGCCCGTATCGAGCAGGCACATGAGGCCGTTCTTTGCCGCATAGTTCATGTAGAACTCATGCGAGCCGACCGTGTACGACTCGACGCCGATGCCGAACACCTTGCCCTCGACAGAATCCGCGATGTTCTTGCGGTCGTATTTGACGGAAAGGATCTCGTCAAGCGATTCCTTGAGGCGTGCACGCGGCCCGATGCGGTCGGCCGGAACGTCCTTCGTGCCGTCCGGGATCCAGATGTTGTCAAGCGCCGTGATGCCGAGCTCCTCGCCGAAATAGTTCGCAATCTTGCGGCATGCCTTGCCGTGCGCGATCCAGAAATCGCGGATATCCTTATCCGAGCTCGAAAGCGTCATATTGTCCTTGACATTTTTGTGGCTGAAGAACGTCGGGTTGAAGTCGAGGCCGATGCCCTGCTCTTTCGCGAAATCGACCCATGCCTTGAAATGCTTCGGCTCGATCTTGTCGCGGTCGACGTTCTCATCGGTGATGCGGTACGAAGCGTGCAGGTTCAGCTTGTGCTTGCCCGGAATCAGGGAATAGGCCTTCTTGATGTCAGCCATGAGCTCTTCCGGGTTGCGCGCGCGGCCCGGGTAATTGCCCGTCGTCGCGATGCCGCCCGTCAGTGCATCCGAGTCAAAGCCGAGGACATCATCGCCCTGCCAGCAGTGCATGGAGATACGCACACCCTGCAGTTTCTTGAGCGCTGCTTCGACGTCGACACCCTGCGCCGCGTACATTTCTTTTGCATCTTCAAATCTCGACATAGGTAAAACCTCCCAATATTTCTATCTCTATTCCTTTTATTCTATATCCACTTCGATGCGCTTGACATCGAAGGATTTTGCAACGACCTGCCGCGCCTCTTTGAGATCCTCGAAGAGCTTGTCGCGGAGCATCTGCGCCATGAGGTTGCCGATAGCCGTGGCCTCGACCGGACCGGCGTAAACCTCTTTACCGGTCGTCTCCGTGAGCAGCCGGTTGAGGAAGCGATCCTGGCATCCGCCGCCGACGACGTGGATCGTATCGTAGCTGCGGCCCGTGACCTCCTCGATTTCCGATACGGTCTCCGCGTAGCAGTTTGCAAGGCTCTTGTACACGCAGTAGAGCAACTCGCATTCCGTCTCCGGCTTTTCCTGCCCGGTCTTCTCGCAGTAGTCCTGCAAGGCCTTGATCATGCTGTCCGGTGCAAGGAACACCTCGTCGTTGACGTCGACCGTCGAAGTAAAGTAGCGGCCGATATGCGCGAGCTCGTAGAGCTCCTCGAACGTGTACTTGTGCTTGAATTCGCGGCGCAGGTTCTGCATCATCCACATGCCCATGATGTTCTTCAGGTAGCGATAGCGGTGATGATAGCCGCCCTCGTTCGTGAAGTTGTGCTTGCGGCTCTTCTCCGTGCAGTCCGGGATCAGCCGCTCGATGCCCATCAGCGACCAGGTACCGGAGCTCAGGTAAATGCTGTCATCGGAGTTCGTCGGCACTGCCATGACCGCCGAGCCGGTGTCGTGCGTGGCCGGCAGGACGACGTTCGTCTGGAAACCGATGCGCTCCGCCATTTCCTCGGAGAGCGGGCCGACCAGCGTCTTCGGCATATTGAGCTTGCCGAAAATCTTCGTCGGCAGGCCAAGCCTCTCAAGCAGCTCGAAATCCCAGTCGGCAGTCTTCGCGCTCACAAGCTGCGTGGTCGTCGCATTCGTGTACTCATTCATCGCGACGCCTGTCAGCCGGTAATTCAGGTATTCCGGAACCATTAGGAAACGGTCGGCCTGCTCGAGCGCTTCCGGCGTCTCCTTCTTGATGCCCATCAGCTGATAGATGGAGTTGAAGATCTGTTTCTGGATGCCGTTTCGCCCGTAGAGCTCGGACTCCGGAATGACCTTGTAGACTTCCTCGTCCATGCCCTTCGTGCGGCCGTCACGGTATGCGACCGTGTTGCCGAGGACATTGCCGCTCTTGTCGAGCAGGACGAAATCGACGCCCCAGGTGTCGATGCCGACGCTCTCTGGGATCCGGTCGAGCTCCTTGCATTTCTTCAGGCCCTCGACGACCTCATGGAAAAGATGCTCGAGATTCCAACAAAGGTGGCCGTTCCTCTTGACCAGCTTGTTCTCAAAGCGGTAGATCTCCTCGATGCGGATCTTGCCTTTATCAACCCAGCCGAGGATATGGCGGCCGCTTGAGGCGCCGATATCCACCGCCAAATAACATTTCTGTCTCGACATATTCCCTCTCCCTTTCCGAACCTGTCCGGTTTCTGGGTTTTGTTTATCTTTCTTTATTTTTGTTTTCCTTTGTTCTTACAGCAATTATCATAGCGTAAACTTTCCGATAAGTCAACAGGTTTTTCTTTATTTTTCCGTATTTTATCTTTGTTTTCTGTTGAGTTCCCTGTATTTATAAATATAGATTATCCAAATGCTACTATTTCTTTAGTAGCATTTATTATGTATGTTAGATGAAAAGTCATGCAGTAATGCCTTATCTCCACACAAGAAAGCATAACATAAAAAATAATCACAGAACCAAACAGCCGAGCTGGCTTTCTGGTTCTGTGATTATGTATATCTACTGCTTTATTTCAGATGGACGACCGTCGCGCCGGTGCCGCCCTCGGTGATATCGGCAAAGGCGAAGTCCTTGACGTTCTTGTGCCGCGCGAGATAGGCGTGCACGCCTTTGCGCAGGGCACCAGTACCCTTCCCGTGGATAATCAGCACCTGGCCGAGCCCGGCGATGACCGCGTCGTCGAGGAATTTGCCGAGCACGACCTCGGCCTCGTCGACCATCATACCGCGGATATCAATTTCCGGCGACGCCTGCGCGGTCTTCTGCAGATAGGTGCCGGACTGACGGTTCGCATTCCGGCTGCCCGATGTTGTTTTTTCTTCTTTTGGGTGGGAAAGGAATGTGCAGGCCGAGGCGCGCACCTTCGTATGCAGGTTCCCGAGCTGTACCTCGAGTTCCTTGCCGTCAATGGCGAGGATGGTTCCCTTCTGGTCGAGCTTCTTGACATAGACGGTGTCGCCGGGCTGGATGGTCTTCAGGTTGACCTTCTTGCCGACGCCCTTCTGCGGCATGATGCCGGGGCGCGCCGCGTCCATCGCTTCCTTGAGCTTCCGACGCGCCTCCTGCATGGCCTGCTGGCGCGCATGGATGCCCTGATCGTCGAACTGCTTCTTGAGGTCTTCGATGATCTCCTCGGAGTCGCGGCGCGTGCGGCGGACGAGGGCCGCGCTCTGCTCGCGCGCCTTGCGAATGATCTCGCCCTTGCGCTTCGAGAGTTCCTCGCGCGCGGCCTCGACTTTCGCCTCGATCTTCTCGACGCGCTCCTGCCGCTCGCGGATGTCCGCGTTCATCTGCTCGTAGAATATCTTCTGCTGCTCGAGCTCGCTGACGACGTGCTCGAACTGCGCGTGGTCGACCTTGACGAGCTGCTGCGCGCGCAGGATGATGGACTGCGGCAGACCGAGGCGCTCGCTGATGGCGAACGCATTGCTCGCGCCCGGGATCCCAATCAGCAGGCGGTAAGTCGGCATCAGGGTCTTGACATCGAACTCCACGCAGGCGTTCTCGATGCCCTCGCGCGAATATGCGAACGTCTTGAGCTCGGAGTAATGCGTTGTCGTGACCGTCGTCGCACCGACGTCGAGCAGGCGCTCGAGAATCGACATGGCGAGCGCCGCGCCCTCCTCCGGATCCGTCCCGGATCCAAGCTCATCGATCAGCACGAGGTCATCCTTTTCCACCTGATCGAGGATCCGGATGATATGCGTCATGTGCGCCGAAAAGGTCGACAGGCTCTGCTCGATGCTCTGCTCGTCGCCGATATCGGCGTAGACGTTATGATAGACCGCGATTTCCGAATCGCCGGCACATGGCAGGTAGAGGCCAGACTGCGCCATCAGAACCATCAGCCCGAGCGTCTTCATGCTGACGGTCTTGCCGCCCGTATTCGGACCGGTGATCAGCAGCATGCGGTAGTCCTTGCCGATTGTGATGTCGAGCGGCACGACTTTCTTGCGGTCAATCAGCGGATGCCGCGCGCTATGCAGGGCGGTGCGGCCCTCGTTATTCAGCACCGGCCGCGAGGCCTCCATATCCTGCGCGAGCTTCGCCTTCGCGAACGCGAAATCGATCTCCGCGAGCACGTCAGTGTTCGCGAGAAGATCCGCGCCGTTCCGGCCGACGCGCTGCGACAGGTCGCGCAGGATCCGCGAGACCTCCTGCCGCTCCTCAATCTCGAGCTGCTTGATGTCGTTGTTGAACTCGACGATGGCCATCGGCTCGATGTAGAGCGTCGAACCCGTCGCCGAGCGGTCGTGGATAAGGCCGGGGAACCGCTGGCGGTACTCGCTTTTCACCGGGATGACATAGCGGTCGTCGCGCATCGTGATGATGGCATCCTGAAAGTATTTCTGATTGTCCGCATTGTGCAGGATGGCCTGCATGTGATCCTTGATGCGCGTCTGCGAGCCGCGCAGTTCCGTGCGGATGCGGCGGAGCTCGACGCTCGCCGTATCACGCAGGCCGCCGTGCTCGTCGATGGCGTTTTCGAGGTTGCGCTCGAGCTGTCCGGGCACGACAATGCCATGCGCCATTTCCTTGAGCATCGGCGCGTCAATCTCGAGGTCGCGGAAAAAGTATTTGACCTGCCGCATCGCGTAGAGCATGCTCTGCACGTCCTGCAGCTCCGCGAGGTCGAGCACCGCGTTTTTCCGCACCTTCTCGACGAGCGGGCGGATGTCGCGGATGCCGCCGAGCGGCGGCGCGGTCATCGCGAGGATGCGCATGGCCTCGTCGGTCTCGCTCTGCCACTCGCAGACCTCGCCGTAATCCGCGCTCGGCAGGAGCGCGGCCGCCTTCTCTTTGCCGATCTTCGAGCTCGCGCAATCCATGAGCATCGCGCGGATCTTCTCATATTCCAATGTGGAAAAGGATTCCTGTTCCATGAATGGTAGTTTCTCCTAAAAAATCTTGTCGTTACAGCACGCCGCGGTAGTAATGCCCGCGCGTGAAATCCTGCCCTTCCGCCCGTTCGAGCCAGGCCTGTTCCTTCTCGGGGATTGGCTCGCGAAGCTTCATCGCGTGCACGAAATCCCGCGTGACCCGCTCAACCTCCGCCGGCGTCCGTTCTTTCAGCAGAAGCCGGAGCGTCCTTACGCCCCAGTCCCGGAACTCCATCGCATGCGCGAGCATCGTGAGCGTCTTGCTGTTCAGCACGTGCATGTGGCAGTACTGATCCATCGCGAGCGGGAAGCGCGCGCCCTTGCGGTCCTCGAGCGAGAAATGCCGCCCGAGGCAGGGCTGCGTGCATTTTCCCTTGTCCACGCCGCCGAGGAAAGCCCCGGCCACACAGTACTCCGATACCATGAGCTCAAGGCGCCCGTAGGCAATCGCGCTGAGCGGCAGCGCGGAACGCGGCACGAGCTCTGCAATCTGCTTGGCATTGAGCTCCGGGGAAAGTGTAGCCTCGGCAACGCCGTATTCCTTCAGAAAATCGAGCGTCAGATAGTTGAACGAAATCAGCGAGAAATCCGCGTGCAAGGCAAAATCCGTCTGCCGCCGCACGATGGCGAGCGTCGAAATGTTGTGCACATGCACGGCGTCCGGCGGGCAGTCCTGCCAGGCCGCGAGCATCTGCTCAAAATGCGGCTGCCAGGCCATGCGCACGACGCGCGGCGTATCGAAGTCGATGCGCACGTGATGCGCGCGCGCGAACTGCCAGACCTCCTGATAATCCTCCTTCGTGAAGAAGTAATGCTGGTAGGACTCCCCGCCATAAAGCAGGCCGTCCGCACCGCCGTGAACGGCAGCCTCCGCCTGCTCGAGCGTCTCGACCGCGGCCATGAGCCGGGCCGGCTTTGGCGGCTGCCGGCGCTCCCTTTCATCCTGCCAGCCATCAGTGGGAACAGCCTCGCGCCGATGGAACGGCTCGAGCCGCTTCTCTTCGAGCGCTTCCACGAGGGCACGGCGCGCCTCGTTGATCTCCGACATAGGCACCATGACATCGCCGCGGATCTCGCAGTCGAGCTGTTCCAGCTCAAAGACCGAGGTGCCGAGCCTTGCAATCTGTTTCTGCAAAGTCTCCTCGGTCAATGGACGCTTTTTCGCCGCCTCGCCGATGAACGCAGTCTGTGCCTCTGCATGGTTCCCATCCGCGTCCTCGCCCGCGAGTCTCAGCGGCTCGCCGATGGCGGCCACGGCACGCACGCGGAGCGGGATGCGGCGCACCGGGGCACCCGACGTAAAGGTCTCCTTTGCGCGCTCCATGAGCGCCGCATCGTAGACCTTGAACGCACGGTCGTGCGGATGCACGCGCGACGGGACGGAAAAGATGACTTCCTGCCCGGCTTCTCCGCGCTGCAAGGCGTTCCCGTCCCTGTCCTGCATCGCGCCGATGGTCGCGGCGACGCGGCCGCCGACCTTGACCCAGAAGTCCATCTGGTCGCCGACGGCGAGCGGACGGGACAGGTGCAGGCAGACCTTTCCCGTCTTCCAATCGTAGGAAACGACGCGGCCGACGAGCAGGCCGCGGTTGTTCGGCCGCCGGTCGCTCATCATGTTCTTACCCTGATTTTTCTCGAGATACGCCGTCGTGAAATCGCGGTTGAATACCTGCGTCAGCGCATCATGCTGCGCGTCGGAGACCGCGTAATCCTCTCCGCGCTCATAGCGGTCAATCGCCTGCCGGTAGGTGCGGACAACCGTCGCGACGTATTCCGGCCGCTTCATGCGCCCCTCGATCTTCAGCGAGGTGATGCCCGCCTCGATGAGTTCTGGGATATGGTCGATGGTATTGAGGTCGCGCGGCGAAAGCAGGTATTTTCCGGCCTTTCCCTCGAGCACGTTCTCACCGTTCTCATCGACCATCGCATAGGGCAGGCGGCAGGGCTGCGCGCAGCGCCCGCGGTTGCCGCTGCGGCCGCCGATCATACTGCTCATGAAGCACTGCCCCGAATAGCAGACGCAGAGCGCCCCGTGCATGAATACCTCAATCTCGATATCGCAGGACGAACAGATCGTCCGGATATCCACGAGCGGCACCTCGCGCGCGAGCACGACGCGGGAAAAGCCGAGCTCCTTCATTGCCTGTACGCCAGCGAGGCTGTGCACGCTCATCTGCGTGCTCGCGTGCAGGGCGAGGTTCGGCGCGACGCGCCGCGCGAGCCTTGCGACGCCGAGATCCTGCACGAGGATCGCGTCGACATCGATGCTGTCGAGGAAGCGCAGATAGTCCACGAGGCCGTCGAGCTCCTCGTCGCGCACAATCGTATTGACGGTCACGTTGATGCGCACGCCGCGCAGATGCGCAAAGCGCACGGCCCAGCGCAGATTCTCTTCATCGAAGTTGTCCGCACTCGCCCGCGCGCCGAACTGGCTGCCGGCGAGGTACACGGCCCCCGCGCCATTCTCGACTGCCGCGATCAAGGCTTCCTTCGTGCCGGCCGGGGCGAGCAGCTCTACGCCGCGTTTCTCGTTTTCCAAAATGTTCTCCTTATTCGTCGTCGAGCAGCAAGAGCTGCTCCTCTGTGAGTCCCTCGGCGGCCTCTTCGCGCGTCGGCAGAGGCGGCAGATCCTCGAGGGAATTGAGGCCGAAACTCTGCAGGAAGGTATCCGTCGTCCCGTAGAGAATGGGACGCCCGATGGTCTGCTTGCGCCCGTTCTCCTCGATGAAATTGAGCTCAAGCAGCTTCTGCAGGGCGCGCTCGACGCGCACACCGCGAATCTGCTCGATTTCCTGTTTCGTGATTGGTTGCTTGAATGCGATGATGGAAAGCGTCTCCATCGTCGGCGCCGAGATATGCCTGTCCGTGACCTCGCTGAGCCGCTTGACCACCGGATAGGCCGCGGGGTTCGTGACGAGCTGCCAGCCGCCGCTGACCTTCCGGAGCGTCAGGCCGCGCCCGCCCCCCTCGAGCTCATTCTGCAAGGCGAGCAAGACCTCCTGCACATGGAACGGCTCCCATTTCAGGATCTCTGCAAGGTGTTCCGCGGGAACGGGGTCACCGGCTGCGAACAGCACGGCCTCGAGCAGGGCCGTATCCGAAAGGCCGCCCCCCTGCTTCGCCTCGGATTCGCCGGACAGAAGCGGCTCACTTTCCGATTCTCGTTTTTTTTCTTGTTCCTGCTGCGTCTTGCTCCGCCTCCTTTTCCATGTTTTCCATGTTTTCCTTGTTTTCCTTGTCTTCTCCGTGATCCTGCCGCACCAGAATCACGATCTCCGCAAACGTGTGCGGCTGCCGGACTGTAATCGTCCGCAATTTCAGCAACTCGAGCAGCGCGAGGAAGGTCGCAATCAGTTCTCCGCGCGTCCCGCTCGGGAACGCCTCGCGGAACGGCAGCATGCCGCCCGAGCGGCTGAGCTCGGACAGGAGCTTCTCCATCTGGCCCTCGATGTTCCAGGTCTCCCGATCCACGAGCGCCTTCGGTATCGTCAGTTCCTCTTTGACGACGAGCAGCGTCTGGAATGCCTCCCAAAGCGCCTTGATGGGCAGGCTGTCCGGCGGCAGATGATGTACGGGCAGCGGCATCGGGTCGCGGGCGACATAGCGCTCCTGCGTATCCTGACGGCTGTCGAAGAGCTGCGATACGAGCCGGAACCGCCGGTATTCGAGCAGACGGTTCACAAGCTCCTGCCGCGGATCCTCCGTCTCCTCCTCTTCATCCTCTTTCGGCGGCTTCGGCAGCATCATGCGTGACTTGATCTGCAGCAGCGTCGCCGCCATGACGAGGAACGAGCTCGCAATCTCCATGTTGAACTCCCGCATGGCGTCCAGATAATCCAGATACTGGCTCGTGAGCTCCGCCATCGGTATGTTGTAGATATCGATCTTGTTCTTCTCGATCAGATGCATCAGCAGATCCATCGGGCCTTCGAATGCATCGAGCTTTATCGTATACTTCGCCTTTGTCATCGCGCGCCGTCAGAACAAGATGCCGGAAAACAGGCTGAGGATCTGGAAGAACAGGTGATAGATCACCGCGCGGAGCGGCACGAGGATATAGCTGAGGATTGGCGTCATGAGCATCACGACGAGAATCAGGAAGCTGTAGCGCTCAAGGCTCGCGTATTTATAGGCGAGATCCCGCGGCAGGAGCCGCACGAGCACATGTGAACCGTCGAGCGGCGGCACCGGGATCAAGTTGAAGATGGCAAAACCGATGTTGTACTCCACGATCAGCGAAAAGACGAGCAAAGTCCCCTCGCTCAAGACGCCGTGCGTGCGCAGGATCAGCAGCAGGAGCAGGAACAAGAACGCCGTAATCAGGTTGGACAGCGGGCCGGCGAGCGAAACGAGGATATCGTCGCGGGCCGGATCCTTGAAATTGCGTGGGTTGATCATGACCGGCTTTGCCCAGCCGAACTGGCAGATCAGCAACATGATCAGGCCGATCGGGTCGATATGCGCGGCAGGGTTCAGCGTCAGGCGCCCCATCATCTTCGGCGTGAAATCGCCGAAAGCGACGGCCGTGCGCGCGTGCGCGTACTCATGGACCGACATCGCGATGATAAGTCCCGGTATCCCCGCAATCAGCTGCAGAATATAGTTGGTCATAGAATGTAAGCCCTCCGATACAATAATCCGATTTCCGGATCATTTCCTGTTCCGCGCCGCCATCAAGATGGCGACGATTGATTTCGCATCGATGATGCGGCCGTCCTTTGCCATCTCCACGGCCTCATCAAGCGGTACGCGGACGACATGGATGAACTCGTCGGGGTCAAGGCTCTGCTTGCCCGGGGTGAGGCCCGCCGCCGAATAAATATGAATCTTCTCGTTCGAGAAGCCGACCGTCGTCGCGATGGTCGTCATCTTCTCGATATGCTCTGCATGATAACCCGTCTCCTCGGCGAGTTCGCGTTTCGCGCAGTCGAGCGGATCCTCGTCTGGTGCGTCGAGCTTGCCAGCCGGGATTTCAAGGGTTACAGCGCCGATTGGGTAGCGGTACTGGCGGACGAGGATGATCTCCCCATCCGGCAGGATTGGCAGGACGGCCGATGCCCCTGGATGCACGATCCATTCGCGCGTCGCCTGCTTGCCATCCGGCATCAGAGCGGTATCGCGGCGCACGTGCAGCAGTGTCCCGTCGAAAATCTTTTCGCTCTTGAGCTTTTTCTCGATCAGATCCTTGTCGTTATCGTTTACCTCAGCCATTTTTCTGCTCCTTTATAATCCGTCAGCGTTTACGCACCGGCTTTATCCCGGCGCTTTTCCTATTTCTTCTGCCGTGCCTGCTCGCGGAAGCGGGACTTTTTCTGCTTCGCGTGCAGCACCATCTCGCGCGCGTTGTCCATCGAGGCCGTCGTCGCGTCGGCACCGGACGCCATGCGCGCGATTTCGCGCACCTGCTCGCGCTCGGAAAGCGGCCGCACGACGGTCTGCGTCGATTCCCCGCTGCTCGTCTTCGCGATGTAGAGATGCACGTCGGCCATGCAGGCAATCTGCGGCAGATGCGTGATGCAGAGCACCTGCTTGAAGCTTGCGACCATCGTGATGCGCTCGGCCACCATCTGGGCCGTGCGCCCGCCGATGCCCGTGTCGATCTCATCGAAGACCATGCTCGGCACGGAAGAATCCCGTGAAGCCGCGACGGTCTTGATTGCGAGCGCGATGCGCGAGAGCTCGCCACCCGACGCAACGCGCGCGAGGGGCTTCTCCGCCTCACCGGGGTTCGCGGAGAAATACATCGTCACGTTGTCCTTGCCGCGCGGCGTATAGCTGTCACGCTGCTCGATGGCAATGCGCAGGCGGGCTTTCGGCATGCCAAGTGCCATGATTTGTTCGCCGATGGCAACGCCGAGCTCCGCCGCAATCTTTTTCCGCTTCTCCGTCAGCACTGCCGCACGCCGCTCCATCTCCTGCTTGGCTGCCTCGATGGCCTCGCGGAGCGCCGCGATATCGTCATCGAAATTCTCGATGTCCGCGAGCTCACCTTGCACCTTTTCCTGATGTGCGAGGACATCGGCAACCGTCGCGCCGTATTTCCGGCGCAGTTTGTCGATGGTATCCATGCGGCGCTGCAATTTATCGAGCTTCTCCGGCGAAAACTCCATCGAGTCGCCGTAATCGCGAATCTCGTAGGCTGCTTCCTGCAGAGAAATCTCCGATTCCTCGACCATCTTCCGCGCGTTCGCCAGGGAATCGTCATAGCGGGACATATCCTCGAGATCCTTCTTGATCTGAGAGAGCGCCTCGAGCACGCCGCCCCCGCCTTTCATGCCGCGGTTCAGCAGATTGTAGGATTCCTCGACATAGCCCGCGATCTTCTCGGCGTGGCTGAGCTTACGAATCTCCGCCTCGAGCTTCTCGTCCTCCTGCGGCTGCAGCTGCGCATCCTGGATTTCCTTGTCCTGCCAGCGCAACATATCGAGGCGCTGCGCATACTCCCTTGACGCTTGTTCCTTTTCCTCATAGGCGCGCTTCTTCGCCTGCCAGTCATCGTAGGCCTTGCGGTAGGCGTGGAGCGTCTCGACGAGATCCGGGTCGAACTGGTCAAGCAGGCGGAACTGGTTCTCTTCTTTGAGCAGGGCCAGATTCTCGTGCTGGCCGTGGATATCGACGAGGAACGCGCCGATCTGCTTCAGGATAGCCAGCGTCACATGGCAGCCGTTGACGAGCACCATGCTGCGCCCGCCGCGCGTGACCTGCCGCGTGACGATCAGAACGCCCTCGCTGTCGTCGATGGCCTGCTCGTGCAGCATCTCGTGCAGGCCGAGCGCCTCATCGTCGAGCGTGAACACGGCCTCGATGCGCAGCCAGTCGTAGCCGGTGCGGATCATATCCGACGGAATGCGTGCGCCGAGGATTGCGCTGAGTGCATCAATCAGGATGGACTTTCCCGCACCGGTTTCGCCGGTCAGGATATTCAGCCCGCTGCCGAACTCGACCTGTACGTGCTCGAGCAGCGCGAAATTCCATACCGTCAGCGTCTTCAACATCCAGACATTCACCTCCGCTTTCCCTAGCCGTCATTTTCCGATGGAAGCTTTTCCCTTGGCGAGTTCCGCCTCGCCCTCGTCGCGCATGAGTTCCTCGATGCGGCCGACGACTTCCTCCACCGCTTCCTTCGGCTTGACGACGACGAGGATTGTATCATCGCCCGCGACCGTGCCGATGATCTCATCCCAGGACGCATGGTCGAGCACGCTCGCGACGGTGTTCGCGCCGCCCGGCAGCGTCTTGACAACGATGATGTTCTCGCTGCAGTCCACGCCGGTGACCGTATCCTGGAACAGCCTCCGCACGCGCTCGCGCGTGAAGATCACGCTCTCCTTCATCGGGGCCCCGTAGCGGTAACGGCCATCACCGATTGGGATCTTGATCAGCATGAGTTCTTTGATATCCCGCGATACCGTCGCCTGCGTAACCTCGACATGGCGTTCGCGCAAGGCGTTCGCGAGATCGTCCTGCGTCTCGATGACCTCGTGCGATAGGATATCCTTGATCATGGCGTGTCGGACACTCTTCTGCGGCACCGTTTTCTGCGTCATACTCTCACCTCAGATAAACCTTTTTCTTCTGACGGGCAGATCCTTTCATTCGTCGCTTTTCCAGAGCTTGGAGCGCAGGATCGAATAATAATCCTTGTCCTCGAATTTCACGATGCAGGCCTGCACGTCGCTTTTCTTGACGATGACCTCATCGCCCGGCAACAGGCGGAAACATTCCTGTCCATCGAAGCTCACGATGATGTCCTGATGGATGGCCGCAATCTCGATATGCACGACATCGTCCTGCCCGATGACGAGCGGACGGATGTTGAACGTATGCGCGCAGATTGGCGTCAGCACGAGCGCCTTGATGTTCGGGTTCATGATTGGGCCGCCGGCGGACATCGAGTACGCGGTCGAGCCGGTCGGCGACGAGACGATCAGGCCGTCGGCCTTGTAGTCGATGAGATGCGTGTCATTGATGGTGAGCCCGAGGCTCAGCATGCGCGCGACGCCGCCCTTCGTCACGACGACGTCGTTGATCGCATGCCCGAGGAATTTCGCCTTGTCCTGCGATTTCAGATAGCCGGCCAGCATCAGGCGGCGGTCGATATGGTAGTCGCCCTCCAGGAGCTTCTGCAATTTCCGCTCGAGCTCATCGGGCTCGATATCGGCCATGAAGCCGAGCGTCCCAATGTTGACGCCGCAGACCGGCACCTCCATCGCGCCGTAGCGGCGACAGACGCCGAGCAGCGTCCCGTCGCCGCCGAGGCTCAGCGCAATATCCGCGCGCACCTGCTCGATATTCGGCACGCCGTATTCCTCCATGCCGAAGAAGCGGGATTCATCGACCGGCAGCATGAGTTCGACATCTTTATCCTCGTAGAACTTAAATATGCGCTTCAGGACCTTCACCGAATCCGGCTTCGATACATTTGGAAAAACAGCGATCTTCAGCAAAGCTTTTCCCCCTCAATATTCATTGATCGAGGTCGGCATGCGCCTCGCGCACGACCTCGCGGATCTTGTCCTCGGTCACGACATCCTCTGTTTCCGGCACTTTTGACAGGTCGATCAGGTACTCGATATTGCCCTCCGGGCCTTTGACCGGTGAGTACGTCAGCGCGGCGGGCACGAAGCCGAGCGAGCGAGCGAAAATGGTCACGCGGTCGATGACTTCCTCATGGATGCGCGGGTCGCGCACGACACCCTTCTTGCCGACATTCTCACGGCCGGCCTCGAACTGCGGCTTGATTAGTGCAAGCACCTCGCCATCCGCCTTGAGCAGGGTATAGGCGACCGGCAGAACCTTCTTGAGCGAGATGAACGCGACGTCGATTGACGCGAAATCCAGCGGCTCACCGATATCCTCCGGTGTGACGTTCCGGATGTTCGTGCGTTCCATATTGACGACGCGGTCATCCGTGCGGAGTTTCCAGGCGAGCTGTCCATAGCCGACATCGATGGCGTAGACCCGGACTGCCCCGTTCTGGAGCATGCAATCCGTGAAGCCGCCGGTCGACGCGCCGATGTCCGCGGCGGTCTTTCCCGTGAGCGTCACGCCGAATTCCTTGATCGCCTTCTCGAGCTTCAGCCCGCCGCGGCTCACATAGGGCAGGTCGTGGCCGAGCAGCCGGATTTTGGCGTCCTCCTTGACATTCGCGCCAGCCTTGTCGATCTTCTGCCCGTTGACGAGCACCTCCCCGGCCATGATGCGGCGTTTCGCGCGCTCGCGGCTCGAGGCATAGCCCTTTTCGACGAGCAATGCGTCGAGGCGTACTTTCTTGACTTTTTTCTTTTCCGGATTTTCCATGGCTTATTCCTTCACCGTCTCCCATGTCCTGGCTATGCGCCCGGCCATCTTCTCTGGCGTCAGCCCGACGAGCTCGAGCAGTTCGTCATGCGTTCCTTGTTCGATGAACTGGTCGGGGATGCCGAACCGCAACAGCCGAACCGTCTGGCCCTCATCCGCGAGAAGCTCGGCGACGCCGGCGCCGAAGCCGCCGATCAGAGCGTTTTCCTCCATCGTCACGAGCAGCTTTTTCGCGTTTGCCTCGCGCAGCACGCAGGTGCGGTCCATCGGCTTGACGAAACGCATGTTGATGACCGTGCAGGAAATCTGCTTTTCCTCGAGCAACTCTGCCGTCTGCACGGCCTTAGCGACCATGCTGCCAACCGCGAGCAAAGCGACATCCGTTCCCTCGCGCAGGGTCTCCGCCTCGCCGACGGGAATCTCATGCAGCGGTTCCGCGCAGTCGACGCCGAGCCCCGCGCCGCGCGGATAGCGCACCGCCGCCGGGCTGTCCATCTTCACGGCTGTATAGAGCATGTGGCGAAGCTCGTCCTCATCTTTCGGCACGAAAATGGTCATATGCGGCATCATGCGCAGATAGGAGAGGTCGAACACGCCGTGATGCGTCGGCCCGTCCTCGCCGACGAGCCCGGCGCGGTCGAGACACAGCGTCACGGGGAGCTGCTGCAGGCAGACATCGTGCATGAGCTGGTCGAACGCGCGCTGCGCGAACGTCGAGTAGATGGCCGCGACCGGGTGGCAGTCATCGGCCGCCATGCCGGCAGCCATCGTCACGGCGTGCTCCTCGGCGATGCCGACATCGAAATACCGCTTCGGGTACTTCTCTTTGAACGCGCGGATGCCCGTACCGTCCGGCATCGCCGCCGTAATGGCGACGAGCTTCGGGTCACGCTCGGCGAGCTCGAGCATCGTCTTGCTGAACACCGCGGTATAGGACGGCGGACAGGATTTCTTCTTGCATTCGCCGGTCGCCGGGTCGAATCTGCCGATGCCATGGAATTTCCCCGGATATTTCTCCGCTGGCGGATATCCCTTGCCCTTTTTCGTATGGACATGGATCAGGATTGGGCCGTGCATTTCGCGCACACGGCTGAACACCTCGCAGAGCAGGCCGATATCGTGCCCGTCGAGCGGCCCGACATAGTGGAACCCGGTTTCCTCGAACACCTCGCCCGGCACGAGCGCGGAGCGCACGCTGTCCTTGATGACCGAGACCGTCTTGAGCATCCTGCCCCCGACATGCGGAATCCGCTCGAGGAAATCGTGCACATCCTGCTTCGCACGCTCGTATTGCGGTGCGAGCCGCATGCGCGAGAGGTATTCGCTCATCGCGCCGACATTCTTGTCGATGGACATCTCGTTGTCGTTGAGGATCACGATGAGGTCTTTGCCGAGCTGCCCCGCCTCATTGATGGCCTCGAACGATTCGCCGCCGGTCATCGCGCCGTCACCGATGACGGCGATGACCTTGTTCGAGCGGCCCATGAGGTCGCGGGAAATCGCCATGCCGAGCGCGGCGGAAATCGACGTCGAGGCATGGCCGACACCGAACGCGTCATATCTGGACTCGAACCGGTTCGGGAACCCTGTGATGCCGCCCTTCTGGCGAAGCGTCGGAAACGCATCGCGCCGCCCCGTCAGGATCTTATGCGCGTAGGCCTGATGTCCGACGTCCCAGACGAGCTTGTCCTCCGGGAAATGGAACACCCGGTACAGCGCGAGCGTGAGTTCCACCGTGCCGAGGCTCGGCGCCAGATGCCCGCCGTTCTTCGAGACCGTCTCGAGGATATAGCTCCGGAGTTCTGCTGCCAGAGTCTCGAGCTGCGGCAGGGAAAATTCCTTGATGTCCTCCGGGCCTTGCATCTGGTCTAGCAATTCATACATCATACGGCACTCCCAATCAATGATTCCGTTTCACAAGATACGCGAGCAGATCGCGCAGGAAATCCGCTTCTGCTCCAAACGCGCGCAAGGCTTCTTCGCCCTTGCGCACCGCGTCGTCCGCGAGCTTCTTCGCCTCGTCGAGCGAGGTCAGCGTGACATAGGTCGACTTCTCATTACGGATATCGCTGCCGACCGGCTTGCCGATGACCTTCTCATCGCCGATGACATCGAGGATATCGTCCGTGATCTGGAACGCGAGCCCGAATGCCTCCGCGTAGTCCGTCAGCGCCGCGAGCTGCGCCTTCGATGCTTCGCCGAGCTCCGCGCCGCTTCGGATTGCCGCGCGGAACAGCGCGCCCGTCTTCCCCATGTGCATCTGGCGCAGCAGTTCCATCGGGATATGCTTGCCCTCGGATTCGAGGTCGATGGCCTGCCCGCCGACCATGCCGTTCGGGCCGGCCCCGACGCTCATCTCGCGGACGACGGCCAGCTTTTTCTCCGCTGGAACATCTTCGCGCAGCATGACCTCGAAAGCGAGCGTCAGCAATGCGTCGCCGGCCAGCGTCGCCATGCCTGCACCGTAGACCTTGTGGTTCGTCGGCTTGCCACGGCGGTAATCGTCGTTGTCCATCGCCGGCAGGTCATCGTGAATCAGGGAATAGGTATGGATCATCTCGATGGCGCAGGCCGAGTGCAGAAACTTCGTCCCATCGGCACCGACCGCATCGGCCGTCGCCATCAGGAGGATTGGACGCAGCCGCTTGCCGCCCGCCATCAGACTGTATTTCATCGACGCAACGAGCGTCGCGTCGAGCGCGTGCTCCTCATCAAGTTCCGTGACAAGCTGCTTTTCGACGAGCGCACGGCGCTTCTCCCAGCGTTTCTTCATATCCATGCTCTTACTCTCCCTCTATGGTCAGCGGCTCCGTCTCCGCCTTCCCGTTCTTCTCTTTCACGAGCAGATCCATCGCCTGCTCCGCGCGCGTCAGATTCTTCAGGCAGCGCTCCGAAAGCTTCACGCCCTCCGAATAATTCGCCATCAGGTCCTTCAGCGTCGTATCCCCGGACTCCATCGTCTGCACGATGGACTCGAGTTTCTCAAGCGATTCTTCAAAGCTCAGCTGTTTTCTTGCCGGCATGGCTCTCATCCTCTCTTTCTCCCGCTGCGGCTTCATCTTGCGACAGCGGAAACGCGCCCGTCCTTCAGCGTCAGCGTCAGCGCGTCGCCAGGCTGTACCTGCCTGACGCTCGTGACCGGTTCGCCCTGCTTCTCCACGATGCTGTAGCCGCGCCGCAGGACATGCACGGGGCTCAGGATCTCGAGCTTGGCCATCGCTGTGTCGAGCGACTGCCTTTTCTTGTCCAGAGATTTCTGGCAGAGCTCGAGCAACCGCGCCTGTGCGCGGTCAAGCCGCTGCTTCCGGTCGGCGAGCAGGAGCTGCGGCCGGCTGAATGCCGTCGACTGCAGCAGTCCCTCGACGCGCAGGCGCCGGGTCTCTACCTCCCGACGCGCGAGCGTCCCGAGCCTTGCCCGCAGGCTCATTACGTAGCGCAGGAGCTCCTGCCGGTCCGGCACGGCGAACTCGGCCGCCTGCGACGGTGTCGCCGCACGCACATCCGCCGCAAAATCCGCGAGCGTGAAGTCGGTCTCATGTCCGACCGCCGAGATCACCGGCAGCGCGGAATCGTAGATAGCGCGGACGACAACCTCCTCATTGAACGACCAGAGATCCTCCATCGAACCGCCGCCGCGCCCGACAATCAGCACATCGACCGGATATTTCTCGTTGAAGAAGCAAACGCCTTCCGCGACTTCTGCGGCCGACTCCTCGCCCTGCACCTTCACGGGGTACAGCACGAGCTCAACGGACGGCCAGCGGCGCTTCGAGACATGATAGATATCGCGGAGCACAGCACCTGCCAGAGAAGTCACGACGCCGATCTTCTTCGGGAATTTCGGCAGCGGCTTCTTATGCGCCGCATCGAAGAGCCCCTCCGCCGCGAGTTTCTGCTTCAGCTGCTCGAAGGCGATGGCAAGGCTCCCCGCCCCCTCCGGCTGCAGATTCTCGGCGTAGAGCTGATAGACGCCGTCCCGCTCATAGACGGCGATGCGCCCCTCCGCGACGACCTGCATGCCGTTTTCCGGCAGGAACCGCAGGCGCGAGGCGAAGCTGCGGAACATGACGCATTTCAGCGCGGATTTCGCGTCCTTCAGCGTGAAATAGCAATGGCCGGACGGATAGCGCTTGAAATTCGACACCTCGCCGCGCACGAGGATGTGTTGCAGCACGGTTTCCCGCGCAAACAGCCCCTTGATGTACGCAGTCAGCGAACTGACGCTGTGGACATTCATAGGCTTGCCCCCGATTCACAGAAAAACGACGAAAAAGCCAGACGCAGTCTGGCTTTTGTCAAACAAAATCACCCAAGCTTCACCATCGCGCCGAGGATCCCGTTGACATAGCGTTTGGAATCATCGGTACCATATCGTTTGGCAAGCTCCACTGCTTCATTGATTGCAATACCGGCGTCGAGCTTTTCCGGAGAATAGAAGATTTCCCAGGCCGCGATCCGACAGATATTGCGATCCACCGGTGCCATGCGGCTGACTTTCCAGTCTTTCGAGCTGCGCGCGATGCGCTCGTCAATCTCGTCACGGTGTTCGAGCGTGCCGTGCACGAGCTGCCCGAGATATTCCCGGCTCCGCTTCGACATCTTCTCCCCGACATCGAGCGCGGTGTCGACCGCGAGCGTCTCCATCATCTCCTGTTTCTCCGGGCTTTCCGCCGGATTCAGATCCAGCTGGAACAGCGCCTGCAGCGCCGCCTCTCTTGCTTGTCTACGACTCATGCTTGTTTCCTTTCTTGTCATCTGATTGGGCAGGAACATCTCACGAAGATGGAATGTTCTTGCTTGCAGTCAGGGTGTACGGATCAGGATTTCTCTTGTATCTCTTATTCTCAAAATCTCTATATCTTTCTTCTTTCTGCTGACCTCAACGGCGATTCTGCCAGCGGAACAACAGTTCGTCAATCCTTTCGGCGAGATGCATCTCGCCGCGGTCGATGCGGCTGCCGATTGCCCAGCCTATGCCGCAACATACCGCGACAAACAGCACATGCCAGAAGCCGAAGAGCAGGATGGCGAGGCCCAGCAACAGGCCGATGGCGGCTCCTGCCGTCCGGCCCGAGTGCTCCTGCAGGCAATGCTTCAAGAACTGCACCATGGTTTCCTTCATTCCCGGCACACCTCTTTCAGACCACGCGCGTCGTGCGGACCGGCTGCGCGTCCGTGATATCGGTCACGCGGATTGCGATCGGCACATCCGTCAGTTCGAGGAAACGCTGCAAGGCGTCCGCGACCTTCTGCTCGAGCTCCTGCTGCAGGGCGGGGACTTTGGCCTCCCGGCCGACGGTCAGGAACAGGGAAAGCTCGAGCTGCTCGAGCTGCTCCCCGGTCTTCTTGCCTTTCCGCCGCCGGACCTCCGCTTTCACCTTGACGTCGCGGACGGCGCGCACCTCGCGCACCGTGCGGGCGGTGAGATCCCGCACCGCCTCGAGAGCCACCTCGCAGGAACCCGTCTCGCTGCGCACGACAAGGAATTCGCCGCGGCGCGAGAATTCGTCGTCGTCCTCGCGGTGCACCGAGACGCCGAGCAGATGCACGGACAGGAGCAGCACGACCGCCGCGGCGAGCACACCTTCCTTGCGATCAAGTGCGTAGAGCAGTTCGTTCTGCCATACCGCATCCGGCATCGTGCCGAGGGATACGGCGAGCCACAGGGCGGACAGCGCGAGCAGCAGCAGGGCGGCCAGGAACAGCAGAACGCGGTTAATCATCCCCATGTTTCTGCTCCTCTCCCGGCTTAGTGGACACGAACTTCTTCTACCTTCTCCGGCTCAGGGAAACCGACACCCTGGACGTGGATGTTGACCTCGACTACGGAAAGGCCTGTCATCGTCTCGATGGCCTGCTTGACGTTCTCCTGCACAGCGAGTGCGAGATCTGGGATGCGGACGCCGTACTTCACGATCAGGAACAGGTCAACCGCCGCCTCTTTCTCACCGACCTCAACCTTGACGCCCTTCGAGAAATTCTTGCGGCCGAGCATCTCCGCGACGCCGCTGACGATGCCACCGCTCATGCCGGCAACGCCGTCGATCTCCGTTGCCGCGAGACCAGCGATGATGCTGACGACCTCATCCGCGATGCGGATGGAACCGAGTTTCGAATCCTTTTCCACGATTTCCTTACCTTCCTTTTCCATGACGAATTCCTCCTTATGCTTGAAACGTGCAGGGATGCTTGCCCCGCCAGAGCTCTGCTTACAGCTGTATAAATATGCAACTGTTTTACCTTAAGGATTCTAGCCATGCTCTGGAATTTCCTGCTTTTCCGCGGAAAATCCAGAAAAAATTCTGCAAACCGATAAAAAATGCTTTCTACCCCTTCATGGAGAAAATGCCGTGCCATACCCTTGGGCACAGCACGGCACGGAAATATCTCTAGGTTAAGCACGCTCGATGTAATCGCCCGTACGCGTATCGATGCGAAGCGTATCGCCCTCGTTGACGAACAGAGGAACCTGCAGGACGTAACCCGTCTCAACCGTCGCGTTCTTCTTTGCGCCCGTTGCCGTGTTGCCCTTGACGGACGGCTCGCACTCGACGACCTTGAGGTTGACGGAGTTCGGCAGGCTGATGCCGATGATGCGGCCCTTGAAGCTCTGAACCTGAACCTCCATGTTCTCCATGAGGAAGTGCAGCGCGTCACCGAGCGTCTCCTTGTTGATCTCGATCTGCTCGTACGTCTCCATGTCCATGAACGTGTACATGCCATCGGTCTCATAGAGATACTGCATCGTGCGCGTATCGATATGTGCCGCCGGCATCTTCTCATTCGGGTTGAACGTGCGCTCAACGACCGCACCCGTCTCGACGTTCTTGATCTTCGTGCGGACGAATGCAGCGCCCTTGCCCGGCTTTACATGCTGGAACTCAACAATCTGCCATACGCCGCCATCAATCTCAATCGTAAGACCCGTGCGGAAATCCGTGCTGTTAATCATCTGAATATGCCCTCCAATAATTCTGGCTTCTGCCCTGTGTTTCCGATTTTGCCCTTCCGGGCACAAACACGCTTTTGTTTATTATAATGCATTCAGCCGTGAATCTCAATAAGATTTTTCTGTGATTTTGTCAGCCGCTCGCTGCCGGTGTCCGTGACGAGCACCGTATCCTCGATGCGCAGGCCGCCCCAGCCCGGGATATAGACGCCCGGCTCATCGGTGATCAGCATGCCAGGCACGAGGCTCTCGCAGGTACTCGACGGGGAAAGCCGCGGTTCCTCGTGGATCTCGAGGCCGAGGCTGTGCCCGAGCCCATGGCCGAAATAGGTGTCGAGTCCATAGCGCTTGAGGTTTTCGCGGGAGTGCGCATCGATCTCCCGGCCAGATTTCCCGGGTCCGATATCCGCGAGCACCTTCTCCTGCGTGTCGAGCACCGCGTTGTAGACCTCGCGCTGCCGCGCGTCCGCCTGCCCCATCACGACCGTGCGCGTGATGTCGGAGCAGTAGCCCTTGTATTTCGCGCCGAAATCCATCGTGACGAAATCGCCAGCCTCAAGCTTCTTATCCGTCGCGGTGCCGTGCGGCATGCTGCCGCGCAGGCCGGACGCTACGATCGTATCGAACGACGGCTTCTCGCTACCCTGCTCGCGCATGACCTGCTCGAGCCGTGCAGCGGCCTCGATCTCCGTCATGCCGATTTTCAGGAACGAGCACACGTCTTCAAATGCCGCGTCCGCAATACGGCACGCTTCGCGGATAAAGCGAATCTCTTCCTCGTCTTTGACCTGGCGCAGATGGTCGAGGTTGACCGATGTCTCAAAGTGCACGGCGGAACCGAGCAGCTTCTTCATGACGCGGTAGTGGTTGAAGCTCAACACGCTTCCCTCAAAGCCGATATTCCGGACGCCGAGCGCGCGGATGAGCTCGGCCGTGCGCGTCCAAAGGCCCTTTTTCTGCTCGACGATCTCGTAGTCCGGCGCCTGTGCCGACGCCTGCTCGGTATAGCGGTTATCCGTCACGAGGCAGGCCTTGTCCTTCGTCACGACCAGGGTCGTATCGTCGCCGCGGAACCCGCTGAAATAATGCAGGTTGACATATTTCGTCACGAGAATGGCATCGGTCTCGCTTTCGTCCATCAGGGCGCGCAGAGCCGCCAAACGATTTTTGATCATAGTACGTTTCCGCTTCCTTATCGATTATCCTTCTGTATGCTGAATCTTATAGATGATGGCCTCGAGCGCCGCGAGATAGCTCTCGACATTGCCGAGCCCGCAGATCTGGCCCATCGCGACCGGCGCGAGCACCGACGTATGCCGGAAGGACTCCCGCTTATGGATGTTCGAGATATGCACCTCGATGACCGGCACATCGATGGCCGCGATCGCATCGCGGATTGCGATGCTGTAATGCGTGTAGGCGCCGGCATTGAAGATGATGTAGTCATAGACGTGATTGGCCTGCTGGATCCGGTCGACGAGCGCGCCCTCGTGATTCGACTGATAGCAGTCGACCGCGATGCCCGCCTCCTTGCCACGCGCAATCAGGATGTCCTCGATATCCTTGAGCGTTGTATGGCCATAGATCTCCGGCTCGCGCGTGCCGAGCATGTTGAGATTCGGCCCGTTGAGTACGAGTACCTTATGCATTTTCCTACCTCCTCAGTAACGGATCTTGAAGCCGCTTTCGTCCGGCACGAGCGGCCGGTCCTCGAGCGAAAAAGTCTTGACGCGGATGAAGAGATTTCCCTTGCGGATTGCATGGGAAAGCGCGTCGATCTGAGCCTGCGTACCCTGCAGCTCCATCGTGACCGAGCCGTCCTCCATGTTCCGCACCCAGCCGGTAACGCCGAGCTCGATGGCGTGCTGCTGCACGAACATGCGGAAGCCGACCCCCTGCACACGGCCTGTCGCCGTGCCGAAATAGCGGATGAGATTTTCTGCCATTGTCCTCACCTATTTTCCTCTCTGCTGAACCTTTATCTCGCTGTCGCGCCGCAGAATCGTATACGGCGCGACCGGCTGTTCCATGCGGATGTAGAGGAGCTGCTGCGGATGCGGCGCGACCGCGATCGGTTGCTTTTCCTCGTCGAGCATATCCGCAAGCGTCTGACGGAACCCGGCGCCCGTTGGCAGGAACACCTCGATCTCCTGCCCGAGCTTCATGTTGTTGCGCTGCTCGACGAGCGCATACCCGGACGCCGCATCGTATCCGCGCACGAGACCGACGAAATCCGAAGTCTGCACGTAGGACGAGGTTCCATACAGCTGGTCTTTCTCGTCTGGCTGATGAAAGACAAAGCCCGTCGTATATGGGCGGTGCGAAACCTTTTCGAGCTCGTCGAGCCATTCCTGCCGCACCTGCCACGACTCCGGATGCGCAAAATAAGCATCCATCGCGAGCCGGTAGGCCTTTGTGACGCTTGCCGCGTAATGCACGCTCTTCATGCGGCCCTCGATTTTCAGGCTGCTTACGCCGCTCTCGATGACCTGATCGAGATAGGGCAGCAGGCAGAGATCCTTCGAATTCAGGATGTAGGTGCCGCGCTCGTCCTCCTCAATCGGGAAATACTGCCCGGGACGCGTTTCCTCGACGAGCGCGTACTTCCATCGGCAGCACTGCGCACAGCTCCCGCGGTTCGCATCGCGACCCGTAAAATAGCTCGAGAGCAGGCATCGGCCGGAATAGGAGATGCACATCGCGCCGTGCACGAACATCTCGAGCTCCACATCCGTATGCTGCCGAATCTCGCGGATTTCCGCGAGCGACAGCTCCCGCGCGAGCACCACGCGGCTCGCGCCGAGCTGCTGCCAGGCCGTGACCGTCCGCCAGTTCGTGTTGTTCGCCTGCGTGCTCACATGTAAGGGGAGCTCCGGCACATGTTCCCTCGCGTATTGGAACAGGCCGAGATCCGCGACGAGCAGGCCATCGGTACGGATCTCTCGGAGGAAATCCAGATATTCCGGCAGGCCGCCAAGGTCGACATTATGCGGGAAGATATTCACGGTCACATAGACCTTCTTCCCGCGCGCGTGCGCAAAAGCCATGGCCTCGCGCATTTCCTCGCGGTCGAAATTCCCGCCGAGCGCGCGCAGGCCGAACGCCTTGCCACCGAGATAGACGGCATCCGCCCCGTAGAGAATGGCCATCTTCATCTTCTCGAGATTGCCCGCCGGCGCCAGAAGCTCCGGTCTATCCTGCATAGTCTTCCCTCCTGAATTCCGTGACAGCGAGCCCGTCGCCGTCCTTGTAGATTTTGGTCTTCCCGCCGAGCTCGTCGAGCATCGCGAGATACTCGCGGAGCCGCTTGACGATGGTCTTGTAGCGCCGCGGCGTTTTTTCTCCGCTCGTCACATAGCCGCGGAACAGGACGTTATCCGACAGGATCACTGCTCGATCCGCGAGCATCGGCAGGATTTTCCGCAGATAGTCCGGGTACTGTCCCTTCGCCGCGTCGATGAAGACGAAATCAAAATACCCCCGATACGCCGGATCTGCCGAAAGACGCGCGAGGTTCTCCCCCGCGTCGCCGGGCAGGACAGAGATTTTCTCACGCAGAGGGGACTGCCCGAGAAACGCCGCCGCCTCCTGCATGCGGCGCTCATCCTTTTCCATCGTCAGGATGCTGGATCCCGCCGGACTGTAATAGGCGAGCAACAATGCGGAGTAGCCGATGGCCGTACCGATCTCGAGAATATGATGCGGAGCGGCCGCCTGTACGGCGTGCACAAAAATCGCGTGCTCTTGCGCACGGATAATCGGGACGCCGTGCTGCGCCGCGTAATCTTCCATTTCCCTCAGCAGTGCGCGCGTCTCCATCTATCTGCCCCTTCCGTCAGCGATACTGGTTGACGAGGCCCAGATGGTCCTCGTAATTGGTCGAATAGTGATTGTGCCCCTGCCTATCCGCGACGAAATAGAGATAATCCGTGTCCGCTGGGTTCAGCACGGCCTCGATGGCTGCGAGTCCCGGGTTCGCGACCGGTCCGGGCGGCAGGCCGCGGTGCTGATAGGTGTTATAGGGCGAATCGATTTTCGTATCCTCGATGGAGACGTCCTCTTTCGGCCCGTCCATCAGATACTGCAGCGTCGTATCGGTCTGCAGAGGCATGCCGATCTGCAGGCGCTTGAAGAATACCTGCGCGATAATCGGCCGATCCTCCGCGAACCGCGCCTCTTTCTCAACGAGCGACGCCAGCGTGATCAGCTGGTAGATGGAGAGATGCATCGACGCCGCTTTCGCGCGCATCTCCGGCGTCAGCCGCTGGTCGAAGTCACGCGCCATCATCTTCAGGATGTCATCGACGCTCATCGTCTCATGCAGGATGTATGTATCAGGGAACAGGAACCCCTCACAGGCATAATGCGCATCGGGATTCTTCTCGATATAGCCGTACGGCGCGAAATTCTTGGCCTTCTTCAGGAATTCCTGCTCATCCGCGATGCCCTCATCGTCGAGGCGTTTCGCGATCTCCTTGACGCCGAATCCCTCCGGTATCGTGAAGCGGATCTCCGTCGTCTCCCCGGATGCCAGTTTCTGCGCGACTTCCTCCGCCGTCATATCTGCGTGAAGTGCGTAGGTTCCGGCCTTGAATTTCTCCGCATAGCCGCCCGTCCGCGCGAGGAGCCAGAACTTCCATTTCTCGGTGAGCACGCCGCGGCCCGCCAGATCCTCCGCGATATCACGCGCGCTGGCTCCGGGCTTCACGGTATAGTAGATTGCGGTGTCCGCATCGTACGCCGCCCGCTGCACGGCCGGTGCAGCAGGTGTCAGGGCAAAGCCAGCGGCTGCAGCCGCAAGGAAGACGGCAGCTGCCAGCGTGGCCCAGCCTCTTTTCGTCACGGAATGGACGAACTTCAAAATGCGGCCGCTACCGGAAGATTCCGGCAGCCCCATCGCAGTTCCCGGCTGCTCCGCCGGAGCCTCCGCGCGGAAAAACCACCTTCTGAGACCGCCCGAAATCCCCCCGAGCTTTTCCTTCACCTTTTCGCCAGCCTGCCGGAATGTCTGGCCATCCGGCATTCCCTTGGGAAGCTTTGGCATATGCAGAAGCTCCGGCTTCATCGTATCCTCCTCCGATTCTCGCGCCGTTCACTGAGAAAAACGAACAAACGAAAAGCCGCCATCCCGCAGGACGGCGGCACTCTTCCACTCAGTCTTCCTCGTCATCCTCGAAGATTGCATCGTATGCCTTCTGCACGGCCTCGAACTCCTCGTCCGTCGGAACGGCATAAACGGTCTCTCCCTTTTCGTCGCGGACGATCTTGGCAAAACATGCCTCGTCATCCTCGCAGCCGCAATCGCAGCCATGCTCATGGCCTTCCTCCGGCAGCGGAACGAGCAGAGCGAACTCATCCTCGTTCACAGGGAGTATCATTTCCTGATAATAATGATATTCCTGCCCATCCTCATCGGTGAATACGATTTCCGTAACCTCTTCAGTTTCTTTTTCATGTTCATGCTTTGCCAAAACAATCGCCTCGACTTTCCATTTCTCTTGCGCTTTTTTCTTCCCTTAGTCTACCGTATACCGGCGCTGTCTGTCAAGGAATCCCTGCAAGATCAGCACGGCGGCCATCTTGTCGATGACCTTCTTCCGCTTCTTGCGTGAGACGTCCGCCTGGATCAGGGACCGCGTCGCGGCGACTGTCGTCAGCCGTTCATCCCAGAACGTCACCTCGATATCTGGATAGCGCTCCCGAATCTTTGCGACGAACTCTTTGGTGACCTCGCAGCGCGGCCCCTCCGTGCCGTTCATGTTCTTCGGCAGGCCGGAGACGAGCGATCTCGTCTCATACTGCTCCATGAGCTCCCCGAGGCGTTTCAGGTCATCCTCGAACGATTTCCGGTGGATCGTCTCGACGCCCTGCGCCGTGAGGCCCAAAAGGTCGCTGACCGCGATGCCGATTGTGCGGTCGCCGATATCGAGCCCGAGATACCGCTTCATGAGAGATTCTCCACATAGGCGCGCACGAGCTCCTCGAGCAGCTCGTCGCGCTCGAGCGTGCGGATCTTGTTGCGCGCATCGTTATGGCTCGTGATATACGCCGGGTCGCCGGAGAGCAGATAGCCGACGAGCTGGCCAATCGGGTCATAGCCCTTCTCCTGCATGGCCTCGCAGACTTCGTGGATGATCTGCTTCGCCTTGTTCGCGTCGCTCTCCGTCTTGAACATCATGGTCTCATCGTTTACCATATTGATTCCTCCAAAAGAAAGACAGGGAAACTCTCCCTCTTCCTCATATTACTATCATTGTATCATATTGTACGCGCTTTTCCTATAGATTCGCTGAAAGAAATAAAAAAGGAACCGGCAGATGAAGCTCTGCCCGTTCCTTCTGCTCAGCAAAGATTGCTAGATGCCGTCAAATCTGATCATGCGCGATCATGTACTCCGCAATCTGCAGCGCGTTGAGCGCAGCGCCCTTGCGGATCTGATCGCCGCAGCACCAGAAGTTCAGGCCGTGCTCGATGGAGAAGTCCTTGCGGATGCGGCCGACCTCGACGTCATTCTTGCCGGACGTCTCAAGCGGCATCGGATAGACCTGCTCGGCCGGATTGTCCTTGACGATGACGCCGGGGAACTTGCTGAGCGCCTCGCGCGCCTGCTCGACCGTAACCTCGCCTTCGAACTCGACATTGACGGACTCCGCATGGCTGCGGAACACCGGCACGCGGACCGTCGTCGCCGTGATGCGCAGGGCATCGTCCTCGAGGATCTTCTTGGTCTCGTTGACCATCTTCATTTCCTCTTTCGTGTAGAGGTTGTCCTGAAACACATCGATCTGCGGCAGCAGATTGCATGCGAGCTGATAATGCTTCGGCAGCTTGCCAACTGGCAGGACTTTCGGCTCGACCGGGCGGCCCTCAGCGATGGCCTTCGTCTCTTCCTCGAGCTCTGCCATGCCTTCTTTGCCGGCGCCGGACGCCGCCTGATAGGTGGATACGACGATGCGCTGAATCTTCGAGATATCGTAGAGCGGCTTCAGCGCCATCATCATGATGATTGTCGAGCAGTTCGGGTTCGCGATGATGCCCTTATGGCGTGCAATCGCGTGCGGGTTGACCTCCGGCACGACGAGCGGCACTTCCGGATCCATGCGGAATGCGCTCGAGTTATCGATGACGACCGCGCCGGCCTTGACCGCCGCCGGAGCGAACAATTTGCTCGCCGCACCGCCCGCGAACAGGGCAATCTGGACGTCCTTGAACGAGTCGTCCGTAGCCTCCTCGACCGTGTAATCCTTGCCCATGAACGGGATGATCTTGCCCGCCGAACGCTTCGACGCGAGCAGCTTCAGGTTCGCGAACGGGAAGTTCCGCTCCTCGATGAGCTTCAGGAACTCAGTGCCGACCGCACCCGTCGCACCGAGAATGGCAACATTGTACTTCTTCATCGTAAGTTCTCCTCTTTATATAGAATATCGGATAACGGACAAAGGAATTTCTGAAGACGTTCCGTCTGTCAATCGAGCAGTTTGTCGAGGCCGACGGTCAGGCCCTTGAGGCCGCGCACCTTCTTCGCCGCGAGCATGACGCCCGGCATGAAAGACTCGCGGCTCGTCGTATCGTGGCGCAGGGTCAACGTCTGGCCGAGACCGCCGAAAATGACCTCCTGGCTCGCGACAAAGCCCGGCAGGCGGACGCTGTGCACATGCATGCCCTCGTAGTCTGCGCCGCGTGCACCCTGCCAGCCGTCCTTCTCTTTCTCCTCGGGATGGCCCTGCTTGTGCGCCTTGCGGACCTCCGCGATGAGTTCCGCCGTCTGCGCGGCCGTCCCGGACGGTGCATCGAGCTTGTGGTCGTGATGGAGCTCGATGATCTCGACATCCGGCATATATTTCGCGGCCGTTTTCGAAAGCATCATGAGCAGCACAGCGCCGATGGCGAAGTTCGGTGCGATGAAGGCCGGCGTATCTTCCGCCTCCGCGGCCTTCCGGATTTCCTCGCGCTGCTCCGGCGAGAGCCCCGTCGTCCCGACGACCGGGCTGACCTTATGCTTGAGCGCCGTCATGACGTTGCCATAGACCACGTCCGGCCGCGTGAAGTCGATCATGACCTCCGGCTTGATCCGCTCGAGCGCCGCCGCGAGGTCTTTCTCAACCGGTACGCCGGCTGCGGCCGCACCGGCCGCAAGGCCCGCATCGTCCGCCGCGTGGATGTCCACCGCGCCGGAGAGCTCGAGGCCGTCCTCGTTCAGCACCGCCTGGATCACGCTCTTGCCCATGCGGCCGAGCGCGCCGTTTACCAATACTCTTGTCATCTTATCCTGCGCCTCCTGAAAAATGTATGCCACTATTGTAACGCATGTCTTTCGTTTATGTCAAGATGTATTTTCTTTAAGAACAAAACTCAATCCTGTCCTTCTTGCCCGTTCTCTTTTCTTCTATTTCTCAGCTGCTTTGTACTCAGCCGCGGTGCCCGGCGCGGATCTTGTTTTCCGTCCCGTTCAGCAGACGCCCGATATTCGCCTTGTGCCGAATCACGATGAAGGCCGCGGCGAGGACACCGAAGCCGACATATACCGCCGGGTCACCGAAGGCGTAGGCGAGAATCGGCACAAGGCACGCGGCCACGCACGAGCCGAGCGACACGTAGCGTGTGACGGCGACGATGGCCAGCCAGACCAGGAATACAATCAGGCTGATCTTCGGCATCAACACGACGCAGACGCCGAGCCCTGTCGCGACCCCTTTGCCGCCCTTGAACCGCAGGAAAAGTGAGTACGAATGGCCGACGATGGCAAAGATTGCGGCGAGCACCTCAGCCTCCGGCGTACCGGCGGTCCATCCGGCGAGCCAGACGCTGACGGCGCCCTTCAAGAAGTCCAGCAGGAAGATCAGGAACCCCGGCTCCTTGCCGAGCGTGCGCCAGGCGTTCGTCGCGCCGATGTTGTGGCTGCCGTACTCCCGCAGGTCGATATGCCAGATGGCTTTGCCGAGGACGAGGCCGTTCGGGATGGAACCGAGGAGATACGCGATGACCACGGAAAGCAGATAATCCATCATACTTCTTCATCCTCCTTGCGCGCGCGCACGATGAGCTTCAGCGGCGTGCCCTCGAAGCCGAACTGCTCGCGCAGCTTGTTCTCAAGGAAGCGCAGATACGAGAAATGCATGAGCTTCGGATCATTGACGAAGATGATGAATTTCGGCGGGTGCACGTCGGCCTGTGTCATGAACAGGATTTTGAGCTGGCGGCCGCGGTGCATCGGCGGCGGGTTGACCGAGACGGCATCGCGTACGAGCTCGTTGAGGAGGCTCGTCTTGATGCGCATCATCTGCTGGTCCGCGACGTACTTGACGAGCTCTGTCACGCGCGGCACGCGCTGCCCCGTCAGCGCCGAGGTATAGACGACCGGCGCGTATTGCAGGAAGCCGAGCTGCTCACGCAGCTCATCGGTGAAGCGCAGCGTGGACTTATCATCCTTGTCCGGGTAGATATCCCATTTGTTCACGACGATGACCGACGCCTTGCCGGCCTCATGCGCGTATCCCGCGATGCGCTTGTCCTGGTCGGTGATTCCCTCGTAGGCGTTGATCATCATGAGCACGACGTCCGCGCGGTCAATCGCGCGCAGGGAGCGCATGACGCTGTAGCGCTCGACCGGCTCGTCGATCTTGCCCTTGCGGCGCATGCCCGCCGTATCAATCAGCAGATATTTCTGCCCGTCCTTGACGAAATGCGTATCGATTGCGTCACGCGTCGTTCCCGGGACGTCGCTGACGATGACGCGATCCTCGCCGAGGATCTTGTTGACGATCGACGATTTGCCGACGTTCGGCCGCCCGATGACCGCAATCGCGATCTCGTCCTCATCCTTCTCCCCGGCATCGCCCTCCGGGAACTCTGCAGCGACCGCGTCGAGCAAGTCACCGAGGTGCATGGCGTTCGATGCGGAGAGCGGATGCGGCTCGCCGAGCCCGAGCTGGTAGAACTCGTAGATATCCATTTCCTGTTTCGGGCTGTCGATCTTGTTGACCGCGAGCACGACCGGTTTCTTCGCGTGCCGCAGAATCTTCGCAATCTCCTCGTCCGCCGACGTGAGGCCCGCGCGCCCGTCGACGAGGAACAGGATGACGTCCGCTTCCTCCATTGCAATCTGGGCCTGGTCGCGCATGGATTTCAGAATATGATTGCTCTCATCGAGCTCGATGCCGCCGGTATCGATCATCGTGAACGGCTGGTTCAGCCATTCCGCGTCCATGTAGATGCGGTCGCGCGTCACGCCCGGCATGTCATCGACGATCGAGACGCGGCGCTTGCCGATCTGGTTGAACAGCGTCGACTTCCCGACATTCGGGCGCCCGACGATCGCGACAATCGGTTTGCTCATGATAGGATCTCCTCCTCTTTTCGAATCCTCTGTTTATCGTTCATCAGTAAGAAATATTCTTCGTATAGCCCGCATTGCTCTGCCAGGTATAGGCGGATTCCTGCTGGCGGTTCTTGTGGTAATGCGTCCAGTCCGTCAGCGCCCGCCGGTAATCACTGCCGCTCTGCACCGGTTCCACGCGCGCTTCGGGGAATTTCTCCATGAAGTCCGTCAGGTTCATGTCATCGAGGAAGATATCCTCGCCCGAACGCAGGGCGGACTCCGGCAGCAGGATCCCCGTGCGGGGGCCGTCCATCGACTGGAGCTTCTTCATGATATCGTGCCCAGTAAGAAGTCCCGAGACATTGACCATGTGACCGAACCAGTCGTTCTCGACCGGCACGACGCGCACGTGCAGATTCTTTTTCTGCACGGACGCGGCCAGCTTTTCTATGACGGGAGCGACCGACGTTCCCGTCACGACATCGAGATAGACTGGCTCGTCATAGGGCTCCGTCCCCTCCGGCGTCCTCTCCCAGTCGTTGATGAAATTGCGCGTGAGCCCGATGCCGTTATCGAGCTGCGGGAAGCCATCGTAGAACGAGGAATCCGGCACTTCGCGGCCCGCGAGGAAATAGAACTCATCGCTGAGGTACAGGAACGTGCGCCCCGTCTCCTGCTGCATTTTCCGCTGCCATTTCTCCGCTTCCTCGATGACGCGTTCCGCCCCATCGTGATCGAATTGATGCAACGGGAAGGGATCTGTACGGAATTTCGTCAGTCCGACCGGCACGACCGCCATCGACAGCGCATGCGGGCGGCGCGCGATGACCTCACGGATGGTCTGCTCGAGGTATCTGCCATCGTTCAGTCCCGCGCAGAGCACGACCTGAGTATGGTAGTCGCAGTCCGCGGCCTCAAGCTGGTCGAGCTGCGAAGCGATGTTCTTCGCGGCCTTGCATCGGAGCATCTGCGCGCGAAGCACCGGATCCATGCACTGGATAGACACGTAGAGCGGCGACAGATGGAAGCGTTTAATCCGGTCGAAATCCGCCGGCCCCATATTCGTCATCGTGACGAAATTCCCGTAGAGGAAGCTCAAACGGTAATCGTCATCTTTGATGGACAGGCTCGAGCGCATATCCGGCGCTATCATATCGACGAAGCAGAAATAGCAGTGGTTCGCGCAGCGGCGGATCCCATTGAAAACCGCGCTCTCGAACTCGACGCCGAGCTCCTCATCCGTATCCTTGTCGAACGAAATCATCTCCTGCTCGCCATCCGGGTGCTCAACGAGCAGATTGATCTCCTCGTCGGCCATCGCAAAGCTCACGTCGATGATATCGCGCAGATTCTGCCCATTGATGGACAGGATCTTATCTCCGGGCTGGAGTTCGAGTTCCTCCGCGAGGCTTCCGGGATACACGCGCAGAATCTTCCCGGGATACTGTCGTCCCATGTACTTTCACCACCTATTCATCCATACCCTTTCATTATAGCACAGAACCGCGCATCAGGCAGACACAAGAAAGGAGTGACGTTTCCATCACTCCTTTCCCACGATATCTTATTTTGATCCCAGCTATATCGGAATTATTTTGCCTTCGTCATCGAAAGGGAAATGCGTTTACGCTTCATATCGATGCGGAGGATCTTGACCGTGACCTCATCGCCCGTATGAACCGCCTCATCCGCACGCTCGATGCGATGGTCTGCGAGTTCGCCCATCGGAATCAGGCCATCGAAGCCCGGCTCAATCTCCATGAATGCGCCGAAATCCGTCAGCTTGATGATCTTGCCCGTGATGATTTGGCCTTCCTCGTACTTCTCGGCATAATCGAACCACGGATCGCGCGTCGTATCCTTGACGGACAGCGAGATGCGCTTGTTCTCTTTGTCGACGTTCTTGACATAGACATCGAGCTCCTGTCCGACCTGAAGAACGTCGGACGGATGCTTGACGCGGTGCCAAGCGAGGTCGGAGATATGTGCGAGACCGTCTACGCCGCCGATATCGATGAAAGCACCGTAATCGACGATGCGCTTGACAACGCCCTTGACAATCGTGCCAGCCTCGAGCGTCGAGAATACCTCTTCCTCACGCTCTTCGCGCTCAGCCTCGAGGATCTGACGGCGGGAAAGGACGAGGCGCTGCTTATGCACATCGATTTCGATGATCTTGCAGTTGACCGTCTGGCCGACATAGACGCTGAGGTCTTTGACAAAGTGAAGCTCCATCTGCGAAGCCGGGATGAAGCCACGGAGGCCCTCGACGGAAGCCACGAGACCGCCCTTGACGACCTGCGTAACCTTCGCCTCGACCGTCTCGTCGTTCTCCTGCTTCTGCTGGAGGACGCCCCATGCTGCCATGCGGTCAGCCTTTACCTTCGAGAGCGCGCCGCCGTTGTCGCCGCCGAGCGACTGGATGTAGACGTCGATGACATCGCCGACTTTGACGACATCCTCTGCGGACTCCGGCGTCGGGTAAGCGAGCTCGCGCTTCGGGATTGCAATTTCCTGCTTGTAGCCGATATCGACATATGCCTCATCGCGGGAAACCTGAATAACTTTACCCTTGACAACCTCATGCTCGTGAATGTCCGGCAGGTTCTCCTGAGCAAGCAATTCTTCCATATTCATCTGTTCTGACACTTTTTATATACCTCCTTGATAATCCAGTCAGGCGTTGAGGCACCGGCTGTAATACCAATTTTATCAATTTTATCAAACCATTCGTCCTGCAGCTCCGCCGCAGTCTCGATGTGATAAGTCTTACATCGCTTCGCGCAAAGTTCCGCGAGCCGCGTCGTATTTGCGCTGTTCTTTCCGCCGATGACCAGCATCAGGTCAACCTTCGAAGCGAGATCTACAGCGGCTGCCTGCCGCTGATCCGTCGCCGTGCAGATAGTGCGCAGGATGCGGATATCGCGCGACTTCTCGAGCAGTTCCCCGACAATCCTCTGGAACATCTTGCCAGAGAATGTCGTCTGGCTCACGATGCCGAGCCGTGCATAGGTCTTCAGTGCTTTCGCTTCCTCGACGGTCTCGATGACCTCTGCGGTTCCGCTGATCCATTTGTAGATGCTCTGAACCTCCGGATGCTCCTTCTCTCCGATGATGATGACATGATAGCCATCGTCGGAGAGCGTCTTCGCGGAAAGCTGCGCTTTCCGGACATGCGGACAGGTCGCATCGACGAGCTCGAGTCCGCGCTGCCGGACGGCCTCATAGGTCTCCGGCCCGACGCCATGCGAGCGGATGATCAGCGTGCCTTTATCCATATCCTCCACATCATCGACGGTTCTGATGCCCTCCTTTTTCAGGCGCTCGACCATCTGCGGGTTATGGATGATGGGGCCGAGCGTATTTGCGTCACCATCCGGGGACGCGTGCTCCCGCGCCAATTTTATGGCCCGCTTGACGCCGTAGCAGAATCCAAGATAGTCTGCCAATATGACTTCCAAGCTTTTCCCACCTTATGGTTTTCATCGCAAGGAAGGTATGAATCTGCCCTCCTATGCAATCTAACAACTAGTATAGCATGAGTTTTCCCGTCTTTGCAAGCACTTTCCGGCAACTTTCGTGAAATTTTCTTTCTGAAAAAGAAAATTTCTGGTTAAGTGCCGCTAGCAGCCGTCCTTCAGATATATCCGCAGTTTCTGCAGCAGGATCGGCATGCCCATCGGCTTCGCGATGAAGTCGTTCATGCCGCTTGCGAACGCGCGCTGCCGATCTTCCTCAAATGCGTTCGCCGTCATCGCGAGGATTGGCACCTGCTTTGCGCGCTCCATCGGCAGCGCACGGATGGTCCGCGCTGCTTCGAGCCCGTCCATGACCGGCATCTGCACGTCCATCAGGATCAGGTCGGTTTCCGGATGCTGCTCGAAAAGATCCACCGCTTCTTTCCCATTTTCGGCGGCGTAGAGGGCAACGCCCGTTTCTTCGAGCATCGCTTCGAGAATTTCCCGGTTCAGTTCGTTGTCCTCTGCATAGAGGATATGCTTCCCGGAAAGATTCGGCGGCGCGGCATGTTCTGGCTGCCGGCCGGGTGTTGTCTCTGCTTTATCCAGTGTCTCATGCAGAGTCTCTTCGACATGCGGCCCTTCAGACGTCTTGAGGTCGAGACTGATGCGGAAGGTCGTCCCCTTTCCCTGCTCGCTCTCCGCCATCATCGTGCCGCCCATCGCGTCCACGATGGACTTTGCGATGCTCATGCCCAGGCCCGTGCCCTGGATCCGGCTGACCGTGGTCGTGCGCTCCCTCGAGAACGGCTCGAACACCTTTGCGAGGAATTCCGGGCTCATGCCGATGCCGTCATCAGCGACCTGAAAGGTATATCGGCCGCAGCCTTCCTTCTCCGACGGCTGCTCCTCGATGGTCAGCCGGACATGGCCGCCCGCCTCCGTGTATTTCAGCGCGTTGGAAAGGCAGTTCTGTATCACGCGCCCGAGATGCATCCAGTCGCAGATGACCCAATCGTGTGCGACGCTCTTTTCAAAATCCAGATTCCGTTTGTGTTCGCGTGCATCCAGACAGACGACATCGTGCAATTGATTCAGCCACTCCGTCAGGTTCCCGCGCGCATTCCGTATCTCGTATTTGCCGCTCTTGATGCGGCTCATATCAAGAATCTCATTGATGAGTTCGAGCAAATACGAGCTGGAGACCGAAATATGGTCGAGGTATGCCTTTACCTTCTCCACGTCTTCCGGATGCTCCTGCGCGAGATGCGTGAATCCGAGGATGGCGTTCATCGGCGTGCGGATGTCGTGCGACATGCTCGAGAGGAACGAGGATTTCGCGCGGCTCGCGGCCTCGGCCTGCACCGCTGCCTCATCCGCCTTCTGCCGCTGATTCTCCGCTGTCTGAAGCAAGGTCTCGAGCCGCGCATTCTGCCGGATCAAAGCCTTTTTCTGCCGGTTCACGCGAAGTTCGAGCTGTGCAGCGACCCGGTGATACATCGTGCGGTTCCGCCAGATCAGCAATGCGAACAGCAGAACGACGACGAGTGCCGCGAGCGTGAGCGGCAGAGCGTATTTTCTAAGGACATCCATCCACGTCTTCGACGCCTCGCGCGCCTTTTCCGTGTTGCGGTAGATGGATACGCGGACCGCATCATCGCCCAGTGCCGTGATTCCGTGGTTGAGCAGGCGCAGCATGGGCCTGCTCTGCTCGCTCAGGCCGATGCTCAGCGCCATCTTCTCCATATCCGGCGGCAGCGGCCACGCCTGATACCCCCCATTCGTCCCGATCCAGACCTGATACGAAGGATAATCCATCAGGACGGCATCGACACGGTGCTCTTTCAGCGCCTTCACCTGCTCGGCAAGGCTCCCGCAGATGATATGCGGATTCCGCGGGTAGGCATCGTTCTCATAGATTTTTTTGCCGGATTCGTATCTCTGGATGCCGAGCCTCGTCTGCTCCGCGAAGTGAGCGCCGCTGCGCATGACCATGTAGAGCTGCAGATTCATGACGTTGGTCGTCTGCAGGACTCCATGCGTTTCCGAACGCCAGAAATCATCATCGACCGGGATGCCGATATCGATGACGCCGCTCTGCAGATCATCCATCATAGATTGATAGCTGTCATATCCGACGTATTGGAGCTGATTATCCAGCTTGAAATAGCCAAGGATATCTTGCAGCAACTCTACAAAGACGCCCTGCAGTTCCTTTGTCTTCGCATCTTCGAACGTGAAGGGAGGCATATCCCGCATATAGCCGACGCGGATGACCGGATGACTGTCCAGCCAGCGCCGCTCATCCGGCATGACCGTATGCCAGATCTCCGAATTCTGGAAATAGCGATCCGAGAGGTCTGCAATGAAATGCGGCGAATAGCTGTAGATCGCCCACTGTGCCTCATCGAGGTCTTTGAGCAGATCCGGGCGGTTCTTCGAGACCGCCATGTAGGATGCCGTCACACCGAACCGCGCAACCGCCCGTCCGTCGCTTCCCCGGTTCACGTGCATGCCCATCGCGGCGGTCGCATCCGTCTCTCCATCCTGATAAGCGCGCAGGCGCTCCGCATCGCTGGGATAATATTTCAGCTGCAACGACAGGCCTTCTTTCTCTGCCCAGTCCTTCAGCACCTCGTTGATCCGCATGCTGCTGTTGACGCCGATGGTCAAGTTGCTGAGACTCAGCGTCCGCCCTGCGTAGCGTTCGTCATCCGGCACGAAGATGTAGTACTCCTCCGTGTTCATCGGAAGTCGCGGGAACAGCATCTGCCCCGAGCGCGCCTCGGTATACGAAATATCCGGCATCACGTCGATTTCCCCTTGCAGGAACTTTTCGAGCAACTTCTCTTTATTGCCGTAGACGTAGACGTAATTCCAGTTCGCATACTCCGCCACGAGCCGCGCATAATCATACGAAAAGCCGAGGAAGCGGCCTCCCTTCTCCATCATGAAATTATCTTCGAGGCTGAAGCCGAGCCGGACGGTTTTCTCCGTGACCGCAGCCTCAGCACGCTGTCCTGCCGCCATCAACGCAAAGCTGCACAGTACCCCGATAAACAAGACAAGACGCGTCAAACGATTCCCCTGCATATTCCACCACCTTGTCAATCTGTCATCCCCATACCGATTCTATTCGCTGCTCTGCAGCGCCCTTCCTGCTTCTGACGGAAAAGAAAACGCAGCGCCGCCCGGATAGACCGGGAAACGGTGCTGCGTCTTTATTTTCTGTATGTCCGATTTCGCAATCAGTACTTAACGCTGGATTTGAAAGCGAGGCTGTCGCTAGCAGCGATCTGGATCGTCTCACCCGTCTGCGGGTTGCGGCCCGTGCGCGCGTTGCGATGTGCCTTCTTGAACGTACCGAAGCCGATCAGGCGAACCTCTGCGTCGCTTTTCACCGACTCAACGACAGTCTCGAGCATAGCCTCGACAACTGCCTTAGCCTCTTTCTTGCTGACGGCTGCCTTCTCGGCTACCTTGTCTACGAGTGCGGATTTGCTGATTACTTCTTTTGTTGCCATAATAATTGTTGGCTCCTTTCGTATCCGTTTTTCCCATAAGCACAAACGAAAAATATGCTTACTAAACACGGCTATTATACGGCATACATCCGCCTCTGTCAATGTTTTTCGATAGAATCACGCGCATTATCTCGTAAATCCACGTGATTTTTCTGCTTTTCCCGCGCGAATGCTCATGCCTGCAGGCGCGAGCATTCCTCGACAAGGTAAGCGATAGACTGATAGGAGAAGCCGCTCTTCGCGGAAAGACCAATCTCGCAGGTGCGGCTGTTCGAGTACCCATACTCGCAGCCCTCTGGGATAGCCTCGTTCAGGTGCTTGAGCGCCGACGCGTTGAGCTCCGGATTCGTGAAGCCCTTGTCCCCAGCGAAGCCGCAGCAAGCGACCTTTTCCGGGATTACGACCTTCGTCGCGCATTTCTCCGCGATTTCCTTGAACTGCTTCATCAGGCCCATCTTGACCGCCGAGCAGGTCACATGCACCATGATTGTGCGGTCGACCTTGTGGATTGTGAGCTTGTCGAGCAGGAAGTCGTGGATGAACGCGACCGTATCGTAGATGTGAAGCTTGTCGCCCATCTTATGCTGCATGCGGTAGGTGCACGGGCTCATATCGCAGAGGATCGGATACTGCCCGTCGCTGCTCGCCTCGAGCAGGGCGCCCTCAAGCTGATCCGACAGTTTGTCCGCGGCCTTGAAGAGCCCCATGCTCTCAAACGGCATGCCGCAGCAGTATTTCTTAAGGTCTTTCGGCAGGATGACTTCATAGCCTGCGCGCTCGAGCAACTGGATCATGACATAGGACAGGTGCCGCTTGTCGTGGTCACCCTTCGCGACGCCCATCATGCGCGTCGTGCAACTCGGGAAATAGACGACCTTCGGCTTCTCCGTATCCAGCTGCGTCGGTGCGGCGAGCTGCGGCAGATGGCCGCCCTTCGGCATCCACTCCGTCCAGTACAGGAACTTGCCGCCGCTGACATCGCGGAGCTTCTGATCGACCCAGGAGATGAAGCCTTTGCCGACGATGCTTTGCGCGAGGCTGAGTCCGTCAAGGCCGACGCGCGTCATGCAGGAGACGCCCGCGAAATGATCAGCGGCGAAATCCGCGCCATTCTTCAGGCCGTCCGTTGCCTGCGCCGCGCGAAGCTGCCGCGTGAAGTCACCGGTATTGATGGAGAGCGGGCAGTTCACCATGCAGAGCCCGTCGACCGCGCAGGTCTCCTCGCCGTAATACCTGTACTCCTCCTCGAAACGCTTGAGCATCGCCGGGTTCTCGCCGGTCGTACGCAGACGCGAGATCTCGCGCTGGATGGCCGTGCGCTGGCGCGGCGTGAACGTCAGGTTGCGGGACGGGCAGTCGACCTCGCAGTAGCCGCATTCCATGCAGCGGTCAACAATCTCATGCACCGGGTACATGCGCTTGATGTTCTCCATGAACACGAGGCCGTTTTCCGTGATGATGACATCCGGGTTCAAGATGGTCTGGGGATCGAATGCCTTCTTGATGCGCTTCATGAGGCTGTAGGCTTTCTTGCCCCATTCCTGCTCGACAAACGGCGCCATATTGCGGCCTGTGCCGTGCTCGGCCTTCAGAGAGCCATGATACTTATCCGTGACCATGTGGCAGACATCCTCGAGGAATACCTGATAGTGCTTCTCCTCTTCCTCCGTCTGGAACCGCTGCGTGATGACGAAATGGACGTTGCCGTCGAGCACGTGCCCGTAGATGATGCCGTCGCCGTAACCGTGCTTATCCATGAGCTCGCGCAGATCCATGACTGCGTCAGCCAGATTGTCGTGCTGGAACGCGATATCCTCGATGATGACCGTCGTGCCGAGCTCGCGGACGCCGCCGACCGCCGGGAAGATGCCCGCGCGGACCTGCCAGTACATATTGTATTCATCCGGATTATCGGTGAAATAAATCGGGCGCACGAGCTCGAAGCCCTTCATGATTTCCTTGACTTTCTCAACCTTTTCCTGCAGCTCCTCCTTCGTATCGGCCCGGCATTCGGTCAGGATAGCCGCGACACCCTCGGGGAACTCCTTGTAGTAGTCCGGGATTTCCGGCCAGTCCTCGACGGAGCGCAGGGATACGCGGTCGAGCATCTCCGCCGCCGCGACGAGCGGACGGTAGAGCTCATGGATCGCCTGGCAGGCCACGCGCATCGACGGGAAGAACAGCATGGCCGACGCCTTGTACTTCGCCTCGACGACCGTGCGGTATGTGATCTCCGCAATCATCGCGAGCGTGCCCTCAGAGCCGATCAGCACGTGCTTCAGGATATCGATCGGATCCTTGTAATCCACGAACGCATTCAGGCTGTAGCCCGTCGTATTCTTGATCTTGAATTTATGCGCGATGAGCTCGCGCAGTTCCTCATCGCTCGCGACCTCATCGCGGATGCTCGTGAGCGTCTCGATGATCTCCGGATGCGCGGCGGACCATGCCACCCACGCCTCTTTGTCGGCCGTGTCCAGCATCGAACCGTCCGCGAACACGAGCTTCATATCGAGCACGGTCTTGTAGCTGTTGTCGGATGTGCCGCAGCACATGCCGCTCGCGTTGTTCGCCGCGATGCCGCCAATCAGCGCGTGCTTGATGGATGCAGGATCCGGCCCGATCTTGCGCCAGTACTTCTTCAGGTACAGGTTGGCATGCGAGCCGAGGACGCCCGGCTGCAGCGTGATTTTGCTGCCTTCGTCCTCGATCTTGTAGCCCTGCCAGTCGTCCGTGATCAGCACGAGCACGGAGTCCGTCAGTGCCTGTCCGCATAGGCTCGTGCCAGCCGCCCGGAACGTCACCGGAATGTGGGCCTTCGCCGCCTCTTTGAGAATCAGCGAAACATCCGCCGTCTGCCGCGCCTTGACGACAATCTTCGGCGTGATACGGTACAGGCTGGCATCCTCGCCGAACGCAAAATTCCGCACCGGATCCGTGATAATCCGCTCATCGGGTATCTCCTTGCCAATCGCGTAGAAAAAGCTCTTGTACGCTTCCGGCAAAGCATCGATATCCCGCTGCTCATTCTGAAATTTCCGCATCGTTTTGACTCTCCCTTTTCGTTCTATCCGGTTAACCATTAATCTGTCGACGTTTAACGGTTATGTAAAACGGTTTCTATATCTATAGTTTATCATAACATAACGAAAAAAGAAAGAGCATTCCGGACTAATTTCTTCGATTCTTTATTGAAAGTCTTAACTATCTTTAGATTCTTCGCAAAAAGCAACGCTCCTCCCATCTATTTGACGATGGAAGGAGCGCTTCAATTCATCTTTATTATTGATAGGATTATTCCCGATTATCCCTGCACATACGGTGCCCGCATCCTCGCGATTTCGTCCAGGATGGACTGCGAGAACGCCTCGAGTTCTTCTTTGTCCTTGCGGTTGCCGGTGAATTTCATCGGCTTGCCGTAGATGACGCGGAGTTTCGGCAGGAAGCCACCGTTTGCGAAGATCTTGTCCGTCCCGACGATGGCCGTGGGCAGGACCGGTGCGCCGGTCATCGCCGCGATCAGGCCGACGCCGGCCTCCGCCTTGTGCATGCGCCCGTTTTTCGCGCGCGTTCCCTCCGGGAAGATGCCGAGCACCAGATCCTGCTTCAGGATGGTGACCGCCGTCTTGATGGCCGCGCGGTCTGCCGCGCCGCGGTGGACCGGGAAGGAATAGCAATGGCGGATGATGAAGCCGATGACTGGTATCTGGAACAGCTCTTCCTTCGCCATATAGCAGACCGGACGCGTGAAGAAGCAGCCGATGAGCGGCGGATCGGCATCGCTCATGTGGTTCGCCGCGAGGATCAGGCGCCCGTCCTTCGGGATATTCTCCCTGCCCTCGACCGACGCGCGGAACACGATGCGGAACAGGATCTGGAACAGGATCTTCAAGAAATTGTAAAGCATAGCTGCCTCCTCAGGCGCAGAGCGCGAGAATCCGGTCGACGACCTCGTCGATGGAGAGTCCGGTCGTATCGAGCAGGACGGCATCCTCTGCCTGGCGGAGCGGCGAGATCTCGCGCTCCATGTCCGCCTTGTCGCGCGCCGCGATATCCTTCTGCAGATCCTCTAGGCTCATGGAATACCCCTTCTCCTGCATCTCTTTCCAGCGGCGCTGTGCGCGCTCCTCGATTGAGGCGGTCAGGAAGATTTTGACATCCGCATCCGGCAGGACGGCTGTCGCGATGTCGCGGCCGTCCATCAGGACGCCGCCGCGCGCGGCCATCTTACGCTGCAGCTCCACCATCTTCTCGCGTACCGGGCCGAGCCGCGCGACCTGTGAGACGATCTTGCTGACCTCCGGCGTGCGGATTTCCTTTGTGACATCTGTCCCGTTCACGGATACCGCTGTCTTGCCAGCCGCATAGCAGAGGTCGACGTCGATCCCCGGCAGCACCGACAGGATCAGCTCGTCGCTGACCGGTTTCTTTTGCTGCAGGGTCAGCCAGGCCACGGCACGGTACATCGCGCCCGTATCGATATAGGTGTAGCCGAGCTTCTTCGCGGCAAGCTGCGCCACCGTGCTCTTCCCCGCGCCGGCAGGGCCGTCAATCGCGACGACAAGTTTCTTTTCCAATGAAAATTCCTCCCATAACTCTCAGATGCTCATCAACGGAAAGGGCGAGGGCATTCGCCTCGCCATCAGTTCTGCAGCAGATCCAGCGTATCGTAGAAATCCGGATACGATATCTTGACGCAGCCGCCATTCACGATGGAGACGCTCTGGCCCGCGAGCCCGACGATGGCGAGCGACATCGCCATGCGGTGATCGTCGTAGGATTCCACGCGTCCGGCCTGCACCGGCACGCCGCCGTGGATGACGAGCCCGTCCGCACTGCCCTCCACCGAGCCCGGTGCGATGGCGTTCCACTGATCCTCGATGGCCTGCAGTCGGTCGGTCTCCTTTACGCGGAGCTCGCCGGCGCCCGTGATCACGGTGTCGCCATCGGCGAACAGCGCCGCGGCCGCGATGGCCGGGATCTCATCGATGAGCCGCGGCATGATGTCCGCGCCGAATTCCGTGCCGTGCAGCTTCGCCGCGCGCACGCGGATGTCTGCGGCTTCCTCGCCGCCGCTCACACGCCGGTTCGAGATAGTGAGATCCGCACCCATCGCTTGCAGCACATCAATCATGCCCGTGCGCGTCGGATTGATGCCGACATGGCGCAGCAGGATATTGCTGCCCGGCACGATGCTCCCGGCGGCGAGCCAATACGCGGCCGAGCTGATATCCCCCGGCACGTCGATATCGGCTGGTGCTGTGAAATGGTCGACCGGATGAATCGTCACGGCCGTCCCTTCCTTTTCCGTATGCACGCCGAACGCCTCGAGCATGCGCTCCGTATGGTCGCGGGAGGTCACGGGCTCGACGACCGTCGTGCTGCCCTCCGCATACATGCCCGCGAGCAGGATGGATGACTTCACCTGTGCGCTCGCGACCGGGCTCTCATAGGTCATGCCATGCAGGCCGCCGTCCGCGGGAACCGTCATGAGCGGCAGCTTCGCATTGCCTGCACGCCCGTAGATCCGCGCTCCCATCCTCGAGAGCGGCTTCACGACGCGGCCCATCGGGCGCTCACGCAGGGAATCATCCCCCGTGAAAGCCGCGCAGAACGGCTGCGCGCTCATGAGCCCGAGCATCAGGCGGAGCGTCGTGCCGGAGTTGCCGGCATCGAGGATATTCCCCGGCTCCGTCAGGCCGCGCAGGCCATTCCCCTTCACCGTGAGCTCCGTCTTCTCCGCGTTGTGGAAGGTGATTTCCGCCCCCATCGCACGGAAGCAGGCCGCGGTCGACAGGCAGTCCTGCCCCGGCAGGAAATGGTGGATCCGCACGGGCGTGTCCGCGAGGCTCGACAGCATGACGCTCCGATGCGAGATCGATTTATCTCCCGGGATCTCCACCTCGCCGTGCAGTCCGCCCTCTGCAGGCCGGATCATCGTTTCTTTTTCCTCTGCCATACGCATTTCCTCCTCGTTATTCGCCGCTCTGCCAGACGCTCCACTGCCCGGCGGCGTGCCCCATCGAGAACGACGCCTGCAGATTGTATCCGCCCGTGAAGCCGTCGACATCGGTGACTTCCCCGGCGAAATAGAGCCCCGGCACAATCTTTGATTCCATGGTCTTCGGATTGATTTCCTTTACGGAAACGCCGCCCGCCGTCACGATGGCCTCGGCAATCGGCCGCGTCCCGGTGATCGTCAGGCACAGATGCTTCAGCGTATCGCCGAGGCGGTGCCGTTCCTCTGCCGTCACCTGGTTCACCGGGGTCTCCGGCTGCAGGTAGGCGCTGTCGAGCACGACCGGGATCAGCTTGTGCGGCAGCAGGTCGACAAGCGCATTGCCGAGCTGCTTGCGCTGGTATTTCTCGAAATCGCGCTGGATCCGCGCGTCGAGCTTCTCCGGCGTCAGGCCCGGCTTCAGATCAATCTCAAGTTCGACGAAATGCCCTTCATCGAGCAGGCGCGCGGCCTCACGGCTCATCGAAAGCACGATCGGGCCCGACACGCCGAAATGCGTGAAGAGCATCTCGCTGCCCGGTGCCGCAATCCGCTTCTCCCCGTCGACCACCAGCTCCGCGCGGACATTGCGCAGGGAAAGGCCCTGGACATCTTTGACCCAGGTCTCCTCCGTGACGAGCGGCACGAGCGAAGGCAGGATTTTCTCCACCGTATGCCCGAGTGCCTTCGCCATGCGGAAACCGTCACCCGTCGATCCCGTGCCGGGATAGGACGCACCGCCCACCGCGAGGATTACGGCATCTGCCCTATGGATACTGCCATCCTCGCAGCGCACGCCGGCTGCATGGCCGGATTCGGTCAGGATGTCGCGCACCGGCTTCTCGCATACGACCGTGACGCCGAGCTCGTGCATGCGCTGCACCATCGCGTCGACGCAGTCCTGTGCCTTATCGCTCTCGGGGAACACGCGCTGCCCGCGCTCGACCTTCGTCGGCACGCCGTTTTCCTCGAAGAAACCGATGACATCGCGGTTGTCGAACGCGCGCATCGAGCTGTTCAGGAATGCCCCGTTCCCGGGGATATGCCGCAGAATCTCCGGCACATCCGCCGCATTCGTGATGTTGCAGCGGCCCTTGCCGGTGATGCGCATCTTCCGCCCCGGCTGCTTCATCTTCTCGAAAAGCGTGACCGCGCCGCCCTGCTCGGCAGCCGCGATGGCCGCCATCATGCCGCCCGGGCCGCCGCCGATCACGGTGATCTCCGGTTTACCGTCCTGTCCGCTCATCCTGCTGACCTCCAGCTATTTCATAAAGTCTCCGGATTTCTTCTCCCGTCAGGGCCCGGTGCGTCCCCGTCTTCACCCCGTGCAGGTCGAGGAAAGAAAAGCGCACGCGCCGCAGCGCCAGCACCTCGCAGCCGATGGCCGCGAACATCCGGCGCACCTGCCGGTTTCGCCCCTCGTGGATTCTGACCTCGACGCGGTGCGTGTCATGCCCATCATCCCCGAGTTTCCGGACTTCCGCGGGAGCTGTCCTGCCATCCTCCAGCTCGAGCCCTTTCCGCATCTGTTCGAGGCGGCCTTCATCCACTGGCCCCCGAACCTTTGCCACATAGGTTTTCTCGACCTCATAGCGCGGGTGAAGCAGCCCGTTCATGAGTGCCCCGTCATTCGTGAGCAGGAGCAGCCCCTCGGTGTCGTAGTCGAGGCGTCCGACCGGATAGATCCGCTCGCGGACCTCTGGGAACAGGTCGAGCACGGTCTTCCGGCCGCGGTCGTCGCGTGCCGTCGAAAGATATCCCTTCGGCTTGTTCAGCAGGAAATAGACCTGCCGCTCCGGCCCCCCGATGGCTTTGCCGTCCACCGCGATGCGAACCTCTGCCGGATCGACCTTCGTGCCGAGCTCGGTCACGACCTGACCATCGACGGTCACGCGGCCCGCCTTTATCATCGCCTCTGCGCCGCGGCGCGAGGCGATGCCCGCACGGCTCAGGATTTTCTGCAGGCGCTCCGGCCCGCCAGATGCCCGTCCTTCCATCAGAGCCAACCCTTTCCGATATCCTGCAAGGCCTGCCAGACCGTCCGGAACAACGACTTCTCCTCGACATCACGGGACGCGATCAGATCCGTCGAATAGCATGGCTTTCCTTTATACGTAAGGACGAGCTTGCCGACCACGTCGCCGGCCTTGACCGGCGCCTGCAGGTTCTTCGGCGTCTCGATATGCTTCTCGTAGTCCTTTCCCTTCTCGCCATCCTGCAGCGGGACGGTCACATCCGATGCCGCGACGGCGGGCACCGAACCGCCCCTGGCCTTGCGCACGGGAATGCTCGCGACCGTGTCGCCGGCCTTGCAGAGCGTATGCGCCTTGACATGCTGGAAACCGTAGTCGAGCAGAGCAATCGAATCGTTCCACATATAGGTCGAATCGAGGACTACCGAGACAAGCTGCAGTCCATTCTGCTTCGCCCCAGACACGAGGCAGCGGCCCGCCGCCTCCGTATAGCCGGTCTTGACGCCATTTCCTCCGCGGTAGAGCCAGAGCATCTGATTCTCGTTGCGCAGATGCTTCGTCTCGTCCTTGACCCACGGGTACTCAATCTCCTTCGTCGAGACGATCTCCTCGAAGTGCGGCACCTCGCGGTAACCGTAGCTCGCAATCAGCGCGAGGTCGTAAGCCGTCGTGTAATGGTTCTCGTCCGGCAGCCCGCTTGAATTCACGAACGAGGTGTCCTCCGCGCCGATCTCCTTTGCCTTCTCCGTCATCATCTTCGCGAAAGCATCGACCGATCCGGCGATATGCTCCGCCACGGCAATCGTCGCGTCGTTGCCGGAACGCATCATCATGCCCGTCAGGAGCTCGTCCATCGGGATTGCGTCACCCTCCTGCAGCCAGAGCGTCGAGCCCTCCGCACCGGCGGCGTGCGGCCCGATATGCACGATTTCGTCCGGGCTGCTGTTCTCGAGCGCGATGATCAGCGTCATGATCTTCGTCGTGCTCGCGGGGAAACGCCGCGTCTTCATATCCCGCTCGTAGAGCACGCGCCCCGTCGCCGCATCCATCACGACGGCTGAGCGTGCGGAGAGCTCCGGAATCGTGTCATCCGGCGACACGTAGAGCCCCGGGATATCCGGGCGCGCCATCGGGTGATAGCCGAACACCGCCCCGGAGGCCGGCTTCCCCTCGATTTCCTGTTCCTGCACCCGCTCCGGACCCTGTCCGTCCAGAGACTCAGCCAGCACCATATCTTCCCCATGCATCAATGGAAGAAACATTGACGCGCCAAAAGCCGCAGCAAAGGCAGCGCCTCTCAATCCGCGGAAAAAATAACGTCTATCTTTTCTATTCAACTTGAAAATAACTCCTCTAACCCATATTATATCCAGTTTATCATGGAAGGAGGTCAAATGCAATCAAAAAGAGCAGGGGCTCCGCAGATCTAGGCCTGCAGAGCCCCCGCTCTCTTATGCGATTCACGCCGGGTGATTATTCCTTGCCAGCGAGCTTCTTGTAGGTGTTGTAGCGAACCTCAGCGTCGTGCTGGGTCTTCTCGAACAGCGCCTCGGCCGCCTCCGGGAAGGAACGGGACAGGCTGATGTAGCGGGTCTCGCCCATGAGGAAGTCGTGGAATTTCGAGAAATCCGGTTCCTTGGAGTCGAGGCTGAACGGATTCTTATCCGTACCCACGAGCTGCGGATTGTAGCGGTAGTTCGCCCAATAGCCGCACTCGACCGCGAGTTTGCCCTCGAGCTGGGAGCAGCCCATGCCCTTGCGGATGCCGTGGTTGATGCACGGGCTGTAGCCGATGATCAGGGACGGGCCATGATAAGCCTCGGCCTCGGTGATGGCCTTCATGAGCTGATTGTGATCCGCGCCCATGTCGACCTGCGCGACGTAGACGTAGCCATAGGACATCGCCATGCGGCCGAGATCCTTCTTCTTCGTCTTCTTGCCGGATGCCGCGAACTGTGCGATAGCCGCCGCCGGCGTTGCCTTCGATGCCTGGCCGCCCGTATTCGAATAGACCTCGGTATCGAAGACGAACACGTTGACGTCCTCGCCGGATGCGAGCACGTGGTCGAGTCCGCCGTAGCCGATATCGTAAGCCCAGCCGTCGCCGCCGAAGATCCACTGGGAGCGCTTCACGAAGTAGTCCTTCTCCTCGTAGATCTTATTCAGGAGCTCGTCGCTGCCCTTCTCGGCCTCGAGGAGCGCCGTAAGCTTGTCCGCGCGGTCGCGCGTGCCCTCGCCATCATCGACATGCTCGCTCCAATCCTTGAGCACAGCCTGCAGCTCTGCCGAGCCCTTGCCTGCCTCAACGGCAGCGTCGACATCAGCCTGCAGACGGTTGCGGACAGCCTTGGTGCCGAGCATCATGCCGAGGCCGAACTCCGCATTGTCCTCGAACAAGGAGTTTGCCCATGCCGGGCCGTGGCCCTGCGCGTTCTTGACGTACGGCATAGCCGGAGCCGAAGCGCCCCAGATGGAGGAGCAGCCCGTCGCGTTCGCGACCATCATGCGGTCACCGAACAGTTGCGTGATGAGCTTCGCGTACGGCGTCTCGCCGCAGCCGGCGCAGGCGCCGGAGAACTCGAACAGCGGCTTCTCGAACTGCGAGCCGATGACCGTCGTCTTCTTCATCATGGTCTTCTTCGCGGTGACTTTCTCCGTGTCTACGCCATAGTCGAACCAACACTGCTCTGCGCGGCGCGTATCGTCAAGCGGCTCCATCGAGAGCGCCTGCTTTGGGCAGACCTGCGCGCAGTTGCCGCAGCCGAGGCAGTCGAAGTCCGACACTGCAATCGTGAAATGCAGGCCCTTGTACTGGCGCGGCTCGAAATGTGGGAAGCCCTCCGGCGCCTTCGCGAGCTCTTCGTCGGTCGTCAGAACCGGACGGATTGCCGCGTGCGGGCAGACGAACGAGCACTGGTTGCAGGCGATGCACTTCTCGGCATCCCAGACCGGAACCCTGATGGCCGTGCCGCGCTTCTCGTACTGCGTGCCGCCGAGCGGGAACGTGCCGTCTTCCATGCCCTTGAAGTCGCCGACCGTCAGCTTGTCGCCTTCCTGACGGTTCATGACTTCCTGGATCTTCTCGATGAAGGCCGGAACATCTTTCTTGGCCTTTGCCTCATCCTGCGCCTCCTTCCAGTCAGACGGAACTGCGACCTTGTGCAGCGCGTTGATGCCCTGGTCGATGGCGCCGTGGTTCATGTCGACGACCTTCTGGCCCTTGCGGCCATACGCCGTGACGACCGCGTCTTTCAGGTACTTCACAGCCTCATCAATCGGGATGATGTTCGTGAGCTTGAAGAACGCGGACTGCATGACCATGTTGAAGCGGCCGCCGAGGCCGAGGTCTGCCGCGATTTTCACGGCGTTGACCGTATAGAACTGGATGTCGTTCTCCGCGATATAGCGTTTCATCGAAGCCGGCAGATGCTCGGAGAGCTCCGCATCGTCCCAGACCGTATTTAGCAGGAACGTGCCGCCCTTCTTGAGGCCGGCGAGCAGGTCGTAGTTGTTCACATACGACTGCTGCGAGCAGCTGATGAAGTCTGCCTGATTGATGAGGTACGGGCTCGTGATCGGATCCTTACCGAAACGCAGATGGCTCATCGTGATGCCGCCCGACTTCTTCGAGTCATAGGCGAAGTAAGCCTGCGCGTACATATCCGTGTTGTCGCCGATGATCTTGATCGCGCTCTTGTTCGCGCCAACCGTGCCATCGGAGCCCATGCCCCAGAACTTGCAAGCCGTCGTCCCGGCCGGCGTCAGGTTGACGTCGCCATGGATCGGCGTGAGGCTCGTCTCCGTGACATTGTCCTCGATGCCGATCGTGAAGCCATCCTTCGGCGCGTCCTTCTTGAGTTCCTCGTAGACGGCGAAGATCTGATCCGGTGTCGTGTCCTTGCCGCCGAGGCCGTAGCGGCCGCCGACGATGACCGGCTTGCGGTCGGAGCTGTAGTACGCTGCGCGCACATCGAGGTAGAGCGGCTCACCAAGCGCGCCCGGCTCTTTCGTGCGGTCGAGCACCGCCACCTTCTTGACCGTCGTCGGGAGCTGCTTCAGGAAATGCTCGACGGAGAACGGACGATAGAGATGGACGTTCAGCACGCCGACCTTCTCGCCGTTCGCGTTGAGGTAGTCCGCGACTTCCTGCGCCGTCTGGCAGACGGAACCCATCGCGATAATCACGCGGTCCGCTTCCTTTGCGCCGTAGTAATCGAACAGGTGATGCTCGCGGCCCGTAATCTTCGCGAGATCCGCCATCGCGTCCTCGACGAGCTGCGGGATTGCCTCATAATATGGGTTGACGGCCTCGCGCTCCTGGAAGTAGATATCCGGGTTCTGCGCCGTGCCGCGGATGACCGGATGATCCGGGTTCAGCGCGCGGCGGCGGAAAGCCTTAACAGCATCCCAGTCGAGAATCCTGCCGAGGTCTTCGTAATCGATCGTCTCAATCTTCTGGATCTCATGCGACGTGCGGAAACCATCGAAGAAATTGATGAACGGCACGCGGCCCTTGATCGCGACAAGATGCGCGACCGCGGAGAGATCCATGACCTCCTGCACGCTCGCCTCAGCGAGCATCGCACAGCCCGTCTGGCGGGCTGCCATGACGTCCTGATGATCGCCGAAGATGTTCAGGCTCGAAGCCGCGAGCGCGCGCGCCGAAACGTGGAATACGCCCGGCAGCAGCTCGCCGGCGACCTTGTAGAGGTTCGGAATCATCAGCAGGAAGCCCTGCGATGCCGTGTAGGTCGTCGTCAGCGCGCCGGCCTGCAGCGACCCGTGGACCGCGCCTGCCGCACCGCCCTCGGACTCCATCTCGATGACACGGACCGTCTGGCCGAAAAGGTTCTTCCGGCCATGCGCCGCGAACTCATCGACATGTTCCGCCATCGGCGAAGACGGCGTAATCGGATAGATCGCAGCCACATCCGTAAAGGCGTAGGAGACGTAGGCGGCAGCTGTGTTGCCGTCCATGGTTTTCATCTTTTTGCTCATGTGGTAATTGCTCCCCTCTTGGTTTTTACATTATTCTGCCTGAGGCAGGAATCCTTACACAACTAGATGCGAACCCCGCGGATAACGAAAGCGCGGCTCCGCGAGCTCTTTCTCATTATACACCGCGAAAGAATGCTTGTAAACACTATAGAAAAGCCTTATCGCATCAAAACGAAACCGATTTACAAACTTTGGCACTTTCTGATATAAGTCTCGCTTATGCAACAATAAGATTCTGTCTATTAGACAAACGGATTTTCACAAAAGTCATGCCTTGCATCCGGAATCGCGTGCATAAAGAAACGCCGCCCTGTCCTGTTACGGAAAGGCGGCACATCCTTATTTATCGCATATATAACTTCTTTTTATGGAAAGGCTTACGAAAAAACTTTCATTATTTTTATATTAGCACTATATCATATGGCTGTTTATTTCACTTTTTCCGCTTTCGCATTCTCGCGGCTGTGCCGGTAGCCGTACACGAAGTAGATCAGCAGGCCAATCGCACTCCAGATCCAGAAGCGCTCCCAGGTCACCGACGACAGATAGTACATGATATAGCCGCAGCTCAGGACGGCGAGCAAGCCAATGACCTTGATGGCCGGGCATTTGAACGGACGGTGGACATCCGGGTACTTGCTGCGCATGAGCACCGCGCCGATGGACGCGATGATGAACGCAAACAGCGTGCCGACCGAGCACATCTCCGCGACGACATTGATCGGCGTGAAGCCGGAAATCAGCGCGACCGCCAAGCCGACGATAATCGTAATGCGGTGCGGCGTCGCAAAGCGCGGGTTGATCTTGCATACCGAATGCGGGATCAGGCCGTCGCGCGACATTGCGAAGAACGCACGCGTCTGCGCGTACATCATGTTCAGCAGAACCGTCGTCAGGCCGGCGATAGCACCCGTGCCGACGACAGCGGAACCAAAGCGGTAGCCGAGCTCACGCAGGGTGAACGCCACCGGCTCCGCGTTGTCGAGTTCCGTATAGGGCACATTGCCCGTCATGACGGCCGTCACCGCAACGTAGAGGAGCGTGCAGATCAGCAGCGACCCGATGATGCCGATTGGCATATCGCGCTCCGGCTTCTTCGTCTCCTCGGCCGCCGTCGAGATTGCGTCGAATCCGAGATAGCCGAAGATGATGACCGCGGCACCCGCGGAGACGCCGGAGAACCCGTATGGCATGAACGGCTCCCAATTCGTCACGTCGACGGACGGCGCAGCAAGGAACAAGAAAATGAAGATGGCCAGCAATTTCACGGCGACGAGCACGCGGTTGACCATCGTGCTCTCATGCACGCCGCGGATCAGCAGAACCGTCAGGAACAGCGTGATCAGGATGGCCGGCAGATTCATGATGCCGCCATCTGCCGGCACCTTCGTCCAAGCATCGGATATCGCAAACCCGGCGGACTTCAGCAGGCCCATGACATAGGCAGACCATCCGCCAGCGACCGCGCTCGCGCCGACCGTGTACTCGAGCACGAGGTTCCAGCCGACCAGCCACGCGAGCACCTCGCCGAGGGACGCGTAGGCGTAGGCATAGGAACTGCCGGCGACCGGCATGGTCGAGGCGAGCTCCGAATAAAGCATCGCGACGAAGCCGCAGGCAACGCTCGCGAGCACGAAGGAAAGCATCAGGGCAGGCCCCGCATATTTCGCGGCGGCGACGCCCGGCAGCACGAAAATGCCCGTTCCGACGATGATGCCGACGCCGAGGAATATGACGTCGACCGGCCCCATTTCCTTTTTCAGATGTGTCTTCGATGCATCCATCATGTATTCCTGGATGCTCTTTGTGCGGAAGATCTTCAACACGCACCAACTCCTGTTCTTTCTTTTCTTCTATACAAAACTTCGAGCAAAGTCATGTAAAGAATACAACATGACATCATTATAGCACAAACCCGTCCTCTGCAAAAGGATAATCTGTATTTTTATAGAAGAGTCCGAAAGGACTTGGCAAGAACGCGCGTCAGTGTTGGATCCGCGCCTTCATGGCCCCGCGCACGACGGATTCCGGTACGTCATTCCGGCACAAGGCATGGCCGATGCGGTCGAGCAATACCCAGTTGACCTTGCCTCCGATGGTCTTCTTATCGTGGAAGATATCCGCGTACATCGCATTCACCGTGCACCCGTCCGCATAGAGCGGCAGGTGCATGGCCTCAATCAGCGCGTCGATGCGCCGGGCATCCGCCGCGTTCAGGAGCCTCATCTGCACGCTGATATCCGCGGCGCCCGCCATGCCGATGGCAACGGCCTCGCCGTGATTGTAGCGGATATAGCCTGTTTCCTTCTCGATAGCGTGCCCCATCGTATGCCCGAAGTTCAGGATACGCCGGAGCCCCGCTTCCTTCTCGTCCTGGCTCACGACCTCTGCCTTGATCTCGCACGACCGCGCAATCATGTGCCGCGTCGGCTCATGGTCGAGGCGCAGGACTTCCTCCGCATGCTGCTCGAGGAACGCGAAGAAATCCGCATCATAGATCATGCCGTACTTGACAATCTCCCCGAGCCCCGTGCAGATTTCCCGTTTTGGCAGGCTCTCGAGCATCGACAGATCCATGAATACCGCGTCCGGCTGATAGAATGCCCCAATCAGGTTCTTGCCGAGCGCGTGGTTGACCGCGACCTTCCCGCCGACGCTGGAATCGACCATCGCGAGCAGGCTGGTCGGCAGCTGCACAAAAGGCACGCCGCGCATATAGGTTGCCGCGACGAAACCGGTGAGATCACCGACGACACCGCCGCCGAGCGCGAAAATCGGAGACTTGCGGTCGAGCCCGAGCTCGATGCAGCGCGTATAGAGCTTCTCGGCCTCCGCGAGATTCTTCGTGTGTTCGCCGGCCGGAACCTCATAGAGGTCGACCTCAAGCCCTGCCTTCCCCAGGACGGAGCGCACCTTCGACCCGTATATCGGACCGACATTGCTGTCCGTCACGAGCAGGGTCTTTTTTGAGTACTCCTTCTGCCGCAGAGCGGAAAGAACCGTTTCCTGCAGATCCATACCAATATATATAGTATAGCTTTCCGGCCCGAGTTCCACGGGAACCGTCCGTATTTCTTCACCCATGTAAAACACCTCGACGTTTCAGCTGCTGCGCGATTGTATCGACGACCTGGAGGGGGGAGAGTTCCGCGGTATTCACGGAGAAATCCGCCACGGTATAAAGGTCTTTCCGCTCCTCGAGCAGCTTTTCGATGGCCTTCCGGCGGTCGCCCTGATCCTCCTTGTCGAGCACGGGACGTTCCCCTTCGCGGGCTGTACGCTCGAGGATTGTGTCAACATCCGCCTTCAGGCAGACGATGGCGCCGGTCTCATGCAGAGCTTCCATATTCGAAGCATCCTTCACCGTGCCGCCGCCCGTCGCAATCACCGTATTCCGGCGCTTCGCATTCTCGAGCACGGCCTCGTGCTCCATCGCGCGGAACGCCGCTTCCCCTTGCTCCTGAAAGATAGAGGGAATCGAGCGTTCTTCTTTCTGCTCGATATACTGGTCGAGGTCGACAAAGGAAAAGCCGAGCCGCGTCGCGAGCATTTTCCCGATGCTCGTCTTCCCCGTCCCCATGAAGCCGATCAGAACGACGTTACGCATGCGGGGCCTCCTTCCACTCACGCACGATCCGCGCTCGATAAGCCCGTACGGCCTCGCGCAGATCCGCCATCGCGTCAGAACCGAACTTCTCGCAGAATGCCTGCGCGAGCGCGAACGCGGTCATCGCCTCACCGACGACCGATGCCGCCGACACCGCGCAGGTATCGCTGCGCTCCTTGCAGGCGAGCACGGCCTCATGTGTCGCGACATCCACGGAATGCAGAGGCTTCATGAGCGTCGGGATTGGCTTCATCGCCGCGCGGATGACGATTTCCTCCCCGTTCGACATACCGCCCTCGAGGCCGCCCGCGCGGTTCGTCCGGCGCTCGGGAAGCCCGTCTGCGCCAACGAATACCTCATCGTGGATCTGGCTGCCCGGGAGATGCGCGACATCGAAGCCCGCACCGATCTCGACGCCCTTGATGGCCTGAATTGACATTATCGCGCCGGCAAGCCGCGCGTCGAGGCGGCGATCCCATTGGATATGGCTGCCGAGCCCCGCCGGCAGGCCGCGCGCGATGACCTCGAACGTGCCGCCGAGCGTGTCCCCGGCCGCCTTCGCCTCATCGATGCGCGCCTTCATGCGCTGCTCCGCGTCTGCATCATAGCAGTTGAGCTCCGAACCAACATCCTGCCCGATCTTCGAGCGGTCGATCTTCGCGGCATCAACGCGGACGCCGCCGATCTCCGTGACCTCAGAGACCACTTCAACGCCGAGCGCGCGCAGGAATTCCTTGCAGACCGCGCCGACGGCGACGCGCATGGTCGTTTCCCGCGCGCTCGAGCGCTCGAGGATATCGCGGACATCCGCCCGGCCGTATTTCCATACGCCGGTCAGATCCGCGTGCCCCGGGCGTGCAGCCGTGACCTTCTCGCCCTCCGGCTCCCCGAACGCTGCCATGCGGCCGCCCCAGTTCGCGAAATCCTTGTTGATGACCTGCAAGGTAATCGGCCCGCCGAGCGTCTCGCCGAAGCGCACGCCCGAAACGACCCGGACCTTATCCTTCTCGATCTTCATGCGGCCGCCGCGGCCATAGCCTTCCTGCCGCCGCGCGAGGTCGCGGTTCAGCGCCGCCTCATCGAGCTTCAGTCCGGCCGGCAGCCCTTCCAGAATGGCGGTGAGGCACGGGCCGTGCGACTCCCCCGCCGTCATAAAACGCAGCATGGTCATAGTTTCCACCCCATAGTTTACTACTTTTCGTATAAACTATAGTTTATGCTATCCCATCTGATAAATCAAGTCCTCCCGAAATGTTCATTCATCATCTCCATCCTTTTCATCCGTCCCGTTCTTCGTCTCCGGCATCGTATAGAGGAAAACCCGCATGGATACGAGCAGTACGCCATCTTTCGCCTGCACCTTCGTCCGGTCGAACGACAGGAACCGGCCCTGCTCCTGCCTTTCTCGCAGGAAGTCAAGCAAGGAGAAATAATCCGTCTGCCCTTCAATCTGCACCGGCATCTTCACGATGCCGTCTGCTTGCGCCTTCTTTCCCGGAACGACTTTCGTCAGCCGGATTCCGTGCGACAGCGCGGAACGCTGGACATCCATCAGGTATTCCGCGTCCGACAGATGATCCGGCAGCGCCGTATCCACCGCTTTCTGTTTGTCCCGCAGTTCCGTATCGTAGGCCTTCATGTCGAGATGTGCGTTCTTATAGTTCTCGATGCGCACGATTTTCTCATGGATGTCCTGCCGCTTCGCGACAGCTTCCGCCTGCATCCCCATCAGAGGGCGATGCACGAAGAAGAACCAGAGCAGACCAAGCAGCACGCTGAGCGCAGCAAAAGTCATCAGCGCCCACCGCCCTTTGCCGAAGCCCTTAAAGACCATCCCGCTGATCCTGTTCATGTTGCTTCTCTTTCCCTCCCATCGACAGCCGGAAATGCACGATCTGTCCGCTATCCTGCCCAGCAAGATCCGACTGCTCGAGCACCGGTTTCTGCCGGAAAAATCCGTCATCCCGCTCCAGCCCCTGCAGAAATCCAGCCAGCGCATCGTAGCTGACGGCCTGGCCCTCTACGATCAGCCCATCCTTCTGGCTGAGGCTCAGGCTCTCAAGCGCAACACCTTCCGGCAAGATCGCGCCGAAATGAACGAGCACGCTGTACCAAGGCAGAGCGCCATCGGAAAGTTTCGTGAGCCTCTGCTGTTTCGCCTGGATCTGCGCCTGGATCCGCTCGCGGATATCCATTTCCTTTGACTCTTGCCGATACGAGGCGAGCTTCTGTTCCTCCACGGATGCGCGTGTCGACAGAGCCGCCGTGCGGTATAGGTCAAAGCCCGTCAGGAAAGTCAACAAGAGCAGTGTGAGCAGCGTGATGGCCGCCCCGATGCGACGGTAATCCCAGCTCTCTTCCACCGGCTGACCGCCGATGAACAGGCCATCCGAGAAAGAGTCCGCACCCTGCTTCTTCAGAACAAAATAAGGGGCTGGGAGCCCTGCCTGCGCAAAGGCGCGGCGGCAGGCAGCGGTCAGCGTTTTCGGCAGAGCGGCCAGCCAGCAGAGCTCTCCCTCCTCGTTTTCCTCTGTCACCGGATGCTGCTGCTCATCCCCCTCTGTTTCCATTCGCTCGTCCGGCTCTATCAAAAGGCTGCCGGTCTCATAGTCCTCGATGCCCTCGCCTTCCTCACCGAGGCAATGCGCGAGCTCCCAATAACATGCCTCCCGCAATTCCTCTGGCGGCATGGCCGGCAGACGCGACATATAGCTATGCGCCAGCTCCTCCGGGGCATCAAGATACAGGGTCTCAAGAGAGCTGCCATGCATCCCGGCATACCGCTCCACCTGCTCTGCAAGTTCCTGGAAGAACAGATCTGGATTCTCCGCCAGGCTTTGCTCCGGCTTCCAATCCACCTTTTCCTCCCCTTCCGTGAAGGAAAAGCAAATAGACGCCTCATCCCACGAGAGACCGACCGCTTCTCCGCGCGCGCGGAAAAAGTCCGGCAGCTTCTGCAGCCGTCTATTGCAGCCTTCTATAATCGACATAGGTTTTCTCCACTTTCTCATGCTCCGTTCCCGTTCTTTTCTGCCAAAGCATTTTCTTGACACGGCGCCGGCCGGGGTTCAGGCGCCTGGACGGCAGCAGCGAATCCACGCTCCCCATCAGGATCAGGCAGCCATCCTTTTCCCGCCCGTAAATCCGGATATGGAGCGGTCGGCCATATCCCGCCTTTTCCTCCTCATGCAGCAGCCGATTCTCTTTTTCCGAACCATCGTTGGAAGTCCGGCCCTCTACTTCTTCGTGTTGCAGCTGGCCGCCGGCATGAAGCATTGCGCCCTCCAGCAGCCAATCCAGCTGCGTTTCCCGCTGATACTCCAGATTCTCACTCCCCTCGCGGGCAGCAAAATAAACGAGTCCGCCGCCGAGCAGCAGAACAACTGCCACGAAAAAGCAGGCCAGCAGGCTCAGGAACCCGGACTCATCAGATTGCAGATCTTTTCCTTTCATCAGCTTCCCCTCTTTCGAATATGAACCATCGTACAGATCCGATACCTGTGCTGGCTGAGCTCGCTATGCCCGATGAACTCGAGGCGGTAAAAAGCATCTTGCAGGCCGCTGCTGCCCGTCCGGTCTGCATCATCCTCTGCACGAGCCAGATTATTCCTTGCCGGAACTTCCTCGCACCAGAAATGATCGATGGAGACACCAGCCAGCACATGATTTCCGGTCAGCGGATCGGAGGATCGGTTCCGCACGAGTTTTCCATATTGCCCGTGAGGGCCTGCGATTTCTACCCGTCTCCAATACGAGACTTCGTAGCCCATCTCCAGATAGTCGATCCAAGGGCGCATCTTGATGAAGCTGTTATGATTGCCCCTGTCCACAATCCGGATATCTCCCGCGCTCTCCATATCCTCCACGACGCGCTGCATGGCATTATTCATCTCCTCATGCAGCTCCATATCCGAAAGAATCAAGGCGTAGGAACGCAGCCCAAAAAGCCCGGCAGTACAAAGAGCGGTAAGAAGGATTGCTGTCATCGGGACACTGAGCAGTGTCTCGAGCAGCACGAATCCGCTTTCACGCTCCTTTTCCTTCCTACTCCACATTTTCGACACGCCCTTCAAAGCGCAGTTCACCCTCCTTCACGCTGCTGCCCTGCCAACGCACAGTGATTGTCACCGGATACATGCTGTCTCCACTGTCCATTTCTCCAACATCCGTCTGGACAGTAAAGCGGCAGGATCCATCCGGGCCGGCCACTCCCGATGCTGCTTCCAGGTCTTCCGCAAAGCCGAGCCATGGTACCGTCCCCGGGCAGATCTCCCCCTTGGCACTCTGCCAGCGCAGCCCTTCCATCTGTCCGCGCGCGAGAAAAATAGCCCTTGCCCGGCAGCTCTCCCAGGCATCGCGCTGCACGGCTTGCGGATAAAGGCGCAGGGCCAGGACCAATACGATCAGGGAAACTCCGGCCAGTACGGCCTCCAGCAGCAGAAAGCCGCGTTCATCCGTTCTATGAGCCATCGCCGGCCGCTCCTCTCACACGGCAGCGGCCGTCCATCGTGATCACGACGCAGCGTGCCTCTTTCTGCCCATCCGCATAGGACAGGCGAACCGTCATCGGCGTCGAAGCGCCACTTGTCTCAAAGGAAATCCGGCCGGCCTGCCCCGTGGAGTCCACCGACACACCGCTCGCACAATGATGAATGAGTATCCTCTGCCCATCGACCGGACTCCCATACTGCAGATAATAGTATTTGCCACGCAAGTACAGATAGTATGTCCTCGGCAACCTCTCATGCTCGCCAAATCCAATGGCTGGGTGCCCATCCGCATTGCGGGAAAGTGCCCTGAGGTACCGGATATCGCCGAGCAGGATTTCCGCCTCCCGCTCCAGCACCATTTCCCGCCAGGCATGCAGCAGGAACGGCGCCGATGCCGCGAAAAGCCCGGAGGCCAGCGACACAACAAGTAGGATTTCCAGGAATACCCCACCCCGCTTATCTCGCCTGAAATTCCTCATTCCGCGCATCACTCCTCCAAAAGAAACAGGCTCTCCATGAACGGCTCATAAAGGTACACAAGCCACGCGCTCACGAAGAGGAATGGCCCGAACGCCATCCTGCTCTTCCGTCCTCCCTGATGAAAGAGCAAAATTCCCGCCGCGGCTATCCCTCCAAAAAGGAACGCAAAGAACAGCATCAGAAGCGTTCCCGTCCCACCGAGCCACAAGCCGAGTGCTGCGCCGAGCTTCACATCGCCGCCGCCCATGCCGCCGCTGACCGCACACAGGAACCAAAGCAGACCGCCGCCGATCAGAAAGCCAAGACCGGCGTCCATCCCATCCATGCCGCGGAAAAACAGGGTCAGTGCACCGATGCATCCCAACGCAGATGTGAGTTGGTTCGGAAGTATCCCCTCCCGGATATCGAAGGCACTGAGCCAGATGCCGAGCATCGCAAGAGGCATCCCAAATGCAAGTTCCCGCATTGCAGCGCTCATCGACTGAAGTCCCTGGCCGTATGCCCAGCACATTGTGCGCGGATCTCCTCCGTCGTCGACGTACCATCCGAACTTTTTGCAGCCGCAATGTCGTAGGTTTCCGCTGTGATTTCGATGATTTTATTATCCTGCAGCATGCACTTTCCCTTTGGCGGCGTGAGTTTCTCGGCATCCGATACATAACTGGAAAGCTCGCTCACCTTGGTTGGATTCGTCCCTTTATCGGTCTGATACATGACGATTGCGGCATCGAGCGTCGTGAGATCGGCCGCGATGCGCGCGGAGCGAGAGCTCGCCATGATCTGCGAGACTTTCGGCACTGCCATCCCCGCGAGCAGGGCCACGATGCAGCAGACAATCAGCAATTCGAGCAACGAAAAGCCTTTCTGATCCAGAGTGTTCATACGACTACCTCCAATAAAAGAAAAAGAAATACAATCATCCGCTTATATCGGATCTATTGTATTTCTTCTACGTATCTCTGTATTTTCCTTCTACTCTGAAAGGAAATTTGTAATTTTATTTTACTTCAACATCTATCCATGATGGACAAATTAGAGCTTTTTACTGCCAAGATACCGCTGTCATTGCATCGAGCATCGGCAAGGCGACCGACAGCACGATCAGGAAAACGATGGAACCGACCGCGAGGATTGCGATGGGCTGCGCGAGCGCTTCGATGCGTTTTGCCTGATTCCACGCGGTCACCGCAGAGAGCTCCGCCGCCTCCTGCAGCATCTCCGGCAGGGCACCGACCTTCTCGCCAGCCTGCATGAGCGCGAGCACGAGCTGCGGCGTCACCGAGTTGAGCGGCGGCTGCCAGGCAAGGCCGCCCGCAGCGAGTTCGCCCGCCTCGCGCAGTTTCTTCTGCATCCAGTGATTCTCCGGGATATCCGCGAGCTGCCCGAGTGCCCGATCCAGCCGTATCCCGCTCTCGAGCAACAGAGCAAACGCCCCGTTGAGCTCCGTCCACGCGGCATAGCGCTGAAAAGGGCCGAATACCGGCAACGCGAGCAGCAATCGGTCAACCTGCAGCCGGATTGCTTCTTTCTGCAGCAGGAGTCCGCCCGCAGACAGGATCCCGGCGGACAGGAACAGGAAAAGGAATCCGTGTGCGCTGAGCATCCGCGAAAAAGAGAGCAGCAGCCTTGTCGGCAACGGAAGCTCCGTATGCAGGCTCAGCAAAAGGTCTTCAAAAGAAGGCAGGACAAAAAAGCATAAGAACAAGAGCATCAGCGCGCAGCAGATGAGCAGCAGCACGGGGTAAATCATCGCGGATTTCAGCGCTTCTCTGGTCTTATAACGCGCGGAAAGCTGCTTTGCAAGCCGCGAAAAGATCACGTCGAGCGAGCCGCTGTTTTCCCCTGCGCGCACGAGTTCCACGCATTCCCGCGAGAACATCTGCGGGAACGCACGCATCGCCTCCGCAAGGCTTGCCCCTGCCTCGACGGACTCGCACAGGCGACCGACGCAGGCCCGTTCCGACGGTTTCCCCGTCGTTTGGACGATTGCCAGCGCTTCATGCACGGGCATGCCGCCCTTCAGCAGGACCGCCATCTGTTCGGCAAAAAGCGCAGTCCATGCCAGATTCCCATGCCTAGAGAAAATCGACGCTTTCCGGGCGGCCGCCTGTACCTGTTTCCTGAAAGGGACTCCTGCCCGTTCCTGCCGAAGACCGCAGACCCAAAGTCCCCGGCTGCGCAGGATGCGCGCCGCCGATTCTTTGGAATCGGCTTCCAGCCGCCCCTGTTTCGCCTCGCCATTCCAGCTGCGCACCGTATAGGTAAATTCCATCGCACTCTCCCTCCCGATTCAAAGCACGGATTGATCCGTACGCCCTGCCAAAAACGCATCCCGGACAGCCAGACTGATTTTTCCCTGACGGACAAGCAGTTCCGCGGCCCGCTCGCTCGTCCGCATGGTGGTCGAACGCAGCATCGCGGACGGGATCTGCGCGTATTTCCCCTGCCGGATCAGGCTCCGCACGGCAGGATTCACGAGCAATACCTCGGAGAGGCATACCCTGCTTCTCTCCCGCGCCGGCAGAAGCCATTGCGCAAAGACGCCGCTGAGCACCTCAGCGAGTTCCGCGCGCACGGCGTCGCGCTCCCCGAGCGGGAACATCCCCTCAACCCGCAGCGGCACCGAGGCCGCATCCCGCGTATGCAGGGTGCCGAGCACCAGTGCGCCGGACGCCGCGGCCGCCATCGCCGTCCGCATGGTCTCCGCGTCGCGGATTTCCCCGACGAGGATCACGTCCGGCATCTCGCGGAGCCCCGCGCAGAGGCCCGCGGCAAATGACGGGAAATCCTGCCCGAGCTCGCGCTGGCTGATGAAGCACCGATCCGGCTCCAATACGTATTCCACCGGATCCTCCAGCGTCAGGATATGCCGCGCCGAACGATGATTCACCGCATCGAGGAACGCCTGCAACTGCGTTGCATTGGTGATTTCGGTCTTCTGTTTGTTAGGGAAGAACTCCATTTCGGGCATCACAAGCACCTTGCCAGC
>DAIMZO010000010.1:0-6744 GCA_036733925.1 Selenomonadaceae bacterium | reverse complement strand
CGGCGAGCGTCGTCGTCTTCCCAGAGCCTGTGCGCCCGGTCACGAGAATCAGTCCCTGCCCGGCATCGAGAAAATCTATCAGAGCCTGCGGTGCCCCGATTTCCTCGAGCGTCGGGATGCTCGCCGGCAGCAGGCGCAGGGCAAAGGCAATCCTTCCCTGTTGGAAATACGCGTTGCCGCGGAAGCGTCTCTGCTGGAAACTCCAAGAGAAATCCATCTGCTTTTTCCTGCGCAAGACTTCCCTCTGCCCCACCGAAAACACGTTTTCCGCAAACTCCTGCATCTCCCGTTCCTCCAGTATTCTTTCCCGCAGCCTGAGCTCACCGTCCACGCGCAGCCCCACGCGCTGACCGGCACACAGATGCAGATCCGAAGCCCCGCACGCAATGGCCTGTTCGACAATAGGAAAAATCGACATCTCCTGCGCCTCTTTTCCAGTCTGAATCAACATTTCTCTATTTCAATTCTACATTGAGAACAAAAATCCTTCTTGTGACATATAAAAAGCCATTGCACGAACCGATCCGGCTCATGCAATGGCCTCATATAGCAGTATTCATTTCTTTACGGCTGCCTCATCGATCTGCGTGCCATCCGGCAGGAAGCAGCGGACGGTCAGCGCGTCCGCGTCGGCCTCGAGCGTGAGGTAGTTATCCGTCTCCGGCTGAGGCGCAACATACGCATCGAGCGCGTGATCCACCCAGAGACCCGGATAGCGGACGTTCCCGGCCACACCGGTCAGGATGTAGAGCGGCCCGCCCTCGCTGCGCCGGAAATTCCGGATATGGCCGCGGTTGCGATACGTATGGAGGTGCGCCGAGAGCACGAGGTCGATGCCCGCCTCATCAAACAGCGGCATCCACGCTTTCCCTTCATCCGAAAATCCTTCCTGCCGCTCCGGCCGGTTATGGATGCGGTATTGCAACGGATCCTTGTGCATCAGGACGACGTTCCACGGCTTCTCCGACTGCCGCACTTCCTCACGGAACCATGCCTGCTGGCGCTGCAGCAGCTCCGGATGCGCGTCCTTTTCTTCCTCGGTCTGCGTATCAAGCACGATGAAGTGCACATGGCCATAATTGAACGAATAATAGCGGCGGTCATCCTCCGCATTGTCGTTTTCGGGCACCGCGAAATAGCGCAGATACGCAACGGGTTCGCGGATCTTCCATTGCTGATTGTAGGTCTCATGATTGCCCATGAGCGGCGCGACTGGCATGCGGTCGATGATGCCGTCCACCGCGTCGAACCAGTCCCGCCACTGGCCGTGATCCTCGCCGTTATCCACGAGGTCACCCATGTTCACGAAGAACGACGCATCCGGGTTGCGCTTCGCCGCATCCTGCGCGAGCTGCTTCCAATCCGAATAATCGTTCGATTGGGAATCCGGGAAGATCATCGCCTTGAAGGCACCGCCATCGTCGGTCGCAAGCGTGTGCCAGCCGCCGGCCTCGCCATCCGCGGACACGCGGTACTTGAGCTTCTCGCCACCGGTCAGGCCCGTAACCTGCGCCGTGTACAGATACGAAGAAACGCCATCATCGGTGAAAGCCTCCTCCTTAGCAGGAAAAGCCTTCCCGCCGGATAACTCAACGCCCGGTGACGAAAGCTGGACTGGAGACTGCCACATGATGATCCGTGCCGTGGCATTATCGCTGGCCGCGACCTGCCGCAGCGCCTGTACCTTATCCCCGCCGAGAACCGCCTCCGCTTTTTCCCTCACGCCCGGCAGGATCAGCCCACGCGAGAACGCCCAGCCGCCTCCGCCGAGCAGCGCCGCCCCGGCGCAAAGCGTCAAGAATTGACGCCGTGAAATCTTCTTCATTGCCCTATCACCTTGCTTCTTGGTATTTTCCTTCTTTTCCATACCTCCATTATATGCAGTTCTCTCCTCGCATGGAAATGCTTATTCTCTTTTCCAAGCCATGCTTTTCACCTATAATATTGGATATTCTATACCCTATCCATAGAGCTTAAAGAAGCCCCAGCAGTCTGTCCACATGCTCCTCCGTCGTTGCCCAGCTCGTCGCGATGCGCATGACGGTATGGTTTTCGTCAAGGTTCTCCCAGAAACCGAGCTCGACTTGTTTTTCGAGTTCCGCGCATTTTTCCTTGGTCCGCACGATGAAGATCTGGTTGGTCGGATTCTCGAGGGCAAAGCGATATCCCTTCGCGCGCAGGGCCTTGCGGATCTTGTCGGCTGCCTTGATGGCAGTCTGGCCAATCTTCGTATAGAGCCCGTCCGTAAACATCGTGTCGAACTGGATGCCGGTGATCGATCAGAAAGAAGATATCTGCCTCGGGCGCCTCGCAGGCCCGCCGGATCTTCGCGCGCGCCGACTCCGAGAATTCATCGAAACCGTATCCCGCCGTCTGCAGCAGATTCGTCTCCGAAAGCCGTTTCAGGATAGCCGGGTGTGCACCCTCCAGATAATCCGATGCAAAAGAAAGGCGTTTATCGCTCACAGAACATACTTCCTTCCGATATTCCGAAATCCATTTGGCGGGAACACCGCCCTCTATCTGTCACTCTCTGTCATTCTACTACTGCAAACAGGAAAATACAAATGGTATCTTTTTCGGAAGCTTGTAAAAATAACAGCACCTGGTATAATGAGAAAAAACAGCAGAATATTTTTGAGGTGATGGATCATGAAATTTGCGATTTTCGGTGTTGGCGGTACGGGCGGCGTGCTTGGTGGTTACCTCGCGAACGTGGACAATGATGTGACGTTCCTCGCGCGCGGAGAGCATCTGAGGGCCATGCAGGAAAAGGGCCTGACCATCCACACGAATCACCGCGGCGATATCCATATCGAGCCATGCAAGGCCGTGCATGCGGATGACTACCACGAAACACCCGATGTGCTTTTCGTCTGTGTCAAATACTATGGCATCGACGCCGCAATTGCGCTCGCGCAGCGCGTTGCAGGCCCGGATACGCTCGTCATCCCAATCCTCAACGTATTCGGCACGGGCGCGGTCATGCAGGAAAAGCTCCCCGGCAAGACCGTGCTCGATGGCTGCATCTACGTCTTCGCCAAGCGCGGCGGCCCCGGCATCATCGAGCAGCCGCAGGAGATCCTGCGCGTGTTCTATGGATTCCGTCCGGGACAGGACAGGCACCTCGCCGCGAAAGCCGGCGAGCTCGAGAGCATCATGCGGGACGCTGACATCCACGCGCATTTCAGCAACGATATCCAGCGCGACGCCCTGACGAAATTTTCTTTCGTCTCGCCGATGGGGGCCGCTGGCCTTTATTTCGGCGTGACTAGCGAAGCGTTCCAGAAAGATGGTGAAGTGCGTAAGACCTTCGTCGGCCTGATCCGCGAGGTCGAGGCGCTCGGCCATGCCATGGGTGTCACGTTCGACCGCGACCTCGTCGAGACCGACCTGAAGATGATGGACAGTTTCGCACCAGGCCTCACGACATCCATGCAGCGCGACGTCGCCGTCGGCGGTTCCTCCGAGTTCTCCGGCCTCGTCTCCCGCATCGCCGCACTCGGCAAAGAATACGGCGTACCGACGCCGCTCTACCAGAAAATCGACGACTGGGGCAAAGCTCGCGGCCTCGTCTGAAGGCAGAAACAAAGAGGGGCTGTTGCACGATGTTTTTCGTTCGTGCAACAGCCCCTTTTGTTATGCTTTTTTTGCCTTTGCGCGAAGTGCCAGCCGCCAGAGCAGCCAGCCGATTTCTGCAAAGAGCAGGAAGATGCCGAGCTGCGTCAGGATATAGCCCATCGTGTCATACTGCAGGGCCGGCGTCATGAACACATGCTCCCCCTGCAGCCGCTGCCACAATTTATCCTGCACAGCCGCGAAAATCCCAGCCGCGCCGACAGTTGCTGCCACGAAGCCCATAAGCATCCGGCCTGCCCCGGAAAAACGCGCGATGCCAGCAGCCTGCTGCAGTTTTCCCCACCATGCGTCGAGATGCAGGCCGAAATGCAGCCCTGCCGTGATGAAAAAGCACCTCGCCGCTGTGCTGTGCATCGCAAACAGCGCCAGATCCCGGCGCAGGGACAACGGTACAACATCCTTGAACAGAAACTGTGAAATCATGCAGCCGCTAATCACGACCGTCAGGAAATTCAGGAGTAGCAAGAAATTCACCAACGCACTGAGTACACGCGGCAGCGTCCACCGGCCCTTACACAGCGCCTTTAGATAAAAACGGTTCTGCCAGAGATGGATGAGGCCCGGCAGCAGCAACGCCACGCCGAACAGTTCATGAAGGAACCGCGGCATATATAGAAAACACATCTCAAAAATCAGCAGGAGCAGCAGTAAAATGTCCAAAAAGTATCGCATGACCGAAATCCTTCCTGTATGCTTGCTTTATCTAGTATGCTTGCTTTATCTAGCTTGCGGCCTCGCCTCTAGCAGCCTATCTGCTCCATATCGCAAGAATGGCATCACGCTTGAAACGGTTTGACACGACGGACTGCTTCGGCGAGCGGGATGGGGGTATTGCCGTTATCCATGTCAAGGATCACATAGCGGTTGCAGCCCATTCCAAGCTCTTTCATATAGCTCAGCTGACGCAGTCCATGGCGCGTTTCCATGCGTTCCACGAGAGCATGACGATATTTTTCCGGCATAGCGTAGACAAGATCTACCGACGCCTGATCCGCCGCAAGGATATCCGTCGAAGCGAGGATGCCGATATTCGGCGTGACGACCGGCTGTGCCGCAGTGCCCTCACAGTCGCACGAAACGGACATGTTGCGCAGCACATTGATGTAAGCGATATGGTCTCCGAAATGGTCGATCGTGGCCTTCGCGGATTCCGAGATGCGCTCCATGAGTTCTTCCTTGCTGATGCCCCACTGCTGACCCGTATCGCCGGTATGGATCATCTTCTTGCCGATGCGGCCGTCAGCACACCCGATGCCGATGTTCTTGTTCGAGCCGCCGAAGCCGCCCATCGTATGACCCTTGAAATGCGTGAGCACGAGCAAGGAATCATAGTTCAGCATGTGCGAGCCCACAGACATCTCCGTGAACCATTTGCCGCCCTTGACGGGCAGCATGGCCGTCCCTTCTTCATCCATGATGTCGACCGGAGCAAAATCCCAGCCATTGATGGCAAGCGTCTTGCGGTGCTGCTCCGTCGTATAACGTGCCCCCTGATAATACGTGTTCGTCTCCACGATATTGGCTTTGGGCAGTTTTTCCGCGATGAGCGTCTTGACCCATGGGCGCGGGATGATATTCGGACCGTGCGGCTCGCCCGTATGCAATTTGATGCCGACCTTTCCCGTCATATTCTGCGCAATGGCGTCATACGCCTTGAGCAGCCCACCAGCGGAAATATCCCGCGTGAAATAAACGACAGCCTCGCCACCCTGACGCTTATCCGGCTCTACATAGCGGTCACCATCCTCAGCGGCCTTCGGCATGGCAGCTGGAGCCCCTGCTTCCTGTGCCAGCGTCTCCTTATCCTTCCACAGGCCGTCAGCTGCCGCCGTCGCCATAGCCACTCCTGCCATCTTCACGAAATTGCGTCTTGTCATGTTCTTCATAACCGTAACTCCTTTCCTTGCCTTCATGAGGATAACCAGAAATCAACCACTCGATTCAACCAACCTTCGGCCACAGTTCCCTCACCAAGGCCGAAACCATGAGACAGATCCGGAAAAACCTCGATTACTGCCCGCTGGCCTTGAGCGCGTATCGCAGCAATGCGCCGCTTCATGACACAATAATCGGCAATACCGTCACGTGTTCCTACTCAGTTGTAGGTAGGTGGTTCATTGCCGGATATCCCCTCATACACTTCATTCTCCCATCAGGAATCGCTTTGCCGCAGCAAGCCAGCCCTCAACCTCTTCCACGCTTCCTGCACATTCTGCCTTCATGTCCTTGAGCGTATGCCCCGGCCAGCCGCCATGCGTCTGAAAAAGGACAATTTTCTTGCCGCCGAAGTCATTGCCATGGAAAAAGCTCTTTACGGCGGGCGCCATCGTATACCACCAGGTCGGCGTCCCAACGGCGATTGCTTCATATTCTGACAGGTCATGCTGCAGAGCCTTGATTTCCGGCATAAAACCATCATTCACTTCCCGCCGGCCCTGCGCAACAACCTCCTCATAACTTCCTGAATAAGGATGCATCATTTCTATCCGTTCCAGAGCCGCTCCGGTCACGCGCTGGAGCTCACGGGCAATCTTCTCTGTGTTGCCATTGCTCCAAGTATAATATACAATCAGCATTTGCTTCATTCTGCCGCTCCCATTCCTTTTGGAAAAACACAAAAGCCGGAACAATGGTTTGCACAAATGATTCCAGCTTTTCTGTCAAAAAAGATTATCCTTTGAATTGTTTCTTATTTCAGTGATTTGGCCCACTCCGCGACTTCGGCATCATTGATGCGGCCCGTGAAGCAAGTGCCGTCTTCCCAGTCACCCTTGCCACCGGCCATTTCTTTCAGGAGCTGGCCGCTGCTGCCGAGCGAGGAGCTCGCGGCCGTCGCGAACGTCACGACGTGCTTGCCCGTGAAGTCGTTTCCCTTGACGAAGGCATCCATCGGCCATGCGGCAATGCCCCACCAGATTGGGTAGCCGATGTAGACCGTATCATAGTCTGCCCAGTTATCGGGCGTCCCCTTCTTCAGCTTGATCTGATCGCGCAGGGACTCATCATCATGCTCCTTGCTGACGCGGCTGTCCGGATTGTTGTAGTCAAGATCTGCTTTCGTATATTCGTTCGTTGGCTCAATCTTCATGATGTCGGCGTTCTTGG
>DAIMZO010000009.1:50111-73330 GCA_036733925.1 Selenomonadaceae bacterium | reverse complement strand
TTGGCTCCGGGCTTTTGAGCCCCTCGCTTCAAGCGACTCATTTATAATACATCAAGATAGAGGGCATGTCAACACCTTTTTTGCATTTTTTTGCAAAATCCAAAAAAAAAGCCTTCCCCCAAGGGGGAAGGCATCTCCTGATTACTCTTTGACTGCCTCCGGCTCTTCGCAGTTCGTGATGATGCGGCCGAGGCGGGTACCGGACAGGAAGTTCCACCACCATTTGATTGCGACGGTGAAGTTCGTATGCGTGCCCGCGAGACGGATCAAGTGGATGAACATCCAGGCGCACCAAGCGAGGAAGCCCGTCATCTCCGGGTTGATCTTCGTCTTGCCGACGACGGCCTTCGCACGGCCGATGGTCGCCATCGAGCCGAGATCCTTATAGTGGAACGTATCGAGGCCGCTCTGCCCGTGGATGAGCTTCATGATGTTGTCGTGTGCGGTCTGCGCCTGCTGCATCGCGACCGGTGCGACGGTCGGCAGCGGTCGCTCAGTGCCGTGCTGGTAGTGCGCGCAGTCGCCGATGGCGAAGATGTCGGTCTGGCCCTCAACCTGCAGGTGCTCATTGACGATGATACGGCCGCCGCGGTCGACCTCGCCGCCGCACTCCGCGATGAACGGCACGGCCTTGACGCCGGCTGCCCAGATGACGGTCTTCGTCGCCATCGTGCTGCCGTCCTTGAATTTGACATCTTTGCCATCGTAATCCACGACGCCCGTCGAAAGGTGGACGTTGACGCCCTTCTTGCGCAGCGTCTCGATCGTGTATTTGCGCAGGTGGTCGGAGAAGCCGCCCGGCAGGACGTTCGGCGTTGCCTCGATCAGGTGCACGCTGACCTCATCGAAATTCAGATGATGGAAATCGCGCTTCTGCACCTCGACGAGCTCGGAGATTGCGCCGGCCTCCTCGATGCCGGTCGGGCCGCCGCCGACAATCACGAACGTCAGCATGCGGCGGCGCTCCGCCTCATCCTCGCATTTGTCCGCGCGCTCGAACATGTGCAGCACGTGGTTGCGGATATGCGTGGCCTCCGAGAGCGTCTTCATGCCGAAGGAGTTCTTCTCGACCGTCTCCATGCCGAAGAAGTTCGTCGTCGCGCCGGCCGCGAGCACGAGGTAGTCGTAAGGCAGCTCGCCGTGGTTCGTCAGCAGCACCTTGCGCGCCGGATCCGCGCCCTGCGCCTGCGCCATGTAAAACTCGACGTTCGGATTCTTGCGGAAGAACGTGCGGATCGGGTACGCGATCTCGTCCTCGGACAGGATGGCCGTCGATACCTGATAGAGCAGCGGCTGGAACAGGTGGAAGTTCCGGCGGTCGACGATCGTGACCTCGACGTCCTCTTTCGCCAGAAGCTTCGCGAGTTTTACGCCGCCGAACCCGGCACCGACAATGACGATATGTTTCTTCTCTCCTGACATGATAACAGCCTCCTAAATATCCCTGTATTCCTGTCGAACGTGAATTTTCTCACATTCCAGACGGAAATCTGTGGAAATTTCGTTCATTCCTTCACTTACCGCCGTACCATGCTCCACCATGTGCGGCGGGTTCGTGTAAAAAATAACTTACTGGATGATTCCAAAGCCCCTATCGCTTTGTGTTTATTACTATACCACTTTTCTGACTTTTTGCAACACTAATTTACATTTTTTGCAAAAGTAATTGTTTAATCCAGATTTCCTGTAAACTTTCAGTCTATTCTTTCTTTATATACCGGTTTCGTTTTGAAAACGAGACACGAAAAAAGCCCCCCGAAGGGGAGGCCTGATTCTCTAAAAGCGCTTGCGTTTGCTCGACGAGACGTAGCCGAGCTGCTCACGGTATTTCATGACGGTGCGGCGCGAGAGGGCCATGCCCTGCGCCTTGAGCGCGTCGCAGATCTTCTGATCGGAGAGCGGCTTTTTCTTGTCCTCGGCCTCGATGAGCGCGCGGATCGCGCTCTTGGCCTGCACGGCGGCGAACCCCTCCCCGCCCGAGCCGCCGAGACTCTCGGAGAAGAAGGCGCGCATCGGCAGGATGGCGCGCGGAATCTGCACGTATTTCTTCGCGACAGCGCGGCTGACGGTCGACTCGTGGACACCGATGGCGTCCGCGATCTGCTGCATCGTCATCGGGTGCAGGAACGCCGGCCCTTTCTCGATGAAGTCCACCTGCCGCCGCACGATCTCCTCCATGACATGGCGGATGGTCGTCTTGCGCTGCTCGATGCATTTCATGAGCCAGAGCGCGGCGCGGAGCCGCCCCGATATGTATCGCTTCGTGGCGGGATCGTACTGCTCCGTTTCGCGGTAGATGGGCGAGATGCAGAGATGCGGCGTCTCGCGCTCGTTGAGGCTCACGACGTAGCTGCCGTTCTGCTTCCGCACGAAGACGTCGGGAATCACATACGACGTGTCTCCGCCGCCATAGGCGCTGCCGGGCTTCGGGTTCAGGCTGCGCACGACATCGGCCGCGGCCTGCACCTCCTCGAGCGAGGCGCGCTCGGCCTTCGCGATGGCGTTGTAGTCGTGCCCGGCGAGCGCATCGAGATGCCGCTCGATGATGGCCTTCGTGAGGCCGCCGTAGATGCCCTGCCGCTCCGCCTGGAGAGCGAGACACTCCGAGAGCGAGCGAGCGCCGACCCCGGCCGGCTCGAAGCCCTGCAGCGTGCGCAGAACGGCCAAGAGCTCCGCCTCCGTCATGCCGGCCGCACGCGTGAGCGCCGCGAAATCCGCCACGAGGCAGCCGCGGTCATCGATGCAGCCGATCAGCAGGACGGCCGCCGCCTTCTCGCGATCCGCAGGGAACGCGAACTCGGCCTGCTCGAGCAAGACCTCCTCGAGCGTGCGGCGCACGGGGCTCACGGGCTCGCGCCGGTATGGCGGCTCGTCATCCGTCTGCTGGGGAGCAGCCATCGGCTCCCCGCCGCCCGAAAGGTAGTCGGAAAGAGCGAAGACGCTCTCGTCTCCGCTCTGTGTTTCCTCTGTGCGATTTTCTTCCGCTTCGAGCACCGGATTCTCGAGATATTCTTTTTCTATGACATCCTTGAGTTCCTGTGCCGAAAGCTGCAGGATCTGTATGGCCTGCTGGAGCTCCGGCGTCATCGTCATCTGCTGCGCCTGTTTCAGCGTAAGGGACTGCTCCATTGCTCCGCCTCCTGACCATGAAAATCCTATGCCGCCCGAAAACCCGATCCAGTGCTTCCCGGGTTAAAAATCCAATCTTATGCCTTGGACATGCACGCAGCGATCGCGGCGCCGAGGCCGCTGCCGCCGTTCTCGAGCACCGTGTCGACGGGCTCTGCGCGGTCCGCGAGCAGCGTGTGCAATGCGCGCTCGAGCTCGTCCTTCGCGAGCGGCATCTTCTCATAGACCGAGCCGTCGACTGCGATATGCTGCTTTGTGACCGGCATCTCCGTGTCGAGCTGGCGGATCGTGCCGGCGAACGTCGCGGCGATCAGGCGCGCCGAACGGCGGATGATTGCGCCGACGAGGCTGCGCACGAGCGCGCAGTCCGCGGCATCAAGCCTGCGTCCCGTCTTGCCCTCGACGATCTTCGCGACCTTCTGAAGCTCCTCACTCTCATCGAGGTAGATGTTGCTCATGTCGATGCTCGTGAAGCCGTATGCCTTGCCCTTCTCGCCGAGCAGGTCGGCGAGCATCAGGCCGAAGAGCTCGCCCATATAGCGGCCGGACGTCATCTTCTCGAGGCGCTGCAGGCCCGGCTTCTCGCTGCTTTTATCGAGCTCGACGTCGTAGGCGTTCGGCGTCAGGCGGTTGAAGCCGCCGGACTCCATGTTGAGCACCATCGGATGACCGCCGAACTGCTCGAGGTAGCAGGTGTTCTGGCCCGTCGCGTAGATCGAGCCGATATAGGTGTCTGGCTGCTTGTAGGCGGCCGCGAGCAGAACGGCGACCGTATCGTTGATGACCGCGACCGGCTCGACGTTGTTGACGCCGAGGCGGTGCAGGGCATCGAGCAGCAGGTCGTTGACGACCTCGCCCTCGACGCCGGCCGTCGCGAACTCCTTCGTCCAGCGCAGCAGGCGCGCGTTCCCGAGATTCGTCTGCGTGGACGGGAACGAGAACGTATGGCCGAGCAGGAACTTCGTCTGATGGTCGCCCTCAACGGCCTCGTCCACGAGCTCCGCGATGAAGTCGAACATCTGCTCCGCCTTCGAGCCGGCGCCGATGTAGTCATAGATGCCCTCGACGCGCAGCGGCTTTGCGACCTTCTTCAGCACCTCGAACTTGCCGCCGCCATTCAGGCGGATGCGCAGGACGCGCACATTCGTGCCGCCGAAGTCGAGTGCGAGGTACTCGCCCGTCTCCTTGCCCGTCGGCAGCGCGACATACGATTTCAGCATCGAGAGCGAGGACTTCTCGACATCCTCGAGCCCCGTCTGCAGGTCTTTCTGGAAGTTCTGCGCGACCTGCTCCACGGCCGCGTCATCAAGCGTCAATGCCTCGATCATCTGGTTGAACAAATTCTTGTCAAATGCCATGTTATTCCCGTCTCCCTATGTGTTTTCACTGATTTTCCTCGGCGATCTCCTCGAGGTACGCCCACCTGTCCATGAGCGCATCGAGCTTCTCGCTGAGCCTGGCTTCTTCTTTGCTGAGCTCGGCGAGCGTGCCGTAGTCGGCCGCGTTCTGCTCCATCTGCAGGCGCGTGACTTTCAGCTCGCCCTCCGTGCTCGCAATAACCCCCTCGATTTCCGCGTACTCCTTCTGTTCCTTGAAGGTGAACCGGCGCGGGCCCGTTTTCTCTGTCTTCGGGGCCTTCGCGGCCGGCTTCGCGCGTTTTTCCTCAGTCGCAGGCTTCGGCGGTTCCCCAGCCGCCTCGGCCTGCGCTTTCTCCTCTGCCTCCTTCTGCTTGTAGTAGCTGTATCCGCCCGCATAGAGGCGGAGAGCGCCGCCCGGCTCATAGACAAAGACCTTGTCCGCGAGCCGGTCGACAAAGAAACGATCGTGCGAAACAAAGAGGATCGCACCATCGAAGTCATCGATGAAAGATTCGAGCACGGCCATCGTCTCGAGGTCGAGGTCGTTGGTCGGCTCATCGAGCAAGAGCACGTTCGGCGCGCTCATCAGGATGTGCAGCAGGTAGAGCCGCCGCTTCTCGCCGCCCGAGAGCCGCGCGATCGGCGTCCACTGCATCTCGCCCGTGAAAAGGAACCGCTCCATGAGCTGCGAGGCCGAGATCTCCGAGCCGTCCGCGAGGCGGATGCGCCGCCCGGCCTCCTCGATGTACTCGATGGCGCGCAGGCGCTCGTCCATCTCGGCCGCGCGCTGCGTGAAATAGCCGATCTTGACCGTCTGGCCAATCTTGACCGTGCCGGAGGTCGGCGCGAGCCGCCCCGCGATCAGGTTCAGCAGCGTCGACTTGCCGACGCCGTTCCGGCCAAGGATTGCGACGCGGTCGTGGCGCAGCACCGTATAGGTGAAGTCCTTGACGATCGTGCGGCCATCCGCCTCGTAATGCACGTGGTCGAGCTCGATGACGGTCTTGCCGAGCCGGCTGCCCGCGAGCCCGATCTCCACCGTAGAGCGGTCGAGATCCGGTTTCTCCGCCTTGACCTTCTCGTAGCGCTCAATACGTGCCTTCTGCTTCGTCGAGCGGGCCTGCGCGCCGCGGCGCATCCATTTGAGCTCGCTCCTGAGGAAGTTCTGCCTTTTCTGCTCCGTGGCCTCCTCGCGCTCGATGCGCGCGTTCTTCTGCTCGAGGAACGAGGAGTAGTTGCCCGTATAGGTATAGGCCTCTCCCTTGTCGAGCTCGAGGATGCGCGTCGCGGTGCGGTCGAGGAAGTAGCGGTCATGCGTGACCATCAGCAGGGCGCCCTTGCGGCCGTGCAGGTACTCCTCGAGCCAGCCGATCGTCTCGGTGTCGAGATGGTTCGTCGGCTCGTCGAGCAGCAGCAGGTCGGATGGCTGCACGAGCGCCGCCGCGAGCGCGAGGCGCTTCTGCTGGCCACCCGAGAGCGTGCCGGCCTTCACCGTGACATCGCCGATGCCGAGCTTCTGCAGGATGGTCTTCGCCTCGCCCTCCATCGACCAGCCGTCGAGCGCATCGATGGTCTCGGACGCCTTCGCGAGCACCGCGGATGCCTTCGCATCCTCCGGGTGCCGCTCGACGTCGTGCAGGGCGAGCTCGTAGTCCCGCAGCGCATGCATAAGCGGCGACGTGCCACGGAACACCTCCATGAGGATCGTGTTCTCCGGCTCAAAGACCTTGTCCTGCGCGAGATAACTGATGCGCAGACCCTTCTGGCGCACGACACTCCCGGCATCGACAGGCGTCAGGCCGGCGACGGCCTTCAGGAACGTCGATTTGCCAGTCCCGTTGATGCCGACGATGCCAATCTTGTCCCCTTCGTTGACGCTGATGTCCACGTTCTCGAACAAGAGCTTCTCGCCATAGGTCTTCTTGAAATGTTCTATCGTGATGATCATGAATGCGCCATACTTCCTATTCTGATTCCTTCTTGTTTATTATAACTTTTCTGGAAGGAAAAAACCAGTCCCTATCGTGAATTCTATTCCAATCCCCTTTGCACATCATCTGGCAGGGCCCCCGGCGCGGAGAGCCCATCACCAGAACTGGCGGATAAGCACGCCGAACAGCCGCTCGCTCGCGTGCGCGAACGGGCGCAGGCCGAGCAGGGAGACATTCTCGTCGCGGTTCCTCAAATCGTAGTACATGACCTGCAGGAGCAGGCCGGGACCGGCGACGACATCGAGACGCGTGCCGACGCCGCGGAACCCGTCGCGGCCGAACACGGTCACATCGGGGTCGATGGTCGGGTAGATATAGGTCACGCGCGGCATCTGGTAGTAGGAGACCCAGAGCCCGTAGTCGCCGACCTTCCAGATTGACGCGGGACGCGTAGCCGACCGTGCGGCCCGCGAACAGGTCGACGCGGCCCTCGCGCGAGGCGTCGCCGAAGCCATAGCGCACGCCCTCGACGATCAGATCCATGACGTTGCCCTCGATTGGCCAGATGTTGTCGCGGCCGACGATGAGGCGCGTGCCGTGGCTCGTCTCATGGGTCACGTAGAGGCGGTCGAGGTACAGATGGTTGTCATCGCGGTGGTCGTCGGCACCGTACTGGCGGTCGTAGCGGTTATCCTCGAGCATGCCCGTGAGCTTCCACTCCGGGCTGAGCTGCACGGACGGATAGAGCTGGAGCCGCCGGTTCGCTGTATAGGCATTGATCCGCGGCCCCGAGCGCAAGCATACCCTTTGTTTTTCTTCCCTGTATGTTCTTTTCTTCCATGATTCTCCCTATCCGGTTTTAGAATCCCAATCCCTTTTCTCAGCGCTCCCGCTCGCGTTTTTTCTCGTACAGCATGCGGTCCGCCCGCTCAAAGATTGCGTCGACCTTTTCCCCGGACCGCATCGCGGCCGTATACCCGGCACTGACCGAGAGCGGCAGATGCAGGCAGCGCTTTCCCATGAGTTGCTTCATATTCTGGTTGATGCACTGCTCGAATTCCTCCGGGGACTTGATGTAATCCACGCGCACGGCCGCCGTGAACTCATCGCCGCCGAAGCGCCCGACGAAGCCGCCGTATTTCTCGGCCGTGCGACGCAGGGCATCCGCGACAATCAGGATGACGAGGTCGCCCGTCAGATGCCCGTACGAGTCGTTGACCTGTTTGAAATAATTGATGTCGAACATGAACAGATAGAAGGGCTGGCGCGACGCCGAGGCCGCCATCTGCTCGATATAGCGCTGTGTCGTGAGCTTGTTGTTGAGTCCCGTCATGGCATCCGTGTTGATGTGCTGGTTCTGCAGGCGGATAAACGTGTAGAACACGCTGATCAGCACCGTCGCCGTCGTGAAGGGCAGGATATTCGACCAGACCTGCATCAGGCCGCCGATGACCGGCAGCAGCGAATACAGGAAGAGCTGGCGGAACATGCCCCGCTCGACCACGGAGCCGTGCACGAAACCGTCAAAGCAGATGCCGATGGAAACGGAATAGTAGAAATAGCAGCTGATGACCTGGATGGCATAGAACGGGCCGCGCTGATAGCCCGTATCCGCATCGATGAAGAACAGGCAGCCGCCTGTATAGCTCAGGCCGATGCAGGCGAGGTCGAAAAGGAGCGGCAAGAGCATAACGATATACATCCTGCGCTGGGAAAAGAAGCCGCGGCTACTCTGCGCGTCGATGAACAGGAACCAGAAATAGCAGACGAACAGCGTCGAGGCGAGATCCAGACCGCCCATCGTCCACTGCGCCCAAGCCGGGTAGGGGATGAGTCCCGCGGCACCGATCTTATCGATGCCATTCGACAGAGCCTCGAGAATGCACGAAATGATCAGCTCATACAGGATATGGATAGTCCGGCGGCCGCCGAGGTTCCCGTTGATCTGCGTGGCCATCGCCTGGAACAGAATGACGCAGAGCGCGCAGAAGCCCGCGTACGTGATATAGTAGCTATATTCGAAGTCCAATGCCTGCCCTCCTTTCTCCAAGCCTAGTCTGCTTTATGCTTCGGTTTCGGTTTCTTTTTCTTCTTTTTCATCCGGTTTCTTCTTTATGCCGACGCGCTTGATGCGCACGCCGTCGACTTCCTCGACGGAGAATGTGTTGCCGTCCTGCTCGACGGTCTGGCCGACTTTCGGCGCGGCGCCGAGCTTGTCATAGAGCCAGCCGCCGATGGTATCGACGTCATCGTCCTCGAGCGTGATGCCGAGCTCGTCCTCGAGTTCCTCGAGCAGAAGCTTCGCGTCGACGGAGTACGTGTCCGCGCCGCGCGGCTCGACCGCCGGACGCTCTCGATCAAACTCATCCTGGATGTCGCCGACGATCTCCTCGACGATATCCTCGATGGTCACCATGCCCGCCGTGCCGCCGTACTCATCGACGACGATTGCGAGCTGCGAGCGCTGCTTCTGCATGGTCTTCAGCAGCACGCTGACATCCATGCTCTCCGGCACGACGAGCGCCTTGCGCGCCATGCGCCGCAGATTCGCGCGTTTGCCATGGTACAGGGCCTCGAGCAGGTCTTTGACGTGCAGGAAGCCGATGATATGATCTTTGTCCTCGCGGCAGATCGGGTAGCGCGTGAGCTGCTCGCTGAACACCGTGTCGAGGTTCTCCTCGAGGCTGTCCTCGAGGTAGAGGCAGACCATATCCGTGCGCGGCGTCATGATTTCGCGGACGTTGAGCTCGGTGAAGTCGAACACGTTGTCGACGAAGTCCGCCTCCGTGTCGTCGATGAGCCCCTGATTGTGGCTCTCCTCCATCAGCAGGCGGATCTCCTCCTCGGTGTGCGCGTCCTCGCCGTCATGCTGCGGCCGGTGGCCGAGCCGTCTCGCCACCCAGTTCGCCGTATGATTGAGCGCCCAGACGAACGGGTACATCACGCGGTCGAAGATCAGCATCGGCAGCGCGACGCGCAGCACGATCTTCTCGACGCTCTGGATGGCAAGCGTCTTCGGCGTGAGCTCGCCGAGGATGATATGCCCGCCCGTGATCAGGAGGAACGCGGTTGCAAGCGATATCGTATGGCCGATATCATCGGGCAAACCGATGAGCTCCGTCAAGGGCAGGATGAGCTTCGCGACGAACGGCTCGCCGACCCAGCCGAGTCCCAGCGAGGCAAGCGTGATGCCGAGCTGCGTCACGGAGAGCGCCGTGTCGAGATGATCCGACAGGCGCTTCGCGTAGCGCGCCTGCTTGTTCCCCTCCTGAATGAGCGTCTCGAGGCGCGACGGACGGATCTTCACGATGCTGAACTCCGCCGCGACAAAAAAGCCATTCATGAATATCAAGAAAAACACCAGTGCCAGATTTCCTATAATCGGCGCAATTTCCACGTCTTCATTTCCTCCTGTATGGGTCAGACCTATGTCAATCTATGGTAGCTATGGTATCGATGGTATTTATGCGTATCAATGCGCAGTCCGCGTTCAGCGCCCTGCCGGTTGCTTCAGCGGCCGGATTTCGATGGAAAGCGCTTTCTCGAGTTTCGCGAGCTTCCCGGCCTCCTTCGGGTCGGCGAGCGTCACGACGCGGCCGCTCTTTCCCGCGCGGCCCGTGCGGCCAGCGCGGTGCAGGTACGTCTTCGCGTCCTCGGGCAGGTCGAGGTTGAACACCGTGTCGACATCCCGGATATCGAGGCCGCGCGCGGCGAGGTCGGTCGAGAGCAGCAGCGTCGCCGCCCCCTTCTCGAGATCCGCGACGGCCTTGCGGCGCAGCTGCTTGTTCTCCTTGCCCGTCAGCGCCGTGACCCGCAGGCCGTCGTAGCGCAGATGCTCGAGCGTCTTGTATGCGTCGTAGACGCGGTTCGTGAAGACGAGGCCACGCTTCACGCCGAGGCGGCGCGTGAGCTTCCGCACGCGCTGGATCTTGTCGCGGAACGGCACGACCAAGGCGTAGTGCTCGACGCGCGCGAGATCCTCGGGGGCCGCCTCGACGCGCACGAGTGCCGGATGATCGAGGAAATCGGCCTGCTCGAGCGCCTTACGGGGCGCGGTCGCCGAGAACAGCGCATACGCAATCGGGCGGTCGCCGCGGCCCTTGCGCAGGAGCTGCACGAAGGCCGCCGTATGCTCCATGTTCTGCGCGTCGAACAGCCGGTCGAACTCGTCGAGCACGAGCAGGGAGACGTCGTGCAGCCGGAGCTTGCCTTTCTGCGCGAGCTCGATGAGGCGCCCCGCCGAGCCCGTCACGAGCTGTGGCTTTTTCTTCTTCAGGCGCTCGATCTGCCGCGCGGTATTCGCGCCGCCGATGAGGCCTGCCGTACGGATGGGCAGCCCCGCCGCCTGCGTCAGATCCTGCGCCGTGCGCGCAATCTGCATCGCGAGCTCATAGGTCGGCGCGAGCACGACCGCCTGCGGGTTTGAATCCGCCGCGTCGATCCGCATGAGCACCGGCAAGAGGTACGCGAGCGTCTTGCCCGTCCCCGTCGGCGCGACGCCGATCACGTTCTCGCCCGCCGAGAGCTTCGGCAGGATTTCTTCCTGTATCTTCGTCGGCTCTGCAATGCCCATGCCTTCAAGGGCCGCGCTGAGCGCGCTGCTGACGCCGAGTGTTTCAAATGTATGCATCTTTTCTCCTATCATCAAAGGCCGTAAAGGCCATCCATTCCATATAAATCCGCTTCATAAAAATCCGCCGGAAGGGCCGCCATGCTCAGAGCACGGGCGCGCCGTGCGCGTCGTCGAAGGTCGCGGTGCAATGCGGGTAGTTCGTGCAGCCCCAGAACACGCCGTTCTTGCCGTGGATGCGCCGGAGGTGCCCCTCGCGGCAGTGCGGGCAGAGGTATTTGTCCGCATCCGCCTGCTTCGCGCCGCCTTTTGCCTGCCGCTTCATCCGCTCCATCGGCTTCGCAGAGTATTTCGGCTTATCGGCGCGCGGGCGCAAGGTGTAGGAGGGCGGCCCGAACAGGTCGCCGAGCTCCGCCCAGTCCTCGGCGGTCGGCGCGGACGACTGCCGAGGGGCCGTTGCCGTGGATGGGCGCGCCGGGCGCCGCGGCGTATAGCTCGCGGACGATACCGTCTGCCGCCCGGCTGCCGGATGGCGGCTGGCGCGCGATATGGGGCGCCGCAAGGCCGCCGGTTCATAGGATGCCGACGAGAGCACCTGCCGCAGCGCGATATTTCCCGCAAGGCCGAACGCCGTGCCCGCCTTCGCGCAGAGCTTCTTCGTGAAGGCGATCTGCCCCGCGAGGAAGTCCTCGAGCGTGCCGTCACCCTCGGACATCGAATGCAATTTATCCTCCCAGATGGCGGTTTCATCCGGATAGGTCATCTCGTCAGGCAGCGCGTCGATCAGCAGGTAGGCCTGCTCGGTCGGCACGAGGTATTTCTTCTTGCCCGTCGCCTTCAGGAATTTCCGCCGGATCAGGTCGTCGATGATCGTCGCGCGCGTCGCCTCGGTACCGATTCCATAGACATCCTTGAGCTGACGTTTCGCCTCGGGATTCTTGACGTATTTATGGATTTCCTTCATGCCGGCGAGGAGCGTCGACGGCGTGAACCGCACGGGCGGCTTCGTCGCGCTCGTCTTCATCGAGCCGCGCGAGAAATGCACCGCATCGCCCTTCTTCATCTGCGGCAGCAGGCCGCTCTCGTCCTCGTCTGCCTTTTTCTTTTCTTTCTCTTTCCCATACATGACCTTCCAGCCGGCCTCGCGCTCCGTGCGGCCGCTCGCCGCAAAGCGCTCGCCGTGGTAGAGCACCGCAATCTTCATCTGGTCGTAGGTATGCATCGGATAGAACTGCGCGAGGTACCCACGCGCGATCAGATGGTAGAGGTTCTGCTCCTCCTGCGTGAGCCGCTCCATCTTCGCCGGAACGGTCGTCGGGATGATTGCATGGTGTGCGGAAATCTTCTTGTCGTTCCAGGCGCGGCTCCTGATAGATGTATCGGCATTTTTGGTCCAAGACATAATGCTTTGATCCCCGCATTGGCCGAGATTCTTGAAAATCATTTCAGCATCCGCAAGCTGATTCTTCGGCAGATACTCGCAATCCGAGCGTGGATAGGTCGTGAGCTTCTTCTCGTAGAGCTTCTGCGCCGTGTCGAGCACGAGCTGCGGCGCGTAGCCGTACCGCTTGCCGGCGAGCACCTGCAGGGTCGACAGTGAGAACGGCAGGGGCTGCAGCTCCTGCTTCTTCGTCTTCTGATAGGACTGGATGCGCCCCTCGCGCGGCTCCTCGCGGAACGCTTTGAGCGCCTGCTCGGCTGCGGCCTTGTCTATGAGCCGGTTCTCGCTGTCTAGCCCCGGCTGCGTGTCCTTCGGCTTCCACTGCGCCGTGAAGTCGCCGTTTTCATGCGCGAATATGGCCTTTATCGTATAGTAGTCGACGGGCTTGAAGTGCTCGATCTCGCGCTCCCGCCGCACGACGAGCGCGAGCGTCGGCGTCTTGACGCGGCCGACTGGCAGCACGACCTTTTTGTGCCCCGCGCGGCGCGCCGCGAGCGTGTAGGCGCGAGAGAGGTTCATGCCGATCAGCCAGTCCGCCCGGGCCCGCGCGAGCGCGGACTGCTTCAGGTTGAAGAAGTCCCGGTTGTCGCGCAGGTCGGCGTTGGCCTGCCGCATGCTTTTCTCGTCGAGCGCGTTCAGCAGGATCCGGCGCACCGGCTTTTGATTGCCGAGGTAGTCGAGCACCTCGTCGACGAGCAGCTGGCCCTCGCGATCCGGGTCGCCGCCGTGCACGATCTCGTCGGCCTTCTCGATCAGCGCCTTCACGATGCCGAACTGCTTCTCGCAGCCCTTCGCGACGTAGAGCTTCCAATGCGCCGGGATGATTGGCAGATCCTCGGCACGCCAGAACTTATACCGCTCCGCGTACTCCGCAGGCTCCGCCTGCCGCAGGATATGCCCGAACAGCCAGGTCACGACCCCGCCCTTCGTCACGAGGTACCCATCATGCCGCGCCACCGGTCCCGGCAGAATCTTCGCAAGCTCCCGTCCCACCGACGGCTTCTCCGCGATATACAGTCTCAAAACAAATTCTCTCCTCTCATCCGTTTCCGGATTTTCACGTTGAAAGCCCTCAAAGCAGCCGGATGATAAGCCAGATCAGGAACGCGACCCATGCGAGGATCAGCAGGGATGCGACGAGGATAATCCATGGGGCGCGGCGGCGCAGGCGGTCGGCCTGCTCCTCGCAGTCCGTGCGGACGGCGCGCGGCAGGAGGTTCGTCAGGCCACAGATGGCCGCCGGCACGATGGCTGCGTCGTCGATCCAGCCGACGACGGGCAGGGTGTCCGGCACAAGGTCGACCGGGCTCACGAGATACAGCATGGCGAGCAGCAGCAGGAACTTGACGCCCTTCGGCGTGCCCCGATGCCGCATGGCGCAGAGCATCACGAGCAGGTCCCGGCGGAAGATGCGGAAAAAGAACAGAAAGCGGCTCATAATATTTCCTTTCCGGTTCGTTTGATTCTTACAACAATCAGCTATGCTTTATTTTACCACAAAGGCATGAAAGCATGGAGGAAAAAGAAAAAGTCGGCACAAAGAATCCATCCCATCGCGTGCAAGTTTTTCATAAAATATCTGCATACGAATTGACACTACTATATCGTTTTTGTTATAATAAATATACATTTTAACAGGCAAGAATTATTCTCAATGCAGCACAGGAGGACAAACTATGGCCGAGAAGCATTTTCCCCTCAATAAAGAGCAGCTCGAGCGCGTCATCGCGAAGTATCCGACCCCGTTCCATCTCTACGACGAGCGCACGATGCTCAATAACCTGAAGGCGTTCCAGGAGGCCTTCGCATGGGCGCCGGCGTACCGCGAGCAGTTCGCGGTCAAGGCGCTGCCGAACCCGAGCATCGTGAAGCTCCTGCACGAGCACGGCGCGGGCACAGACAACAGCAGCCTCGCGGAGCTCTACCTCTCCGAGGTCTCTGGCGTCAAGGGCGAGGAAATCCTGCTGACGTCGAACGACACGCCAGCCGACGAGTTCCAGAAGGCCATCGCGCTCGGCGCGATCATCAACCTCGACGATATCTCGCATATCGACTACCTCGAGAAGAACGCTGGCCTGCCGGAGGTCATCTGCTTCCGCTACAACCCGGGCGACCTCGTCGACGGCAACGACATCATCGGCAAACCGACCGAGGCGAAATACGGCCTGCCGCATGACCAGCTCATCGAGGCCTACCGCATCTGCAAGGAGGAAAAAGGCATCCGCCGCTTCGGCCTGCACACGATGGTCGCGTCGAATGAGCGCCGCAAGGAGGCGTTCCTGCTGACCGCGAAGCTCGTGTTCACGCTCGCGAACGAGCTCAAGGACAAGCTCGGCATCCATGTCGAGTTCGTGAACCTCGGCGGCGGCTTCGGCATCCCGTACCGTCCGGAGGAGGAACCGCTCGACATCGCCGACATCGGCGAGGGCATCCACCAGCTCTACGACGAGATGATGGTGCCGAATGGCCTCGGCGACGTCGCGATCATGACCGAGTGCGGCCGCGCCATCACGGGCACGGCGGGCTGGCTCGTCTCGACCGTCATCCACGAGAAGAAGACCTACAAGGACTATATCGGCCTCGACTCGTGCATGGCGAACCTCATGCGCCCGGCCATGTACGGCGCCTACCACCACATCACGATCGCGGGCAAGGAAAATGAGCCCTGCGACCACGTCTACGACGTCACGGGCTCGCTCTGCGAGAACAACGATAAATTCGCGATCGACCGGAAGCTGCCGAAAATCGACATCGGCGACCGCCTGATCATCCACGACACCGGCGCGCATGGCTCGGCCATGGGCTTCAACTACAACGGCAAGCTCTGGTGTGCCGAGCTCTTGCTGCACACGGACGGCACCATCGAGATGATCCGCCGCCCCGAGACCCTCAATGACTACTTCGCAACGCTCTACTTCTCAGGCTCCCTGATGAAGCCGCTCAAGGAATGATTGCCAATCCAGATAGCATGAAAAAGGGCTGTCACACGAACGAGAAAGTATCGTGTGACAGCCCTTTTTCTATCCTACGGATCAGAGCAGCACGTCGCGGCTGCAATCCTTCGAGTAGATATGGGCGAACGGCTCGCGGCCGATGCCGCAGGCGCCCTGCGAAGACTATTCGCGCTGTGGGAGACGGCTCTCGATATCGGTCTCGAGGCAGACGCGGTTGCGGCCGGTGCGCTTGGCCTGGTACATGGCGCGGTCGACACGCTGGAAGAAGGCGTTATCCGTATCTTTCTCGTGCCAGACTGCGGCGCCGATGCTGCAGGTGATGGAAAGGCCACCCATCTTGCCGCGCTCGATCTCGCGGCGCAGCTGGTTGCCGAACGCGGCGGCCTCGACGAGGCCGAGGCATGGCAGCAGGATCAGGAACTCCTCGCCGCCCCAGCGGATCAGGTATTTGGTCGGGTCGAGGTTCTCCTGCAGGGTATGCGCGAAGTCGCGCAATACGGCGTCGCCGGCATCGTGCCCGTGCTCGTCGTTGACGCGCTTGAAATGGTCGATGTCGAGCATCAATGCGGCGAACGGCTGGCCGTTTTTCAAGGAGCTCTCCCTCGCCCGCGCGAAAAGCTTGTCCATCATCGTCCGGTTGTAGCAGGCGGTCAGCGCATCGCGCTCGGAGAGCTCGGTCGCCTCCTCGACCTCGCGCTTCAGGTCGGCTGCGCGCTTGGCCAGGCTCTCCTCATGCACGAGCTGCGTCTTCAAGACGCCAGCGACGAAAATCAGGAATGCATAGATGCCGAACGGCGTCATGTACACCGGCCAAGAGAACAGGTTCACGTAATTGTCGGTTCCATCGAACAGGCCGAAAAGCAGGAAAGCCACGGTCGCCGGCAGAACCGCTTTGCTCAGGATATTCCCGTGGCGGGCCGCCTGGACGAGCCAATAGATCGTGATTCCCTCGCCGATGACGAGCAGCGCATTGAAGCCGCCCATCATGCGATGCAGCCCGAACAGGCCCAGGCTCTCGAGCGCCACGGCAGTGAACAGCAGCAGGGCGTTCGCCCCGATCACGAGCTCGACATGCGTATCCGGCTCATCCCGGAGCACCCAGTAGAGGATGCCGTTCGCCGTGAGCGGCAGGAGGTACGCCGTAAAAGAAAGAACCTCCCACCAGAACAGCGGCGCGTCAAGCAGGAATTCCTTGAGGTTCGACGCGGACAGCTCCCAGATGGAGAACGTCAGCATGAACGCGCCGACGGACAGATAGAGCGGCTTCATCTTCTTATCCGTATTGAACCAGTACAGGATCAGCATCATGCCGAGGATGATCACGGCGATCGGCAGCGTGAAGGCATAGACGAGGTCATACTGGAAGAGCCGCTTGACCTGCGCCTGCCTCGTATCGAACAGCAAGTTGCGGAACATGCCAACTTGCTGTTTCGTATCGTCGTAATAGACCTGCACATCGATCTCCGTCGGCGCGTCAATCTTCGGCAGCTTCACGAGATGCCAGCGCGCGCCATCTCCAAGGTACGACTGCCCGAACGCCCCGTAGTTGTAGATGACCTGCCCGTCCATCCAGATGCGGATGGACTTCATCGTCGTCATGAACAGCATGGTATCCTTTTCCGGGGAATCCGGCAGCAGGGTCGCGCGGAGCCAGACCACGTGATGGCCGGTTCCCTCCAGCGGCTGCGTAGTGCCGAGCACATAGGGCTGCCAGCTGCTGTTCTCCACGGTCTGGTATTCCCATCCGCCGTCGATTTCCATCGCCTCGGTCCGTGGCAGCCCATATCCCGTGCAGGCGAGGAAGAATACTCCTATGCAGGCGAGCAGGAGCAGCCCCCCCCTTCGCCCGATCCGCTGTAATTCATGCATAACATTCACCTATCGATCATCGCTTCCCTAGGGCATCCTCTACGGCAACGCGGTTCCGGCCGCCCTCCTTGGCGCGGTAGAGCGCCTGATCCATGCGCTGGAAGAGCTCGTCGGCCTTGTCGCCCGGCCCGTGCCACCGCGCGACGCCGAGGCTGATCGTGATCTGCCGCTGCGGCAGGATCAGCGCGGCCGCGACCGTATGGCAGATCCGCAGAGCGAGCTCCGCGGCCTCGGAAAGCGGCATCTCTGGGCACAGCACGACGAACTCCTCGCCGCCCCAGCGGAAGCACTTCGTCCGGCGGTCGAGCACGCGCCGCACAACGCGCGTGAGCTTCACGAGGACCTTGTCTCCGGTATCGTGCCCGTACGTATCGTTGACCTGCTTGAAATGGTCGATGTCGAACATGATCAGGCAGAGATGCCAATCCTGCCGCTGCAGGCACTCCTGCAGCATGCGCTCGAACGCCGCGCGATTCAGGCAGTCCGTCAGCGGATCGACCTCCGCGCGCTCGACGGCCTGCGCCGCCTCGAACTCGAGGCCCACCGCCTCGCTCTCGAGCTTGTGCGACCAGAAGATCTGCTGCCGCAGCAGGATGAACAGGAAGATCCCGAAGGTGTAGACGCTGAACGGGGTCAAGATCACCGAGTAGTCCACGAAGCGCAGCAGATAGCACCAGCCGTCGAACTGGTAGAACAGGAACAGCGTCGTCATCGGCACGATCAATGCCTTGCTGTAGATATTGCCGTGCTTGACGGACGCACCCATCCATACGATGGCCCAGAGCCCGCCGATGGAGAACAGGACGTTGAGCACCTGTAGGCCACGCAGCAGGCCGTACTGCCCCAGCAGCTCGAAGAAGACGGCGACGCCGAAAAGGCCGAGGAAGAACCGCCGGATATAGCATATATCGCGCGCGAGATTCGGCTCAAGAATCGCCTCGATGACCGAGAAAGCACTGATCGGGATCAGGTACAGCAGAACCGTCGAAATCTTCCACAGGACGACGGCCTCATGCTCCGTGAAGAGCTCCGGCAGGTTCATCGCGCACAGCATCCAGAGCATCAGGATGCCGAGCAGGGCAATCAACCGGTGATAGATCTTGCGCCAGGCCTTCTGTTTGAAGACGAGCAGGATCAGGATGGTCAGCAGGGCGACCGGCAAGGCGACCGCATAGGAGATGTCGTACAGATAGTATTTTTCCGCCTGCTCGATCTCATTGCCGATGGAAATCGAGGTAATCTTATGCGGCTGCCTCGCCCAGTCCGATTCGAGGTGGATGGTCAGGCGCGTCAGCCCGTGGAACTCCGGCAGGCGCACGAGATGCCACTGCCGGCCCATGCCGGCATAGCTGTAGATCTGCTGATTGCCGAGCCATACGCGCACAGCCTGCCCCTCCGTATGGAACATGAGCGTATCCGCGCGCACGTTGTCCTCCCGGACGTATGCCGTCAGCCACAGGTCGTTCGCGCTGCCGAAGCCATCCGGCTCCTTGTCGGAGTCGATGGCGTGCCAGTCCGCATCTTCGCGCACATCCTCGCTTTTCCACGAATCCGCACCGCCCGCAGACAGCGAGAAATCGCCGGCATGGTAGAACCAGCTCCCATCGACGTTCGCGGCACCCGCTGGCAGGGCAGGCAGGAAACAGGCACAAAAAAACAGCAGGAAGAAAACGACAGGAAAATACCTTTTCTTCATCGTTCTCCGCCTCCTGTTCTTCAAAAATCCGATCTGAAATCAGGGTAAAAAGTCCCTCTACCCATACAGTAGCGAATTTCTATTCTTTTGTCAAATTTTTCTGCATCTCTCCGTCTATGCAGACCGTTAATCACGCAAGAACGCGTGCGAGGCGGATCAGCTCCGGGTCGAGCGTCTTCGTGTTGTTGACCGCGTCGAACAGGTTGATGCTGACGACCTTGCCCTCGTTGAAGCCGAACACGACGTCCGACGCACCCGAGATGATCGCGAGCGCCGCCTTCTCGCCGAGCATCGAGGCCTTCATGCGGTCCTCGACGGTCGGCGAACCGCCGCGCTGGATATGGCCGAGCACGGACACGCGCGTATCGATCTGCGTGAGCTTCTCGACCTGCTTGCCGATCTCCATGCCGGAGCCGGCGCCCTCCGCGACGACGATGATGCTGTAGCGCTTGCCGCCGTCATAGGCCTCTTTGAGGTCGCGGCACATATCCGGGATATTGAACTTGACCTCCGGGATCAGCACGTACTCCGCGCCGCCCGCGATGCCGGACATCACGGCGAGCCAGCCCGACGTATGGCCCATGACCTCGACGACCATGATGCGGCGGTGCGCCGATGCCGTGTCGCGCAGCTTGTTCAGCGCGTCGACAATCGTGTTCGCGGCCGTGTCACAGCCGATCGTGTAGTCTGTGCCCCAGACGTCGTTGTCGATTGTGCCCGGGATGCCGACGATAGGAATGCCGGTTTCCTTCGAGAGCAGCGAGCCGCCCGTCAGGCTGCCGTCACCGCCGATGATGACGAGGCCCTCGATGTTGTGCTTCTGCAGGTTCTGGAAGCCCTTCTGACGGCCTTCCGGCGTCTTGAACTCCATGCTGCGGGCCGTGCCGAGGAACGTGCCGCCGCGCTGGATGATGTCGCTGACCGAACGGGACGTCAGCTCGTGGATATCGTCATCGATCATGCCTTTATAGCCATTGTAGATGCCGAAGACCTGCACGCCCTCGGAAATCGCCGTGCGCACGACGGCGCGCGCCGCTGCGTTCATGCCCGGGCTGTCTCCGCCGGACGTCATCACGGCAATTGCTTTTTTGATCATAATGCATCTCTCCTATTTCACTGCCTCAACGGGTAGTTCCTATTCCTATCTTTCCCCATACTCTTCTATTTTAAGGAATCTGCCGGGAAAAGTAAAGGGATAACCGAAAGAAAAAGACGGGCGCCCAATCCGGGGCACCCGCCAATGAGAGGCGAAAGTAACCGTTTGCGAGTATTCGTGTATGCGGGTCTCTTATTTCACGTTCATGATGCCGAGGCCGTAGCAGATGATGCCGACCGCGAACAGGCCGAAGATGATCCAGATTGCGTTGACCTTCCGGCGGAGGAGTGCCATGCACGCGAACGTCATGAGCAATGGGACGAGGCCCGGCATCAGCTGATCGAGGACGGTCTGGACGGTCGTCGTGACGACTTCGCCCTTCGCGTTCGTGATCTGCGAGATGACGACCGGGATGTTGACCGAGGTCCATTTATTGACCAGGGCACCCATGACGAACAGACCGAGGATGGAAGCGCCCTCCGTGAGTTTCTGGAGCTTGTTGCCAGCGACATCCTGCACGATATCCGTGCCCTTGGCGTAGCCGTATTTGATGCCGAACCAGCGCACCCAGAGGCGGATCACGTTGAACAGCACGAAGAATACGAGCGGGCCGAGGATCGAGCCGGTAACCGCGAACGAAGCGCCGAGCGCTGCCGTGATTGGGCGCAGCGTGCCCCAGAAGATTGGGTCGCCGACGCCGGCCAGCGGGCCCATCATGCCGACCTTGATGCCGTTGATGACGCCGTCCGGGATGTCTGCGCCGTTGGCCTTCTTCTCCTCGAGGGCCGCCGTGATGCCGATGATCGGCGCCGTGACGAACGGCTGCGTGTTGTAGAACTCGAGATGGCGCTTCATGGCCTGCTTCAGGTCATCGCCCGTATAGAGGCGGCGCAGGATCGGCACCATGCCGAATGCATAGCCGAGCGCCTGCATGCGTTCCATGTTCCAGGAGCCCTGGAGGAAGTTGGAGCGGATGAACGCCCAGAAAAAATCACTTTTCGTCAGTTTCTTTTCCATGATAGTTTCCTCCTCACCAATCAGTCCAGTTCGTCATCGAGGTCGTCATCCGCGCCCGAAGAGGGAGCAGCTGCCGGAGCCGCCGCAACCTGTGCGTATTTCGGGTTGAGCTGGACGTAGACGATAGCGAGGACGAGGCCGATGACGCCGAGCGCAACGAGGTTGAACGTCGTGAACGCCGCGACGACGAAGCCGAGGAAGAAGAACGGCATGAGGTATTTCGCGCCCATCATGTTGATGACCATCGCATAACCGACGACGACGATGAAGCCGCCAGCGACCTGCAGGCCGCCCGTAATGACTGGCGGGATTGCATTGAGCATGGCCTGGACAGCGCCAGTGCCGATGTACATCGCGACGAGTACGGACGGAACTGCGACGCGCAGTGCCTGAATGGCAAGTGCGCCGAGGTGGCAGAGGTCGATGCCGCGCAGCTCGCCCTTCTCGGCGAAGCCGTCAGCCCAGTGCTGGAACACGACCGTCAGCGTACGGCAGAGGATCGTGAGCACCTGGCCTGCTGCTGCAAGCGGCATCGCGATGGCGATACCAGCGGCCACATCCTGATGACCGGCGATGACGAGGATGGTGGAGATCGTCGAGGCAAGCGCCGCATCCGGTGCCATAGCCGCGCCGATGTTCATCCAGCCGAGGGCGATCATTTCGAGCGTACCACCGATGATGATACCAGTCGTCATATCGCCGAGGATAAGTCCGGTGACCGTGCAGGCAATGAGCGGGCGGTGCGTCTGCAATTCGTCCAGGACCGACCCCATGCCGGCGATGGCCGACCAAAGGAAGACCAGAATGATTTGGATACTACTGAGTTCCATGTCTTTTCCCCTCCAATGAATCCTATGAAATATATGTTATTTTTCCTAACCCTCCGCCGCAAACTGCGGCAAAAGACGGTTATTCCCTTTTATGGATGGATCAGATGCCGAGCTTCTCGTGCAGGACGTCCATCATCATGACTTTCTTGTCGCTGTCAACCTTGCGGATCTCGAGCTCAATGCCCTTCTCATTGAGCTTCTTGAACGCATCGATGTCTTCATCGTCGACGGATACCGCGCTCGTGACCTGCTTCTTGCCCTCGTGGAAGCTCATGCCGCCGATGTTGACGCTCTTGATGTCGACGCCGTGCTCGACGAGGTAGAGCACGCTCGCCGGCTTCGTGAACAGCAGCAGGCAGCGGTCGTTCTCGTATTTCGGGTTGTTGTAGACGCGGACGGCCTTTTCGAGACTCACGACGTGGCTCTTGATGCCGGCCGGTGCGACCTGCTTCAGCAGCGTCGCGCGGATCTTGTCGTTCGCGACCTCGTCGTCGCAGACGATGATGCGCTGGCAGTTCGTCGCCTTCGACCATACCGTAGCGACCTGCCCATGGATCAGACGGTCATCAATACGTGCTAACACAATGTTCATAAGATTACCTCCCAAAAAGTTTCCCTAGAAAATCTTGTCTTCACGATGCCCTGCTCCGGCTCTGCCGCTTACAGGTCGTCGTCATCGTCCTCGATCTGGCTTGCATGGAACGTCTGCGTGCCGTTCTTGCCGGCCTCGACGGCTTTGTCCATCAAAGCGTGGATATCGGAACCGTCATCCATCATCTGCGCCGAGCACATCTCGATGAGCATCGGCAGGTTGACGCCGGTCACGATGCCGTAGTTCTCGTTCTCGATGACGAGACGGCACGCTGCGTTGTACGGGCTGCCCCCGAACAGGTCGTTCAGGAAAAGCACGCCGCCCGAGCTGTCGAGTTCCCCGATTGCCTTCTTGTATTTCTCGACGACGTCGTCCGGGCCCTCGCCCGGAACGAGCGTGACGGCGCGGACGTTCTTCTGTTCGCCGCAGATCATCTCGCAGGACTTCACGAGCTCCTCCGAGAAACGGCCATGTGTACCAACGATAATTGCAAACATCGCGTAACCTCCTATTTCCCCATGTCTTTTCCATGGCATTGTATAGTCTTTCGCGATTTTTTTCATTGTCTCGCGAATAACCTCTTTTTCATTCCCGCCTATTTATATATGCAGACAGCGTGCCAACTTTGTGTATTTTTTCTCCTTCCGCTTGAATTCCGTGAATTCGTCGTTTTTTCGCGTCTTTTTTCGCAAGATAATACGATTTTGAGCCTTTTTAATACTCATTCCTATTTTTT
>DAIMZO010000009.1:0-50049 GCA_036733925.1 Selenomonadaceae bacterium | reverse complement strand
ATATCGGTTTTGATACACTATTTTGAGTCTTGCAAAAAAATACACAACTGCGCCGATACGCTGTTGTGTACTGTATCTTTATTTTTTCCTATAAATACTGAAATTTTTCTATTTGTTGACGAAAAAAACGAAGAAAAGGTTTTCTGCCCGATTAGAGCATTTCCGCCATGAAGTAGAACTCATCCTCGGGGAACTCGAGCTTCAATGCGTTGCGGAATACCTTGGCCGCCTTCTGGAGCGCCCGGATCTTCCGCGGGTCGGTCTGGCTCTTGTCATCGCGGTAGACGAGCGGGCTGTGCGTCACGACGCGCTCGAGCGCGCAGCCGCAGTGCACGATCAGGCGCAGCCGCAGCGGGTTCGACAGATGCAGGCCGAGCTCGCTCTCGACGGTCTGGTCGAAGGCCAGCAGGGATTTCAGGATCTTCGCCGGATTCAGATACGTCAGGAATTTGTCGAGCGATTCGCGCGCGAGCGTCACGACGACCGCATCACCGTATTCCTGTCCGCCGGCCGCCTCGCTGCGCTCCGCGTGCAGGATCTCGAGCAGGATCTGCTCGCCCGAGCCATCGATGAGCTGCTCGAGCGGAATGAACGGGATCTCGCGCTTCGGCTTCTTCATGCCGACCGCCGCGACGATATGGTATTCCTCCGCAATCTCGTCGAGATGCTGCTCGAGGTGTACAAGGCCGACGGGCAGTACCTTCATCGCCTTTCCGGCATGGCGCAGGATCTCCTCGACCATGTGCTCGAGCTTGACTGCCGCGCCCTGCCCCGTCGAACAGATGGTGACGATGGCGAGCGGCTTCTGGCTTTTCTCCGCGGCCGCGTCGACGGACTCATAGCCGCGGAAGTTCCGCAGAGACTCGTAGAGGCTGTCAAGATCCATGCCGGCGAGATCCGCCTTGCGGGCCGCTTCGAGAATCAGCGGCGTCGAAACCATGTCGAGCGTGCGGGCCGGCACGCCGAGCCGCTCCGAGAGGATCGTGCCGACGTTGCAGAGCGAGCCCATGTCCGCGAGGATCAGCACGCCGCGCGTCGGGTTCATCGGCCGGAGCTGCACGACCATCTTCTCGAGCGTGTCCTGCGGGCTGACATCGAGCGGCATATCCATCGCGACGAGGTTCGCATCCGCCGTGCCGAACAGCTTCTGCACGACATCGACCATATCGGACGCCGTATGCCCGCCGTGCGCCGTCACGAGGATCACGACCTTCTCATCGAGCGCGTCATCGCGGACGGACTCGAGGAGCAGCGCGATGTACTCCATCTCGACCGTCGGCATCTCGATATGATAGTGCGCCGCGATATGGGCCGCGATCTCCTCGGCGAGCTTCCGGTAGACCGGATTCTCCGAGACGCCGCCCTCAATCTCCGTGTACGGCACAACCTCGCCGGCCTTCGCGCGCTTCAGGAAGGCCGAGAGGTGCAGGCTGAACGCGTAGAGGAAGCGGTCAGAGTAGCCGCAGTTCATGCGTTTCTGCACGAGCAGCGAGATCTGCTCGGCGAAATCGACGAGCGACGGGTCGACGATCTTCAGCAGGCGCTCGCGCGTCGACATCGTCGCGGAGTTCTTTTTATTGTAGAGTTCCTTGACATAGACGTTGACATCCGACGCGACGATCTGCTTGATCAGGTCATCGTGGATGCCCTCGCCTTTCAGGATGCGCACCTTGTCGCCGACCATCTGGTAGAGGTTGAACGACTCCTTCTTCCCCTCCTCGCCCGGGAGCATGCGGTGACCACCCGGCGTGATGACGAGCGTATCCGGCACGAGATGCGTGACCTCCGAGAGCTCCTTGCGATTCGCGGAGAGGGTCAACAGGCCGCTGCGGATGTTCGGCGGCAGCATGCGGAAGTCGATCTCCATGTAGTCCGGGTTGTCGATGCTGCTCAGGAAAGCCTGCGCGCAGAGCAGCTTGATGTTCGATTTCAGCTGGCCGACGTTGCCGCCGCCGATGCTGCCGACGAGCGCCTTGATGGCCTCGACGCTGACGCGGATCGGCTTTTTCACGCGCTGCGCCTCATCCGTCAACAGCAGCCGCAGCAGATCGAGCTTCTCCTCCATCGAGCGCTTCTCGAGCGGCGGGATCTTCACGATGTTCGGGATGCGGCGCACGAACGTCTTCGTCAGCGCCGAGGCCGGATCCTCCGTCGTCGCGCCGATGATCAGCACCTTCGCCTTGCGGCTGCGGGCGGTTTCGCCGAGCCGGCTGTACGTCCCCGTGTCCATGAAGTAGAAGATCATCTCCTGCCCCTCCGGCGGCAGCCGATGGATCTCATCGAGGAACAATACGCCGCCGTCCGCCTCCTCGACGAGACCGGCGCGCGCGCTGTCCGCGCCGGTGAACGCACCCTTGATATGGCCGAAGATATGCGAGAGCAGGAGCTGCGGATTGTGGTAGTAGTCCGCGCAGTTGAACGTCACGAAAGGCGCGTCCTCGCCGAACTTCCCCATGCTGCGGCCGTACTCGTACATCAGATGCGCGAACAGGGTCTTGCCAACGCCGGTCTGCCCGACGATCAGCGTGTGCAGGCCGTCCGGCGGGTAGAGGATCGCGGCCTTGCCCTGCTCGACCTGCCGCTCGAGGCTCCGGTCATAGCCGATGAGCTGCGAGAACGGATCCTTCGGCTTCGGCTTATCGAGGCCGATCTTCGCGAGGCAGTCATCGAGGCTCTGGAACTGCAGCGGCTCCGCGATCGTCATGCCGAACAGGTTCTCGAGCGCCACGCGCTCGATATAACGCACAGGACGCCCGCCGAACTTCACGACGCGGCCCTCGCGGTTCAGCTCATTGAGATCCTTCGAGACATTGTTGCGCAGGAAATCCAGCTCCTCCGCAATCTGCTGCGCATCAAAGCCCGGCTCCCCCTGCAGATCCTCCTGCTTCAGCTTCTCCGACTGCTCCCGCAGGTACGAAAAGATACGCTCTTTGCGTTTCAATACACTCCCTCCAGTCGATACACTTTCCTGCTTTGATTATAGCAAACGGAACCCAGAAACGCAAAAAAGCCTTCCCGTCTAAGGGAAGACTTTTGGCCCGATAAAATCAATACTCTACATCGGAGACCGGCGGGATCTCGCCGCGCTCGGCCATGAGCTTGTACCAGCAGGCGCTCTTTTTCGGGTAGCGTTTCTGTGTCTTGTAGTCGACGTAGAACAGGCCGTAGCGCTTGTTGTAGCCGTTCGACCACGAGAGCACGTCCATGAGGCTCCAGATGTAGTAGCCCTGTACGTTGACGCCCTCGTCGATGGCCTGCAGGATGGCCTCGAGATGCTTGGTGACGTATTCGATGCGCGGCGTATCGTCGATCTTGCCGTCCTCGAAATCGTCTTTGTAGCCCATGCCGTTCTCGGAGATGTAGATCTTCTTGTAGTTCGGATAGTCGTGCGCGATGCGGACGAGCTGGTCGTGCATGCCTTTCGGGTAGATCGGCCAGTCCCAATCCGTCGTCGGCACCTCGGGGTTCGTGACGCGCGCGCCGATACCTTTCAGCGCGAACACGCTCGTGCCCTTCTCGCCGGTCGAGTTGTTGAAGACCTTGCTCTCGCCGTCCCACGCCTGCAGGAAATGCGAGGAGTAGTAGTTCATGCCGAGGAAGTCGATCTCCTTCGCGGCCTTCGCGAAATCGTCGAAGTCGGACGGCTCCGTCTCGAGCTTGCCGCCGTTCTTCTCGAGGATCTCGCCGATCAGCTTCTTCGTCGTATCGGAGTACTTGCCGAGGAAGCACGCGTCGAGCATGAAGCGGTTCGAGATCGCGTCGTCGAGGTCACGCGCATGCACGTCCTCGGGCTTCGAAGAGATCGGCACTTTGCCCTCGAGCGTATGCACGATGCCAATCTCGCCCGGCAGGTGCATCGTCTTGTAGAGGTGCAGGGCGCGCGCGTGCGCGACCATCAGGTTGTGCTCAATCTGGATGGCCTTGACAATCTGGAATTTCTCATGCGGCGGGAAGTTCCCGGCGATGTAGCCGTTCTGCGCAATCGACCACGGCTCGTTGAACGTCGCCCATTTCTTGACGCGGTCGCCGAACGCTTCGAAGCAGATCTTCGCATAGGCGACGAACTTGTCGATGATGTCGCGGTTCAGCCAATGCCCCGCATGGAAATACGGCAATGGCGTGTCGAAATGGTGCAACGTCACGAATGGCTCGACGCCCTGCGCGATGCACGCATTGATCAGGTCGTTGTAGTAGTCGATGCCAGCCTGGTTGACCTTGCCCTCGCCCTCCGGCAGGATGCGCGTCCACGAAATCGAGATGCGGATACCATTGACCCCGAAGTCATGCGAGAGCTGCAGATCCTTCTTGTACTGATGATAGAAATCGCTCGCGGGATCCGCATTGAACCGCGAACCGGGCCTATTCATGTCCTCATCCCAGACGCATGGGCCGCGCCCGTCCTCTTTCGTCGCGCCCTCGACCTGATAGGCCGCCGTCGCGCCGCCGAAAATAAACCCTTCCGGGAACTTCTTTGCCATGGTATCCTTCCTCGCTCGTCCTTATTTCGACAGATTCTTCACCATCTTGATCATGCGCTTGTCCATATCGGAGAGCAGCATCGCCGTCATCAGATGATCCTGTGCATGCACCGTCAGGAAGCCGATCTCGATCGTCTCGCCCGCGGCTTCCTTCGAGATCAGGCTCGTCTGCTGGTTGTGCGCATTCAGGATTAGGTCGTCGCCCTCTTTGATCAGCGCCTCCGCCTTGTCAAAATCCTTCTCCCCGATTGCGTCCATCGCGTCGAGGAATTTCGTCCGGGCATCGCCGGAGTACGCGACGATCTCCATCGCGATCATCGCCATGTCGTCTTTGCTCATTGCCATAATGTCCTACCTTCCTTTCATCCAAAGCCGCCGGCCCGTTGCCTTCGGCCTCTTTCTTCATTCGACTCAGTCGTGGTAGAATCCTTCATCCCATTTCTTGAGATACTCGTCGAAGATGTGGTCGTTCGTGATGCAGTCGTTGTCCGGGATCATGTTGTCAATCTTCGCGATCAGGGCGTCGCGCTCCGGCGTCGGCTGGTATCTCGCCTTCAGGAATGCGTCAAGGATGTACTCGATCGTGCCGATGCCGACGACGCGGCCGCCGCAGCCAATGACGTTCGCGTTCAGGTGCTCTTTCGCGGCGACTGCCGTCTGCACATCCGTCACGCATGCCGCGCGGACGCCCTTGACCTTCTGCGCGCCGTTGTTGATGCCGATGCCCGTGCCGCAGATGCAGACACCGAGGTCTACCTTGCCCGTCGCGACGAGCACGCCGACCTTACGGCCGTAGATCGGGTAATGCGTGCGGATGAAGTCATAGGTGCCGACGTCGATGACCTCATGACCCTGCTTCTTCAGGAACTCCGCCGCCTTGATTTTGATATCCGTGACAATATGGTCGCAGCCAATTGCGATTTTCATGATTGATTTCCTCCGTTCTTGCGATCTATGATTCTGATTCCGATCCCGATTAAAGTTCGCGGTTCAGCATGTCGATGCGGATCTGATGGCGGCCGCCGTCATACTCCGTCTTGCAGAAGTTCTCCGCGAGCTGGCACGAGAGCTTCTCGGCCGTGATGTTGGCGCCGAGCGCGATGATCTGCGTCGCATTGTGGTGGCGCGTCATCGAGGAGGTGTAGTCCTCATAGGTCGGCGCGCAGACGATGCCGTGGTTCTTCGAGGCGATCATGAACGGCGCTACGCCGTAATCGTCCACGACGATGCCGCGCGTGATGCCGCCGTCCTTGATCGAGTTCACGACGTTCATCGTCGCCGTGAAGATGTCGTCATCGGACATATCCACCATTTCATAGCCTTTATCCGTGAGGTACGCCTTTACCGCGTCCTTGAGTTTTGCACCATCTGCGTTTGCCGCAATTGCAACTTTCATGTTATCTGCTCCTTCCCGATATTCGGTACCGGGGGTTTCGCCCCCCTTGCTTTCTATGCTTTTATTATAGTAAACGTTCCCATCCTTTTGTTTTCACGTTTTGAAAGTATTTTCGCCATCCTGCTTTTTGTGCTATACTGAATGCTGGGAATGGAAGTGCCTTGCACTTCTGCGCAAAGGGGTATATATGGGGGAATTCCGATGCTCATAAAAATCGACCACAACTTTCACGAGCACCTGACCGATACCGAGAAGAAAGTCATCAACTTCATCAATATGAATGTGGATAAGATCGCGTCCATGTCTATAAGCGACGTTGCTGACGCAACCTACTCCTCGCCGGCGACGGTCTCGCGGACGATCAAGAAATGCGGCATCTCGGGCTTTGCCGAGCTCCGTTATCTGCTCGCGCAGCAGGCCGAAAACACGCGCAAGGATGACACCGACGTCAACGAGATCTTCAACAAATCCTTGCTCGAAGTCTCGAACACGATCGACCAGCTCTCGATTGACGATATCCTGTCGGTCGTCAAGGAAATCCGCGAGGCGAGCCGCATCTATCTGCTGTCGCGCGGGCTCTCGGAGCACGTCGCGCAGGAGTTCGCGCTGAAGCTCAACCTGCTCGGGTTCAACGTGTTCCCGAATTCCGACCCGTCCATCATGAACGAGGTCATGACGCATGTCAAACGCAAGGAGCTCGTCATCATCTTCTCGCTCTCGGGCACGACCAAGGAGCTCGTCACGGCCGCGGAGAACGCCGCGTCGCTCGGCGCGCGCATTGTCTGCATCACCTGCGGGCCACCGACCGTGCCGCTCGCGCGCATCGCGCAGCTCACGATTTTCGGGTTCAAGCATCAGCATGTCTCGATCCGCAACGTCGACGCGACCTCGCGCCTGCCGCTCTACGTCATCTCGCGCATCCTGATTGACTACCTCACGATGCAGAAGCATCAGGAGGAGGAAAAGGCGGCCGCGAGGGCCGCCGCAAGGCGCCGCGAACGCTTTTTCTGACTTGCCCGAGAGGAAGAGTTCGACACCGTTCATCTTCAGGTACATCGCAATCGCCTCCCGTATTCAGTTTTTGTCAGGCATTGCAGTGCCTGACTTTTTTCATTACACTATTGTAATCTCTAAAAAAGACAAGGCGCAGGCGGAAAAACCGTCTGTGCCTTTTTTTTTTCTATCATCGATATCTTATAACGCCGTGACCTGGATCTGCGGGAGCAGGGCCTCGACGGTCTCTTTGCGCACGAAGCCGCTTTCCTCCTCCATGGCATTCGCGGTGCCGCAGGCGGCCGCGAGCTTCAGCAGTTCCTCTGTTGCCATGTGCCGCGCGAAGCCGATGGCCGCGCCCGCGACGAACGAGTCGCCGGAGCCGACCGGGTTCTTGCAATCGATATGCGGGACGGTGATGCGCCAGAACTTCCCGTCCTGCCCGGCAATCGAGCCGTCAGCGCCGAGCGAGATGGCGGCGAGCCGGATGCCCGCCGCGTGGAACGCGCGGATCTCCCGGCAGGCATCCTCGACGGACTCGACCTTGCGGCCCGTCATGGCCTCGATCTCATCGCGGTTCGGCTTGATGAAGTCCGGCTGCGCGGCGATGCCGCGTTTCAGCCGCTCGCCGCTCGTGTCGAGCAGGAACGGCTTTCCGGCTGCCTTTGCCTCGCGGATGAGTTCCGCATAGAAATCATCGGACACGCCTTTCGGCAGGCTGCCGGAACCGGCGACGACGTCGGCCTCTTGGAGCAGCTCGTGGTACTTCGCAAGGAACGCCTCGCGCTCGGCCTCGCTGACCAGCGGACCCGGCTCGAGGATCTCGGTCTGCGCGCCATCATCCGTGATGATGGCGAGACAGCAGCGCGTCTCGCCGGCCACGTGCACGAAATCGCCCTTGACGCCGTACGCGCCGAGGCTGTCCTCAATGAACTCGCCGTTCTTGCCGCCGAGCCATCCCGTCGCGAGCACATTCTCGCCGAGGATCGACGCGACATGCGCAACATGCAGCCCCTTGCCGCCCGGCGTGTTGTCGACCGCATCCGCGCGCATGACCTCGCCCTTCTGCAGGTCGTGCAGGGCATAGCGCTTATCGACCGACGCGTTGAGATTCAGAACTAAAATCATAGAAAACAAAACCCTCTTTACTTCTCAAGGCTCATATTGAGCCCGCTGATTGTCAGCATGATCCGCTTCTTCGCGAGATCGCGATACCATTCCGCGCTCTTCTTGGCATAGCGGCAGTTCCCGTGCGCATAGTCCACATAGAACAGGCCGTAGCGCTTGTCGTAGCCGTTCGCCCAGGACATCGCGTCGACGAGCGACCAGACGAAGAACCCCTTGACCGGCACGCCGTCCTCGATGGCGTCGAGCACGGCCGTGAGATGCTGGCGCAGATAGTCGATGCGGTCATCGTCCTCGACGGTATTATCGAGCAGAGTCTCATGCAGTCCGATGCCGTTCTCCGTGAGCAGGATTGGCTTTCCCGGATACTCGCGATGGATGCGCACGAGGATGTCGTAGAGCCCCTGCGGGAAAATCGACCAGTCCCAGTCCGTGGCGGGTACCTTTGTGCGCGGTACGCGCCGGCTGATGCCGGGCAGCGCGTAGGCGCTCGTGCCGGGCTCGCCCGCGGCGTTGTGCTGCACCTCGAAGCCGCCCTGCCAGGCCGCGGCGAAATGGCTCGTATAGTAGTTCAGCCCAAGGAAATCGAGCTGCGCCGAGGCGTCGCGGATCTGCGCGAGCTCCTCGAACGACGGGGCAAAGCTCTCCCCGGTCCGCGCGAGGATCTCATCGAGCGCACCGCGGATCTCCGCGCTGTATTTCCCGTCGAGCACGGCATCGAGCACGAAGCGGTTCGTGAACACATCGTCGAGCCAGGCCGCCTTCCGATCCACCTTGACGTCCGCGGCCGGATAGACGGGCTCCGCCCGGTGCACAAACCCGATCTTGCCATCGAGCGCGAGGCTCCGGTAGAGGTTCACGGTGCGGCTGTGCGCAACGAGCATCTTGTGCATGACGTAGAGCGCCTCGGGAATCTTCGCTTTCTCCCCCGGCGGGAAAAGCCCGGTCACATAGCCGTTCACAGCCTCCGTGACCGGATCCTTCATCGTAATCCAGTATTTCACGCGGTCGCCGAAATGCTCGAAGCAGAGCCGCGCGTAGCGCGTGAACGCGGAGATCGTGCCGGGGGCCAGCCAGCCACCACGATCCGCGAGCGCCTTCGGCATATCGAAATGATACAGGGCCACATAGGGCTCGACGCCAGCCGCCAGGCACGCATCGATGACCCGGTCATAGAAGGCGAGGGCGGACTCATCGGGCCTCCCGTCCGCGTCGATCAGCCGCGTCCACGCAAAGGAGATGCTGAGCGCCCCGATATGATAATCCCGGCACGCCGCGATGTCCTCTTCGTAGTGATGATAGCTGTCGCTCGCCTGCGTCCCGTCGAACGGGCAGCCGCTTTTCCAGAACCAGGAATCCCAGACGCAGGGTCTGCGGCTCCCTGCCGTGCCCTCCACCTGATACGCGGACGTCGCGGCGCCGAGGACGAACCCGTCCGGCAGTTTTCGTATCATAGGCTCACCTCCCATAGCCGTCTTCACGGCTTCTTTACTGTACCTATTATACGGAATGTCCGCGCGCGCATGTTTCCACCTTTTGAAAATGTTTTCAACGGCAACAAAAAAAGCCTTCCCCTGTGGGGAAGGCAGGATCAGATTGCCGCCTCGAGGACGGGGAAGGCGCCGAGGTTCCGGAGCCAGATGCTGCGCGCGCGGCAGCCTTCGATGGAGGCTCGCAGAGCCTCCTCCGTCACGCCTTTCGTCTCGAGATCGAAGAAGAAGATATAGGCGCCGAGCTCGGTGCGCGCCGGGCGCGACTCGATCCGCGTCATGTTGACATCGCGGAACGCGAACTCCTCGAGCACCTTGCAGAGCGCGCCGGCCTCGTGCCCATCGATCTGACAGATGATCAGCACCTTGTCCGGATGCCCGGCGGTTCCATCCGCATAGCGGCCCCTTTTTGCGACCTCGAAGAAGCGCGTGCGGTTCGCCATGTTGTCCTGGATATCGGCCGCGAGCGTACGCAGGCCGTTCAGCTCGCCGCCGCGCTTCGTGCAGATCGCCGCAAAGCCCGTATCCGCCGGCACGTCGCCGACGAGCTCCGCCGCGCGCGCCGTGCTCGCGACCTTCACGAGATCCGCATGCGGGTAGTGCTCCTGCAGGAAATGCCGGCATTGCGAGATCGGCTGCGGATGCGAGAAGATGCGCTTGACCTCACCCGGCCCGCATTTCGCCATGAGCTGGTTATGCACCGGCCAGATCAGTTCGCGGCGCACAATCAGCGTGTCCGTGCGCGCGAGCAGATCGAGCGTGACGTTGATCGACCCCTCGAGCGAGTTCTCGACGGGCACGAGCGCCGTATCGACCTCGCCCTGCTCGACGGCCTGCAATACCGCGTAGATATCGGGGCAGGCCGTGAGCTCCTGCGACTCCGGGAGCCGCTCATTCAGATACAAGGCGGCCGCCTCGCTATGCGTGCCAGGCGGCCCCAGAATCCCCATCTTGTCCAACAGAAAGCCTCCCATCCGGAATCCGGTTCCGTTCTCAAGCTGTGTCCTGCGCTTCGAAAAATCCGGTTCAGTCCTCGAGCTGCGCCTTGAGCTTCAGGAGATCCGGGCACAGATCGCCGATCGAGTCCGAAAGCTCCTCCTTCGGCTCGAGGATCTCGAGCACCGGCTGCATGACGCGGCGGAACTTCGCGTCATCCTGCATCAGCACGAGGATTGAGCTCGTGTTGATCGCGTCGTCGAGCGCCGTGTGCTGCCGCCCCTCGAAATCGTGATCCATCGCGCCGAGCGCGTACTTCAGCGCCAGGTTGTTGTGCAGGCCGAGCCGGTCATCGAACTTCTGCTGCAGGTCGACCCAGCGCGCATCGAGCCAGCCCGTATCGAAGTCCGGCAGCTTGTACCGGCACTCCGCGCGCAGCTGCTTGATGTCCGACATGCTCCACGAGTAGATCTTGACCTCCTCCTCGCCGACCCAGTCGACGAAGCGCTGGAGGCTCGGCACATAGGCGGGCTGGCCGTCGACCATATCCTGCGTGATGCTCGTGAGCTCCGTGATATGCCGCTTGATCTTCCCGTACTCCGGCTGCACGTACTGCCGGAACGTCGATTCCTGCTCGAAATGCTCATCGAGGCGCACAGCGCCGAACTCGATGACCTCCTCGCGGAGATTCTTCCGCACCTCGCGGAGCTTCCGGTCGACCGGATTCATCTCGAGATCCACAACAATGTATTTCATAAAAGCAAAGCTCTCCTATCCTGTCCGTTCCTTCTCCGCCTGCCGCGGTCAGAACCGGCGCTGGATGTCCTCCACGCGCAGATCCGAGATCCGGTCGATGACGAGATCCGCCATCGATAGATCCTGCTGGCCGCTGCTCGGGTTCCGGTAGGCGATGCAGTGCATGCCGGCCCCCTTCGCCGCGCGCACGCCGGCGTTCGCGTCCTCGAGCACGACGCATTCGGCGGCCAGGACGCCGAGCTTCTCCGCCGCCATGCGGTAGATGGTCGGATCCGGCTTGCTCCGCGGCAGATCCTCGCCCGCGACGATGGCCGCGAACGCGTCCTCGAAATGGAACTTCCTCTGCGTCGCACGGATGGCCTGCCAATGCGAAGAGGTCGCGAGCGCGAGCGGGATGCCCGCCTCGCGCAGGCTCGCGATGAAGTCGAGCGTCCCCGGCACGGCCTTGACATCGCCCGCCTCGAAGAGCTCCTGATACCGCTTGTGCTTGTATGCCGCGAGATCCTCCGGCCGGATATCCGTCCGGCCCTGCCGCTCGAGAACGGCCCGGAACATCGCGATGGCCGGCTGCCCCGCGAACTCGTCAAAATCACGGTCCGAGATTTTCACGCCATAGTGCGCGAACGCGTCCTTTTTTGCGCGGACATGCACCGGCTCGCTGTCGATGATGACCCCGTCCATATCGAAGATAAACGCCTGCATCAGGCACCCTCCTTATCACAGAGCGCGACGAACTCCGGTACCGGAATCGGCCGCGAGAAATAATACCCCTGAATGTTCCGGCAGCCGATGCCCGCGAGGTAATCGAGCTGCGGTTTCGTCTCGACGCCCTCGGTCACGATGCCAATGCCGAGGTCTTTCGCCATGTTCACGATGGCCTTCATGATGATGCGCGCGCGCCCGGAGGTATCGACCTCGTTCGCGAACGCCATGTCGATCTTCAGGATATCGACCGGCAGGTTCTTCAGCATGTTCAGCGACGAGTAGCCGCTGCCGAAATCGTCCATGAGCACTTGGAAGCCCGCCTCGCGGAACTTCTTGACCATCTCAATGAGCTGGCGCGGGTTCTGCGTGTAGGCGGTCTCCGTAATCTCGAGCCGCAGCAGATCCGAACTCAGCTGATATTTCTGCACGAGCTCCTGCAGGTAGTTCAGCAGGTTCTCATTGTAGAAGTTCAGCCGCGAAACATTGACCGATACCGGCGTGACCGGCCTGCCCGACTGCATCCGTTTCCGCAGCAACTTGCAGACATCCTCCCAGACGAAGCGGTCGAGCCGCACGATGAAGCCGTTGCGCTCGAAGACCGGGATGAAGCTCGCCGGGGAGATCATGCCGCGCTTCGGATGATTCCAGCGCACGAGCGCTTCGGCACCGACAATCTTTTTCGTCTGCTGGTCGTAGACCGGCTGCAGGAAAATGCAGAACTGATGCTCCTGCAGCGCGAACTCCATATCGCGGACAATCATCTGCTCCTCGAGCATGACCTCGCGCATGCTCTCGTCGTAGATGGCGTAGCGGTGCATATAGTTGCCCTTGACCTGATTCAGCGCCATGTGCGCGCGGTCGCACATCTGGTCGACCGGCAGATACGTGTTCTCGACTGGGTAGATGCCAGCGTAGAACAGCACGTGATGGCTGATGCCGAGCGACTTCATCGTGCTGTCGAGCCCCTTCAGGAGCTGCTCGATATGCAGGTTGTCCTTCGGCATGCACAGTGCGAAATGATCGGCCTCCATGCGGCCCGCGAGGCCCTCCTGACCGACCAGCGCCTTGAAATAGTACGCGGCCATCTTCAGCACGAGGTTGCCCGTCTCCATGCGGAACAAATCGTTGATGACCTTGAAGCAGCTGATGTCTAGGTAGACGATCACGAACTTGCGCCGGCTCGCCGCCTGCATGCGCTCCGCCGCCTTGCGGTAGAACATCTCGCGATTGTAGATCTTTGTCAGGCTGTCGAGCTCGACATGCCGGCGCAGCTCGCGGAACTGGCGATCCTTCGCGGTCTGCTCGACGCGGCGCCACTCGTTCTCGAGCCGCGCCATGACGTTGCGGACGCGGCAGCGCACAACGGTCGGATTGTACGGCTTCGTCACGAAATCCGACGCACCGAGCTCCATCGCGCGCACCTCGCTGTCCGCATCCGTGCGCGCAGTCATCACGAGAACCGGGATGGACGCATACGAATCATGCCGCTTGATCCTGACGAGCAGCTCGTAGCCGTCCATCACCGGCATCACGAGGTCAGCGAGCACAATATTCACTTTCTGAGATGTGATGATATCCCATGCCTCGGCGCCATTGGCCGCCTCGACGATCTGATATTCATCCTGAAAAAACTGTGCCAGGATCACGCGGTTGATCTCCACATCGTCCGCGATCAGCATAACGGGTTTCTCTTTCAAAACATCGCCCTCTTCGCCATATCCAATCCCTTGCCGCCCACCGCTGAGCAGGGCGCAGGCAGAACCTATTTCCTTATACATTCGTGATTTCCAAGGCGTTTTCCTCTTTTATTATACTGGCTGTGCGCAAAGAAAGCAAAAAATAGTTACGACAAAAGGCCCCGCGCTATGCAGAGCCCTTCATCGAAGCTTTATGTAAATTTCTGGACGGCAGAGAAACCCTGCCGTGCTTTCAGAATCCCGCCTGGAAAACGAGATTCATGAGGAAAAGAAAGCCGAGCCCATACCCCAGTGCGTGGACCTCCCGGGCGCGTCCAATGATGAGTTTCAGCAGGGGATATGCCGTAAACCCGAACGCAAGGCCCGTGGAGATGCTGCCCGTAAGCGGAATCAGCACGACGACGAGGAAGGCGGGGAACCATTCCGAAAAGTCGTTGAACTCCACATACTGGAGCTGCTGCATCATGACCGCGCCGGTAATGATGATGACCGGTGCGATCGCAGCCTGGGGCACGTAAGAGAGTAAGGGAATAAAGAAAAGGGATAGGGCAAAAAGCACCCCGGCCGTCAGCGCCATGAGGCCCGTCCGGCCGCCGCTCGCGATGCCCGCCGCGCTTTCCGCGGCAGCCACCGTCGGGCTGGTTCCCATAAGACTCGAGAGGATCGTCGTAAACGCCGAGCCCTCGAAGGTCTTTTTGAATTTAGCCTGATCCGGCAGGATGCCTTCGAGCAGACCCATGGTCTCGAAGACCATGATCATCGACATCGAAAACACCGAAAGCAGGAACGGCGCGGAAAGGAATCTAGAAAAATCTGCCTGAAACAAGAGTTCCGGATAAGCAGACAGATTGCTGAAATTGAGGTCGAGCGCCACCTCGTCGCGCAGGCCGAAGACGGCCGCGAGCACGCTCGTCGCCACGATTGCGAGGAAGAAGTTTCCGCGGACATTGCGCAGGTAGAGCGCGAGGCTCAGGACGAGGCCGAACAGCGCGAGCAGCGTCATCGGACTCGAAAGGTCGCCAAGCGCGAGGATCGAGTTCTTGCCCGCGCGGATAAGCCCGGCCTTCTCGAGGCCGATCTCGACGAGGAACAGGCCGATGCCCGCCGTGATCGCACATTTCAGCGACCCCGGCACCGCCTGGGACAGGCGCTCGCGCCATTTCGTGCAGGCGACGAACGCGAAGATGCACCCGGAGACCAGTGTGATCGCGATGGCCTCATGCCAGTGCAGTCCCATGCTGACGCAGATCGTGTACGTGAAGAACGCGTTGACTCCCATGCCGGGCGTCAGCACGATCGGCGCATCCGCGACGAACGCCATGATGAAGCACCCGACGATGGACGAGAAAATCGTCGCAAAGACGGAGAGCTCCGCTGGGATTCCCGCATCCGCGAGGATCATCGGATTGACCACGATGATGTACGAGATGGCGAAGAATGCGGTGATGCCCGCAACAATCTCACGCTGCGCGAGCTGCCGATCCTTCAGTGCTCCTTCAAACAGAGTCCGCAACACCGCCATCTCCTTTCCATGTCTCATCTTGGCTCTATATTCAGTCTACACATTCCTGCGCAGGAAAGAAAGGACGGCTGTCCCCAAAACGGCTTTTTTGCATAAAATTTGAAAATACAGACGGCTTTGCTCTTTTCGCGTTTCGGGTTATAATAGAGAGGAGGAATGCTTTCCATTCCTTGCAGCAAAGAAGTGAGGGGAAACACTATGCAGCCGAATCTATCCGACATCCTTTCCCATGTGCCAGAAGGCCTCCGCAAATTCATCGTGCGGAAGACCTTCCTGCCCGGGGAATTCATCGTGCGCAAAGGGGAAAACGCGAAGCGCGTCTACATCATGCTGAAGGGCAGCACGCGCGTCAGCAACGAATTCGTCAGCGGACAGCGCTATACGTTCGCGACGCTGAAAGCCGGGCAGGTCATCGGTGACCTCGAGGTGCTCGCGCATCAGCCCGTCTATTCGGCGACCAACGAAGCCATCACGAGCTGCGACGTCCTCGCGATGAGCGACGATACCTTCATCCGTTGGTTCCGCGAGGACAGCGACTTCGCGTTCATCGTCGCCGAGCAGCTCGCCGAGAAGATGTACCCGACCTCCGATGAGAACGGCCGCATCAAATTCCAGCCGAGCCTCGAGCGACTCTACCAATACCTGCTGAAACGCCTCGGCAACGTGCAGACCGACCTCTTCATCCTGCATACGAGCCGCCAGCAGATTGCCGACGACATCGGTACGAGCGTCAAGACCGTCAACCGCGGCGTCGCGAAGCTCAAAGAGCGCGGCCTCATCCGCCTCGTCCACGGCAAGATCACGATGGACAAAGAACAGCAGAAACAGCTCCGGGAAGCCTCGGATCTGATGAAGTAAAAAATAAGGTGTCCCCCTTCGGGGAGGACTAAAAAAGGGCTGTTGCACGTACCGATAACGTGCAGCAGCCCTTTCTCTATTCTTTTCCTGCCTGCATCAGCAGCTCCGGATGGCGTACGATCCAGCCGGTGAACTCGCAGAGCGCGTCATGTTCCTTCTGGAAACGCACGTCGTCATGTGCGACAGGGAGCATATCCTCGGATACGGCAAGGGACTGTGAGGTTCCGTCGCGGTAGTCGCCGAGCGTCTCGCGCGTCTCCCAGCAGTACGGCGTCACGACGTGGTCGATGGGCTCGAGCAGCGACGGGAACAGCGAGTAGTACGGGAAGCCCTCCGGTGCGATCAGCTCGAAGAGAGTCGGCAGGATATTCATGTGCCCGCCAATCGTGTTCCCGGCGAACATCGAGGACTCGAGCGCCGGATGCGAGATGGCAAACGAATCGAGCAGGTTCTCGCGCATAGAACCCTCGCCGCGCCGGACCAGGTCATACGGATAGCGCAGGATATTGGTTGCGTGGTCGCCGGTCACGAGGAACAGGCTGTCCGAGAACGCCTCGCGCATGGCGGACAGGAATTGCATCAGCGCCTGATCGGTATACCAGAGGCTCGCGAGCGGCTTCAGATATCCCTTGTCCTTTTTCACGGCCTCCGGCGCATCCGGCATCACGCGCTCGATGTCGAAGCCGTAGTCTGCATAGGGCAGATTGTAGGGCCCATGATGCGAGGTCGTGTAGATCATGTGGAATACCGGCGTATCCGCCCTCTCCTCGCGGATCATCTCGGCCGCCGCCTCGAGGAAGAAATGGTCATGCACGCCGAGCCAGGTCTGCGGCGTACCCTTCGGGCAGATCTCAGGGCCCTCGTGATAGGCGTCGAAGCCCGCCGCCGGGACGAAATGGTTCATCGAGCCGTGGTTCAGCCAGCCGCCATACCAGTACTCGCTCCGATAGCCGAGCCGCCGGAGCTGCACGGGCAGCGAGCTCGCCACCGTGCCATGCCAGAACCGCTGCATCTCATTGAGCTCCAGATTGGCATCATAGATGCCGAGGATCTGGCTGACGAGCGACGGCCGCGAATGCATGCCGGCCGAAAGGAAATTCTGGATGGCGAATGTATGGGGCTCTGCCCGCCAGCGCTCGCTCGCCTCCATCAAGTGTAGGCGCGCATACGGCGCATCGAACAGAGCTTGCCCGTGGCTCTCCCCGACGAGGTAGAAGATATGGCTCGGCATAGGGATCCGTGCACCAGCCGCCTGACGCTTGCAGCGCTCCAGCGGATTTTCCGCATCTGTCCACGAGAAGAAGGCGGGCAGCGCGTGCAGGATTTCCACGGATTCCGCATCCGTATGCTTGAGCGGCCCGTAGACCGTCTGCTTCCGCACGAGCTTCAGCGCCACAAGGTCATCCATCGTCGCCTTCCCCATGAAGCCGTCGTTCTTGACGAGCGGCGGGATGTCATCCCACTCCGGTTTCTTGCGGTGATTCAGCGTCCCGCCGTAGCGGATCCAATAGAACAGGACGATGGCGAGGATGAAAGCCAGCGTGTTCAGCGCGTACTGGCCCGCTGCGGAATCCAGATGCCAGTACGGAATCACCGGCGTGTGCAGGATTCCTCTGAGGGCCAGTGCGCAGAGGGCCAGGAACGGCAAATAGCCGAGCAGGATCCAGCCGCCATGATTCTGGTGGAAGAAGATATCGAGCAGGTTCTTCTTATCCGCATGGCCGCCGAGCTTCAGCTCCAGATTAAAGGTATCGTGGAAGTGATACCAGAAGATCATCTTCCCCATGAACGCCGTATAAAGCACGGCGCTATAAAGCAGCCCAATGCCGAGCCGGACGCTGTCCCCGGCCGCGAAATAGGCGGGAAGGAACGCACCCGGAACGCTCACGAGGAGCGTCGGCAGCAGGAACAGGTATGCGTTGACATCCATGCCCCACCAGAAACCGTAGCGGAAGCAGGTTAGCCATTTGCGCCATTCGCCGATTGGCGTCTTCTTCGGCCGGTAGGCCAGAATGAAGGCCAACCGGAATATAGCGCACAAAATGGGGGCCAGCAGGAAAAGCTTGAAATCCTGCTGAACCCCGTGCCAGAATAGCGAGAACATCATTGTCCCCCCTATCATCTGTAAGGATTAGTCAAGCGACGGCACTTTTGCGCGGATCACGGCCATGACGACGAGCAGGCATGCAAGCCCTGCCGCCATGCCGAGCCAGCCGTTCGCCGTGAGCCCGTCGACAACGTAGCCGATGAAGCTGCACGTGCCGACGATCAGCACGTACGGCAGCTGCGTCGATACATGGTCGATATGATGGCACTGCGCACCGGCCGACGCGAGGATCGTCGTATCGGAGATTGGCGATGCGTGGTCGCCCGTGACCGCACCCGAAAGGATGGCCGTGACGCAGAGCGTCAGCATGACCGGGTCGCCGGTGCCGAGCACCGCGATTGCGATTGGGATCAGGATGCTGAACGTGCCCCACGACGTGCCCGTCGCGAACGAGAGGCCCGCGCCGACGAGGTAGAAAATCGGCGGCAGGAACATCAGGATGCCCGCATGCGCGGCAACGATCGTACCGACATAGCCGCCGAGGTCGAGGTATTCCTTATTGCAGATGCCCGAGAGCGTCCAAGCGAGGCACAGCACGAAGATGGCCGGCGTCATGGCCTTGAAGCCCCAGCCGAAGCTGTCGCAGAACGAATCGAACGTGATGACCTTGCGCGGCAGATAGAGGAGCCCCGTGAACACGAACGCGATGAACGAACCGAGCACGAGAGACTTCGACGAATCGCAGTTCGCGAATGCGTCGACGACGCCCTTGCCCTCGAACAGGCCGCCCGTGTAGAGCATGCCGAACACGCAGGCCACGATCAGGACAACCAGCGGCAGGATCAGGTCGATCATCTTCCCATGCCCTTCCTCGGGACGGGAAACCGCGGCCTCTGCCGTGTCCTGATACTCTTTCGGAATCTCGAAATGCTCGTTGTTCTTCGCGACCGAACGGCCCATCGCCGCGAAATCGCGGCCCGTCCAGCAGACAAAGATCATGAACAGGATTGCGAGCCAGGCGTAGAGGTTGAACGGGATTGTCTGCAGGAACAGGCCGAACCCGTCGATGCTGCTGTCCTCCGGCAGTGATGAACCGACCGCGGCCGCCCAGCTCGAGACCGGCGCGATGATGCAGATTGGCGCCGCCGTCGCGTCGATGATGTACGCGAGCTTCGTGCGCGCGATCTTGAACTTGTCCGTGACCGGACGCATGACCGTACCGACGGTCAGGCAGTTGAAATAGTCATCGATGAAGATCACGACGCCGAGCAGCGCCGTCACGAGCGACGCGCTGCGCTTGCTGTGGATCGTGCGCGCCGCCCACTCGCCGTAGGCGCGCGTCGCACCCGAGCGCGTGATCGCCGCGACGAGGATGCCGAGGATGACCAAGAACACGAGGATGTTGACATTGCTGCCGACCTTATCCGACATGACCTGGAACATCGCGAGGATCGCCTCGATGATGTTGCCCTGAGTGAAAATCAATGCGCCAGCGAAAATACCGACCAGCAGGGACATGTAGACTTCCTTCGTCCACAAGGCCAGGATGATCGAGATGACCGGTGGCAGTACGGACCAGACTGTTGCTGTCATTTCCATACCTGCTTTCTGTAAAATATTTTTTGCGCGATGGCAAAAGAAAAGAATAGAAAAATCACATGCACTATTGTATAACAGAAAAAGCATAGTAGCAATACTTTTTTGTTAAAAATATTGCAACCATGCTCTCCCATTTGGACATTGATTCTTTTTTTCTTGAAGGAGATGCTGTGAGCAGACATCCGGAAACACCCGCTTCCTTCGCAACATCCCGGATTTTAGCCAAGCCTGTCTGCCTCCGATTCCTGTCTTCTGCTCAGAGTGATGCGAAGGCATCCGCGAGCTTGCCGAACTCTTCGAGCGTCAGCGTCTCACCGCGGCGCGTCGGGTCGATGCCCACGTGCTCCATCGCGTCGCGGATCTGCTCCTTCGGGAAGCCGCCACCCTTCAGCGCGTTGCTGAGAGTCTTGCGGCGCTGGCCGAACGCGGCCTTGACGACACGGAAGAACAGCTTCTCGTCTTTGACGGCGACGGACGGTTTCTCGCGCACCTTGCAGACGATGACGACGCTGTCGACCTCTGGCGCCGGGATGAACGAGCGTGGCGGCACGTCGAGCACGATTTCCGGATCCGTATAGTACTGCACGGCGACCGAGAGCGCCCCGTAGGTCTTCGAACCAGGCCCAGCGACCATGCGCTCCGCGACCTCTTTCTGCACCATCGTGACCATGCGCGAGATCGGCAGATGCCGCTCGAGCAGGGCCATCAGGATCGGCGTCGTGATATAGTAGGGCAGATTCGCGGCGACCTTGTAGGGGCTCTCGCCCATGAGCGCCGGGATATCGACTTTCAGGATATCGCCCGGCACGATGCGGACGTTATCATAGCCCTTCAGCGTCTCCGCGAGGACCGCCGGCAGCTTCTTGTCGAGCTCGACGGCGGTGACCTCCGCACCGGCCTCCGCGAGGCCCTGCGTCAGCGTGCCGATGCCCGGCCCGATCTCGAGGACCTTCTCGCCCGGCACGATTTCCGCCGCATCGACGATGCCCTGCACGATGCCGGCGTCGATCAGGAAGTTCTGGCCGAGCTTCTTGCTCATGTGCAGGCCGAACGCCTTCAGGATATGCGTCGTGACCTCGCGGCTCGCAATCTTCGGCTGCAGGATCTTCTCATCCTCGCGGTTCATGGCTCGCCCTCCTCCCGCATTTTCCGCATCGCCTCGTCGAACTCCGCACGCGTCACGCCGTAGCTGTTCAGGCGGTGCAGGAACGTCTTCGCGTTCGCGAAGCCGAGGCCGAGCAGCTCGCCGGCCTTCGCGCGGCGGCTCGAGGCGTCCGCTGAGCCGGACAGGCCGTTCTTCAGGAGATCCGCGCTCGTGAATTCGTTCGTCGGCTCCCAGTTCAGCGTGCGCACCTTCGCGAGCGCCTTGCGGATGGCCTCCGGCTTCGCCTGCTCGACGCCGATGTCGTTGTTGGCCGTCGCGTCCTCGATTGGGATGAACGCGTGCTTCGCGTCTGGGAAGCGGCGCGCAACGTATTTGCGGATGCGCTCACCCGCGGCGTCCGGATCCGTCAGGATGATGATGCCGCGGCGCTTGTAGGCGTCCGCGATATTCTGGATGGTACGCGGCAGCAGGTTGAAGCCGTCCGTCGTGATGCAGTCCGCCTCGACCGCCTTATGCACAGCGACGACATCCATCTTGCCCTCTACCACTAAGACTTCTTTTATCATTGATCCAGAAAGTCCCCTTCTTCTTTCAGGATTGGCCGGATCGTCTCATAGACGTCCTGATGGATCGCGCTCGAATCGCGCACCTGCCCGTTCTCCGAGCAGATGACCCGCTTCCAGCCGTAGCGCTTGCACGAGTCGAGGTACTCCGCATGGCATTTCTTGAGATAGGCGAGATCCTTCTCGTGGATGTCCCCCGACTGGCCGTTCTCCCGCGCGCGGCGGGCGAGCAGGCGCGCCTCGACCTCCGGCTCCATGTCGAGGAACACGACCTCACTCGGGAGCGGCAGGCCCATGCGCACGTACTCGAGATCCCAGAGCCATACGATGAAATCGTCGCGCTTCGACGGATTCTCGATCTTCACGCCCTGATGGACCATGTTCGACTCGGTATAGCGGTCGAGCAGGATGATGTCCCCGGCATCGTAATACTGCTTCCATTTCATATGGAAAGAAGCAAAACGGTCTACGGCAAAGAACGTTGAGGCGACATAGGCGTTGACATCCTCCGGGTCGCTGCCGAAATCCCCGTTCAAGTACATCTTCACGAGCGCCGAGGAATCGGAATCGTAGTCGGGAAAGTCAATCTTATGGACACGGCGGCCCTCATTGACGAGGCGGTCATAGAGCATCTGCGTCTGCGTCGCCTTTCCCGACCCGTCACCCGCCTCAATGATGATCAGTTTTCCCTTCGCCATATCACGTTTCTCCTCTCACAAAATCATTCTTCCACACACATGTATTCGATATTCTTCAGCGCACGATTCCGTCCTGAATGCCCATTCTGGAAAATCTATTTTTTCACGCTATCTGTTTCTATTCTACAAGTTACCCCGAATTACCTTTATTTTTTTCAGATTTACATCCTCCGGGCCGGAAATTTTCAGCCCGATGGCCTGACGGCTCCGGATATAGTTCAGGACGCGGCGCGTGATGCGTTCACCGGGGGCCAGCAGCGGGATGCCGGGCGGGTAGAACATGACCTGCTCGGCCGCGATGCGGCCCTCCGCCTCCGCGAACGGCACGGCCTCCGCCTCGGCGAAGAACGCCTCGCGCGGCGTCATGACGCGCTCGGGCAGAGGCAGATTCTCCGAAAGGTCTGCCATGGAACGCGCCGGCTTCCGATGCGAAGCGAGGTGCCGCAGGGCCTCGAGCAGGCGCACAGAGGTCTCCTCCGTATCCGCATACGAGAGAATGAACAGGACGTTCCGCGGATCGGAGAGCTCGCACTGGATCTTTTCGTCCCAGCGCAGGATGTGCTCGGCCTCCGTGCCCGTCAGGCCGAGGCCCGTGACCGTCACCGTGAGTTTCGTCGCGTCGAGCCCGCTCGCGCCCTCGGTCTGCATATCCTCGGATCCGAAGCAGCTGAGCCCGTCAATCGCATGGACGGCCGCGCGCAGCTTCTCCGCGAGCCGCACGGCGCGGTCGACGAGCCTCTCCCCGTCCTCCGCGAGCTGCAGCCGCGCGATGTCGAGCGACGCGAGCAGAAGCTGGTTCGGGCTCGTCGACTGCACGAGGCTTGCGGCCTGCCGGACGCGCTCCGCGTCCACGCGGGGCCCCTTCGTGAAGAGCATCGAGGTCTGCGTCATCGAGCCGACGATCTTGTGCGTGCTCTCTGCGACGACGTCCGCACCGCAGTCGAGTGCCTGCGGCGGCAATGCCTCGCTGAACCGGAGGTGCGGCCCATGCGCCTCGTCAACGAGCAGCAGCATGCCGCGCGCGTGCACGAAATCCGCGATTGCGCGCAGGTCGACCGTCACACCGTAGTAGGTCGGGTAGACCACGAGCAGGGCGCGCGCCTCGGGATGCGCTTCGGCCGCACGCCGGATATCGGTGAGCCGCAGGCCCATCGGGATACCGAGCCGCTGGTCGACCTCCGGCTGGATATAGACGGGGATGGCCCCCGCGAGGATCAGCCCGCCGATGACCGAGCGGTGCGCGTTGCGCGGCACGAGCACCGTGTCCCCGGGGTGCAGGGTGCCGAGCAGCATCGCGTGGATGGCCCCGGTCGTCCCGTTGATGCAGAAAAAGGCGCGATCCGCGCCGTAGAGCTCCGCCGCGAGCTCCTGTGCCTCGCGGATGCAGGTCTGCGGCTCATGGAAATCATCGAGCTCCTCCATCAGCGAGACTTCCTCGCGCAGGCCCTGCGCCGTGATGAGCTCACGCAGCAATGGATGCGCGCCGAGGCCCTGCTTGTGCCCCGGCGTATGGAACGCGAGCGCGCCGTCCGCCGCATAGGCCTTCATCGCCTCGGCAATCGGCGCATGGCGCTGCCGCTCCTCCCGGGATGGATCTTGCTTACTCCGCACCTTTGCTTCCTTTCCCTGCTTTCACCGTCTTTTTCGCGCCCTCCTGGATTGGTACGCGCAGATGCACGCGCGTGCCCTGCCCCGGCTTCGACGTGACGCTGAGCTCCGCGCCGATCAGGCGCGCGCGCTCCTTCATGCCGACGATGCCGAAATGGCCATTCCCGAGATCATCGTCCGGGGCGCCGGTCTCCTCGCCCTTCTTCTGCCGCAGCGTCTCCTCCATCGCGGCTTTCTTGGCCGCCGCGGCCATCGCGTCCGCGTCAAAGCCGCAGCCATGATCCGTGATCAGCACGGAGATTGCTGTCGGCGCATAGAGCATGCGCACGGCCGCGCGGTCCTGTCCCGAATGGTGCGCGACGTTCGACAGCGCCTCCTGCACGATACGGAAGATTGCGACCTCGATGTATTTCGACGTCTCGTAGATCTTCCCCTCGGACTGGAATTCCGCACGCACAACGCCGCGCGCCGCGAGTTTCTGCACGAGCTGGCGCAGCGCCGGCTCGAGCCCGAGGTCGTCGAGCGCCATCGGCCGCATATCGAAGATGATCTGCCGCACGCTCGAGAGGCAGTCGTGGATCTGCTTGCGGAGATCCTGCAGCGTATGCTTCGCCTCATCCGGGTCATAGTCCATGAGTTTCTCGATGATGGATGTCTGGAAGCTCATGTTCGCGAGATCCTGCGCCGGGCCATCGTGCAGCTCCCGCGAAATGCGGAACCGCTCCTCCTCCTGTGCCTTGATGATCCGCGCGCCGACAAACTGGTCTTTCTGCACCGTCTCGATCTTCCAGACGACGCCCTTGACCTGCGTCGAGAGGTAGGTCAGCACCGAGCCGATTGCGAGCGCGAGATGTTCCGCCTCGCCGAGCATGATGCCCAGCCGGTGCAGCCGGATCTCCGTCTGGTCGCGCTGCGTGCGCAGGTTCTTTTCCTTGTCGCGCGCAATCGCGAGCGCGACCTGCACGTTACGCACCGCGTCGTAGCTCTCCTTGATGCGCGCCTCCGAATAATGGTCGAAATTCCCGGAGACCGCCGCGAGCTCCTGCTTCTTCCGCTGCTCCTCTGTGGTCAGCCGATCCACCTCCTCGATGGTCAGCCGCGCCTGTTCCTTGAGCTTCTGCAGGAGCTTCCGGATCCGCTCCACCTCGTCGCGCGCCGTCTCATAAATATGGAAGATCTGCGCCTTATTGTCCTCAATGGTCCCGATGGTCTGATTCAGGATCTTCTTCAGGGCATTCTCGTCGAGCAAGTCGAGATCCTGCTGCGCCGCTCCATTCCGTTCGTTTGCCATACAACGCCCCCGCTTTGTCCGCTTCGCATTTCCTTCTCCATGCATTTATTATACTACATCCGGCCGTTCCATAAAAGATATCCTTGCTTTTATGCCCGAAAGCACTTAAAATAAAAAGAGTATCCCGATTTAGACTGGAAAGGTGATCAACATGAGTATTTTCTCGCGCCTCCGCCCGAAGCGGAAGCCGGTTGAAATCAAGAATACGGTTCCGAAAGAAAAGGCGAACATCCGCAAGACCTTCGGCGTATACTGCCACGCCCACCACGGCACGAGCGGCGAAAAGCTCTGCCCGAAATGCACGGCTGCGGTCGCGACCGTCCTGACGAAGATGAACCGATGCCGTTACGGCATCACGAAGCCGATCTGCGACCGCTGCGAGTTCGCCGAGCAGTGCTTCGGCGCCGAGCAGGCGAAATACTTCCTCGATGTCATGCACGGCTCGCAGAAGCGCATGTTCCTGCACCACCCGATGCTGGCGTTCAAGCACAAGCTCGCGAGCTGGGGCGTCGACTACGCGAAGATGCAGCAGCAGAAAAAGATCAGCGACAAGATCAAGACCAAAGAAGCCGCTGCCAAGAACCGCGCCAAGGAACGCAAGAACAAAAAATAAGGCTTGGCATCCCCTTCTGAGGAGGGCTGAAAAAGGAGCTGTCCGCACGAGAACATTTCCGTGCGGGCAGCTCCTTTTCTCTGACTCAAATCTCGCGGGGAGACCCTGTCTTGATGAGGTGCAGCTTCGGCCGGTCGGATTCCTCCGGCTCATCTTCCTGCGGGATGTCGCGCTTGCGGTGCACGCCGTGGTCGGCGATGTTCGCGAGCATGCCCATCGCCGCCATCGAGACGACAAGGGACGAGCCGCCGTAGCTGATGAACGGCAGCGGCACGCCGACGACCGGGAAGATGCCGCCAACCATCATGAGGTTGACGATGGCCTGCCCGACGATCAGGATCATGATGCCGACCGCGAGAACCTGCCCGAATGCGTCGCGCGCGATATTCGCGATGCGCGCGCAGAACAGCGTCAGCGCAGCGTAGAGCAGCAGGACCATCAGCACGAGGATATAGCCGTGCTCCTGGCTGAAAATCGCGAATGCGAAATCCGTATGCGCCTCCGGCAGGTAGTCGTACTTGCTGACGCCGGCGCCGAGGCCCATGCCCCAGAGGCCGCCGGAGCCGATGGTCGAGAGCGACTGTACGACCTGATAGCCGACGCCCTGCGCGTCCGCCCACGGGTCAAACAGGATCTTGACCCGCTCGAGGCGATACGGCTGCAAGAAAATCAGGAAAATGGCAATCACCGCGACCGCTGCGCCGAGGAAGCGCCGCTCGCCCGGCTTGACGCCCGCGACGAAGTACATGAGGATTGGCACGCCCGCGATGATGCAGGCCGTGCCCATATCCGGTTCCAGTTCCGTCAGCGCCGCCATCACTATGACAAACGCGAACTGCCGGTTCAGGAAGGACACCGGCTGGTCGTGCTTTGCCCGCGAGGCGATATACGCCGCGGTCAGTATGAGCGCCATGAGCTTCGCGAGCTCCGCCGGCTGCCCGATGAACAGCCAGCGTTTCGCACCGTTGACCGAGGTGCCGATAAACAGCACGAGCACGAGGCACAGCACCGTTCCGAACAGCAGCCATGGCATGAAGGTCCGCCAGCGCGTGTAGTGGATCTTGCGGCAGGCGAGGAACGCCACCGTGCCGATGGCCACCATGACGATATGCTTCTGCAGGTACAGATACGGGTTGTCGTAATCCGTCGCCGCTTTGACGAAGCTCGAGCTGAACACGTTGATTGTGCCGAGCACGAGCAGGATCGCCATGATGACGATGACGGGCTCCGCATCGTTATTCCACAGCGTCTTCCGTATGCGCATGGTCCTCGTCCTCCTCCGGGAAAAGCACCTCACAGCGGTTGATCTTCTCGCCGAAACCGCTGAATTTCCGCTCGTACTCCGTCTCGACGTTGTCCGGCCAGTTCTCCGCATGCAGGTCGTACGAGACGTTCCGCACGGGCAGGCCCTCCGCCTCGAACTCCTCGAGCGAGAAGTCGAACAGCGGCCGGTTGTCCGTCTTGAAATGGAGCTCGCCCGGCTTCTTCAGCAGGCGGCGGTATTTCTCGAGGAAAAGCCGGTGCGTCAGGCGGCGCTTCGCGTGCCGCTTCTTCGGCCACGGATCGCAGAAATTGATGTAGAAGCGGTCAACCTCGCCCTCGGCGAAGATATCCTCGATATGGTTGATGTCGAAGACGAGCAGGCGCACGTTTGACAGGCCGAGCTCCGCCGTCTTCTTCGCCGCGGAATACAGGACGTCCTGCTGCAGCTCGATGCCGATGAAATTGATTTCCGGGTGCCGCTCAGCCATCTGCGTGATGAAGTCGCCCTTGCCCGTGCCGAGCTCGACATACAGCGACGCCTCGCGGCCGAACCACTCGTTCCAGTGCCCTTTCCTCTCCTCGCCGATCTCCTGATCCCGGCTCACGACGAAGGCATCGAAATCATGGATGGCCTCGTCAACCCACGGCTTTCTCCTTAAACGCAATGCGATTCTCCTTTTCTCGACTTTCCTCGGCTCAGGACCGGCTCTTCTCCAGCCCGAATTTCTTCATATAGCGGTACAGGGTCACACGGCTGACGCCGAGCAGGTTCGCGAGACGGCTGACGTTGCCGCCCGCGGCCTGCCATGCCTTGACGAAGATCGTACGGTCTTCCTTCCATTTGTTGTCCGGCTTGACGTCGCCCATCAGGCTGATGTCCGTCGGCTTGATGACCTTGCCCTTCGTGTTGAAGAACGCGTACTCGAGCGCGCTCTGCAGCTGCTTGATATTGCCCGGCCAGTCGTAGTCCATGAGCACCTTGATGGTCGCCGGGGCAATCTTCTTCGGCTTCATCTGGTGCTGCTCCGCGAGCTCCGAGATGATGTGCTCGGCGAGCACCGGGATATCCTCGCGGCGGCTGCGGATGGACGGCAGGCGGATCACGCTCTTGCTGACAATCTCGTAGAGGGACTGCGCGAACAGGCCGCGCTCCGTCAGGCGGCGCAGGTCGCTGTCGCAGGCCGCGATGATCCGCACGTCGATCGGGCGCTCGACCTTCTCGCCGATGCGGCAGGCCTTGCCCGCCTCGAGTGCCTTGGCGAGCTTGTCGGCAATCGGGATCGGCATCTTCTCGATCTCATCGAGGAAAAGCGTGCCGCCCGACGCGAGCTCGAGGCGCCCCTGATGGCTGACCTCCCCCTGCACGACGCCGAAGATCTCCTGCTCGAGCAGCTCCGGCGTCGAGTCGCCGCAGCGGAGCGTGATGAGCGGCCCCGCCGCGCGCGGGCTCGCCTGATGGATGCCGTGCGCCATGCGCTGCTTGCCCGTGCCTGCCTCGCCCTGAATCAGGACATGATGCTTGTTCTTCGCGACGCGCGCCGCCTTGGCCTTGACCGTCTCGAAATTCTGGCTGATGCCGACCATCGAGTTCAGGCTATACTTTGCCGTGTAGCCCGCCGCGTGCGCGACGAGCGTGCGCAGATCCTCGATTGGCATCGAGACGACCGCGACCGACTTCACGGCCTGGTCGCTGTCGCGCTCGAGCGGCACGACGGTCGTGATGTCCTCGTAGGTCTTCGCCGCCGTGATCCATGTGACCTCTTTGTTGTAGGACGGGATGCCGCGGAAGCCCTTGAAGATTGGCGTGTGCCGGTAGTTCAGGATCAGGCTGCCGAGGTTCTCCTTCGCCTTCTCCTTCGGCTCCTCGTCGGACTTCTTCGTCTGGATTGCGTGCAGGCGCTCATGGCCGAGCTTGTTCGCGTAGGCGACCTCGCCGCCCGGCATCACGTGGTAGACCGCGAACGGCGTCGCGTCGAGGAGCGTCTCCTCCGCGCGGATGCGCACGGATTCCTCCATGTGGATCTCGAGCGCGTTCTTCAGCGTCAGCAGCAGCGAGATCACCGCGTCCTGCGGCATCGGCAGCTGCTCCATCGAGACAAGCGTGATGATGTAGGCGAACTCGCCGTCCACCATAACCGGCGTCGAGCAGGCCTCGCCGAGCTGGCACTCGCGGACCCACATCTCTGGGCCGAACATCCAGAACGTCGACATGTGGTCGCGCGCGACGCTGATGCTCGATGTGCCGACCTCCTCGACGCCGACGCGGACGCCCTCGATCTCGCCCGGCGTCAGCTGATAGAACGGCAGCGAGTAGCTCTTCAGGACCACGCAGTCCGCATTGACGAGCAGCAGCGACAGGTTGTACTCCTGGAAGAACTCCTTGATGGCCCCGCCCATGCGGCCGAGAAAGTCGATGGCCGTCTTGTTCTTCTCCTGCATCTGCGCGAACTCGTCGACCGGCACGCGATGCGAGATATCCATCGGCGCCTCGCCGTCGATGCCGAGCTCCTTGCTGCGGCGCCAGGACTCCGCGACCCACGGGTGTACGTTCTTATCCATCACGCCATCTTTGACAAACGCATCATAATAAGCTTCGAGTTTTTCTCTGCTCCGATGCTCACGAATCATCAATTACCCCTCCTGTAAGATTCCTCGGTTTCCAGGGAAGTGCTGAAGTCTGTTCCGTATGGCACGATTTCCCCTGTCCGCGCCCGATATACCAGCACCTTATATTGTAACAATTCCGTAACAGTTCCGCAACGATTCTAGCGCAGATTGTACAAAAAAAAGGGTAGCTGTCCCGGAATCGCGAAAAAGCTATCCTTTTCTCTGCTGTTCCTGCCAGAAACTCAGTTCAGCGGAACCATCGTGCGCTTCCGCTGCTCGAAATGCACGACCTGGTCATAACCGAAGCCGTGCACATACGACACCGCCTCGTCGTGATACGCCCCGCAGTCCTCCGGGTGATGCGCGTCCGATGTCAGGATGATCGGCAGTCCCTCGCGTGCGGCGAGCTTCATGAAGTCCGGATACGGCGAGATCTCCTTGATGGGATAGCGGTAGTAGGTGCCCGTGTTGACATCGACGACCATGTGCGCCTTCCGGAGCGCGCGCACGGCCCGCTCGAGGTACGGCGTGACGTCGAAATCCGGGAAATAGCGGAACAGCCGGATATTGAACGGGTGGCCGAGCACATCGTACTCGCCCGCGTCCGCGAGCTTCTCGATTTCCTCGGTGTACCACTCATAGATATCCTCGAGCGGGATCCTGTCCCATTCTGCCTTGATTTCCGAGGAATCGTAGGCCCAGCCGTGGATGAAATGCACTGACCCGATGATGTAGTCGAACGGATAGTCCTTCAGGATATCGTGCACCTTGTCCTGCTGCTGGAAATTGCAGACCTCGATGCCCGTCTTGACGTTCGGGTGATGCTTTCGCAGTTTCTCCATGAAGCGGAAATAGTCGTCGAGCGTGTATTTGAATTTGTTCGACTTCAGCCATTTCTGCTGGAAGCTCCCGATGAAGCTGTCGTCGAGGATCAGGTCGTGATAGTAGAGATCCCGGAACTCTGGGAACGTATGGCTGTGCTCGCTGATGCCGATCTCATCGAGATGGCGCTCCGCGGCCGCCTTGAAGAATCCCTCGGCCCATTCCTCATCGTAGGAGCCTTTCTCAAAATGCATGTGATAGTCGATGCGCATACTGCCTGCCTCTTTCCTTCTTCCGGGCGCCTCTCTCAGCAGAGCCCCGCGTCGATCAGGCGCTGGATGCCCTTCAGCACGCCCGCCTCGTTGTTCGATGCCGTCTGATATCTTGCCCGTTCCGCGATTTCCGAGTGCGCGTTCGCCATCGCGAAGCTATAGGTCACGGCGCCGATCATTTCCTTGTCGTTCAGATAGTCGCCGAACGCCGCGCACTCGTCGGGGCTCACGCCGTATTTCTTCTGGAACGCCCGGATGGCCGCGCCCTTGTTCGCGGTCGGGCTCATGATGTCGACCCAGTAGTCGCTCGAGAGCACGACGTGCAGCGGCACAGCCTCGTATTTCTTGACGAGCGGGTAGATGGTCTCCGCGGAATGGCCTGTGCTGTCGTAGAGCGAGATCTTGACCGGCTGGTCATCGACCGGCTCGAAGCGGTCGGTCTCCAAGTACGTCGCGTGCGTATAGTATTTGTGGAGCTCCGCGCGGCTCGCCGCACTGTTCTGCGCGGCGAGCGCGTAGGCGTCCTTCTTGCCGCAGAACACGCAGAACGTCTCCGGGCGCTGCGCGTAGACATCGTTCAGGATGGTCCGCGCGATCTCTTCGGCGATGCAGTCGGAGTAGATCTCCTCGCCCTGACGGATCACGTTCGTGCCGTTCTCCGCAAAGAAGATGAAGTCGTCCCTGTACGCGGGGAACGTGTCGAGCAGCGAGAAATACTGCCGCCCGCTCGCCGGACAGAACGTCACGCCGCGCCTGCGGAGCTCCGCCATCATCGCGTCGAAGCCCTCCGGCAAACGGTTGTCATCCGTCAGAAGCGTCCCATCCATATCGCAGAAAATATATCGGATCATCGATCAGTCCCTATCCCTTTCTGTTGCTGAATCATTCCTGTAAATCCCGCCTATCATTATACAGAAATCACCCGTTTCCTGCAATCGGAGCGGGTGATTTTCCCTTGCTTATTCGCCGCGGCGGCCATGGTAGAGGCACCAGGGTTCCTCAGCCATGTAGTCGCCGTCATGGTAATACGCGGCGCGCGCGCGGCAGCCGCCGCAGACGCGCTTGTAGCCGCAAGTGCCGCAGCCGCCGCTGTAGTCGAGCGTCCGGAGTTTCTGCAGGACCGGGTTCTTCGCCCAGATTTCATCGAACGGCGTCTCGCGCACGTCGCCGAGCTCCATATTGAGGTATGCGCAGGGCTGCACCTTGCCGCGCGGGCTCACGATGCAGTACGAGAGCCCCGCGAGGCAGCCGCGGTGGAACCGGCTCTTTTGCCCGAGCTCCGCGGCGATGCGCAGGAACTGCGGCGCGCAGGTCGGCTTCAGTTCGATGTCGACCTGCTCCTGCTTCTTCATGATGCGCGTCAGCACCGACTCGTACTGCTCCGCGCGCAGGGATTCCTCCTCGATGGTTTTTGCACGCCCCGTCGGCACGAGGAAGAAGAAATGATGTGCCTTCGCGCCGAGCTCGATGGCGAAGTCCGTGATGTCCTCGATCTCGTCCTGATTCCAGTCCATGACCGTCGTGTGGATCTGGAACGGGATGCCGGCCTCGCGGCAGATCTTCATGCCGCGCACGGCGCCGTCCCAGGCCCCCGGGAACGCGCGGAACTTGTCGTGCTTCTCGCGGTCCATCGAGTCGAGCGAGATGCCGAAGCCGCGGCAGCCCGCCGCCTTGAGCTTCGCCGCGAGCTCCGGCGTCAGCAGGGTGCCGTTCGAGCCGAAGACCGGGAACATGCCGAGATCCGTGGCCGTCTGCACGAGCTCGACGATATCCGGCCGCATGAGCGGCTCGCCCCCCGAGAAAATCATGATCTTGAAGCCGGCCTTCGCGATCTCGCCGAGCATCTTCTTCGCCTCGGCCGTCGAGAGCTCCTCACTCGCCCTGCAGCCCGCGTCGCGGTAGCAATGCGCGCAGTACATATTGCAGGCGTTCGTCGTATTCCACGAGATGATCTTCATCGGGCCATGCGGACGGCCGTGCGCGTGTCCTATCCTTGTGCCCGCTGCATTATGTCCCTGTGGATGCAGAACATTTTCCATGATGATTCCTCCCGTCCGCTCAGTCTGTCAGCCCGATCTCTTCGTCCGTCAGGTAGCAGGACGGGTCGGACTCCCAGAAATCGCCGGTCACGGCCTCCGCGCGCGTGCGGAAATTGCCATTGCACTGCGCGAGCCACTTGCATTTCGCGCAGCGGCCCTTGAGCAGCGGCTTGCGGTTCTTCAGCCCCGCCATGATTGGGTTCGCGGTATCCTGCCAGATGTCGCCGAACTTCCGCTCGCGCACGTTGCCGAACGTATGGTGCTGCGTGAACTGGTCTGGATGCACATAGCCCATCGGATCGACCTCGCCGAACGCGATGCCCGAGCGGTTGCCGCCGTTCATCGAGATATATTTCTTGATCTGCTCGGCCGTTTTGTCATCGCCATCCGCGAGCGCTTTCAGGTACATGTAGATGCCATCGCAGTGGTTGTCGACGGTCAGGATCTCCTTTTTCAGCCCGCGCTCCTCGAAATCGCGCGTGCGGCGGATGATCGTGTCCATCGCATGGCGCGATTCCTCGGTCGTCACATCCTGGTCGACCATGTGCTCGCCACGCCCGCTGTAGACAAGATGGTAGAAGCAGACGCGGTTGATGTTCTCCTCCTCGATGAAATCGAAGATGCGGTCGAGCTCCTGGATGTTGTGGTGGTTGATCGTGAAGCGCAGGCCGACGCGCTGCCCGACGGCCACGCAGTTCTTGATGCCCTGCATCGCCTTCTCGTAGGCGCCCTCGACGCCGCGGAACTTGTCGTTGACATCGCGCAGGCCGTCGAGCGAGATGCCGACGTAGCCGACGCCGATGTCCTTGATGCGCTGCGCGGCCTCGCGCGTGATCAGCGTGCCGTTCGTCGAAAGCGTCGGGCGCACGCCCTTTTCCGCCGCGTATGCCGCAAGCTCATAGAAGTCCGGCCGGATCATCGGCTCGCCGCCCGAGAACAGCAAGACGGGCACATGGAAGTCCGCGAGGTCGTCGATGAAGCGCTTCGCCTCCTCCGTCGTCAGCTCGTCCTGATATTTCCTCGCGTCGCTGCCCATGTAGCAGTGCATGCACCGGAGGTTGCAGGTCTTCGTCGAATTCCAGACCACCACCGGGCCGACACCCTCCGCCGCACCGTTGCGCACGGTATGCGCGCTTTTCGTATAGCGCAGCTTATCCCCGAAATATTCTCTTGCAAAAAGCAGTTTCGTTACACTGATCATACAGTTCTCCTAATACACAGTCTTCTCTTTATTTCGCGCGGATGCCGTCGATGACGAGCATCGTCTTCAGCCGGATATTCTCTTGGAACGGGATAGCGAGCTTGCTGAACGCCGCCGCCTGGAAAATCGAATGGAAGAGCTCCGCGATGAGGTCCGCCGGAATGTCCTGCCGGATCTCTCCGCGCGCCTGCCCGCCCTCGATGATCTTGCCGTAGAGCAGCTTGAAGCCCGGCGCATGCAGATCCTTCGGGGCCTCATCCGGGGTGTCCGCGTGCTCCGACGCCGCGATGAAGAGCGGCAGGACATAGCGGTTCTCGTCGAGATACGCGCCCATGCACGCATTGCCCGCCTGCAGCAGGTCGAGCGAGGATCTGCCCTCGGCGCGCATGCTGTCGAGCTGCGCCTTCATATCCCGCACGAGATTCGAGAGCAGCGCGAGCAGGACGCCGTCCTTCGTCTTGAAATAGTTGTAGAACGTGCCGGTGCCGAGCTGCGCCGTGCGCATGATATCCACGATGGCCGTTTCCTTGAAGCCCTTCTTCTTGAATTCCGCAGCCGCCGCCTCGAGGATTGCCTGCCGCGAGCGGATCTTGTTGAGTTCCCGCCGGCCCATCTTCTTGCCTTCCATATCTTCATCTTCACCTTCCGATTGTTTCCCGAATCTTCCCTTTTCCTATTATAACGGAAAGCGGGCGCTTTGAAAAGGAATTTATGAATCTTATTCACATTTTTGTATGCGGGCATGAAAAAAGACGCCGAACTCTCGGCGTCTCTATTTCCATATGGTGACCCAGGGGGGACTCGAACCCTCGACCCTTTGATTCGTAGTCAAATACTCTAATCCAACTGAGCTACTGGGCCATATCCTTGGCTCTCGCGCACTGCGCTCGCAACCAACGACTATTATCATACCATGCCAGCCGCCCTGTGTCAAATCTTTTTTGCCAATATTTTTGCGGTCTGCTAAAATAAGGGTATCTATGGAACAAGAAAGGCAGGAAGATATCCGATGCTCTATATCGTATCACAGCTCATCACCGAAAAGCAGGCGACGGCGTTCTCGATTCTCGGCGCCTCCGAGGACAAGAAGCGCGCGGCGAAGATCGCCGTGGACGCCTACAAGGCCTACCGCGAGAACGCCAGCGGGCAGAACGTCGCGATGATCGCAGAATGGCTCGAAACGCGCCGCTCCTACTCCTTCCGCAAGGACAAGGATCACCGCCTCCAGCTCGCCATCACGGAGCTCGACGGCGAGGTGCAGGCCGAGGGCAAGCGGCTCGTATTCTCCGCGCAGGCCGAGCAGGACGAGCTCATGCGCCGCGTCTCCGAGGCCCTCTGGGAGGGGAAGCACACGGCAGGCCGCGGCAATGCCCCGGCCTCGTGCCCGATCGATCCGGCAGATAAAGGAGAGGAAACGCATTGAGCCCGTATATGGACGAAGCCCTGCTGCTGCTCAAGAAGCATTACGGCTATGACCAGTTCCGGCCGGCGCAGGAGCCCGTTGTCGAAAGCCTGCTCGCCGGGCGCGATACGCTCGCGATCATGCCGACCGGCGCCGGGAAATCCATCTGCTTCCAGATTCCGGCCCTGCTGTTTCCTGGCATCACGCTCGTGATCTCGCCGCTGATCTCGCTGATGAAGGATCAGGTCGACGCTATGCGCGAGCAGGGCATCGAGGCGACCTTCATCAACAGCAGCCTGTCCGCCGAGGAGTCCCGGGCGCGCCTCGCGGGCATCGCAAATGGCCGCTACAAGCTCGTCTACGTCGCGCCGGAGCGCCTCGACACGGACTATTTCCAGTCCATCCTCGAGTGGCAGGCCATCTCGATGGTCGCGGTCGATGAGGCGCACTGCCTCTCGCAATGGGGGCACGATTTCCGCCCGAGCTATCAGCAGATCGCGCCGTTCATCGCGGGATTGCCGCGCCGCCCGCTCGTCTCCGCGTTCACGGCGACGGCGACGCCGGAGGTCCGCGAGGACATCATCCGCCTGCTCGGCCTGCAGAATCCCGCCGTGCACGTCTCGGGCTTTGATCGGCCGAACCTCTATTTCGGCGTCATCATCGGCGAGGACAAGGACGGCTTCATCCTGCGCTACGTCGAGGATCACCCGAAGGACGCCGGCATCATCTACGCGGCGACGCGCAAGAACGTCGAACGCGTCTACGAGTACCTGCGGCGGCACCATATCGCCGCAGGCCGCTACCACGCGGGGCTCAGCGACGAGGAGCGCGCGAAGACACAGGACGACTTCCTTTACGACAGCCTGCAGGTGATCGTCGCGACGAACGCGTTCGGCATGGGCATCGACAAGAGCAACGTGCGCTTCGTCATCCACTACAACATGCCGAAAAGCCTCGAGGGCTACTATCAGGAGGCCGGCCGCGCGGGCCGTGACGGCGAGCCGGGCGAATGCCTGCTGCTGTTCTCGGCGCAGGACATCATGACGCAGAAATACCTGATCGACCAATCGACCGATGACGAGGAGCGCAAGGCGCACAACCTCGCGAAGCTCCAGCGCATGATCGACTACTGCCATACGCCGGACTGCCTGCGCGCGTTCATCATCCGCTATTTCGGCGGCACGCCGGAAAAAACCGAATGCGGGAACTGCAGCAACTGCCGCGCGAACCGCGAGAAGGCCGACCTCACGACCGAGGCGCAGATGGTCTTCTCGTGCGTCTACCGCATGCATGAGCGCTTCGGCACGACGCTCGTCGCGCAGGTGCTCAAAGGCTCCTCCGAGAAACGCATCCACGACCTGCACCTCGATGCGCTCTCGACCTACGGCCTCATGAAAGACAAGCCGCTCAAGGAGATTCGGCTGCTGATCCAGCGCTTCATCGCAACGGACTACCTGCGGCTCACGGAGAGCGAGTACCCCGTCTTGCACCTCACGCCGGCCGCCTACGACGTCATGCGCGGCCGGCAGAAGGTACTCCAGGCCCTGCCGCAGAAGAAAAAACGGCGGGCTCCTGTGCCCGCCGATACCGGCCTGTTCGAGACGCTCCGCAGCCTGCGCAAGGATATCGCGAGCCGCGAAGGAATCCCGCCGTATCTGATCTTCTCCGACGCGACGCTCCGCGACATGTGCCGTGTGCACCCGAAGACCCTCGAAGACCTGCGCGAGGTCAAGGGAATCGGCGAGATGAAGCTCGCCCGCTTCGGCAAAGAATTCCTCGCCGCCATCCTCACGGAGAAATAAAAGCAGCTGCGCGAACACAGAGCATTCGCGCAGCTGCTTTTTTCAGTGGTTGGCGAGCTGGTAGATCTCGATGGCGGTCTGCTTGTCCATCGGGTGGAAATTGCCGATGGTCTTCGTGTCGCCGAAGGTCAGCATGTCCGCAAGCTCCGCGATGACATCGTTCGGCTGCACGCCGATGCCGAGCTCCGTGAAGTCCGTCGGCATGCCGAGCTCGCGGAAGAACGCGACCATCGCGTCGATGCCGGCGAGCGCGCGCTCCTCCTCCGTGCCGTCCGTGATGCCGAACACGGCCTCGGCGAAATGCGCGAAGCGCGGCACATCATCCTTGTAGACGTATTTCGCCCAATGGCCCCAGAGCGCCGTCAGCGACTCGCCATGCGTGACGTCGAAGCGGCCCGAGAGCTCATGGCCGAGCCGGTGGCACGAGAAGTCCTTGCAGCGGCCGAGCTCCGTGAAGTTCGAGTGCGAGACCGAGCCGCACCACATGATCTCGCTCATGGCCTCGTAGTCATGCGTGTCTTTGACCGCGACGCGCGCCTCCTTCATCATCGTCTTGAGCAGCGACTCCGCGACAAGGTCGGTGAAGGTGTTCGGCTCCTTGACTTTCGTGAAATAGCGCTCGAGCGTATGCATCATGATGTCGCAGATGCCGGCCTTGATCTGCTTCAGAGGCGCGGTATAGGCGAGCTCCGGGTTCATGAACGCGAGCGCCGCGCGGTTCAGCGGGGAGTTCAGGCCCTGCTTCTTGCCCGTCTCCTCATTCGTCAGAACCGCGGAATCACTCGTCTCGCTGCCCGCCGCCGCGAGCGTCAGCACCGAGCCGAACGGCGTCGTCTTCGTGAGCTTTGCGCGTCCCGTCCAGAAATCCCAGATATCCGTGTCCGGGTTCGCGACGCCGTGCGCGATGGCCTTCGTCGTGTCGATGACGCTGCCGCCGCCGACCGCGAGGATGAAGTTCGCACCGAACTGCTTGGCAAGCCGCACGCCCTCGCGCGCGAGCGACAGGCGCGGGTTCGGCTTCACGCCGCCGAGCACCTGGAACGCGAGGCCCTCGCCCGTCAGATAGCTCTCGATGCGCGGCAACAGGCCTGTCCTCAGCACGCTGCCGCCGCCGTAGACGATGAAGACGCGGCTGCCGCCGTATGCGCGGATCTTCTCCGCGACCTGTTTCTCGGCCCCGCGGCCGAATACGATTTCCGTCGGGCATTTGAAGTTGAAGCTCTGCATAGTTTTCCCTCCAGATTCTTAGAACGTGATTCAGTCGAAAATAATTTATTTTTGACCATTTGTTCTATTGACTTTTTGATGAATTGTGCTAGAATAACAGTTGTAAGGGCGATGAGCCCTGGGGATTGCTTCTCGCCGGAACGGATTGGCTGGGAAGCAGGATACCCCATTTCCATAAATTCCCTGATTCCATTACGCAAAATCCTTTTAAACTCTCTCTAAACATTTCCATTTACCACTGCCGCGCAGAGATGCGCGGTATTTTTTTGCGGATTTACCGCATCGGCTTCAAGATGCCGTTCTGGTAGGCAAGCAAGAGGTTGTAGAGATCCGTGATCTCATTCTGGATCCGCCGACCCTCGTCGGTATCGCCGACGGTCGTGCGGCAAGCCTGCAGCTCGACCGTCTCGGACACGGACTCGATATCGTGGTTCTCACGGAGCGCCTCGCGCACGTCCGCGATCTTCTGATGCTCGAGCAGGCGCAGGCCGCGCGAATTGCTGATGAGCGTGTAACCGGAGATGCCGGTCTTCTTATGGTAGGCCTTGCAGAAGCCGCCGTCGATGATGATGGCGCGGCCCCCGGCCTTCACAGGGCTCTCCCCCTCCTTGACCTTGACCGGGACATGGCCGTTGATGATGTGCCCGCGCGCCGGGTCGAGGCCGAACTCCTCGAGCACGCGCGCGCAGGCCTCCGGATCATCGATATAGCGGTAATAGGGATCCGCCGGCTCGGCCCACGTGCGCTCGTCGGGGATCAAGGCGCGCTCGAACGTCCGGACCTCGCGGCCCGAGAGCGGGGAGAGCCGCCCGCACCAGAGGAAATACAGGAAGTCGAGTGCGGCCTCCCCACCGTGCACCCAGGCCTCCCTCGCCATGTGCTCGCAGAAATCGAGCCATGCCCGCCCGCTGTAGCGCTGCCCGCCGAACGAGATGACACGGAATGACCCGTCCTCGGCCATCGGCACGCAGCCGTGATAGAGCAGATTCCCATTGCAGCGCGTGTAGAGATTGCCCATCTGATAGAGGTAGTCGACATGCCGGTGCAGCACCGCGCTCTCGAGGAAATACGAGCGCAGGTCGTCGATGATGTGCTGCTCCTCCGCCGTCAGCTCGTAGGGATCCGCGCTGTCCTCGTCAATCGTCGGGAAATAGGCGTTCTCGAGCTCGTAGCGCCGCCCGTCGCCGAGCACGGCGCAGCTCGAGCGGAAATCGATATGGTGCAGCAGCCGGCGCCCCTGCATCTGGAAATCCGGGTTGCGTGCGATGAGCTGCCCCTCGAGCTTGAACATCATCATCGTGATGGCGCGCTCCGCCGCTTTGATCGGATTCTCGTCCGGGTAGATTCGCGAGGCGAACGTCGTGAGCGGCCGCAGGCTGATGCCGTAACCGCGCTCGAGCACGTCGGTGTTCTTGTAGCGCAGGGAGTTCCGCACGACCGTCGCGATACAGGCCTCGCTGCCGAGCGCCGCCCCCATCCAGAGGATGTCGTGGTTGCCCCACTGGATGTCCACGTTTGCGCGCTTCATGAGCAGGTTCAGTATCGCGTCGGGCCGATGCCCGCGGTCGAAGAAATCCCCGACGATATGCAGCTGGTCGACGGCGAGCCGCTTCACGAGCACCGTGAACGCGAGGATGAAGTCCGCGCCGCTGTCGATCTGCACGATCGTGCTGAGGAGCCGCTTTAGATAGAGGAACTGCGCCGTATCCGCCTCCGGCCGCGTATTCATGAGCTCGAAGATCACGGATTCGTACTCCTTCGGGATCATCTCGCGCACTTTCGACGCCGGGTATTTGTAGCTCATGAGCTTCGAGAGCTCGAGCAGGCGGCCGAGATCCTTCCGGTACCACGCCGGCGTGTTCTTCCGCTCCTTCTTCATCTGATCGAGCTTCTCACGCGGATAGTAGATCAGCGTGCAGAACTCCGCCTTCTCCGCGGCGGTCAGCCGCTCGCCGAACACGTATTCGACCTTCTCGCGGATGACCCCGGAGCAGTTGTTCAGGATATGGTAGAACGACTCGTACTCGCCGTGCAGGTCGCTCATGAAATGCTCGACGCCCTTCGGCAGGGAAAGCTGCGACTGCAGGTAGATCAGCCGCTCATAGACCACCTCTTTCGATGGATACTTCTCCGCGAGCAGACGCAGGACTTTGCCCGGACTGCTTTTCGTATAGAACCCCGCTGCCATGTCCTGGCCCCCTTCCTCACGGTATCTTATTCTCGCTTTTTCCGGGATTTCCTCTAACCGGCATACCGGGAACCGAAAAAATAACAGAGCAGGACGATCGCGATGGCGAACAAGTACTCCGTGACTGAGCCGACATCGAAGAGCTTCAGGCCGTGCTTACCCCACGGCGAGAGAATCGGGATCTTGCCGCAGATGCCGTCCTCGAGCACGTGCAGGACGGCGCCGACGGCGAGCCAGAACAAGACATGTGCGAGATCAAAGGCCATGCTGTCCGCCGAAGCGATCGCGGGATCCCATTTCCAGAGCAGCCCTGCGAGCAGGAGGTACAGGGCGAGCCAGTGCGACCAGCCGCGGTGCCGCGAGCGCCAGCGCCAATAGCTCTTGCTGCCATTTCCCGGATGCCCCTCGAGCTTGTCCGGGATCACCGCGCCCCCCATGCCGATGGCCGCGATCAGCAGACTGCCTTCCACTGCGTACAGCGCGACGCCCGTCACGATCTCATGATTGACCCATTTCACGCACTTCACCCCGCTTTCTTGTTTTCTATTCTATCCTATTTTTCTTTCTTTGCCTTTTCCGTCCCTCCTATTGTATAATAGAAACCGGATATGACGCAATACCGGATATGACGCAATGAGGAGGGATGGCATGGACGATTACGAATGGCGGAAGATGCTGAAACGGCGGAACCGGAGGAGCCGGCTCGCATTCCTGGCCCTTTTCCTGATTGTGGCCTGCCTGCTGAGCACCGGCATCTGGTATTTCTGCTTCTACACCCGTTCCCCGGAGTACGCGCTGCGGCAGACCCTGCGCGCGGTCGAGACCCATGACCGCGAATCCTTCCAGCGCTTCGTGAACCTCGAGACGGTCACGAACCACGCCTACGACGACCTGACCTACGACCTCTTCGTCTACGATTCGACCCTGACGCCGAAGACGAAGGTGCTGTTCGAGAAATTCTACGTCTCGATCAAGCCGCAGCTCGCGGGCGGCACGGCTGAGACCATCCTGCGCCGCGTCGAGAGCGGCCAGTGGAGCCTGCCGGACGGCACGGATATCCTGAAAGGGCGTCAGCTCGGCATCGACTACGAGCGGTTCCTCGAGCGCTCGCAGCTCCGCAACACGACCTTCGTCAAGCTCGGCGAGGTCGCGAGGAACGGCACGAGCGCCACCGCGACGCTCGAGATCCGCGAGGACTATACGCAGACGCCGTTCACGCTCGAGGTCGCGATGGAGCAGGCCGGCGACGGGCATTGGCAGATCACCTACGTCAAGAACTACCGCGACTACCTCGACACGGCCGCAGGGCTCCAGAACGGCGATATCGCGGACTACATCGCGGCGACGGAGCCGGTCGTCGACGCCTACAACCAGACATTCCGCGCGCAGCAGGCGCGGTTCAAGGCCCTCTCGGCCTCGAGGAGCGGCAATCTCAGCGAGCTCCAGCGCACGGCGCTCGCCGACCTCCTCGAGCAGCAGGTCATCCCGGCGCTCGAAGAACGCCAGCAGGAACTCGACGCCATCGACGTACCGGCCGGCGCGGGCTATCTCGCGCGCCAGCGCCAGCACGCGACCGAAATCACCATCAAGGCGTGGCGCCACTACATAAACGGCCTCCGCAAGGACGACCCGGAGGAATTCGACACGGCGGAAACTCTGCACAAGCAGGAACTCGAAGTCGATCTGCGCGTCGAAGACATCATCCACCATACCGCCGTCAGCAAGAACATGCCGAACCTGCCCTGAGCAGGCAGGAAGGTTTTCTTTGCTATATCTTAAAGTTATATCAGACAAATGTTTATAGGTATTAGCCCTTACCTGGCTTTCCTGTTATAATGGAGGACAGTTGATTCCCTCTCCCTCATAGCGGAGAAGCAGGGATTCTGAAGATAGGAAGTGATAGGCGTTGATTACGCTTTCTCATATTGAGAAGACTTATGACAGCCCGCAGGGGCCTGTCCATGCGCTCAAAGGCATCGACCTCACGATCGATACCGGCGACATCTACGGCATCATCGGCCTCTCGGGGGCTGGGAAGTCCACCCTGATCCGGTGCATCAACCTGCTCGAGCGGCCGACCGCCGGCAAGGTCATCGTCGACGGGCAGGACATGACCGCGCTCTCCGATAAAGAGCTGCGCGCGGCCCGCAAAAACATCGGCATGATTTTCCAGCATTTCAACTTGCTGTCCTCAGCGACGGTCTACGACAACATCGCGTTCCCGCTCCGCCTCGCGCATAAGAGCGAAAAGGAAATCCGCGCGAAGGTCGAGCCGCTGCTGTCCCTCGTCGGGCTCGAGAGCAAGGCGAAGCAGTATCCGTCCCAGCTCTCCGGCGGGCAGAAACAGCGCGTCGGCATCGCGCGCGCCCTCGCGAGTGACCCGAAAGTGCTGCTCTGCGACGAGGCGACAAGCGCGCTCGACCCGCAGACCACGCGCTCCATCCTCGACCTGATCCGGAACATCAACGAAAAGCTCCAGCTGACCGTCGTCGTCATCACGCATGAGATGCAGGTCATCAAGGAGATCTGCGACAAGGTCGCCGTCATCGAGAACGGCGTCATCGCGGAGCAGGGCAGCGTGCTCGACATCATCACGAACCCGCAGAAGCCCATCACGCGCGAATTCATCGGCTCGCTGATCTCGAACGACCTGCCGGCCGCGTTCCGCGGCGGTGAGATCTCGAAGGAGCCGCTGCCGGGCAGCTACCTGCTGCTGCGCGTGACCTTCGTCGGCGAATCCGCCGACGACCCGGTGCTCGCCGACACGATCAAGAATTTCCCGGAAATCGATGTCTCGATGCTCTACGGGAATCTCGATCAGGTGCACGGCATCCCGTTCGGCCGCATGATCATCGGCATCACCGGGCCGCAGGACCGCATCGAGGCGGCCATGGCATACCTGCAGAAGCAGGATATCCGATTGGAGGTGATCGGCTATGTCCACCGGAATGCTTGACCTGCTGCTGCCCGCACTCGGGCAGACCATCTACATGGTCGTCGTCTCGATGATCATCGCAACGGTCATCGGCGTGCCACTCGGCGTGCTGCTGCATACGACCGGCAAGGGGCAGATCCTCGAGGCACCGCTCGTCAACAAGGTGCTCGGGACGGTCGTCAACATCATCCGCTCGATCCCGTTCATCATCCTGATGGTCGCGATCATCCCGCTGACGCGCCTGCTCGTCGGCACGGCGATCGGCACGACGGCCGCCATGGTACCGCTCGTCATCGCGGCGGTGCCGTTCATCGGCCGCCAGGTCGAGACGAGCCTCAAGGAAGTCCCGTACGGCCTCGTCGAGGCCGCGGAGTCCATGGGCGCGACACCGTTCCAGATCATCGGGAAGGTGCTGCTGCCGGAATCCATGTCTTCGATTGTCGCGCAGCTCACGACCGTCATCATCAACCTCGTCGGCGAATCCGCGATGGCCGGTGCCATCGGCGGCGGCGGCCTCGGTGACCTCGCGATCCGCTATGGCTACCAGCGTTTCCGCCCGGACGTCATGCTCGCGACCGTCATCGTGCTTGTCGTACTCGTTCAGCTTGTTCAGTTTGGCGGCAACCGCCTGGCCAAACATCTGGATAAGAGATAACCCCCAGAGAAAGAAGGAGGAAATTCCATGAAAAAAGTATTTGCACTGGTTGCCACGCTGCTCATCGCGACGCTCGCACTCGCGGGCTGCGGCAGCACGGGCTCCAACGACGGCAGCAGCAGCGCTGCCAAAGAGAGCAAGACCATCAAGGTCGGCGCGACGGCTGTCCCGCACGCTGAAATCCTCGAGCAGGTCAAGCCGATTCTCGAGAAGCAGGGCATCACGCTCGAGATCGTCGAATTCAACGACTACGTCCAGCCGAACATCGCTCTGAACGACAAGGAGCTCGACGCGAACTACTTCCAGCATGAGCCGTACCTCAAGAACTTCGTCAAAGAGCATCCGGAGTGCAAGCTCGTCAACGCGGCCGGCATCCACATCGAGCCGATGGGCATCTATTCGCACAAGATCAAGAGCCTCGATGAGCTCAAGGACGGCGCGACGATCTCCATCCCGAACGACCCGACCAACGGCGGCCGCTCCCTGCTCCTGCTGCAGAAGGCCGGCATCATCAAGCTCAAGGACGGCGTGACGGAGGAAGCGACGGTCAAGGATATCGCCGAGAACCCGAAACACCTGAAATTCCAGGAAGTCGAAGCCGCGCAGGTGCCGCGCACAATCGATGATGTCGATGCCGCCATCATCAACTCGAACTTCGCAATGCAGATCAACCTCGACCCGACGAAAGACGCGATGTTCATCGAGGACAGCACGTCCCCGTACGTCAACATCATCGCCGTCCGCGACGGCGATCAGGACCGTCCGGAGATCCAGGCGCTGATCAAAGCGCTGAAGAGCCAGGAAATCAAAGACTTCATCAAGGATAAGTACAAGGGCGCTGTCGTCGCCGCGTTCTGATCCCGGTGGAATCGATTGACTCGTTGAAAGGGCCGCTGCCCGGGCAAGATGCTCGGGCAACGGCCCTTTCCGTATCCCCTCAATATTCTTTTTCTCTTTTTTTATCCTTTTTCATGCCGCCTATGCTAAAATAGAGATAGTCTGGGTGGCCCGATCGGGTGATAGGCCGCCTATCTTCAGATTGCAAGCAGGAGGTGGCCCTTTTGCCACATTTTTCTCATAAATTCCGCGCGGGAATCCTCTGCGCCCTGCTCGTGCCGGGGCTCGCACTCGGCATGCCGCGGGCCGAGGCCGTCGATATCTGGGGCGCCGCCGCACAGGCGCTCGGCGTGTTCGCCGCCTACAAGTCGAGTCTCTCGTCGATCCTCGCGATGGGCGGCAACGTCAATGCGCAAGTGCAGAGCGAAAGGCAGGACATCCATGAGAACGGACTCGACCCGAACCTGAACGACACGCAGATCGTCAACCACGTCATGGAGCGGCTGGCAACCAAGGGCGACTATGTGCTGCCGGCGAATTCCCTGCCCTTCATCTGGCGCGTCAACGACAGCAAGGAGTTCAATGCGGCCTGCTATCCGACCGACTACGTCTCGATCAACCGCGCGCTCGTCCGCGGCCTCGACTGCGATCCCGACGAGCTCGCCGCCGTCCTCGGCCATGAGATGACCCACGGCCTCGAGCAGCACAGCGCGAAAAACTACGCAAAAGCAGTCGCCCAGTACTACGGCATGAGCTTCCTCAACATGGACGCGAATCTCATGGACTGGTACCAGCTGAACTCGCTCGCAAACTACTCGATTGCGAAGAACGTCACGCTCCCGACCGAGTACGACGCAGATGAAGGCGGCTTCTACCTCATGACGTCGGCCGGCTTCAACCCGGGCGGCGGCGCCGCGGCCATGGCGCGCATGGACTACTACCTGACCTACGAGACGCAGAACGTGCTCGAGCATCAGGATATCAACGCCGCGAACCAGAACCAGGAGAACTACAACGACCACCCGGACACGGCCCTGCGCGAACAGAAACTCGCACAGATGATGACCGCCTACGGCGCAGGCCATGTCACGGTCAAGGACAAGCGCGACATCTATATCGACGGCCAGTACCTGCTCAGCGCGGACTGGACGAAAGAGAACTACAACAACACGGCGGAGAACGCCTACTTCATCGCCGGCGCGCTCTCGAAAGCCTTCCACGACTACGCGGGCCCGGCGGGCTGGAATTTTGCGTCTGCAGGCTCCTATCTGACGGATGACCGCGTCTACCAGACGCTGAAGACCTTTGTGGAGAAAAACAACGCCTACCGCAAGCTCGTGCAGCTCGTCGATGCGGCCTACGCCGGCGAAGCCGCGAGCGGCGCGCGCGTCCGCCTGCAGGAGGAAGAAGCGAAACGAAAAAAGGCCCTCGATGAGAAGCGGGCCGCCGCGCTCGCAATCCCCTCGGACGCCGTGAAGAAGATCCGCGAGAGCGCGGACACCTACAGCGACTACGGTATGCCGGAGCAGGCGCTCTATCAGATGCAGCGCGCGATGTCCGCGCACAATCCGGACAGCACGGCACTGAACTACTCGATCCGCGGCCGCGCGAAGGCCGTGAATGGGGACTACGCCGGGGCCATTGCGGACTCCGACAAGGCCGTCGAGCTCGACCCGAAGGACGTCTACAACTACCTGAACCGCGCGGACGTCTTCCACATGGCCGGCGACACGAACCGCGCGATTGCCGACCTCACGAAGGCAATCGCGATCGACCCGAAGAACGGCTGGGGGCCGCTCATGCGCGCGGGCATCTACGACGAGCTCGGCAACCATCAGAAGGCCCTCGCGGACTACAAAGCCTTTTACGCAATCAGTCCAAAGGCCTACGCGCGCATCCCGGAGAATTACCTCAAAGACATCTCCAAGACCGACTACGAGACCGTGCAGAAAGCCAAGGCCGAGGCGAAGAAGAAAGCCGCCGAAGCATGGAAGAAAGAGCAGAAAGAAAAACAGGAACAGGCCAAGAAAGTTCCCTCCTTTTGCTATCAGAAAGAAGTCTTTGTTTGGATATATGGAAAAAGAATCTGCTGATCTGCTGCGCCGCATCCTTCATCGTCTCGGTCGGCATGAGCCAGATGGCGCCGATCCTGCCGCTCTACATCGAGGAACTCGGCGTCCATGACCACGGCGATATCGCACGCTGGGCCGGCATCGTCTTCGGCTGCAACTTCATCAGTCTCGCGATCTTCTCCCCGATCTGGGGACGCTTGTCGGATAAATACGGCCGCAAGCCGATGGTCCTGCGCGCGTCCGGCTGGCTCGGCCTCATCATGATTGCGATGGGCCTCGCGCAGAGCGTCTGGCACCTCGTCGCCCTGCGCCTCGTGCAGGGCGCCCTGTCCGGCTTCCAGGCGGCCGCCATCCCGCTGATTGCCGGCGAGACGCCGAAGGAGCGCTCCGGCTGGGCCATGGGCATGTTCTTCACCGCGCAGGTGTCTGGCGGCCTGCTCGGCCCGGTCTTCGGCGGCTGGCTCTCCGAGGTCATCGGCTACCGCCATTCCTTCTTCTTCATCGGAATCTGCTGCCTGCTCGGCTGCCTCGCGCTGACCCAGATCCACGAGACGCGCAAGCCCGTGCCGCAGGCCGCCGCACTGTCGCTCCGCGAGACCTTCTCGCGCCTGCCGGCCCCCGGCGCACTCATCGGCCTTTTCCTGACGACCCTGCTGCTGCATTTCTCGCTGTCCTGCGTCCAGCCGATCCTGACCGTCTACATCGCGCAGATCGAGCCGGATACTGAGCACCTCGCCGTCGTATCCGGCGCCGTGTTCTCGAGTGCGGGCATCGCCTCGGCGCTTTTTGCGTCGAAACTCGGCAACCTCTCCGACCACCTCGGCGCACAGAAAGTCCTGCTCGGCAGCCTGACCCTCGCCGGCCTTGTCTCCATCCCGCAGGGCCTCGTGACCGCGGCCTGGCAGCTCGCCGTACTGCGCTTCATCCACGGCATCGCGACCGCCGGCTTCATGCCGTCGACCAACAACCTCATCCGCCAGATTACCCCATCCGCCTGCCTCGGCCGCATCTACGGCTTCAACCAGTCCGCGCAGTTCCTCGGCATGTTCACCGGCTCCTTCTTCGGCGGCCAGCTCGTCGCCAGCATCGGCTTCGCGCACACCTTCTTCCTCGTCGCCGCCCTGCTCCTCCTCGACGCCTTCTGGTGCAACTTCGCCATCTGCCGCAAGATCCCTGAAACGAGCAACTGACACATCTCCATAGAAACAAGAGCTCCACAAAAATCGATTCGAAAAAGCCGCCCAAAAGGCGGCTTTTGTCAGGCTATATTCAATTCTTTGCGGATCAAATCTTTGTTATGCATCGGAGCAATAGGATGTCCCGGCTTGGTTGGATGGGATAAGATATGATGCGCAACGAAAGAATCAGCGATCGACAGCGGGCTGTTCGAGGCCGAAGTTCTCTACTTTCGCGGTTCCGGCGTAGCTGGACGTCTCCGTATAGATGGCGGGGGCCGCTTTGGCGCTTGGGTCGTAGCCTTTTTCGCCGGCGGAGGCCAGGTTGGCGCAGAATGGCAGGATGAGCAGGACTGCCACGAGGACACCGTAAATCACATTTTCCTTTTTCATGATCATTCACTCCATTCTTTTCTTGTGGGTTCTCTCTACGGATTGGAACTGCTGTTCCGAAGATTTCTTCCGGATTTCTTCCTTTCGACATCTTTATTATGCCATACGCGCCGGCATCTGTGAAACAGTTAAATTTGATATTCTTATCGGTTTTACCGATTGATTTCTGCAGGGAACGGCGGTATGATAAGCATAGAAGGAATCTCGTGAGAATCAAGCAAAAGGGAGGAACACTCGCATGACACTTCTGCAGATGCGCTATTTCCTGACGGTCTGCCGCTTGCAGAACATCACGCACGCGGCGGCAGAGCTCCACATCGCGCAGTCGACGCTGAGCCAGGCCATCCAGACCATCGAGAAGGAAACGGGGCTCAACCTGTTCATCCGGAGGGGCCGCAGCATCCTGATCAGTCAAGACGGAAATCGGCTCGAACAGAAAGTCAGCGCACTGCTGCGAGAGGTGGACGCGTTCGATGAGGATGTGCGGGAAATGGCGCTCCGGCATGGCAAGGTGCGGTTAGCCATCCCGCAGCAGATGGCCTCTTTCATGATTTCCCGGCTGCTGAAAGATTTCTGCCCGAAGCATCCGGAAATCCGGCTCGATATGATTGAGCCCGCGGGAATTGCCTCGGCCCACCTCGTACGGGAGGAAAAAGTCGACGCAGCGCTCGTCAATTATGACGGCGAGCCCCTGCCTGACCTCCATTATCAGCGCATCACGGCGCGTCCGGTGAAATTCGTTGTCTGGAATGAACACCCGCTGGCGGCACGAGCGAGCATCAGCCTGGCCGAGGCCGCGCAAATCCCCCTCGTGCTGCCCTCGGAGAATTTCTTCGTCACGCGTCTTCTGACGCGCGCAGCAGCAGCCCGCCACCTGTCCTTCAACGTCCTCTATTATTCCCCGCATCTGTCGACGCTGCACAGCCTCCTGCGCACCCATACCGCACCGAGCATCCTGTTCGAGCAGGCGATTGCTTCCCTCAAAGACGTCACGGCCGTCCCATTCGATGAGCCGCTTTCTCTGACCAGCTGCCTGATCACAAAAAAGAATCGGCAGATTCCCAAAGATCTGCGCCTCGTCCTGAAATTCATCCGCGAACAGCTGACAAACGCAAATCTACCTATGCACAACTGAATACGGTCAATCGTCAGCATTGCGTTTACGCATCGCCTCTTTTACGCCATGGTGTGAACCATATACGGGACTTTCCTCAGCCGCATTGACACTCCCCACGGCTAAAGCCGGGGGATTCTTGGTTCAGCAACCACTGCGCCGCCTCCGAAGAATTGGCGTCTTACACGATTTCCCCAAGCGTGAATTCCCGTGTGTCCCACGGTACTGATGTTATTTATGCTACGTTGGATTTCTCCTCCAACGCATGTTTCAAGATATTGAGCATCCCCCGCACATTCAAGTGTTCTACGGCTATCGTTTGGTTTTCACGAACAAGCCGTGCCGTTACTTTGTGCAGGAAATCCTTGCGGATATTCGCGATGCGTTCATGGACGCGAGCAACGCGGATGCGCTGCCTGTCACGATTCTTCGACTTCGGCAGCTTGCGGGAAAGCCGCCGCTGTTCCCTTGCGAGCTGCCGTGAGAGCTTGCGAAGGATGTGAGAATTCAATCGCGGCGTACCGCGAGGAAATGGTTGTACACGAACCGGGCGCAGCCCAGCGTC
>DAIMZO010000008.1:0-78693 GCA_036733925.1 Selenomonadaceae bacterium | reverse complement strand
GATATGGTTGCGGACACGCAGATGACGTTTCTGACGTGCCTTGTTCTTATCTGCTTTAAGAAGCACAGAGATTCACTCCTCTCTCGAATCCGTGGTTTATTTCTTACCCTTTGCGCCGGCCTTGCCTTCCTTGCGGCGGATGTGCTCACCAGCGTATTTGATGCCCTTGCCTTTGTACGGCTCCGGCTCACGGAAGCGGCGAATCTCCGCTGCGACCTGGCCGACGAGTTCCTTATCGATACCCTTTACCGTGATGGTGTTGGCCGACGGGCAGTCGAACTCGATGCCCGCTGGCGGCTCAACGATGACAGGATGGGAGAAACCAAGGGAGAGGTTGAGGTTCTTGCCCTTCTTCTGGGCACGGTAACCGACACCATTGATTTCGAGATCCTTCTGGAAGCCTTCCGTCACGCCGAGAACCATGTTGTTGATCAGCGTGCGGGAAAGACCGTGCAGGGATCTGTGCGGTTTATCGTCGGAAGGACGCGTTACCTTGACGGTATTGTCCTCGACGGTTACTTTCATATCCGGATGAATATGGCGGGAAAGTTCACCTTTCGGGCCTTTGACTTTCACGAGATTGTCCTCGCCGACCGTGACGGTTACGCCAGCCGGGATGGCAATCGGTGCATTACCAATTCTTGACATCTGTACACCTCCTGACTACTTGATGATTACCAAACGTACGCGACAACCTCGCCGCCGAGACCGGCTTTGCGAGCCTGCTTGTCGCTCATGATGCCCTCGGACGTAGAAATAATGGCGATGCCCAGGCCACCGAGAACGCGCGGGAGTTCGTCATGCTTTGCATACTGACGGAGACCCGGCTTCGAAATGCGCTTGATACCGTTGATGACCTTCTCGCGGTTCGGTCCGTACTTCAGGTCGATCGTGATGACGCCCTGCTTGCCGTCCTCCGTGAAGGTGTAGTCTTTGATGTAGCCCTCGTTCTTCAGGACCTCAGCGATAGCGGTCTTAATCTTGGAACCAGGGATATCCACGCTCTCGTGGAAAACAGAGTTCGCGTTGCGCACGCGAGTAAGCATATCTGCAATAGGATCAGTCATTGCCATTGAATCGATATCCTCCTTTCAATCTATAGCCTTACCAACTGGCTTTCGTTACGCCAGGGATGGCTCCCTTGTAGCTCTGCTCGCGGAAGCAGATACGGCACATCTGGAACTTGCGCATGTAACCATGCGGACGTCCGCAGATCTTGCAGCGGTTGTATTCGCGCGTGGAGAACTTAGCGGGCTTCGCCCATTTCTCCTTCATCGACTTCTTAGCCAAACTTCCTTACCTCCTTTTATGCACTGTACGGCATACCCATGAGTTTCAGGAGCTCTCTCGCTTCTTCATCCGTCTTTGCCGTCGTAACGATAACGATGTTCATACCGCGGATCTTGTCGATCTTGTCGTACTCGATTTCCGGGAAAATGAGCTGTTCCTTGAGGCCGACAGCGAAGTTGCCACGGCCGTCGAACGCCTTATCCGATACACCGCGGAAGTCGCGGACGCGCGGAAGAGCGACGTTCATGAACTTGTCGAGGAACTGATACATACGCGTGCCGCGGAGCGTGACCTTGCAACCGATTGGCATGCCCTTGCGGAGCTTCCAGGCTGCGAGGGATTTCTTCGCGCGCGTCAGAATCGGCTTCTGGCCGGAGATTGTCGTGAGGTCTTTGACCGCAGCGTCGAGTGCCTTCGGGTTGCCGACGGCTTCGCCGACGCCCATGTTGATGATGATCTTCTCGACTTTCGGGAGCTGCATGACGTTCTTGTAGCCGAACTTCTCGGTCATTGCCGGGCAGACTTCCTTCTGGTATTTTTCCTGTAATCTATCCACTTATGCTCCTCCTTTCTGCTTATTTATCGATGACTTCGCCGCACTTCTTGCAGGCGCGGAGCATCTTGCCATTGACTTCTTTGTGAGCAACGCGGGTCGGCTTGCCGCACGACGGGCAGACGAGCATGACTTTCGAGACATGCATCGGTGCTTCCTTCGTGATGATGCCGCCCTGCGGGTACTTCTGGCTCGGCTTCGTGTGACGCTTGATCTTGTTCACGCCCTCGACGATGACCTTGCTCTTCTTCGGCTGAGCTGCGAGCACTTTGCCCTGCTTGCCTTTATCCTTGCCGGAAAGAACGACAACCGTGTCGCCCTTCTTTACATTCAGTTTAACGACTGACAAAATAGCACCTCCTGTCATCAAAGAACTTCTGGAGCCAGCGAAACGATCTTCATGAAGTCCTTCTCGCGGAGCTCACGTGCCACCGGTCCGAAGATACGCGTGCCGCGCGGCGTCTTGTCGTCCTTGATCAGGACGGCTGCGTTCTCGTCGAAACGGATATAGGAACCATCTTGACGGCGCAGGCCCCTCTTGCTGCGGACGACGACTGCCTTGACGACATCGCCCTTCTTGACCTGGCCGCCCGGAGCTGCGGATTTCACGGCAGCTACGATAACATCACCGATGTTGGCATACTTACGATAAGAACCGCCGAGAACACGAATGCACATAATCTCTTTCGCGCCGGTGTTGTCACCAACATTCAGGATGGTTTGCTGTTGGATCATGATTTGACCTCCTTTTTCGTGTTCTTGGGATTACTTAGCCTTCTCTACGACTTCGACGACTCTCCAGCGCTTCGTCTTGGAAAGCGGGCGCGTCTCCATAATGGAAACGCGGTCGCCGACATGCGCCTCGTTCTTCTCGTCATGCGCGTGGAACTTCACCGTTCTCTTGACCGGTTTCTTGTAGAGCTTGTGCTGCTCGAGTTCCTCGACTGCAACGACGACGGTCTTGTCCATCTTATCCGAAATGACCTTGCCGATCTTCGTCTTACGTACGTTTCTTTCGCTCATCAGGGAGCCTCCTTCCTTCTGCATATCTCTGCGCTTAAGCCTTGAGCTCATTCTCGCGCTGAATCGTCTTGATGCGAGCAATATTCTTCTTCACATCTTTGATACGCATCGGGTTCTCAAGCTGGCCAGTAGCGAGCTGGAAACGGAGGTTGAACAGTTCCTCTTTGAGCGAAGTAACTTTCTGGTTAAGCTCATCAGCGCTCATTTCGCGAATTTCCTTAGCCTTCATTTACTTCACCGCCCTCTGCTTTGAAATCATCCTTCGTCACGAACTTCGTCCGGATTGGGAGCTTATGACCGGCAAGGCGCATGGCCTCTGCTGCGACTTCCTTCGGGATGCCATCCATCTCGAAGAGCACGCGGCCCGGCTTCACGACAGCAACCCAGTACTCCGGCGAACCTTTACCGGAACCCATGCGGGTCTCGGCCGGCTTTGCCGTTACCGGCTTGTCCGGGAAAATCTTGATCCAGACCTGGCCGCCGCGCTTGATGTAACGCGTCATAGCAATACGAGCTGCCTCGATCTGGCGGTTCGTGATCCATGCCGGCTCAAGAGCAACGAGGCCGTAGGTACCATGCGAAAGGGTATTGCCACGATGCGCTTTGCCCTTCATGCGTCCGCGGAACTGCTTGCGGTATTTTACTCTCTTTGGTAGTAACATTAAGCTTCGCTCCCTTCAGTCACAGCCTTGCGCTGCTTCTTTTCCGGAAGGACTTCACCCTTGAAGATCCAAACCTTGATGCCGATGCGGCCATACGTCGTGTTGGCCTCTGCCGTTCCGTAGTCGATGTCTGCACGGAGCGTATGAAGAGGAATGCTGCCTTCGCGGTAGGATTCCTTGCGGGCGATCTCAGCACCGCCGAGGCGGCCGCTGCACATGATCTTGATGCCCTTTGCGCCGAGACGCATCGTGCGCCCGACGGCCTGCTTCATCGCACGGCGGAACGCAATACGGCGCTCGAGCTGCTGCGCGATGTTCTCGGCAACGAGCGTTGCATCCATATCCGGCTGCTTGATCTCAGCAATCTGGATATCCACACGCTTCGTGGTGTATCCTTTGAGGCCGTCCTTGATCTGCTCGATGCCCGATCCGCCACGGCCGATGACCATGCCCGGCTTTGCCGTGTGAATCGTAATCTTGAGACGGTTCTTGCTGCGCTCCGTCTCGACGCGCGATACGCCGGCTGCCTCAAGGCTCTTCTTCAGGTAGTCGCGGATCTTGATATCTTCATGCAGGTTGTCTGCAAAATCTTTATCTGCATACCACTTAGCATCCCAGTCTTTGACAATGCCAAGGCGGATTCCATGCGGATTAACTTTCTGACCCAAACCGTTTCCCTCCTTCTCAGTTCTTCTCGTCGACGATGATCGTGACATGGGACGTGCGCTTCAGAATCTTGAACGCCTGTCCACGGGAACGCGGATGGATACGTTTGAGCGTCGGGCCCTGATCGACGAAGGCCGTCTTGACATAAAGCTTATCCACATCCATGTCGAAGTTGTTCTCCGCGTTGGCAACTGCCGAACGGAGGACTTTCTCGACCACGTCAGCGCCGGCTTTCGGCGTGAACTTCAGAATCGCAAATGCATCGGCAACGTTCTTGCCACGGATGAGATCCATGACGACACGTACTTTGCGCGGAGCAATGCGAACATACTTAGCTACTGCTTTTGTTTCCACAAAAATTCTCCTCTCGCAATTACTTCAGGGAAGTCGTACGCTCTTCGCCGCCATGACCCTTGAACGTGCGGGTCGGTGCAAATTCGCCGAGCTTATGGCCAACCATATCCTCCGTAACATAAACAGGAACATGCTTACGGCCATCGTGAACCGCAATCGTGTGACCAACGAACTCCGGGAAAATCGTGGAACTGCGGGACCAAGTCTTGACAACCTTTTTATCGTTAGCTTCGTTGAGCGCCTCGATCTTCTTCATGAGGCTTTCTGCAACGTAAGGACCCTTCTTAACCGATCTTGACAAAGTGTCTCCTCCTTTCGTCAGGCGCAGAGCTGCGCCTGCTCGTTATGATTACTTCGTACGTCTGCGAACGATGAGCTTGTCCGAAGCCTTCTTGCGGCGGGTCTTGCTGCCCATTGCGCATTTGCCCCACTTCGTGACAGGGTTCTTGCGGCCGACTGGGGAGCGGCCCTCGCCGCCGCCATGCGGATGGTCGTTCGGGTTCATCGCAGTACCGCGGTTCTCCGGACGAACGCCGAGCCAGCGGTTGCGGCCTGCCTTGCCGAGGGTGATGTTCTCATGCTCGAGGTTGCCGACTTCGCCGATTGTCGCACGGCAGTTGATGTGCACCTTGCGGAGCTCACCAGACGGGAGGCGGAGGAGTGCGTAATCGCCTTCCTTTGCCATGAGCTGTGCGGCTGCGCCAGCGCTGCGGACGAGCTGTGCGCCCTTGCCAATCTTGAGCTCAATGTTATGAATCATCGTGCCGACCGGGATGTTCTTCAGCGGAAGGGCGTTGCCGACCTTGATGTCAGCTTCCGGACCGGAAACCACCGTATCGCCGACCTTCAGGCCGTTCGGTGCGAGGATGTAGCGCTTTTCACCATCTGCGTAGTTCAGAAGAGCGATGCGCGCGCTGCGGTTCGGATCGTACTCGATCGTCGCGACTTTTGCCGGAACGTTGTCCTTGTTGCGCTTGAAATCAATCACGCGGTAAAGGCGCTTATGGCCGCCGCCCTGATGGCGGACGGTCAGTTTACCCTGCTGGTTGCGGCCGCCCTTTTTGGTCAGACGCGTCGTCAGGGATTTCTCAGGTTTGCTCGCCGTAATCTCGTCGAAGGAAGCGACGGTCATGAAACGACGACCTGCGGAATATGGCTTAAAACTTTTAACTGCCACTTTTTGTAACCTCCTTCTCTTTATTCTGCGTTGAAGAACTCAATGCTTTCGCCAGCAGCGAGCTTCACGATAGCTTTCTTATAATCCGGGCGTTTGCCGGAAGTACGGCCAAGGCGCTTCGTCTTTCCGAGGACGTTGACCGTATTGACTTTCTGTACATGTACGTTGAAGACCGACTCGACTGCCTTGGCAATCTCGATCTTGTTTGCCGTCTTCGCAACAACGAAGACGTATTTGCCTTCCGCCATGAGCTGCGTCGTGCGCTCCGTAACCAGCGGACGGATCAGGATATCACGTGCTTCCATTATGCGAATACCTCCTCGATACGGGTGATGGCATCCTTCGTAATGAACAGCTTGTCAGCGTTCAGAATGTCGAATACGTTGAGGCCGGTCGTGTTGATCGCCTTGACACCCGGGATGTTGCGTACGGACTTCTCGACGTTCTGTGCTTCATCGGCCGTGATGAAGAGGGCCTTGACATTCGTGTTGTCAAAAGCCTTCAGGAGATCGAGGCCCTGTTTCGTCTTCGGCGCGTCGAAATCGAGGCTGTCGAGAACGACGAAATCACCGCTCTGCACCTTGTCGGAAAGGGCGCACTTGATGGCGAGACGACGCTGCTTGCGCGGCATGCGGAACGCATACTTGCGCGGATGCGGCCCGAAGACCGTGCCGCCGCCGACCCACAGCGGACTGCGCGTCGAGCCAGCGCGGGCACGGCCCGTGCCCTTCTGCTTCCATGGCTTACGGCCGCCGCCGCGGACGAACGATCTCGTCTTCGTGGCATGCGTGCCGAGGCGCTCAGAAGCGAGCTGCATGAGCACTGCCTGATGCAGGAGCCCAGCGTTCATCTCCACACCGAAGATGTTCTCATTGAGGTCGATATCGCCAACCTGCTTGTTCGTGATATCATAAACTGCTACTGTAGCCATAACTTAGGTTATCCTCCTTCCAATCAGTTTTTGCCTGGCTTGCAGGTATCTTTGATCACAACGAAGCTCTTCTTCGGGCCCGGGATGGCGCCCTTGATGAGGATGAGGTTGCGGTCTGCATCGACACGGACAACCGTGAGGCGCTGAACCGTAACACGCTCATGGCCCATATGGCCTGGGAGCTTCTTGCCCTTCAGGACACGTCCGCCAGGACCGGAAATCATGGCACCCGTCGAGCCCGGCTCACGCTTGCTCTTGGAACCATGGGTCATGCGGCCGCATGCGAAGTTGTGACGCTTGATACCGCCGGCAAAACCTTTGCCCTTGGAAGTACCCGTAACGTCGACTAAATCACCAGCAGCGAAGATGTCAACGCCGATCGTGTCACCGACTTTGCTCTCCGGAGCATCGGAAAGACGAAGCTCGCGGATGAATTTCACCGGCTTTACGCCTGCTTTGTCGAAGTGACCCTTCATCGGCTTGTTGACTCTGTATTCTTTCTTGATTTCACCGAAGCCGAGCTGCACGGCATTGTAACCGTCGCTCTCGACCGTCTTGTTCTGCAGAACCACGTTGTTGCCAGACTCGACGACCGTTACCGGGACAACCTTGCCCTCCTCGGTGAAGATCTGTGTCATACCAAGTTTTCTACCTAAAATAGCTTTGGACATTCATTCCACCTCCTCGGATTAAAGTTTGATCTCGATGTCTACGCCAGCCGGGAGGTCGAGGTGCATAAGCGCATCGACCGTCTTGTTCGTCGGCTGGAGCACGTCGATGAGACGCTTGTGCGTGCGCATTTCGAACTGCTCACGGCTGTCCTTGTTGACGTGCGGGGAACGCAGAATCGTGTAGATAGCCTTTTCCGTCGGAAGAGGAATCGGGCCGGACACCATAGCGCCGGTCTTCTTTGCCGTATTCACGATCTTTACGGCACTCTGATCGAGGGCTTTATGATCATAAGCCTTCAAACGAATTCTGATTTTCTGCTGTTTCGACAACTTGTTTTTCCTCCTTATCGTCCAGGCTCCAGGCCCAAACATTTCTCCGTGACAGTTCCCGCGAGAGTTCCCGCGCCATCTGCCACGTCATCGCATTGGGGGGTACCTTTTATTTGGCGGAAACCTCCGCCTCCATAACCCCGGGGGCTTTCGTTATTATACCCCTTTGGGGATACGGATAAACAGGGCAGATGACCTCTTTCCCCTGCTTATCCGTATCCCCAAAAATACGAGCGGCGCGCGCGTCGCTCGTATCTGGGGTTACATGGTTTCTTCGATTAGCCTTCGATTTCCGTTACGCGGCCTGCGCCAACCGTATGGCCACCTTCGCGGATAGCGAAGCGGAGGCCCTTCTCGATAGCGATCGGGGTGATGAGCTCGACATCCATCTCGACGTTATCGCCAGGCATAACCATTTCCGTGCCCTCTGGGAGCTCGACGACGCCCGTGACGTCCGTCGTGCGGAAATAGAACTGCGGGCGATAGTTCGTGAAGAACGGCGTATGACGGCCGCCCTCGTCCTTCGTCAGGACATAGACCTGAGCCTTGAACTTCGTGTGCGGATGAATGGAACCCGGCTTTGCGAGAACCTGGCCGCGCTCAATCTCCGTACGGTCAATGCCGCGGAGCAGAGCACCGATATTATCACCAGCAACAGCCTGATCGAGGGTCTTGCGGAACATCTCGATGCCCGTAACGACCGTCTGCTTCGGCTCGTCCTGGAGACCGACGATTTCAACCGTGTCGTTCATGTTGAGTGCACCGCGCTCAACACGGCCCGTAGCGACCGTGCCACGGCCCGTGATCGTGAAGACATCCTCGACCGGCATCAGGAACGGCTTATCCGTGTCGCGAACCGGCGTCGGGATGTACTCATCGACAGCATCCATGAGCTCGAGGATCTTCTTCTTCTGCTCTTCGTCGCCTTCGAGGGCCTTCAGAGCGGAACCAGCAACGACCGGAATGTCGTCACCCGGGAAGTCGTAGCTCGAGAGGAGCTCGCGGACTTCCATCTCGACGAGCTCGAGGAGCTCCGGATCGTCAACCTGGTCAACCTTGTTCAGGAAGACAACGATTGCCGGAACACCGACCTGGCGAGCAAGCAGGATGTGCTCGCGCGTCTGCGGCATCGGGCCATCAGCAGCGGAAACAACGAGGATTGCACCATCCATCTGAGCTGCGCCAGTGATCATGTTCTTGACGTAGTCAGCATGGCCCGGGCAGTCAACGTGAGCGTAATGACGCTTCGTCGTCTCGTACTCGACATGTGCCGTGTTGATTGTGATACCGCGCTCGCGCTCCTCCGGAGCCTTATCGATATCTGCATAATCCTCGAACGAAGCCTTGCAGCCCGGAGTCTCCGAAAGGACCTTCGTGATTGCAGCCGTCAGCGTCGTCTTGCCATGGTCGACGTGACCGATGGTGCCGATGTTAACATGCGGTTTCGTTCTTTCAAACTTTTCCTTTGCCATTGTGAATGTTTCCTCCTTTATTCACCTTTGTTTTTGCTGACGATTTCATCAGCGATATTCTTAGGAACTTCATCATAGTAGGCAACTTCCATGCTGTAGTTCCCGCGGCCCTGAGTCTTGGAACGCAAATCCGTCGAATAGCCGAACATCTCGGAGAGCGGAACGAAGCCGTGGATCACCTGTACGCCGTTGCGCGGTTCCATACCTTCGATACGACCGCGGCGGGAGTTCAGGTCGCCGATGACGTCGCCCATATATTCCTCTGGTACCGTGACCTCGACTTTTACATACGGCTCGAGGAGAACCGGATTTGCCTTTTCTGCGCCGTTCTTGAACGCCATGGAACCGGCGACCTTGAACGCTGCCTCCGAGGAGTCGACCTCGTGGAACGAGCCGTCGTAAACCGTGACTTTGACGTCGACGACCGGATAGCCGGCAACTACGCCGCTCTCCATCGCCTGTTTGACGCCGTCCTCGATCGGTTTGATGAATTCCTTCGGAATCGCACCGCCGACGACCTTGTTCTCGAAAGCGAAGCCCTCGCCGGCTTCCTGCGGTTCGAGCTTGAGCCAGCAGTGACCGTACTGGCCGTGACCGCCGGACTGGCGGACGAACTTGCCTTCCGCCTCGACGCTCTTGCGGATCGTCTCGCGGTAAGCAACCTGCGGCTCACCGACCTTGCAGGCGACGTGGAACTCACGCTGCATGCGGTCGATGATGATCTGCAGATGGAGCTCGCCCATACCGCTGATGATCGTCTGGCCAGTCTCTGCGTCCGTATGAACGCGGAACGTCGGATCCTCCTCTGCGAGTTTCTGCAGAGCTACGCCCATCTTCTCCTGGTCGTTCTTCGTCTCCGGCTCAACCGCAACGGAGATGACCGGATCCGGGAACTCCATGGACTCGAGGATGATTGGATGCTCTTCATCGCAGAGCGTATCGCCCGTCGTCGTGTCCTTGAGGCCGACGGCTGCGGCGATATCACCGCTGTAGACCTTCTCGATCTCTTTGCGGTGGTTCGCGTGCATCTGCAGGATACGGCCAATGCGCTCTTTCTTGCCCTTTGTCGAGTTGTAGACATAGGATCCGGAGTCAAGCGTACCGGAGTAAACGCGGAAGAACGCGAGCTTGCCGACGAACGGATCCGTCATAATCTTGAATGCGAGGGCCGCGAACGGCTCCTCATCAGAGGACGGACGGTGGTCTTCCTCGCCCGTCTCCGGATTCACACCGGCGATTGGCGGGATATCCGTCGGAGCCGGCATGTAGTCGACAATCGCGTCGAGCAACGGCTGAACGCCCTTGTTGCGGTAGGACGTACCGCAGGTGACCGGAACCATCTTGCAGGCAACCGTCGCCTTGCGGATGACGCGCTTGATGTCGGCTTCCGTGATCTTCTCGCCGCCGAGGTACTTCTCCATGAAGTCGTCATCCTGCTCTGCGCAAGCCTCGAGCATCTTCTCGCGATACTCTTCGGCTTTCGCTTTCATGTCGTCCGGGATTTCGGACTCATCTTCGACCTTGCCGAGGTCATCCTCGTACGTGATGGCTTCCATCTTGATCAGGTCGATGATGCCTTTGAAGTCATCCTCTGCGCCGATTGGCAGCTGGATTGCAACTGCGTTCGCGTTGAGGCGTTCCTTCATCATTTTGAGGACGTTGTAGAAATCAGCGCCCGTAATGTCCATCTTGTTGACATAAGCCATGCGCGGGACATTGTATTTCTCAGCCTGACGCCAAACGGTCTCAGTCTGAGGCTCGACGCCGCCGCGCGCGGTAAGAACCGTCACAGCGCCGTCGAGGACGCGCAGAGAGCGCTCAACCTCTACCGTGAAGTCAACGTGGCCCGGGGTATCGATGATGTTGATGCGATAGCCGTTCCAATGGCAGGTCGTCGCAGCAGACGTGATTGTGATGCCGCGCTCCTGCTCCTGAACCATCCAGTCCATCGTCGCGGCACCATCGTGAACCTCGCCGATCTTGTGGTTGACACCCGTATAGAAGAGGATACGCTCCGTGGTCGTCGTCTTACCGGCATCGATGTGTGCCATGATACCGATATTACGAGTCTTTTCAAGGGAATACTCTCTTGGCACTTTAATATCGCTCCTTATATATAGAAGAGATTACCAGCGGTAATGGGCAAACGCCTTGTTGGCCTCTGCCATCTTATGCGTATCTTCCTTTTTCTTGATTGCTGCGCCCGTGTTGTTCGCGGCATCCATGAGCTCGCCCGAAAGGCGCTGATCCATGGTCTTTTCACCGCGGAGACGTGCGTAGTTGACGATCCAGCGGATGCCGAGCGTCATGCGGCGGTCCGGACGAACCTCGATCGGCACCTGATAGTTCGCACCACCGACACGGCGAGCGCGAACCTCGAGAACCGGCATGACGTTTTTCAGAGCCGTCTCGAATACTTCGAGAGGATCCTTGCCGGTCTTCGCACGAATCTCTTCAAACGCATCGTACACGACGCGCTGTGCCACGCTCTTCTTGCCGGAGAGCATGACCTTGTTGATGAATTTCGTAACCGTCTTGCTGTGGTACACCGGATCCGGCAGTACGTCACGCTTCGGTACGGAACCTTTTCTTGGCATTGTCTTACCTCCTTGTCATAATCTTTTTTCGCTTGTCAAAGCTTATTTTTTCTTGGCTTTCTTTGCGCCGTACTTGGAACGAGCCTGGCCACGATCCTGCACACCGGCAGTATCGAGCGAACCACGGATGATGTGGTAACGAACACCTGGCAGATCCTTGACACGACCACCGCGAATCAGAACAACGCTGTGCTCCTGAAGATTATGACCAATGCCTGGGATGTATGCGGTAACCTCGATGCCGTTCGTCAGACGAACACGGGCAACCTTACGCAGTGCCGAATTCGGCTTCTTCGGTGTGGACGTATACACACGCGTGCAGACGCCGCGCTTCTGCGGGGAATTCTTGAGTGCTGGTGCCTTGGATTTCTCCGTCATGCTCTTTCTGCTCTTACGAACCAACTGATTGATAGTAGGCATACATGCACCTCCTTCCTACTTATTGAAAATTTAGTATTTATGGAAACGCGGATTTCTCTGCGCTTCTGACATGTTTACTGGCGGAGCACCGCGGCCGCTGAGGCCTTCACCTCGATACCACAGGCCTTGCCGAGATCCTCCATCGAGCTCACATGCTCGACCGGGATGTCCTCGAGATCGCACGCGCGGAGCAGTTCCTCCAGCACGCGCTCATCTGCATCGTCCGCCACGAAGACCGCCGCGGCCTTGCTGCGCCGTACGGCCTTCATGGCCTGCTTGATGCCGGTCACCGTGTCCGCCTCTTTCAGTGAATCCAGAGTCATCGCTTTCACTCTCCTGTCTCACGAAAGCACCCGCTTTCTCGCGGGCACCTCTATAATATAGCACCCCGTAAAATGCTTGTCAACACTTATTTTATGCGGATTTCGGTGTACACGCTATCTCGCGTATCATTTTGCAGGGATTTTTCTTTTCTGGGCAAAAATCCCTGTTTTTAGTCAAAAAAGATTCCCTTGGCATGAACCGTCCGGCGGTCATGCCAAGGGAATCTTCTAGTTCTTCATCAATTGCCTTTCATCCAGGTCGGGATGTCGAGGCCCCAGTCGCTGACTTTCGGCGCCTCGGGCTGCTTCGGTGCGGCCTGCTGCGGCTGCGCGCCCATGGCAGGAGCCTGCGCTGCCGCGGCAGCGCCGTTTGCGTTCTGCGCTGGCACGCCGATGGTCTCCGGCTCGTCGAAGCCCGTCGCGATGACGGTCACGCGCACGGTATCGCCCATCGTGTTGTCGACCGCCGTGCCCCAGATGATGTTCGCCTGACTGTCGACGAGTTCCTCGATGGTATTGCCGGCCTCGTTGACCTCGACCATGCTGAGGTTGTCCTCGGCACCGGTCACGTTCAGCAGCACGCCGCGCGCACCATTGATGCTCGTCTCGAGCAGCGGCGACTCGATGGCGGCCTTCGTCGCCTCGACCGCCGCATTCTCGCCGCTGGCCTCGCCGATGCCCATCAGCGCGGAACCCGCATTGCTCATGATGCTCTTGACATCCGCGAAGTCGAGGTTGATGAGGCCCGGCTGCGAGATCAGGTCAGAGATGCCCTGCACGCCCTGGCGCAGGACATCATCGGCCACCTTGAAGGCCTCGCGCATCGGCGTGTTCTTGCCGACGACCTGCAGCAGGCGGTCGTTCGGGATCGTGATAATCGTATCGACGTGCTGCTTGAGGTTCGTGACACCGAGCTCCGCGTTGCGCTGACGGCGCGTTCCCTCGAACTTGAACGGCTTCGTCACGACGCCGACGGTCAGTGCGCCGATCTCCCGCGCGCATTCCGCGACGACCGGCGATGCGCCGGTGCCCGTGCCGCCGCCCATGCCGCCGGTCACGAAGACCATGTCAGCACCGCGCAGCGCCTCGAGAATATCGTCGCGGCTCTCCTCAGCCGCCTTCTGCCCGATTTCCGGCTTCGCGCCGGCACCGAGGCCGCGCGTGAGCTTGTCGCCGATGCGGATGCGCTTCGGGGCCTTGGACTTCAGCAAAGCCTGTGCATCCGTGTTGACCGCGATAAATTCGACACCTCTAAGCCCAAAGTCAATCATGCTGTCGACGGCGTTGCTGCCGCCGCCGCCAACGCCGATAACCTTGATTTTTGCGAGCTGATCGAGCCCGTTATCATCCAATTCTATCACTCTGTAGACCCCCATGACGATCGATATTCTTGAAGTGCCAGACTATCTTCCGCCCTTCCCGCTTTCGCATGGATCGGCGTTTTCCGCGGACACAATCATGACGTATAGTTATACCTTTTCAATTTTAGCATTTCTTCGTCAAAAATGCCATACTTTTCTTTTCTTTTTCCGATTTTTTCCGGGTGGTTCGCAGATTTTCTTACTGTGCCTTCTCGGGTTTGTCTTCCTCTACGTCCGCGGGCATATCCTTCAGCCGGATGAATGGCGCCTTGTAGCGGAAGTCGACAAACTCGATGGGATGCAGGCTGTGTGGCAGCGCGTCGAGGAAATCCTGCGTCTGCTTCGCCTTGACGTCGAGATCCTCGAGCGGGCCGAGGCGGATCTGCACGGAGCTGTTCGTATAGATGGCGACGTCGCCATTCGTCTCGACGTGCACCTCCGAAAGCTGGGACAGAGCTGAGTCATCGAGCTGTTGCAGGAAATAGAGGATCTTCGTGACCGTCTCGTTGCCATTGTCATCCCCGATGTAGACGCCCGGCACGGTCGTCCCGGTGATAACCGGGATTGGCAGCTGATGCAGCGTCCGATATACGGAAAGGACTTTCCCCTGTCGGTCGAGGTCAAGATAGCCATAATCCCCGGCGGCGGTCGCGAGGGGCCGACGCTCCTGGATGTCGATCTGCAAGGTGTCCGGCATCGCGCGCCGCACCTCCGCGGATTCGATGCGCAGGTCGCTCGTCAGATGCCGCATGACCTCATCCGTCTTGATGGAGAGCAGGGGCATGCCCTTCTGGATCTGCGCAATGCTCTCGATATCCTCGATGGACAGGTTCGCGTTGCCGGAAACCTCGACGCGCTGCAGGGTGAAGATTGGCGAGTAGATGACGAAAGCGAGGACAAGGCCGCAGACGACCAGATAGAGCAGTCCCTTGAGCAGGCGGCGCGGGCTTCTGCGCCTTTGCCGCGGCTTTTCCACTGGAGGCTCCGCGTCTTTTTCCCGCCGCTCCTCTTCCTCTGCCATCGTCACCCCTCCTCTCCGCTTTGCTCATGGAAGAAATGCATGTTATGCTTCAAATCCTGCCATCTGCAGGATGCGCGCGCAAAGCTCTGGGAACTCCACGCCCATCGCACGGCCGGCATCCGGCACAAGCGAGAGCTCCGTCATGCCCGGCACCGAGTTGACCTCGATGACGTAGGGCGTGCCGTCCTCGCCGAGCATCATGTCGACGCGAGCGACGCCGCGGCAGCCACAGGCCGTGAAGGTCTTTACGGCGAGATCCTGGATTTCTTTCGTCTTCGCTTCCGAGACACGCGCCGGGATGATGTGGTGCGAAGCGCCCTTCGTGTATTTGCTCTCGTAGTCATAGCGGCCCGATTCCGTTGTGATCTCGATGATTGGGAACGCCTCTTTGCTCTCCTCATTGCCCCAGACCGCGACCGTGAGCTCCTTGCCGCGAATGAACTGCTCGACGAGCACTTCTTCGTCGTAGGAGAACGCCTCTTTCAGCGCCTTCGCGAAGTCATCGAGGTTATCGACGATGTAGACGCCGATGGACGAGCCCTGCGATGCCGCCTTGACGACGACCGGCAGCGAGAACTCTTTCTCGACCTCTGCCGCGAGGTCGCGCTTCATCTCGAAGCGGTGATAGGTGTGCGCCTTCGGCGTCGAGATGCCCTCCGCCTGAAAGACGCGCTTCGAGGCCGCCTTGTCCATGGTGACCGCCGAGGCGAGGACGCCGGAACCCGTGTACGGGATGCCGAGCATCTCGAGCGTGCCCTGCAAGATGCCATCCTCTCCGAACTTGCCATGCAGTGCGTTGAAGACGATAGCCGGCTTTGCCTGCCGGATTTCCTCAGCGAAGGTCTCCGGATGCAGTTCCATGCCGACGGCGTTGTAGCCTTTCGATTTCAGCGCTTTCAGCACGGCATTGCCGGTCTGGCGGGAAATCTCCGCCTCGGTCGAGGTACCGCCCATGATGACGACGATCTTATCTTGATTCATAATGTTCTGGTATGCAAAATATAGAAGAATATAGTCAGTATTGATTTTGACTATATTAGCAGGAGAGATACATACCTCTCCCTTCTTGAAACTTCTGCAAATTTACTCATCGCCGTCATCATCCGTATTCCGATATCCCGATAGCGGGGTAATCGCATGGACGGACTCCTGCGATATTTTACGGACTTCCGTCCGTTCGGCGCTAACCCACGCCAATATCTGTATTTATTAACTTATGTACGTTTGAACCAAAGAAGGATTGGCTAGCGCGAGGAGATTCAATACAGCATTCCTGTCACGATTGTTCGTATTGACATTCAGATCCTCGATGACGATGGTATTGTAGTCGCCTATCCGATGCGTCGTGTACTTCGAAACGATATCGTGCTGGGATGTTCCTGGCCTTGGCATGCGCACGCTGGAGCTTGGTTCTCGCTTTCTCATAGCGTCTGCTCTTTGTGCCAGCAATCCGCCCATTCAAAACGCGTTTCTTTGCAAAGACGCGGTTGTAGAAAGCAATACGCTGATACACACGGTTCAGCCGTTTCGGCAAGATGTCTGTCCGGCCTTCCAGACCGTCGAAATGTGCCACATTCACATCGACGGCATTCGTTTTCCCGGTCCTTGCTTTAGGTGCAACATCTTCCTGATAGGTCAGGGCCACGATACGCGCAGAGCGGCAAGTTTCCCAGTCTGCTTTGTTCTCAAGCAATTTTTTTGACCGCCTGCCAGCAAGGAGAAGGGACTTGCTCCAGCAATGCTTTCTCACTGCTCGTGAGTGAAACATTGCTGCTCTTCAGCTTCTGCTTCAGCTCATCGGACAGCATGATGGTTCTTGCCGCGTACATCTTCTGGCAAGTATCGAGCGCCTGGTTCCAGAAGTACCGACGATTTGTCGGTGTGCGATAGGCTGGCAGTTTCCCGTTGCAATCCCATTCCTGAAGCCTCCGGACGGCCACACCAAGTTTCTCGGCCATTTCCTTTGGTTTGTACATCGTCATAATGTTCACCTTCTATCTGTTCCTGCTATGAACATTATGACATATAGTTCGATTTTATTCTATACATTTAGTAATCATTGATCATCTCCTTTTATCCTGCGGATTTCTCCGTGCATTCATGCCGAGCTCTGTTTACAGCAGCACAGAAAGTTCCTGCGACGTCTTGTAGATGTCGCCAGCGCCCATCGTGATGACGAGGTCACCCGGCTCGAGCTTGTCTTTGAGATAGGCCGCGATCTTCTCCCGGTCGCGGATGTAGACGACGTCCTGCCCGGTCTGCTTCTCGACCTCTTTCAGGACGGTCTCGCCGCTGATGCCCGGGATTGGTGCCTCGCCGGCCGAATAGATATCCGTCAGCACGAGCTTGTCCGCCGCCGTGAAGGCCTTGCCGAACTCATCGTGCAGCAGCTGCGTGCGGCTGTAGCGATGCGGCTGGAATACGCAGATCAGGCGGTGCGGATTCGTCTGGCGCGCTGCCTTCAGCGTCGCGGCGATTTCCGTCGGGTGATGGCCGTAGTCATCGACAATCCAGACGCCCGCCTTGCGCGCGATGGTCTGAAAGCGGCGCTTCGCGCCGTGGAACTCCGCGAGGCCCTCGACGATCTTCTCGAACGGGACGCCGATGCTGAGCCCTGTCACGATGCAGGCCATCGCGTCGAGGACGTTGTGACGGCCTGGGATGTTGAGCTCGATATGACCGAGCTTCTCCTCGCCGTGGAACACGTCGAAGCGGATGCCCGCCTCGTGCATCTCGATGTCCTTCGCGTTGTAGTCCGCCGGGTGCTCGATGCCGTAGGAATAGACCTTGCGCGTCGTCTTCTGCGCGATATGGCGGAGGTTCTCGTTCTCGAAGCACAGAACCGCATAGCCGCCGCGGTCCGCTGTGTTCTCGATGAACTGCGTGAACGCCTTGACGATGTTCTCCATCGTACCGTAGTGATCCATGTGGTCGTCTTCGACGTTCGTGACGACGGCGATAGCCGGGTGAAGCTTCAGGAACGAGCCGTCGCTCTCATCGGCCTCGGAGACGAGGTAATCGCCTTTGCCGAGCACGGCATTCGTGCCGAGATCCGGCACCTCGCCGCCGACGATGATGGTCGGAGAAATTCCTGCGTGATGGAGCGTGACGCCGAGCATGGAGGTCGTCGTCGTCTTGCCATGCGAGCCGGCGACCGCGATGCCCTTGTACTCGTTGACGAGCGCCGCGTTGATGTCGGAGCGGTGCAGCTTCTTGATGCCGAGGTCGCGCGCCGCGAGCACCTCCGGGTTGTCGAACGGGATGGCCGTCGATACGACGATGGCATCCGCGCCGCGCACATTCTCCGCGCGCTGTCCGCCGAGGTAGACCTTTGCGCCGAGCTCGCGCAGGTTCTCGATGACCTCGGAATCCCCGCGGTCCGATCCCGATACCTCATAGCCAAGTTCCGTGAGGATCCTCGCGAGCGGACTCATGCCCGCGCCGCCGATACCAACGAAATGAATCTTCCGGAGGCCCGCAAGCCCCTTGAGTTCTTTGAACACTTTTCTCACCCTTATTCAGAAAATCTTATTTCTTCGCGCTTATTTCTTTGCGATAAAGAGCACCATATCCGCGATGTCCGCGGCGGCCTGCGGCCGGCCGAGCCGGTGGCTCGCCTCTGCCATCGCCTTGAGCTTCAGCGGCTCGCTGAGGAGTTCCGTCAGGACGGAGCTCAATGCCTCCGGCGTCAGATCCGCATTCAGGATTACGCGCGCCGCGCCGGCCGCCTCGAGTGCGCGCGCATTATGCTCCTGATGGTTCTCCGCCGCGTACGGATACGGAATCAGGATAGCCGGGATGCCGCGCGCCGTGAGTTCCGCGAGCCCCGTCGCACCGGCGCGGAAAATCGCGAGATCCGTCATCGCCATGGCCTCCGGCATATTGTAGAGGTATGGGACGATCTTGATGTGCTTTGCGCGGTCCGGCTCGAAGCCCGCCGCGAGCGCGCGGCGCAGGATATCCTCGTACTCGGCCTTGCCCGTGACATGCAGGTACTGCACCTCCGGATGCTTCATCGCCTCGACGAGCACCGGGATGACCGCGCGGTTGATGGCGCGCGCCCCGCGGCTGCCGCCCGAGATCAGGACCGTCCGCTTCGCGGGATCGAAGCCGAACGCGCTGGCCCCTTCCTCGCGGCGCGCCGAAAGCACTTCGCTGCGAATCGGGTTGCCCGTATACGCGACCTTTTCGCGCGGGAAATGCGCCATGGCCTCCGGCGTGCCGACCGCAATCTTCGTCACGAACTTCGACAGGATCTTGTTCGTGATGCCCGGCACGACGTTCTGCTCCTGGATCAGCGTCGGCACGTGCAGCAGACTCGACGCGAGCAGGATTGGGCCGCAGACGTAGCCACCCGTCCCGATGGCGACGTCCGGATGGAACCGCTGCACGATGCGCATGGCCTTCAGGACGCCGGCCATCGCCTTGCCCGCACGCAGGATATTGTCCGGCGTCAGATGGCGCTCGAATCCCTGGATGTTCACCGTCTCGAACGGCAGATGCTCCTTCGGGATGATGTCGGCCTCGAGGCCCTTTGCCGTGCCGACGTAGAGGAAGTTCGCGTCCGGCACGCGCTGCTGTATCGTCCGTATGATCGTGATGGCCGGGTAGATATGCCCGCCCGTGCCGCCACCGGATACAATGATATTCAAAGTACTGCCCTCATTTCAACGCGTTGACGAGGCGCTTGAAGTCCCGCCCGCGCACCGCCATATTGTCATACATATCGAAGCTTGCGCACGCCGGGGAAAGCAGAACCGTCGAGCCCGGCTTTGCCAGATGGTACGCGAGCTCCACCGCGCGCGGCATCGAATACCCCGCCGCGAAGATCTGCTCCTCCGGGAAGCCGTTCTCGACTGCGGCATTGCGGAACCGCATCGCCGCATCCCCGATCAGCACGAGCGCATCGACGCGCTCCTTGACGAGCTTCATGAAGTCCGTGAGATCCGTCATCTTGTCGTCGCCGCCCGCGAGCAGGACGATATGCTCCGGGAAAGTCAGCAGCGCTTTGATGGCCGAATCCGTATTCGTCGCCTTCGAGTCGTTGTAGTAGTCGACGCCGTTGAGCGTGCGCACGAACTCGATGCGGTGCTCGACGCCGCGGAAGGACTTCAGCACCTTCGTCATTGCCTGCGTCTCCGCGCCGCCGAGGAACGCCATCGCCGATGCCGCGAGCGCGTTCTCGACGTTGTGCATGCCCTTGATGCCGAGCTCGTCCACCGTGCAAAGCGGGTATTCCTGCCCGTCCCAGCGGATCACGAGGCGGTTCCCCTTCAGGTACGCGCCCTCGTCGAGCTCCTCGCGCCGGCTGAAGAAGCAGACGCGCGAGCCCGCGCGGTCCGCCATGCCCCGCGTGCGCGGGTCGTCCGCATTCAGCACGAGGTAGTCAGCCGGCGTCTGCTCCGCGAAGATCTTCTCTTTCATCGCCTGATAGACTTCCATCGAGCCGTGCCGGATGATATGATCCGGGGTCACGTTGAGCACCGCCGCGATATGCGGGTGGAAATGCTTTGTAGCCTCCATCTGGAAGCTCGAGATCTCCGCGACGACGCAGCCGTTCGCCCCGACGCGCAGCACTTCTTTCGAGAGGGGTACGCCGATGTTGCCGCCGAGCCCCGTCTTTTCCTTGCCGTAGATGGTCTGCATGAGCAGCGAGAGCAGCGTCGAGGTCGTGGTCTTGCCATTCGTCCCCGTGATCGCGAGAATCGGCGACTGCGCCATCTCCTGCGCGAGCTCGACCTCGGTCAGCACGCGGATGCCGCGCTTCACCGCCGACTGGATCAGCGGGATCTTCACGGGAACCGCCGGCGACAGGATGACCGCGTCGACACCATTCAGCAGGTCATCGCTCTGCGGCCCGAACACGAGCTCGACGCCGAGCGCGCGGAGCGGCGCGAAATCCGCCTTGATGTCCTTCTCTTCCTTCGCGTCGCTCAGCACGACATCCGCACCGAACTTGCGCGCGAGCTCCGCCGCCGCGAAGCCGCTGATTCCGGCACCGACGACCAGGATTTTCCGATCTGACCAATTCATTTGCATAAAGAACTGCCTCCCCAAAGAATCCGTTTACGCCGTGAGTATCCAGAGACCGGCCATGCTCGCGAGGAACCCGACAAACCAGAACGTCAGCACGACGCGCCACTCCGACCAGCCGCCGAGCTCGAAATGGTGATGGATTGGGCTCATGCGGAACACGCGCTTCCCCGTCGTCTGGAACGAAACGACTTGGATGATGACGGAAAGCGCCTCGCAGACGAAGATGAAGCCGATGACCGCGAGCAGGATCTCCGTATGCGTGATGATGCCGACCGCCGCGAACGCGCCGCCGAGCGCGAGCGAGCCCGTGTCGCCCATGAAGATGCGCGCCGGATGGCGGTTGAACTTCAGGAAGCCGAGGCACGCACCGACGACCGCCGTGCAGAATATAGCGAGCGCCGGATGCCCGGTCAGCCGGCAGACGACCGCATAGGCCGAGAACGCGATGGCGACCGTGCCGGAGGCGAGGCCGTCGAGGCCGTCGGTCAGGTTGACCGCGTTCGAGCCGCCGACGAGCACGAAGACGACCAGCAGGTAATAGCCCCAGCCGATATCGAGATCCGTGTCGAGCACCGGAATCCAGATGGTCGTGTCGATGCCGAGCATCCGCGTGCCGATGTAGATTGTGACGAGCGAGATGATGAGCTGGCCAAGCAGCTTCTGCTTTGCCTTCAGCCCGAGGTTCCGCTTCTTGACGACCTTGATGTAGTCATCAAGGAAGCCGAGCAGGAAATGCCCGAGCAGGATGAAGAGTGCGAGCAGGATCTCGACATTCAGCGGCGCGAACAGCACCGTCGCGAGCACGATGCCGAGCACGATCATGATGCCGCCCATCGTCGGCGTGCCGCTTTTCGCCTGATGGCTCTTCGGCCCCTCCTCGCGGATACTCTGCCCGAACTTCAGCTTATGAAGGAACGGGATAAAGAATGGTCCGGTGATCAGGACGACAAAAGCCGCCGCGAGCGCCGCATATAACAGATTCTGCAAGATAAACGTCTCCTATTTTCGCTTCGTGATTCTAAGTATCTGCCGGCCAGCTCAGAGCAGGTCGATGATCTTCTCCATCTGCATGCCGCGCGAGCCCTTGAACAGGATTGTGTCACCCGGCTGCAGAATTTCGTGCAGCCGCGCCGCCGCGTCCTCATGGCTCGGGCAGACGCAGACAATCGGCACGCCGCCGTCGCGCGCGCCGCAGGCGATCTGCTTTGCCATCTCGCCGCGCGTCAGCACCGCGTCGAAACGCGCCTCTGCGAGTTCCTTGCCGACCGCATAATGCGCCTCTTCCGAGACCTTGCCGAGCTCGAGCATATCGCCCATCACGGCGATTTTCCGCCCCTTGACGAGTTCGGTCATCGTATCGATGGCCGCCTTCATCGACATCGGGCTCGCATTGTATGCGTCGTTGATGACATGCCATTCCTTGACCTTCTCGACCTCGAATCGCATCTTCGTCTTCTCAAGATGCGAGAGGCCGAGGCGGATCTCATCGGGCGTCAGGCCGAGCGCGAAGCCTGCGGCAATCGCTGCAAGCGCGTTATAGACATTGTGGCGGCCGACCATCGCGACCGTATAGTCCTGCGTCTCACCGTCATAGGTCACGGAGAACGTCGTATGCGCGCCGTCCTCGCTCGTGCGGAGGCTGCCGCCGCGCACGTCGGCCTCCTGCTCGATGCCGAAGGTCAGCACGCGGACGCCGGGCTTCGCCACTCCGCGCATGCCTGCGACATATCGGTTGTCCGCGTTCAGGATCACGGTACCGCCCGGCTTTATGGCCTGCACCAGCTCGCTCTTCGCCTTCGCGATGTTCTCGAGCGACCCGAGGAGCTCCATATGCGTCTCGCCGACGTTCGTGACGATGCCGATCTCCGGATCCGCAATCGGCGCCATGGCCTCGATCTGATGGAAGCCGCGCATGCCGATCTCGACGACCGCCGCCCAATGTTCTTTGCGCAGGCCGAGCAGGGTCAGCGGCAGGCCAATCTCGTTGTTGAAATTCGCCGGCGTCTTGAGAACCTCGTCCTTGGCCGAGAGCACGGCCGCCGTCAGATCCTTCGTCGTCGTCTTGCCGTTCGAACCCGTAATCGCGATAACCGGGATGTCGAATTTCTCGCGCCAGAGATGGCCGATGCCCTGATAGGCCGCGAGCGTATTCTTGACGATGAACACGTCGGCGTCCTCGATGGCCACGTACTTCTCCTCGGGGCAACTCTCGCTGACGATGACGCCCGTCGCGCCCTTTTCCACGGCCTCCGCCGCGAAATCCTCGCCATTGAAACGCTCGCCCTTCAGCGCGAGGAACAGCACGCCCGGCTGGATTTTCCGCGTATCGGTCACGACATCGGTGAATTCCGTGATGGCCGGCGTCGCCTTGGCCGCCTTGGCCTTTGTCGCAACGAGAATCTCGCGCACCGTAAATGCTGGCATCAGGCTTCCTCCTTCTTCGCTGCGCCGAGCTTTGCTGCAACGGCCGCCCGCGCTTCTTCTTTATCATCAAAATGGATGGTCTTGTCCGCGAGAATCTGATAGTTCTCATGGCCCTTGCCGAGGATTACGACAATGTCATTCTTCTGCGCGAGCTCGACCGCACGGAAGATGGCCTCGCGGCGGTCAACGATCTTCTCATGATGCTTGCTGCCGATGGTCTCCTCGACGCCCTTCTCGACCTCGTCGAGGATCACGGCCGGATCCTCCGAGCGCGGATTGTCCGATGTCGCGATCACGACGTCCGCCAGTCTGCCCGCAATGCGTCCCATGATTGGGCGCTTCGTCTTGTCGCGGTCGCCGCCGCAGCCGAACACCGCGATGATATGGCGCTTCGCGATTTTCCGCGCGGTCTCGAGCACGTTCTCGACGCCGTCCGGCGTATGCGCGTAATCGACGATGATCGAGAAATCCTGCCCGGCCTTGACGAGCTCAAAACGCCCCGGCACAGCCGTGAACGCCTCGAGCGTCTTCTTTATCGTATCCGCCGGGACATGCTCCGCGAGCGCCGCGCCAACCGCCGACATGACGTTGTAGACGTTGAAGATGCCTGTGATATGGAGCTGCAGCGGCATCTTGCCGAAGCCTGCGTACTCGAGCGCAAAGCGCGCACCGTCCGCGCGTACATCGACATCGACCGCGCGCAGATCGGCCTCATGGTCGAGGGCGTAGGTCAGATGCTCGCATTTTGCATGGTCAAGCATCGTCTGCCCCGCGGCGTCGTCGATGTTGACGACGGCCGTCTTGCCCTGCTTCTTGCCGGGGCGGCAGACCGCATCGAAAAGCTTCGCCTTCGCGAGCTTGTAGTTTTCCATCGTCTTATGGTAGTCGAGATGATCCTGCGTCAGGTTCGTGAACACGGCCGTATCGAACTCGATGCCCGCCACGCGATTCTGGTCGAGCGCATGGCTCGAGACCTCCATGACAACGTAGTCCATGCCGGCATCGCGCATCTTCGCGAGCGTTTCCTGCAGGATGACGACATCCGGCGTCGTGTTGTGGATGGGGTAGTGCTCCTCCTCGATGAGGATCTGGATTGTGCCGATCAGGCCGACCTTGTAGCCGGCGTTGCGCAGGATGGCGCGCGTGATATAGCTCGTCGTCGTCTTGCCGTTCGTCCCGGTGATGCCGATGACGCGCATGGACTCTGCCGGGTAGTCGTAGAAATACGGCACCATACTGTCAAGCGCGCTCTGCAGCTCCGGCACCTCGAGAACGGCGATCCCGTCCGGCACCGCAACGCCCTTTCGCGCGGTGAGGATGGCTTTCGCGCCGGATTCCACGGCCTTGCCGATAAAGCTGTGCCCGTCGACATGGACGCCCGGGATGCAGACGAAAAGCGTGCCCTGCTGCACCTTGCGGGAGTCATGCTCGATGCCCGTGATCTCTGTTTTCCCGTCGCCGCGCAGCACCGCGCCCTGGATCCTCGCTGCCAGATCCTCTAATGTCTTCATAAAGTCATTTCCTCCTCTATGCGGTCCCCGCTTCACGCGGAGCCTCCCCTATTATAAACCGTATAGCAGAAAAAGCATAGCCCCTATAACGTAAAATAAGGAAAGAGTCCTGCTCCTGCAGCCTCTTTCCCGTACTCCGTATCAAGGATTCCCGGAGTCATGTGCAAAATAGGTTTTTTTCGGCACCTGCATGCCGAGCTGATCCTGCGCGATGGATTTGATGCGCTCCGGCGACTTCATCTGCGCGATCTCGATGCGCAGCCGCGCGTTCTCGCGCTCCACCTCGTCGGCCTGCCTCTGCACGGCGATCAGCTTGTAGCCGCGGCTCGCGCTGATGCCGCTCTGGATGGTCACAGCCATCGCGAGCGCGGCGGCGACGAGGAAAAGCGTCCGGCAATGCGAGCGGAACCTCGTGTTCAGCACCATGCGGTAAAGGGGTTCTTTGGACTTCTCGCGCAGGAGTTTCCGTTCCTCCTGCTCATGGGACAAGGGTTCTTCCTGTCTGGCAAGCATCAGTCCTTCCCCCTTTCTTTCTCTTCATAGGGTGGCAGCTTCTCCGCGATGCGGAGCTTCGCGCTCTTCGCGCGCGAGTTCGCCGCGAGCTCCTCCTTCGATGCCTTGCGTGGCTTGCCGAGCAATCGGATTTCCGGATGGTGGTGACAGACGCAGACCGGAAGCTCTGGCGGACAGATGCAGCCGCGCGCCAGCTCGCGCAGCGTGCGCTTCGCGATGCGGTCCTCGAGCGAGTGGAACGTCAAGATTGCGATGCGCCCGCCTGGCTTCAGATGCCGAACCGCCGTGCGGAATGCCTGCTCGAGGATGCCGAGCTCGTCGTTGACCTCGATGCGGATGGCCTGGAACACGCGCTTGGCCGGGTGGCCGTTTTCCTCGCGGCGCACGGCTTTCGGCACGGCCTTGCAGATCACATCGACGAGCTCGCCCGTCGTCTCGATGCGCTTTTCTGACCGCTCCGCGACGATGAATTTCGCGATGCGCTTCGCCCACCGCTCCTCGCCGTAGTCGTGGAAGATGCGCTCGAGATCCTGCTCGCTGTAGGTGTTCACGACATCGTAGGCCGAGAAGCCGGCCTCCGGATCCATGCGCATATCGAGCTTCGCGTCGTGCATATAGGAAAAGCCGCGCTCTGCCGTATCGATCTGATGCGAGCTTACCCCAAGATCGAACAGCACGCCGTCCGCCTCCGGGGCTTCCTCATCCGCGAGAACCGTCTCGAGATGGCGGAAATTGTCGTGCACGATATCGACGCGGCAACGAGCGTCCTTCAGGCGCTCGCGCGCAGCCGCGATGGCCTCCTCATCCTGGTCGATGCCGATGAGCCGCCCGTCCTCGTGCAAGAGCTCCGTGATGCGGTGCGAATGCCCCGCACCGCCGAGGGTGCAGTCCACATACGTGCCGTCCAGATTGGTTACGAGTCCCTGCACGGTCTCCTCAAGCATCACGCTGACGTGATGGAATTCCACCATGGACTGCCCCCCTTTCCACATTCAGAAAATATCCGATACCTCAGATACCCAGCCCCGAAAGCGACGCCGCGATAGCCGTGACATCCGGCTCGACTTCCTCGCTGTAGCGGTTCCACTGATCCCTACTCCAGACCTCGATGCGGTTGTCCGTGCCGGTCAGCACGACGTCCTGCCGCAGCGCGATGTCCGCGTAGTTGCGCAGGTTCGCCGGGATCAGGAACCTCCCCTGCTTGTCGCATTCAAGCGTCCGCGCGCCCGAGAAGAAGAACCGGACAATCGCGCGCGCCTCCGGCTTCGCGAGCGGCAGCGCACGGAGTTTCTCCGCGAGCGCCTCCCACTCGGCCTGCGCATACAGGAACAGGCATTTATCAAGGCCCTTGGTCAGGATGAAGGATACGCCGAGTTCCGCGCGGAAATCGGCCGGCAGGATCACGCGCCCCTTCGCATCGATGGCGTGCACGTACTCGCCCATAAACATCCTTCATCACCACCCTTTTGGCAAATTGTGACACAATCCCCCACAATCCACCACTTTTCCTATTCTTTTTATAGCAGAAAATTCCTCTTTTTGCAAGAAAATATTGGAAATATTTTCCTCCAGGCATAAAAAAACAAGCCCACCCTATCGGTGGACTTGCGGATTGCAGATATGGGATTCATTCGAATTCGATGGTTGCTGGCGGTTTTCCGGTGCAGTCGTAGAGCACACGGTTGACGCCTTTGACTTCGTTGACGATGCGGCTCGTGGTCTTCTGCAGGACTTCCCATGGGAGCTGCGCGCTCTCGGCGGTCATGAAGTCACTGGTCATGACGGCGCGCAGGGCGATGGCATAGTCGTAGGTGCGTCCGTCGCCCATGACGCCGACGGAGCGCATGTTCGTGAGCGCGGCGAAGTACTGGCCGAGGTTCTTGTCGGCGCCGGCCTTCGCGACCTCCTCGCGGTAGATGGCGTCGGCTTCCTGTACGATCTTGACTTTCTCCTCCGTGACATCGCCGATGATGCGGATGCCTAGGCCCGGGCCCGGGAACGGCTGGCGGTTCACGAGGTAATCGGGCAGGCCGAGCTCGCGGCCGACCTCGCGTACCTCATCTTTGAACAGCAGGCGCAGCGGCTCGACAATCTCCTTGAAATCGACGTAGTCCGGCAGGCCGCCGACGTTGTGATGCGATTTGATAGTTGCCGAGTTGCCGAGGCCGCTCTCGATGACGTCCGGGTAAATCGTCCCCTGCACGAGGTAATCGACGGCGCCGATCTTCTTCGCCTCTTCCTCGAAGACGCGGATGAATTCCTCACCGATAATCTTGCGCTTGCGCTCCGGCTCGATTACGCCCTTGAGTTTCGCGTAGAAGCGGTCTTTCGCGTTGACACGCACGAACTGGAGGTCGTAGGAGCCGCCCTCGCCGAATACGGACTCGACCTGGTCGCCCTCGTCTTTGCGGAGCAGGCCGTGGTCGACGAAGACGCAGGTCAGCTGCTTGCCGATGGCTTTCGAGAGCAGGACGGCCGCGACCGACGAATCCACGCCGCCCGAAAGCGCGCAGAGCGCGCGGCCATTGCCGATCTTCGCGCGGAGCTTCTCGACCGTGCGCGCGATGAAGTCGCCCATGCGCCAGTCGCCCTTGCAGCCGCAGACGCTGTAGACGAAGTTCTTGAGCATGAGCTTGCCCTGCGCCGTATGCATGACCTCGGGATGGAACTGCGTCGCGTAGAGCTTCCGGTCCGCATTCTCCATCGCGGCGACCGGGCAGACCGGCGTCTCCGCCGTGACGGTGAAGCCCTCCGGCGCCTGCTCGATGTAGTCGGTATGGCTCATCCAGCAGACCGTCTCATCATCGACGCCCTGGAGCAGCTTCGACGCGGATGCTGCTGGCGTAAGGCTGACGACCGTCTTACCGTACTCGCTCGTCGGCGCCGTCTTGACGCTGCCGCCGAGCAGATGCGCCATGAGCTGCGAGCCGTAGCAGATGCCGAGCACCGGGATCCCGAGCGAAAAGAGTTTCGGGTCGCAGGTCACGGAATCTGCTTTGTAGACGCTGTTCGGGCCACCGGTCAGGATGATGCCTTTCGGGGCCATCTTCTGGATTTCCGCCAGGGACATCGTCGATGGATGCACTTCGCAGTAGACGTGATCCTCGCGCACGCGGCGTGCGATCAGCTGGTTGTACTGGCCGCCAAAATCCAGGACGAGAATGCTCTCGTTTGCCATTTCGTTCAAGATACTTTTCCTCCCTCGGATCGATACATAAAACTATAACTTTTATTATAGCATAAAATTCCCGGAAAAGTTTTTCCGGGAATGAAAACATCCTCTTACTCCATGTTCTGCTCCGCGCCGGACGTATATTCGTCGACCGCCGCGCGGATGGCCGAGCTGTCGAAGCCCTTGCGGTAAAGGCTCGCGAGCAGCTTCTTCGGATCCTTGTCCGGCTTATACTGGATCTCGAGCACGCGCAGTGCCGCCGCCTTCTCGCGCTCATAGGTATCACGCGGCACGCAGGACTGCACGAGATTGCGCGGGAAACCGCGCTGCATGAGCTTCATGCAGATCTGCCTCACCGATGAACGGCTCTCGTTGTAGAGGAACTCGAACTGCCGCGCGCAGGCGTCGGCATCACAGAGGTAATGCTTCTCCTTGAGCCGCTCGATGGCCGCGTCGATTTCCTCATCCCCGTATTCCTTGCGCCCCAGCTTCTCGCGGAGCTTCTTCTCGCTCTGCTCCTGCCGTGCGAGGATATCCACCGCCGCCATGAGCGCCGTCTTCTTCGGGCGGCGGCGTTTGCGCTCGACGCTCTCCTCCTCGCCAGTCTCGAGGTTCCAGTACTTACTCGGCATCGGACTTGCCTTCTGCCTTCAGCGTGAGCTCGGCGTTCTCTGAGGCCGCGTTCGTTGGCCCCTCTTCCTCCTGCGGCACAAGTTTCGCGCGGATCTTCGCCTCGATCTCCTCGGCGAGTTCCGGACGGTCGCGCAGAACCTGTTTCGCGTTTTCCTTGCCCTGGCCGAGACGCTCGCCGTTATACGAGAACCAGGCGCCGCTCTTATCCACAATATCCATATCGACGCCCATGTCGATGAGGCTCGAGAGCTTCGAGACGCCCTCGCCGTACATGATGTCGAATTCCGCGGTGCGGAACGGCGGCGCGACTTTGTTCTTGACGACCTTGATGCGCGTGCGGTTGCCGATGACATCCGTGCCCTGCTTGATCTGGTCGATGCGGCGGACGTCAAGGCGGACCGACGAATAGAATTTCAGCGCGCGGCCGCCCGTCGTCGTCTCCGGGTTGCCGAACATCACGCCGACCTTCTCGCGGATCTGGTTGATGAAAATCGCGACCGTGCGCGATTTCGCGATGATGCCCGTGAGCTTGCGCATGGCCTGACTCATGAGGCGCGCCTGCAGGCCGACATGCGAGTCGCCCATATCGCCCTCAATCTCGGCTTTCGGCACGAGGGCCGCGACCGAGTCGACGACGATGATGTCAATAGCACCGCTGCGCACGAGCGCGTCGACGATGTCGAGTGCCTGCTCGCCGGTATCCGGCTGCGAGATCAGCAGGTCGTCGATGTTGACGCCGAGCTTCTGCGCGTAGACCGGGTCAAGCGCGTGCTCCGCATCGATGAAGGCCGCGATGCCGCCGTTTTTCTGCGCCTCCGCGATCATGTGCAGCGCGACCGTCGTCTTACCGGAAGACTCCGGGCCGTAGACCTCGATGATGCGCCCGCGCGGGATGCCGCCGACGCCGAGCGCGATGTCGAGCGGCAGGATGCCCGTCGAGATTACTTCGACGTTCATGTTCGCCTTCGCATCGCCGAGACGCATGATCGAGCCCTTGCCGAAATCCTTCTCGATCTGCTTCATCGCAGCCGCAAGGGCTTCCTTGCGGTCATCTTTTTTATCCTGTGCCAAGTAAATCGCTCCTTTCGAACGAAAACTCTCTGAATGTTTCAGTCTTTATCCATTATAACGGATTTCTCTATCTTTGACAAGTAGAAAAAGAGCCTCTGCCAATAGACAGAGACTCTTTAGAATCCAATCGGACGATTGGTTGGAAATTACATATATTCCGTGGCCTGGCGCTTCTTGACCGGCTTCTGGATGCCGAGTTTCACGGCAATCCACTCCGTCAGTACGAAGAATACCGGAATCAGGAAGATACCGAGGCTCGTCGCGAATAGCATGCCGCCAACAACCGCGACGCCCATGCCGTTACGTGCGGCAGCGCCGGCGCCCGTCGCTACGGCGAGCGGCAGGCAGCCGATGATGAACGCGAACGACGTCATCAGGATTGGGCGCAGGCGCAGGCCAGCGGCCTCGATGGCTGCCTTAACCGGCTCCATGCCATGATCCACGCGGACCTTCGCGAACTCGACAATCAGGATGGCGTTCTTCGCAGCAAGACCGATGATCATGATGATACCAATCTGCATGTAGACGCTGTTCACCAATCCTGCATTCACATGACCGAACATGGCCTCAGCGATCGACAGGCCGTACTCCGAGACAAGCGCACCCATGACGCCGGTCGGCACCGTGAGCAACACCGCGAACGGCACGCTCCAGCTCTCATAGAGAGCGGCGAGGCACAGAAATACGAAGATAAGCGCCAGTGCGAGGACTTTGACCGTCGAATTCGATGCGTTCTTCTCCTCGCGGCTCTGGCCGGACCACTCGACATTGAATCCGGTCGGAGCCTGCTCCTGGACAACCTGCTGGATTGCGTTCATGGCCTGTCCGGAGGAATATCCATCCGCAGCGTTGCCCTGAATCTGTACAGCGCGGGTGCCATTGAAGCGGGAAATCTGCGTCGGTCCGCTGGTCATCTTCGGCTTCAGCAAGGTATCGAGCGGCACCATCGTGCCCTTCGAACTCCGGACGAAAACGAACTTCGCGGCATCGGCATCTTTGCGGTACTGCAGATCCGACTGCAACATGACCTTATAGGAGCGGCCGAACTGGTTGAAGTCGTTGACCTGCATGCCGCCGTAGTTGACCTGCATCGCCGTGAACACATCGGAAAGCGATACGCCGAGGTTCTTGACACGGTCGCGGTCGATCTCGTACTGGATGGACGGTGAATTGATCTTGTACGTCGTGCGCACGCCCTTGAGTTCCGGACGCTGGTTCGCGGCCGCGACAATCTTGTTCGTGATTTCGTTGAGCTCCTGATCCGTATGACCGGTCTTATCCTGCAGCTGCATCGTCCAGCCGCCGAATGTACCGAGGCCCGGCAATGCCGGCGGGTTCATCGCGATGACCGTCGCCTCCGGTGCAACCTGCGCACCGATTGCGAACATCTTCTTGACCGCCGTGCTGACCGAATACTGATCACCCGGACGCTGTGACCAGTCTTCCATGCCGAGCGTCACCATGCCGGCGCTCGGCTTCGAGCCGAACGACAGGATATCGAAGCCCGTAATCGACATGACGCTCTGGACCTTCGGAACCTGCTCTTTTGCCGCCCTCGCGAGTTTGTCCATCGTCTTTTGCGTCTGGTTGATGGACGTACCCTCTGGCAGGCTTACGGATGTCATCAGATAGCCCTGATCCTCATCTGGTACGAAAGTCGACGGAATCTTCATATACATGAAGCCCGCGATGCCGCAGACGATGACCATGAACAGCAGCGCATAACGCGCGTGACGGATGAATTTCGCGACGATGCCGAGGTAGCCGCGCTTCGTGCGTTCAAACCAGCGGTTGAACGCGCCGAAGAAACGGCCGAGGACGCCTTTCTGCTCTGCCTCTGGATCGCGCCGTTTCAAGATCAATGCGCACAGTGCTGGTGTCAGCGTCAGTGCGATAAACGCAGACAGCGCCATCGAGATTGCGATGGTCAGGGCGAACTGTTTGTACAGGACGCCCGTCATGCCGCCGAGGAACGCGACCGGTACGAATACCGCCGCGAGGACGAATGCAATGGCCACGACCGGGCCCTGCACCTCGTCCATTGCGCGCTCCGTCGCATCGACGACCTCGAGGCCTTCCTCCATGTGCTTCTCGACGTTCTCGATGACGACGATTGCATCATCGACGACGAGGCCGATGGCGAGGACCATCGCGAACAGCGTCAGCGTATTGATGGAGAAATCCAGCACGATGAACGCAGCGAGCGTACCGATCAGCGAGACCGGAACGGCGAGCACTGGGATGATTGTCGCGCGCCAATTCTGCAGGAAGATGAAGATGACGAGCACGACGAGTGCGAGTGCTTCAACGAATGTCTCAAGCACCTCGGCGATGGATGCCTTGATGTAATTCGTCGAGTCGAATACCTCGGACATCTTGAGGTTTGGCGGCAGGTTCTTCTCCGACTCGGCAATGACCTGCTTGACCCCGTTGACCGTCTCCATCGCGTTTGCATCGGACGTCATCTGGATGGCGAAGCCGACAGCCGGATAGCCGTTGAATTTCGAAACGATGTTATTGGCCTTCTGCCCCGTCTCAATCTGGGCAACATCCTTCAGACGGACAAACGCGCCGTTAGCGGCATCCGTCTTCAGGATGATGTTGCCGAACTGCTCCGGCGTCACGAGACGGCCATTGATCTTGCCCGTGTACTGCTTTTCCTGTCCGTTCTCGACCGGTGCAGCGCCGACGGTACCGGCTGGAGCCTGTACGTTCTGCTCCTTGATGGCCGCTGTGACATCCGCGATAGTCAGGCCGTATTCGGACAGCTTGTCCGGATTCAGCCAGATGCGCATCGCATAGTCCGAACCGAACACCTGAACATCGCCGACGCCCTTTACGCGCTTGATTGCGTCCATCATATAGATATCGGCGTAGTTCTTCATGAACGCGCGGTCATAGGTTCCGTCCGGCGAATACATTGCGATCATATAGGCCATATCCTGCGAGCTCTTGCGCGTCGTGACGCCGACGTTCTGTACATCGGTCGGCAGAGAGGACGTCGCTACCGCAACGTTGTTCTGCACCTTGACCGAGTCCATATCGCCATCCGTACCGGTCTTGAACACGACACTGAGGCTGTAACGGCCGGTATCATCGGAGTTCGAGGACATATAATCCATGCCCTGCGTGCCGTTGACCTGATCCTCGATGATCTGCGCGACCGTCTGGTTGACGACACTCGCGTTTGCACCCGTGTACGTCGTGCCGACGGAAATGGTCGGCGGCGAGATCTGCGGGTACTGCGCAATCGGCAGCTGAAACGCGGAAATCACACCGAGAATCACGATGATGACGGCGATGACGATAGCGAAAATCGGGCGATGAATAAAGAATTTAGACAAAACGCCGCCCCCTTACTGGTTGGACGAATCCGACGCATTAATCGCACTGTCGTCGAACTTCGACTCATCCTCGTCGAGGGAGAAGCCCATATCGTCCGCCGTGACCATCGTCACGGAGAGGGGCACGCCCTCCTGCAGATTCGAGAGGCCTTCGACGACGACCAGATCTTCCGGCGAGAGGCCATCCTTCACGATGTAATAGCTGCCGACTTTTTCGCCGAGCGTCACCGTGCGTGCCTCGGATTTTCCATCCGCATCCGCAACCATGACGAACGTCTTGCCGAGCAGCTGCTGCACGGCGCGCTGTGGTACGAGCATCGCATTCGGCTGAACGGCACCGGAAAGCTTCACCCGCGCAAACATGCCTGGAATCAGCAACCCATCCGGATTGTCAAAAATCGCTTTGACGGTCAGCGTGCCGGTGTTGTTGCCGAGTGCACGATCCGAAGACACGATGCGGCCCTGCTGCGGGTAGACCGATCCATCCGCAAGCGTCAGCGTGACGACCGGCCCGCCTGTCTGACCATCCGCGCTCTGCTGCTTGACTTCATTCATGAGCTTCAGGTACTCGGTCTCAGAAACGCTGAACTGCGCGTAGACCGGGTTCACGGCGCCCATCGTCACGAGCGTCGTGCTGCCCGCTGCCGCGAACGTACCTACTGCGACATCATCGACACTGAGCTGACCGGAAATCGGCGCATAGATTGTCGTATCTGCGAGGTCTTCCTGCGCGCGCTGCAGCTGGGCCGCATTCGCATCTGCCGCCGCCGAGTACGCATTGACATTCGCCTGCTGCGTCGTCACGGTCTGCTCCGAGATTGCGTTGCCCGCGAGCAGGTTCTGGTAGCGATAGAGGTCGGTCTGCGCATTGGCGAGCGTTGCCTGCGACTGCGCGAGATTTGCCTGCGCCGCAAGCACCGCCGACTCATACTGACGCGAATCGATCTTGTAGAGCGGCTGGCCCGCCTCGACGTACTGACCGCCCTGCACGTATTTGTCTACGACATTGCCGGAGACCTTGGACTGCACCTTGACCTCCTCGACGCCTGCAATCTGGCCAGCATACTCACTGGAAAGCGGTGTATCCTGCTGGATGACCTGCATGACCTTTACCTGCTGTCCCTGCTTCTGTGCAGCCTGCTGGTTCGAGCCGCAGCCGGCCACCCAGAAAGACGAAGAAGCCAGAAGCGCACCGACTACGAGGACGCTCAGTTTCTTGTTTTTCTTCAAAAACAAACAGACAACCTCCTTTGAAAAAACAATAGGGGGCACAATGTGCAGAGACTCAAATCGGAGCAAACCAGCGCGGCTGCCTCATCGGATATCCTGCTATCCCCCATCTTTCCTTATTCGTTTAAAATGGTAAATAAATGTTTACTATTTACGTCATCTATAGTATAGTATAACTATTGGATTGTCAAGAATATCTTCTGCGATTTCTATAAAGAATCCCGGAACATATCACCATCCCGGCCAGGATTCCATCAATCTGGAAGGCTGAATACCATAAGGAGCGTAAACAATCATGCCACGGAAAGAACCGGTAAAAGCGAAGGATATGCACACGGATGCAGTGGGGGATATCGGGCAGGATGTTTCCCATGCCTTCCTCGACTCGATGATCCTCCTCCAGAACAAATTCACGCGGCGTAACGCGCCGCTCCCGCTCAATCAGTTCGCGACGCTTTTTGTGCTCATGAACGAGCACGCGGCTTCCATCACCGATATCGCCCATTTCCTGAACATCTCGAAGCAGCAGATGACGACAATCATCGAGCGCCTCGTGCAGAATCATCTGGTAGAAAAGAGGCCGAGCGAAACCGACCGCCGCTGCGTCATCATCACGATGACGCCCGACGGGAAAAAGATCATCGACGATCAGTTCGACAGCATGCGCAAGCTGTTCGTGGAGCACCTGCACAAGCTCTCGGAGACAGAGATCCAAGACCTGCACGGCATCATCCAGAAATACAATGCCTACATCCAGAAGATGTTTTCATAAGAAAAGCTCCCCATCGAGGGGAGCTTTTCTTATAGCTTCAAAACATCGAAATCGTCCGGTACATAGACATTTCCGTGGAAATACTGCTGCGCCTCGCGCGTATAGTCCGCTTTGCGCGTCGCGATACTCTTGTCCTCAGTATGGTAGAGCACGAGATTCTTGACGCCAAGCGTCGCCGCGAGCTCCGATGCTTCTTTGACCGTGCTGTGGTGCTTCTCGTACGGCTTGAATTTCTCGCGGTCGCCGTATTTGCAGAACGCCTCCGCAAGCAGCCAGTCCGCACCCTCCGCATACTTGCGGTCGTGCTCGTTATACGGCTCATCGCCGAGGCAGACGAGGCGCTCGCCGTCCGGGAATTTCAGCTCATAGCCGAACTGCTTGGCCTTCGTCGAGAGGATATCGAACGCCGTGAGCTGCACGCCGTCGAAGGTCACGACGGAGCCGTCCTGCATCTCGTGCAGGAAGATGCGGCTGCCGATCTGCGCGAAATCCTTCTTCTTCAGCATCATCTCGCACATCGTCAGCAGCATGTTCTTCACGACATCGTGGCAGTAGACATGGAACTCCCCGTCGTATTTGCCCTTGTTCATGAGGTCTGCGACCTTCCGCAGCACCCAGATGACGCCGAGGATATGATCCGTATGGCCGTGCGTCACGAACATATGATGACATTTTTGGTAAGAAAAATCCGTCTGATCAAACTGATGCAGGATATAGTTGCCGCCACCCGCATCCGTCAGGAACAGGCTGCCATCATCGAGTTCGACATAAAAGCAGGTGTTGTAGCATTTCGTGACCATCGCGTTTCCCGTGCCGAGCATTGTCAATTTCCGCATCATCATACCTCCGTTACTTCAGTAAAAACCGTTCTTTTCCTTATTATAAAACAGGTGCCGACCTTTGTCAGCACCTGTTTTCCTTCTGCTTATGCGTGGAGGTTCTGCAGTGCCACGCGTGCGGCTTGTTGCTGAGCCTCTTTCTTGCTGTGCCCGACGCCATCGCCGAGGACTTTGCCCGTCACGACGACCTGGAAATGGAACGTCTTCGCGTGATCCGGGCCGGACTCCTCGAGCTCGACGTATTCGATTGACTGATTCTCCTTCTGGAATACCTCTTCCTGCAAGAGGGTCTTATAGTCTTTCTGCACCGTGATGCCCGCCGATACCTTCTGGAACTCCGGCTCGAGCTGACGCAGCACGTAGTCGCGGGCCGTCTCCCAGCCCTGATCGAGATAAATCGCGCCGATCACGCACTCGAAGACATCCTCGAGATTCGTCTGCCGTGTGCGGCCGCCGCTCATCTCCTCCCCGTGCCCGAGAAGCAGATAGTCGCCAAGCCGCAGATTCGTCGCGAGCTCCGCGAGCGTCGCCGAGCAGACGATGCTCGCACGGATCTTCGTCAGCTCCCCTTCCGGCATTTTTGAGAAATGCTGGTAGAGGTACGTGCTCGAAGCAAGCTCGAGCACCGCGTCGCCGAGGAATTCCAGACGTTCGTTCTGCTCGAGCGGCCGCTTCGACTCATTCGCGAACGACGTATGCGTCAGCGCGAGCTGCAGCAGTCCTAGATCCTGAAATGTCACGCCGAGCGTTTCCGAAAGCTGCCGCAGATCGTATTCGCGCGCTTTGGATATTCTGGCTATCATTGCCTTTTACTCCGCAAACTTCTTGAGCACGAGGCAGGCATTGTGGCCGCCGAACCCGAACGAGTTCGAGATGGCCGCGCGGACCTTTTTGGCCTTTGCCTTGTTCGGCACGTAGTCGAGGTCGAGGCCCTCATCCGGCGTCTCGTAGTTGATGGTCGGCGGGAGCATGTCGTTCTGTACAGCAAGAGCCGTCGCGACGCACTCGATTGCGCCGCCGGCGCCGAGCATGTGGCCCGTCATCGACTTGATGGACGAAACGGAGACGTCCTTTGCAGCCTCGCCCCAGACGCTCTTGATGGCCTCGGTCTCACCCTGATCGTTCATGTGCGTCGAGGTGCCATGCGCATTGACGTAGTCGACATCCGCCGGCTTCAGCCCTGCGTCCGCAATAGCCGCGGCCATGCACTTCGCCTGATAGACGCCGTGCGGTGCCGGGCTCGTGATATGATAGGCGTCCGAATTCGATGCGTAACCCGCGAGCTCGCAGTAGATATGCGCGCCGCGCGCCTTCGCGTGCTCGAGCGTCTCGAGGATCACGATGCCGGAACCCTCGCCCATGACGAAACCAGAACGGTTCTTGTCGAACGGGCGGGAAGCATGTGCCGGGTCATCGTTGTGATCCATGCAGAGCGCCTTCATCGCGCTGAAGCCGGCGACAGCCGCCTCGCTGATGGAGGCCTCCGTGCCGCCCGCGACCATGACATCCGTCTCACCGCGCTGCATGACGCGCATCGCGTCGCCGATGCAGTTCGAGCCCGTCGCGCAGGCCGTGACGACGCAGGAGGACGGGCCGTGCAGGCCGAACGTGATGGAGACCTGACCAGCCGCCATGTTCGCAATCATCATCGGGATGAAGAACGGCGAAATGCGGTTCGGGCCCTTGTCGAACAACTTCTTATACTGCTCGTTCATCGTCTCGATGCCGCCGATGCCGGCGCCGACATAAGTGCCGATGCGGTCGCAGTCCTCTTTCTCGAGATTGAGGCCCGCGTCCTCGAGCGCCATCTTCGTCGCCGCTACCGCGAACTGCGCGTAGCGATCCATGCGCTTCGACTCTTTCTTGTCGATGTATTTCGTCGGGTCGAAATCCTTGACCTCGCCGGCAATCTGCGATTTGTACTCCGTCGCGTCGAAACGCGTAATCTTGCCGATGCCGTTGCGGCCCTCCATCAGGCCTTCCCAGAATTCGTCTTTCCCGATACCGATTGGCGAGATTGCACCGAGTCCCGTGATGACAATGCGTTTATCCAAAACGAACGACTCCTCTCTTCTTTTCTCTTATCGCTTATTCCGCTTCCGCGGCTTCCTTCAGCAACTGCCCAAAAATCTCATGAACCGAAAGGATCTTGTTGATGCGCGGCATGTACTCGCCCGTGAAGACGAGGCCCGTCTCGACATCGCCCTGCTCCGCGCGTATGAGTGCCCGGATGATGCAGAAGTTATGCTTGCAATGCTTCAAGCAGCTGTCGCAGACGGTCGGCGGTACCGGCCCCTCCATGACGCGCGCGGAAAACGGCGTGCGCACCGCGCGGCCCGGCAACCCGACCGGGCTGTGGATCACACAGATATCCTCCGGCGTCGATTTCAGATAGTATTCCTTGAGGGCCGGTGCGGCGTTCGACTCTTTGCTCGCTGCAAAACGGGAGCCCATCTGCACGCCGCTCGCGCCCATCTTTATGAGATCAACGATATCCTGGCCATGAAGGACGCCGCCGGCCGCGATGACCGGGATGTTCACGGCAGACGAGACTGGACCGATGAGGTCGCGCACGGAGATATTCGTGCCGAGATGTCCGCCTGCTTCTCTGCCTTCAAGGACGATAGCCGTCGCGCCAAGACGCTCGGAAATTTTCGCTAATTTTACCGACGAGACAATTGGAACAATCGGTGTCCCCGACTCCTTGCCCATGCCGAACATATCGCGGGAGAACCCGGCGCCGGCTACTACAAGGTCGATGCCCTCATCGATAGCTGTCTTTACGATACCCGCGAAATCACGGGCCGCCACCATGATGTTGATGCCAATGAGACCAGACGTCAGCGAACGGGCGAGCCGAATCTCATAACGGAGCTCGTCATGAGACATACCAGAAGCCGCGATCAGTCCGATGCCGCCCTCGTTGGCGACTGCCGCTGCAAGAGGAGCCGTGGAAAGCCGGATGGCCATTCCGCCCTGCTGAATCGGTATTCTCGCAACTTTATTGCCAATTTTCAGCTCTGGAAGTTTCAATGTTCATCCTCCATTCTTTCCTCTCAAGAAAATCCCGCGAAACAAGTTTCACGGGATTTCTCAAAAGGCAAGTTGTTCAACCTTATTTGTCCTGGTCCGATTTGTTGTTATCGATGTACGTAACAACGTCCTGAACAGTCTTGATCTTCTCAGCAGCCTCGTCCGGAATCTCGATATTGAATTCCTCCTCGAAGGCCATGATCAGCTCAACGATATCCAGCGAATCAGCACCGAGGTCATCGATAAACGTGGAATCGATCGTAACCTCGTCGGCGCCAACGCCCAGCTGCTCAACAACGATATCTCTTACTTTTTCAAAAGTCGACATGAAGTTTCACCTCCTTAAATTGGTGTACCTATATAGTTATATCACATTACCATGCCGCCGTCTATAGCTAAGACCTGACCTGTGATATAAGATGCATAGTCACTGGCGAGGAAAAGCACCGCGTTCGCGATATCTTCCGGCTCGCCGATGCGCTTCAGGGGGATGGTCGCGAGCGTCGCATCCTTCGCCTTTTCCGGCATCGCGTCCGTCATATCCGTATGGATGAATCCAGGAGCGACCGCGTTCACGGTGATGCCGCGGCCTGCGAGCTCGCGCGCCGCCGACTTCGTGAAGCCGATGACGCCGGCCTTGGCCGCCGCGTAATTCGTCTGGCCGGCATTGCCGGTCAGGCCGACGACCGAGGCCATGTTCACGATGCGGCCCGTGCGCTTCTTCATCATGAGCTTCGAAACGACCTTCGTCACATGGAACACGCCCTTGAGGTTCGTGTTGATGACCGCATCGAAATCTTCTTCCTTCATGCGCATGAGCAGGCCGTCACGCGTGATGCCCGCGTTGTTCACGAGGATGTCGATGGTACCGAAGGCTTCCTGCACCTTCGTGACCATGGTCTCGACCGCTTCCGCATCCGAGACATCCGCCTGCACGAGGATGGCTTCGCCGCCATTTGCCTCGATCTCCTGCTTCACCGCCTCCGCTTTCGCGGTGGAACCGGCGAAGTTGATGGCGACCTTGGCGCCCTCGCTCGCAAGCTTCAGCGCGACCGCGCGGCCGATGCCGCGGGAGGCACCCGTGACGAGCGCTTTTTTTCCGTCTAACAGCATATTAACGAACCTCCTTCAACGTGTCAAGCGTTTTCTTCAAAGATTCTAAATCTCCGACGTTCAGGCTCTTGATGCTGCGGTCGATGCGGCGGTTGAAACCGCACAGCGTGCGGCCAGGGCCCGCCTCGACAAAGACGTCCGCGCCGAAGTCCTGCATCGTCTTGACGCAGTCGACCCAGTGCACCGGATGGTCAGCCTGTGCGACGAGGTTCGCCTTGATCTCGTCTGCCTTGCTCTCGAGCTTGCCCGTATAGTTCGAGACAACCGGGATCTCCGCATCCGAGATTGCCACGCGGTCCAGTTCCGCCGCGAGCTTCTCCGCCGCCGGCTTCATCAGCGTCGAATGGAACGGCGCCGAGACCGGCAGGACGACCGCGCGCTTCGCCCCGGCCTCTTTCAGAGCCTTCGCCGCAGCCTCTACGCCCGCCGTCGTGCCGGCGATGACCGTCTGGCCCGGGCAGTTGAAGTTCACCGGCTGCACTTCGCCGGCCTCCTTCGTCGCCTTCTCGCAGGCGTTCTGGATCACCGCATCATCGAGGCCGATGATGGCCGCCATGCCGCCCTCTCCTACAGGCACAGCCTCCTGCATGTACTGGCCGCGCTTATGCACGAGCGCGACCGCGTCGCCGAACGATAAAACGCCCGCTGCGACGAGTGCCGAGTACTCGCCGAGGCTGTGCCCCCCCGCGATGTCCGGCTCCACACCGTTCTCCTTCAGGACGGCCGCCGCAATCACGCTCATCGTCAGGATGGCCGGCTGCGTGTTCGCCGTGAGCTGCAGATTCTCCGCCGGCCCATCAAAGCACATATCCTTGATGGAGTAGCCGAGCGCCTCATCCGCCTCCTTGAAGAGCTTCTTGGCGACATCGTAGTGGTCGTAGAAATCTTTGCCCATGCCGACGGCCTGAGCTCCCTGTCCCGGAAATACGAACGCGAGCTTATTCAAATCGAAGGACCTCCCATCCTCAAAAACACCGGATCCTATATCTCTCAATATCTATCGCAATCTATCCCCCAAAAAGATATATCCGTGATATATCAGTTCATTTCGTCCGACAAATGCTGGCAGACCGTCGGAAGGCCGCTGACCATATCGTCGATGATCTGCTTGACCGGCTTGATGTCATCGATCATGCCCGAGATCTCGCCAATCATAACCGAGCCGTTCTGCACGTCGCCCTCATGCGTCGCGCGGTGCAGCGAGCCGACGCCGAGCTTCTCGAGCTCCTCCGCGGGTGCGCCGCTCTCCTCGAGCTCGAAGAACTTATGCGTGAGCTTGTTGCGCAGCACGCGCGCCGGATGACCGAGCGTGCGGCCCGTGACGACCGTCGAGCGATCCTTCGCCCGGCGAACCATTTCCTTATAGTTCGGGTGCGCGATGCACTCCTCGCTCATGACGAAACGGGAGCCCATCTGCACGGCCTGTGCGCCGAGCGCGAACGCCGCCGCCATGCCGCGCGAATCCGCGATGCCGCCCGCGCCGATGACCGGCACATCCACGGCGTCCACGATCTGCGGGATCAGCGGCATCGTCGAGATTTCGCCGATATGGCCGCCGGATTCCTGCCCCTCCGCGATCACGGCATCGACGCCGCCGCGCACGAGGCGCTTCGCGAGAGCCGTCGACGCGACGACCGGGATGACCTTCGTGCCGACTTCCTTGAGCGCCGGCACGTACTCGCCCGGGTTCCCGGCGCCCGTCGTGACAACTGCCGGATGCTCGTCGATGACGACCTGCATGACCTCTTTGACATACGGGGACAGCAGCATGACATTGACGCCGAACGGCTTATCTGTCCAGCGCTTGCATTTCTGGATTTCCGCGCGCAGCAGATCCGGCGGCATATTGCCGGATCCGATGATGCCGAGGCCGCCGGCATTCGAGACGGCCGAAGCGAGCTCCGCGGTGCCGATCCAGGCCATGCCTCCCTGGAAAATAGGGACCTTTATCCCCAGCATCTTGCAGATGACATTGTTTTCGAACATGTAATAAATCCTCCTTCAGGGGAAACAGCAAAAGCCGCTTCCTATGAACACGGTGAAGCAAAAGAAAAATAAGTCCAAAAAACAGAATAAAACTCGGGCTTAATCCGTCGGTTCCTCACTGTCCGCATGCCGTTTCGACTGTCTCTCCCGGCGCTCCTCCTCCGCGACGTCCTCGACCTCCTTGTCTGCGAGCTCCGCCTCCGTTACGAGCGTGTCGCGGATATGGCCGAGGACGTCCTGCCGCGCGTAGCTGTCCGCAACGCCGATGGCGCTGCGGATGGACTTCGCGTTGGACGAACCGTGCGCGATGATGCAGACACCGTTGACGCCGAGGAGCGGCGCGCCGCCATACTCCGTGACGTCGAGGCGTTTGCCGAGCCGCAGCAACGTCGGCTTCACGAGAAGGGCGCCGATCTTCGCGAAGATGCTTCCATGCATGATGGCATCTTTGAGCAGCTTCATGATCGTGATAGCGAGACCCTCTCCAAATTTTAGCACAACGTTGCCAACAAATCCATCACAAATTACGACATCGAATGTCCCTTTCGGGATATCACGTCCCTCCGCATTGCCGCAGAAATTGATGGTGTGCAGCCGCTTGAGCAGGCGGTGCGTCTCCTTTGCCTGCTCGTTGCCTTTCGTCTCTTCCTCGCCGATATTCAGCAGGCCGACCTTCGGACTCTCGATGCCGAACACGTATTTCGCGTAAATCGAGCCCATGATGCCGCACTGCATCAGGTGCTCCGGCTTCGTGTCGACATTCGCCCCGGAATCGAGCATCAGCGTGACGCCCTGCGGCGACGGAATCGGCGTCGCGATGGCCGGACGTCCGATGCCATGGATGCGCTTGAAGATGGTCTGCGCCGCCGCGACCGCCGCGCCGGTGCTGCCGGCCGACAGGACCGCGTCGCATGTGCCGTCCTTCACGAGTCGCGTCGCGACGACCAGCGACGAATCCTTCTTCTTGCGGACGGCCTCCGCCGGATGCTCTCCCATCTCGATGACCTCGGTCGTCGGATGGATGGATATATCGAGCTTCTGCCATTCCGGATATTTGCCCAGTTCCTCTTTGATCTGCGCCTCGTCGCCGACGAGCTCGATGCCGCAGCCGAATTTCTTTGCGGCCTCTACCGAGCCCTTGACAATCTCAAGCGGGGCGAAATCCCCGCCCATGGCGTCCACTGCAATTTTCACGAATGACCCCTCACTTTTCGTCCCACGAAACCATGATGAATTTCGCGCGGAAGACCTCCTGCGTATCGTTATGCGTCTTGACCCAGACAAAATATTTATTGCCGCGCACTTTCACGATCTCCGCCTTGGCAATCAGTTTTTCCCCGACATGTACCGGCACCATGTATTTGACGTTCGCGACCCCCGTCACGACCATCGGTGCGTCGATGATGGCAAGCGCGAGCGAATCGGCCTGCGAGAACATGTAATGCCCCTTCGCGATCTTGTTCTTCGCAAAGACCATGTCCTCGGTGATCCGGAGCAGCGAGATGCCCGAATGTCCGAGCTCGAGGTCGATGAGTTCCCCGACCACTTCGCCGCTCTGGATCGACTTGACCTTGTTCTGCGCGTGCTCCGCCATCTTGCGGATGCGGCCGCGCAGTTCCGGGATGCCGAGCTCCAGACGGTCGAGACGGATCGTCTGGACGCTGACGGCGAGGTTCCGCGCGAGCTCTTCATCGGTCAGGAAAGGCTTTTCCTTGACCTGCCGCAGGAGAAGCTGCTGACGGATCTTCTTTTTTACGCGCGCCATGGCTCCCCCTCCTTTTAGTACCTGCTTCTACTATCTCATATAATAAGCTATTATAAGCTCTGCCTTCTAAAAAAGCAAGTTCTTTTGTCTGAGGAAAAGCACAGAAACAGCAAAAAAGCAGAACCCGGCGGTTCTGCTTTCCATCCTGCTTACTCCGCAGCCTTGATGACCTCGCGGCCATCGTAGTAACCGCACTCCATGCATACATGGTGCGGGAGCTTCGGCTCGTGGCACTGCGGGCACTCGACGTAGCCCGGTGCAGTGAGCTTCCAGTTCGCACGGCGCTTATCGCGGCGTGCCTTGGACATTTTGCGCTTTGGTACTGCCATTTTCTGTTACACCTCTTTCATTCGTCTTTTTTCCATAACTGCTGTAATGCTGCCAAACGCGGATCTGGCACAAAGCGATTGCAGCCGCAATCCCCTTCGTTGAGATCGTGGCCGCATACCGGACAAAGGCCCTTGCAGTCCGACTTGCAGAGATTCTGAATCGGCTGTGACGCGACCAGGACGTCGCGCAGGAACGGCAGCAGGTCGAGGGTATCGCCCTCGTAAAAGCTGCTGTCCGACTCGTCCTCCTTTCCCTCGTGGAAATTTTCCTCGAAGGGATGGCTCTGCTCCTCCGTGCAGTCCTTCAGGCAGCGGTCACAGGTGAAATGCTTCACCGCCTGGACCGTGCCCTCCGCGCGGATACCGGTTCCCGTGTTCAGAATCCGGCCCTCCATGCGGATGGGACCTTCAAACGAATAATCCGGCGACACGACATCGAGCGCTTCGGCGTCCGCCTCAAACGAGAACGGCTTCTCCCTGCCCGGCGCGGCCAAAAGATCCGCAAGATTCACTAGCATATTCATTCAGCATCAACCTCAATCCATTATAGCGGCCGTCCTGCCCTTTGTCAACGCAGGAACGGTATTTCTCCTTCAGTCGCCTAGGCGCTCGCAGAGCAGGCGGACAGCCTCGCGCTGGACCGTCTTCAGCGGGACATCGTGCGCCTCTGCGCAGCGCCGGCAGTCCTCGTATTCCGCAGAAACCGTCACGATCTCGCCGTGCCATGCGCTGACCTTGCCGTGCACCGTCCCGTATCGCGTCTCGACCTTCGCCATGCGGCGCGAGGCCTCGAGGCGCTCCATGACCGGGATCACGCGCAGGCCGATGCTCGTCGTCTCGCGGAAGATGATGCCGGCGAGTGCCTCTTTTTTCTCCTTGACGGTCAGGACGGAGAGCTTCTGCGCCGGGCGGTTCTTCTTCATGAAGATTGACGTCGTCCAGACGTCGAGCGCGCCTGCCGCCAGCAGCTTCTCATAGAGATAACCGTAAATCTGCGGGTTCATATCGTCGATATTTGCCTCGAGGATGCAGCGTGCGGCGGATTCGCCGCCCATGCAGCTCCCGAGGTACAGCCGCAGGACATTCGGAATCGAAAGATCCCAGGTCCCTGCGCCGTAGGCGATGCAGTCCGCATCAAAGCCCTGCGGCAGGCCGTCGTGATACGAGGCGAGCGCGCGGATGAACGCCGCGCCCGTCGGCGTCGTCAGCTCCTTCTCCTCGCTGCCCGGCACGGTCGGCCAGCCCTTCACGAGCTCCGCGACAGCCGGCGCTGGGACGGGCATCAGGCCGTGCGTGCAGTGCACGAAGCCGCGCCCGAGCGTCAGCTGCGACGCATAGACGCGTTCGACCTCGAGATAGTCAAGGCATATCGCCGAGCCGACAATGTCGACGATGGAGTCCGTGGCCCCGATCTCGTGGAATGCCACTTCCTCTGCCGGCTTTCCGTGCACCTTTCCCTCGGCTTTCGCCGCCTCCTCGAAGATGGAGAGCGCGAGGCGCTTGACATTCCCGGAGAGGGACGAGCCCTCGATCATCCGGCGGATATCGGCCATCGTGCGGTGATGATGATGGTCGTGATGGTCATGCTCTCCCTCATGGGCTTTGAGCTCTACATCCACGTACACGGCCTGGATGCCGTTCTTGCTGACATCGCTGGCCTTCAACGTATACTCTCCATCATTTCCGAGCTTGCCGAGTTCCTGCTCGAGATAGGCAAGCGGCACGCCCGCCTGCAGGAAGGCACCGAGCAGCATATTGCCGCTGATGCCGGCAAATGCATCGAGATAAATTGCTTTCATCCTGCCGCCCCCTTAGCGCATGTGATTGATCTTGCTCGCGAGCACGCCGGCCCCGAACCCGTTATCGATATTCACGACAGAAACGCCGGCGGCACAGCTGTTCAGCATAGAGAGCAGCGCCGCGAGTCCGTGGAACGATGCCCCGTAACCGACGCTCGTCGGCACCGCGATGACGGGCCTGTCCGTGAGGCCGCCGACCACGGAGGCCAGCGCGCCCTCCATGCCTGCGATGACGATGATGACGTTCGCCCGCTGGATGGCCGGCAGATGCGCGAAAAGCCGGTGGATTCCCGCGACCCCGCAGTCATAGAAATGCTGCACGGCGTTCCCCCACAGGTACGCCGTGCGCTCCGCCTCGCTCGCGACGGAGATATCGCTCGTCCCTGCCGTCAGGATCAGGATCTCATGGGACGAGTCACGCTGCACGCTCTTGTCCCGGTCAAGATAGATCATGCGCGCCGCCTCATCGTACTGCATCTCGGGCATCACCGCCCTGACGTAGTCGTATTTCTCCCGGCTCGCGCGCGTCGCCATCAGGTTCCCCTTGCTGCGCTTCTCGAGGCTCTGCAGGATGCCGAGCACCTGCTCCTTGGTCTTGCCCTCCGCGTAGATGACTTCGGGGAAGCCCTGCCGCCGCTCGCGGTCGTGGTCGACCTCGGCATACGGCATTTCCTCGAAGGAGGTGCTCACAATCTGCCGGACGGCCTGTTCCTCGTCCATCTCTCCCCTTTTATAGCGCTGGAGCAGTTCCCGGATCTCCTCTTCCGTCATGCTTCCCCCTCCTAGACACGGAAAGGAAAGACCGACTGCGGCCTTTCCTTTCTATCATTCTATTCTTTCCGTTCTATCTATATCCGATATCCGGCTCACTGCTGCGGCTGCGGCAGGGATTCCTTTTCCGGCGCTTCTTCTGCCACCGCAGGCTGGCGCTTTGCGGCCTGCTGCGGTGCCTGTTCCTGCTCCATCTGCAGGCGCTTTTCGCGCTGCTGCTGCATCTGGAGCTGGCCCTGCTGGAGCACCTGCATGGCCTGCTGGATGCCGCCCTGGATCTCCTGTACGCCGTGCGCCGCGCTCTCGACGCCCTGGAACGTGCCGCCGACATGCGCGATCAGGTTCTTGAACACCTGGTCGGCGTATGCATCCGCGTTGTCCTCGAGCTCCTTCGCGCGCTTCTGCGCCTGCTCGATGGTCTCGCGCGCCATCTGCTGCGCGTGGTCGAGCATCTGCTCCTGCTGGCTCTGAACCTGCTGCAGGATCTCCTTGCCCTTTGCACGGGACTGTTCGACAATCACATGGTCATCGACGAGCTTCGTTGCATAGTTCTTCGCGTTCTCAACGATGCGGTCCGCTTCCTGCTGCGCGTCCGCGAGAATCTGGTCGCGGTTCTCCATGATATCGGCCGCGCGGTCGAGCTCTTTCGGGAGGTCGTTGCGAAGCTCGTCCACATAATGGATGAGCTCGGTATCGTCGAGCATCACCTTATTCATGAAGGGCATCTTGTTTGCCCCGACTACCATATCCTCGATTTTCGACAACGTTTTGCGCACTGACATAAACGCGTACTCCCTTTCTTATTTTCAGCCCTTCCCGGGCGTTTTTTCTCTTTCACCGGGCCTGCGGCGGCTCGTAGAATCTCTGTCTCAGGGCCTCTGCCACATTCGCCGGGACAAGCCCCGCGAGCTCCCCGTGGAATGCGGCGACCTCCCGCGTGGCAGACGAGCTGACGCAGGCGTATTCCGGCCGCGTCAGCAGGAAGACCGTCTCAGCCTCCGGGCACAGCAGATGGTTGAGCTCTGCCTGACGCCGCTCATACTCGAGGTCGGCCGCCGAACGCACGCCGCGCACAATGAACTGCGCCTCATACGTGCGCAGATAGTCCGCGAGCAGTCCCGAAAACGTATCCACGCGAAGATTCGGGATCCCGCCGTCCTCCTTCACCGCGCCCTCGATCAGCGCCTTGCGCTCCTCCGCAGAAAACAGGCCCTGCTTCCGCACGTTGTGGAAGACACAGACAATCAGCTCATCGAACAGCCCTGCCGCCCGTCGGAACAGGTCGAGATGCCCGAGCGTCACGGGGTCAAAGCTCCCCGCGCATACCGCGCGCCGCACACTCATGACGAGGCCTCCTCGCTTCCGTCTTTCTGCCGGAAACGCGCGACGGACGAGTGATGACCCGCACGCGCATGTCCCTCCAGCGTCAAACTTTCATAGCAATCCTATTTTAACATACTTTCTCCGATTCGTGAACTCTTTCCCAGCAGAAATCGGGAAAATTGCCGATCCATCCGCCGCTTCTTCCTCTATTGCTTCTTATCCCTCCGCGGAGGATGTCTCTTCCTTCAAGCAAGACTGGATATTCTGGGCAACATCAGCGACCGTGTAACGCGCGAGATCTGCCTCAAAACGCTGCTGGATATCCTGCAAGATGCCGTCGAGGCTGCGGTGGATATTGCGCCCGACCGGGCATTTCGGATTCGGGTTCTCGTGAAAATGGAACAGGTTCTCCCTGCCGCCCGTCTCGACCGCGCGATACACGTCGAGGAACGTGATATCCGCTAGGGGCTTCGTCAGGGTGATGCTGCCCGGCCCGCGTTTAGTCGCGATCAGGCCCGCCGCGCGCAGCTTCAGCATGAGTCCGCGGATGATGACCGGATTCGTGCCGATGCTCCCCGCGAGGAACGCGCTGGTAACCGAATAGGCGCCGCCGAAAAAATCGACGGCCGCCAGAAGATGGATAGCAATGGTGAATTTTGTCGAAACCTGCATTCAGGGATCTCTCCTATTCAAAAGATTTTCGTAGATGGCGCGGTCGCTGTCCTTGAATACGTCAAAGACCACGCGCCGCAAAGGCGCTGCCGGATGCTCGTCGAGCCACCGCCTCGCCGTGCAGACAGCGATCTGCGCCGCCTCGCGCTGCGGGAAGCAGAACACGCCCGTCGAGATGCAGCAGAAGACGATGTTCCGCAAGCCATGTTCCGCGGCGAGATTCAGGCAGGACCGATAGCAGGATGCCAGCTGCTCCCGATGCTTTTCCGTCAGGCCACCGCGCACGATGGGGCCGACGGTATGCAGGACATAGCGGGTCGGCAGATGATAGCCCTCCGTGATCTTCGCCTGCCCCGTCGGCTCCTCATGGCCCTGCTTTTCCATGATCTCGTAGAGCGCATAGCGCATCTCCGCACCGGCCATGGTCTGCTCGATATTGTCGATGCAGTTGTGGTTGGGCTGGAAGCAACCGAGCATCTGGCTGTTCGCCGCGTTGACAATCGCGTCGGCCCGCAGCCGCGTGATATCGCCCTGCCAGATAGACAGGCGCGGATCCAGCATGCTCGCAGAGATGTCAAGGACATCGACGATGCCTTTCTCCCTCGTCATCTGCTCAAGGAAAGCGCCCTCTACGCGCTGGAATTCCGGCGAAACCGGCATGGGCGGACGGACGTTGAACAGCGCGCGGAGCAGATGCCACTGATCCTCCTTTTCCTGTGGGATGCGGTACGAGGCGTACTCCGGCATCTCCGTCTGCAAGGCCCGGATGAGCCAGATCCTTCTTTCTTCCTGCGTCATGATGCTCTCTCCTTCAACAGATCTTTGAGCACCCGGCCGATATCCTGCTCCATGCAGAGGCTCTGGTGCCGGATGTCCTCGCTGCAGACCGCATACCCTTTATTGATGCAGACGTAGAACGCCTGCGGATTCTTCTCCGTATAATACCAGAACGGATATTTGATGATGACCGGCGTATTCATGCCGACACCGAGCTCTAGATATAGGATAGGCCCCTTTGCGTGCTGATGCAAGAACTTTTTATAGCGGGCCTGCGCCTCATGCCAGCCCTCGTCCTCGACGAAACGGTCGTCGCTGCGCACGCTGACCATCATCGCGCGGCCATCGTCCGGGCACTTCGGGATCAGATCCTTCGGCACCGTCAAGCTGAGCTTGCCGGAAGCCGGCACCGCAAGCACGCCCTGCGCATCCCGGACGAAGCCCTGCGCCTCGAGCATCTTCTCGACAATCTCCTGGTTGTCATAGGATTTCTGCACCTCCGGTTCGACGCTCTGCAACAGGCCGTAATCCCCCTGCGTGTAGAAAAGCCGCTTTTTGTCGAAGCCGCTCCGCTGGAACTGGTGGTCGACATTCGTCGTCAAGACGAAATAATCCTTGCCCCTGACCAGCCGCAAGAGGTCCGGATAAACGCTCGACGGCGCATCAATATAGCGGTTGAAGTAGATATGCCGGCTCCACCACGCCCAGTAATGCTCCAGACTCGGGAACGGGTAAAATCCTCCCGTATACATATCCGTGATGCCGAATGTCTCGGCAAAATCGAAGAAATACTTCCGGAAGCGCTCGCCGTCATACGTCAGCCTCGCGGCCGTCGAAAGCCCCGCCCCCGCACCGACCAGGATAGCATCCGTTCCCTGTATCTTTTCCTCGAGCAGAGCCAGCTGCTCCTCGTAGGTCAAATCATTCTTCTTATGGAAAATAGTATCAAAGCCAAACATGGCGTTCCTCTCTGTCTCGCATGAACAATCTCAATCTCCGGCCCGGGCGACGATTTTCCCATCCACTTTGCCCTCGTCCAAAGCGATGCAAGCCTCGCGGATGTCCGCGAAATCGTAGACCGCGCCGATGAGCGGCCTCAGGTTATGTGCATCCATGAAGTGATAGATATACTCCCGGAGGATTTCCTCAGAGTGGTTCATGCCAAAGGCTTTCACCTTCACGAGCACCCAGCCCGGCTTCACCGCCGGGACAGGGATTTCCGAAAGTCTGACATCAGCGCCTTTTGTCGGCTGATCAAGCAAAACCGCTTTCATCGTATCCATCCGGATCTCCTCCCTATCTACATCTGCATGTTTCATTCACGTCTTTCGATTGCCTGTGCCGGACAATTCTCGTAGCATCTGCCGCATTGCAGGCAATTGTCCTGCCGGATGACGAACGGTGTGCCCTCGTCGATGGCATGCTGCGGGCATCCTGCCTCGCAGGCCCCGCACTGAATGCACTGATCCGAGATAACATACCCCTTCACGATAGGTTCTGCTTCTCCTGCCGTATAATAATACCGTTGAATCGGGTGCGTCCCGAGATTGAAGTACTCGATCTGCATGTCTTTCAGCGTAAACGCCTCAAGGATCTCTCTCGTGCCGTTCGGGTAAACGTTCTCCATATATGGCTGCTCTTCCCATATCTTCTCCCGGCAGGCTTCCTGCACCTCATCCGGCATGCGCCACGCCTTCGCCGAGACGCGGATCATCTCCTTAAACCGGGTGTAGGCGAGGATCTGCACGCTGCCGTCCTCCATCAGCTCATGGTAAAAGCCCTTACCGCGGGCCGTCAGGAACCAGAACGAATCTTCCTCGAAATGAATGGCGCTGATGCAGCGCACCTGCGGTTTCCCCTTTGCGTCGACCGTGGCAAAATTCAAGACGCCTACGTAAGATAACTTCTTGATACAAGTCTGCGCATCCATCGTGAATCTCCTCCTCATCAGCCCTGCACTTCATGCCAGCACTGCGGATCCTCCGCGTAAAAGCTCCCATGCGTTCCATGGGCGACCGCCGGACAGCCGCGGCAGAAGCGCAGCAACTCGCATTTCGAGCATTTCTCGAACTTCTCATACTGCCGATATTCTTCCATGGGATGCAGCCAGATATCGGTCAGCCAATCCGTAAAAACATTTCCGACTTTGCTGAAGAGTCTCCGGCAGGCATAAACATCTCCCGTCGGCAAAATAGTCAGATGGCAATTGCCGCAGTTGCACCCGCCGTAAACGATGTCCGACTTCGCGTCCTCCGGGATCTTGAACCGTCCGAGTTCCCAGTCAAGCAACGTCCAGAGGTGATCCTTCTTGTTGCACCAGAGTCTCCCCTTGCCCGAGGCGTAGAGCTTGTTGTAATGTTCGAACTTTTCATCGCATGCCAGCAGGAACGCGCGGTAGCGCTCGGGCGTGATGCCATTGGTCTTGTCCTCTGCACCCGGGCAGTACCTCGAGAAAGCGAAGATATCCACATCGTGCTGGGCGCATACGTCAATCAGCTCCGGGATCTCGTCGATATTCTTGTCCGAAACGGTGGACATGATGACGCTGTGCATACCGGACTTATTGATGCAGGAAACCTTTTCCAGCGTCGCGTCAAAGCTGCCCGGTTTGCGGAACCAGTCATGCGTTTCGCGCAGGCCGTCCAGAGACATCTGGTATTTCTTGCAGCCGAGATCATGCATCCTCTGGCAGACTTCATCGTTCAGATGGAAAGGATTCCCCATGATGGTGAACGGGATATGTCCGTCATGGAGCTTTTCCAGCAGCCTCCAGAAATCCGGATGAAGGATTGGGTCACCGCCGGTGATATAAAATTCTGGAAGCCTCTGGAACTTCTGGCAGAAATCGAGGCAGTTCTCCAGCGTCCGGTCGATCTGCTCGCTGGTCATCCGAGTGAGCGGCACACCGTTATTCCCATGGAAGATATAGCAGTGCTTGCACCGCTGGTCACAATCATCCAGCAGCTGCCATTGAAACGCGAAATAGTTCATGACTCCTCCTAAAAAAATCACCGGAAAGCTTGCACGCCTCCCGGTGTCTGATCCTGCTTCTGACGCAACTCTTTACTTGTCCGATGCTCCGCAAGCGGAAGGCTTGTCCGCACTGCCGCATGCTGCCGGTTTGTCCGCGCTGCCGCATGCCGCCGGTTTGTCTGCGCTGCCGCATGCCGCCGGTTTGTCTGCGCTGCCGCATGCCGCCGGCTTGTCCACGCTGCCGCATGCCGTACCAGAAACTGCCCATTCGTTGAGATTTGAGAGTGCCATGAGAATCCCTCCACATTTGTAATCTGTTTTATTACTTTCTTCGCTTTGTAATATATCATATTACAAATACTTTGTCAACACCATCTCAAAAACTTTTTGAAAAAATTTCCGGCAGGAACCAAATGACAGACAGCAAAAAGCCCCGCCCGGAAAGATTCGGCGCTCTTTCCAGACGGGGCTTCCCATCTCAGTGCTGCCTATATGCAATTCATGACATGGGCTCCTCGATCCAGTCTCTCCACTGGAAAAAGCTCACCTGCGTCGTACGACCATAACGCCGATGTTCGACGCGCACGAGCCGCTGGAGCTCGGGCAGTTCATCCTCGTCGGCACCGTGTTCGACGACCAGGATGCCATTCCGCGCGAGGATGTCCCCCGCATCAAGGCATTGCAAGGCCCTCTGCCACAAGCCGATATGATACGGCGGATCGCAGAAGACGAGATCATAGTTCTCGCCCTTTGCCTCAAGCGCGCGCAGCCAGCTGAACACATCGCCGGATTTCACGCGCACCTGCGCGGCGAGATGCGTATGCTCCGCATTCTCGCGCATGAGCGCCCCTGTCGCCTGATCCACGAGCACGGCGGATTCTGCGCCGCGGGATACCGCCTCGAGGCCGAGATTGCCCGTCCCGGCGAACAGGTCGAGCACGCGGCGGCCGCGAACCATGGACCCGAGGATATTGAACACCGATTCCTTCACGCGATCCGACGTCGGGCGCGTCGCCTGCCCTTTCGGCGTTTTCAGTTTGGCACCGTGCGCCGAGCCAGTGATGATCCGCAAGCGCACACACCTCCCATTTCAGACTTTCACAATAGCCCTATTCTAGCATACTTTCCCCGATCCGTGAACTCTTTCCCGGCAGGAATCGGAAAATCCCCCATCTTGACGCCCTTGAATGCGTCCGGAAAATTCGGCGCGAGCTGCTCCACCGTAGAGGTATGCCCGCATTCGTGTAGAGGCTGCCAGCGCCGCCGACGACGACCAGACGCGTATCCGTGCCTTTCACCAGATCCGCGAGGGTGATTGCCGCTTTCGGGATCACATAGAGCGTCTCGAGCAACCATGCGCCCGCCGCGTCCACAACAACATCGAAGCCCTTCAGCTCTTCCTTCGTCAGGTCGAAGATATCCTTCTGCACATACTGCTTGGCCTGCGTGTCATTTTCCGCATGGCGGCCGAATGCCGTGACCTCATGCCCACGGTTCTGTGCCTCGGCGATGACTTTCTTTGCGACACGGCCATTTGCTGCGGTAAATACTTGCGCTATGTTCTACGATAACTATAGTATAGAAGAAATGTTGACCGACGGATATGGGGTGTCGCGGATGAAGGTTGTTGTTTCTATGGACTCGTTCAAGGGGTCGGTTTCTTCGCTTGAGGCGGGGGATGCAGTACGGCGCGGGATTCTTTCTGTGTTCCCGGCGGATACGGTGCGGGTGTTCCCGCTTGCGGATGGCGGCGAGGGCACGGTGGATGCGCTGGCCGCGGGGCCGCTCGGCAACTGTGTCCCGGTGACGGTCACAGGGCCGCTCGGTGCTCCCATCCCGAGCCGCTATGGGTGGCTCACGGACAAAGGGACTGCGGTCATCGAGATGGCGGATGCCGCAGGGCTGACGCTCGTCCCGGAGGCGCAGCGCAATCCGCTCGATACAACAACCTATGGGCTCGGTGAGCTGATAGCCGCGGCGTTCGAGCGCGGCGCGCGGCATTTCCTGATTGGCATCGGCGGCAGCGCGACGAATGACTGCGGGCTCGGCATGCTCGCCGCCCTCGGCGTCCGTTTTGACGGCATCTCTGGGGTGCCGTTCGGCCGCGACCTCGCGCGTGTCCGCTCGATGGACGCCCACGCGCTCGCAAAATACGTGGACTGCACATTCGATATCGCCTGCGATGTCAAGAACCCGCTCTGCGGAGAAACGGGATGCTCCCATATCTTCGGCCCGCAGAAGGGTGCATCCCCGGCGGTCTGCGAGCAGATGGATCAGGATATCGCGGCCTTTGCCCATCTCGCAGGAAAGGCCATGCCGGAAGCGGAGGACGCCATGCGTCTCCCGGGCGCCGGCGCGGCCGGCGGCCTCGGCTTTGCCTTCCACACCTTCCTGCACGGGAACCTGACGCCGGGTGCTCCCCTCATCCTCCGCTATACTGGCATCGAGGCCGATCTCCCGGATGCCGACGTCCTGATCACCGGCGAGGGCTGCCTCGACGCGCAGACCGCGATGGGCAAGGCCCCCGCGGTGCTCGCCGCGCGCGCAAAGGAAGAGAACCCGGACTGCCTGACCATCGCGCTCGGCGGTGCCTGCAGGAAGGGTGCCGAAGCCATAAACGCGCATGGCATCGATGCCTATTTCCCGATTCTCCCCGAACCGATGCGTGAGGCGGAGGCCATGGATGCCGCAGAGACGAAAGGAAACCTCGCCCGCACGAGCGCCCAGATTCTGCGGCTCCTCCATACACGGATGGAAAGACAGGATGGACGAAAAAGTGGCAAGGCTTAAATGCGCCGCAGAGCCCGGCACCACGCTCCACGAGGATTATCTGCGCTGCGGGCAGCTCTATGATTTCATGATGGCGGTACGGCTACTCAACCAGCTCACGCAGGACAAATTCACCCTGTGCCAATGGCGCAATACCGCCCTCCGGCCGATGCTCCTGCATCACGGCAGCCTCCTCGCCAAGGCGGCGGAATGAATGCAAAGGGATCCACTACGCGTAGGATTTCAGCGGCGTCAGCGAAGAGCAAGCGCTGCTCGATGCGCGCGGCTTCTCGATGATGCTCATGCGCATCATGAACTACCTCATGAATCTCACGCCGGCGGGCGGCAGCCTGCTGCTCGAAAAAAAGAATGCATGATTCTATTTCAGGCGTCCCCTTCTGTGGGCTCAAAAAGGGGCTGTTGCACGCACCAACAACGTGCAACAGCCCCTTTTTTCGTATGCCCATCAAGATCCAGCGGCAAAGTCGTGCTGGCGGCGGAACCCGCGCCAGGTCCAGAAAAACGCAATGGCGAGCGGCACGCAGCTGCCGACCCAGGCCATCGGGTTCGCGATACAGGCGCCCGTGAAGCCGAGCGCCGCGCAGAGCACGATAGCCGCGAGCGTGCGCATGACGAGCTCCATGACGCCGGCGATTGTCGGGACGACGCTCTGGCCGAGTCCCTGCAAAGTGTAACGGAAAATGAACAGCAGCGACAGGATCCAATAGCATGAGCCGTTGATGATGAGGTATTGCTGGCCATAGCGCAGCACCTGTTCCTGCCCCTCGCCGACGAACAGCTCGATGATGTCCGTGCCGAACAGGATCAGCAGGATGCCGACGGCGATGGCAAACGATACGGACATCATGGCGCATTTCTTGACGCCCTGCCCGATGCGGTAGAATTTATGCGCGCCATAGTTCTGCGCGGTGTAGGCGGCCATCGCCATGCCGAACGACATCATCGGCATCATCGCAATCGCCTCGACCTTCTGCGCTGCGGCGTAGGACGCAACGGCGACCGGCCCGAAATGGTTGATGGCGACCTGCAGGATGATCGAACCGATTGCGATGATCGACGACTGGAAGCCCATCGGAAGGCCGATCTTCAGATGGCCGAGATACACCTCTTTGTCGAAATGCCAGTCCGCGCGATGCGTATGCAGTTCCGGGAGATTTTTCCGGATGTAGATATAGCAGAGCACGTTGCCGATGGCCTGGGACGCCACCGTCGCGAGGGCCGCGCCGGGAATGCCCCAGCCGAGGACGAGGATAGCAATCGGCTCCAGGATGATGTTGATGCAGAGAGCCACGGCGAGCAGCACCGTCGGCGCTTTGCTGTTGCCGAGCGCGCGGATGAGGTTCGTCTGCAATTGCAATAGGACGAACAGGAGGATGCCGCCGAACACGATGGACAGGAACGAGTAGGCCCCATCGAGGATTTCCGCCGGCGTCTGCGTCCAGATCAGGAGCTCGCGGCAGAGCAGGACGCCGAACAGGGTCAGCACGAGTCCCGCGGCCAGCGAGATCACGGTGCAAGCCGCAACGCTCTGCCGGACGCCCGCTGCGTCCTTCGCGCCGAACCGCTGCCCCGTATAGATGGAGAGCCCGCTCGTCATGCCGATGACGAAGCCGAGCATCAGGAACATCAGCGCCCCAGTGCAGCCGACCGCCGCGAGCGCATTGACGCCAAGGAACCGCCCGACAATCAGCGTATCGACGAACGCGTAGAGCTGCTGGAAGATATTGCCCGCCACGAGCGGCAGCGTGAAGAAGAAGATGAGCTTTGCCGGGCTCCCCTCCGTCATATTCTTTGTCATGGATTCACCTCTTACCAGTGGAAATACCGCGTCACACAGGTGCGCAGGACCTCCTGGAACACCGTCACGCTGTCGAGCAGGCCGTCGCTCGTCGGCCGCAGCTTCGTATAGTGGAACACCGGGTGATGGCTCACGTGGTAGTCCGCCGGATAGGCCATGACGTCAAGCCCCTGCCGCTCGAAATTCAGCATGGATCGGTTCATGTGGAAGGCCGAGGTCACGAGAATCGGATGCGAGAGGCCGTGCGCGCGCAGGAGCTCCGCCGAGAACTTCGCGTTCTGCGCCGTGTTGATGCTGCGGTCCTCGATCAGGATCTTGTCCTCCGGCACGCCGAGCGAGCGCAGCATGCGCGCGGCGATGACGGCCTCCTGCCCGGAATCCGAGTAGACCTGCCCGCCCGATACGAGGATTGGCAGGTTGAGTTTCCGCTGCAGGCGCACCGCGGCCAGCAGCCGGTTCGCCGGAGCTGCGCAGAGCGCGCCCGTGCCGTCGACATCCGGGCTGTCCGGCATCGCGCCGCCGCCGAGCATGATGATGACATCGCCCGCCGGGTTCTCCGGCGGCTCATAGCAGGACTCGAGCGCGCCCATCATGCGCTCTGAGACCAGGCCGGTGCAGAGCAGATAGAAGGCAAACGTCAGCCCGGCCAGCCAGGCCGCGACCTTCTTCTCCCCCTTTTTCCTCCATAAATACCCGCTGATGCCCCAGAACGCGAGGATGAAGATTCCGGGCGGCAGCACCCAGCTCGCGATGAATTTCATGAAATAGACCATAAAAAGCTCCTTTAACCGGAAATCGACAGTCGAAATCGATTTCTATCTCCGTTCGTGCTATAATAGGCGTATAGATTATCTTAACAGACCTTCCGGAAAAAGGAAAGGCCGCAGCGAAAGAAAAAGGAGAGTTTTTTATGGCATTCATTGAACCGAATCCAGTGCAGGCAACGAAAAAGGCAGACGGCAAAGGCACGATCACGATCGTAAAGCTGCTGACGGACAAAGAGCTCGACGGCAAATGCGGCATGTACGCGAAAGTCATCATCCCGCCTCTCTGCTCAATCGGCGAGCACGAGCATCACGGCAACACCGAGACCTATCATATCCTCTCCGGCACGGCACTCTACAACGACAACGGCAACAAGGTCACGCTGCACGCCGGCGCGACGACGTTCTGCCCGGACGGTGAGAAGCATGGCATCGAAAACGCTTCGAAAACCGAGGATCTCGTGTTCATGGCGCTGATCATCAACAAGTGACACACAACAAAAATGGCTATCATGCAGGCTATTTCTCAGCTCGCACGATAGCCATTTTTTCATTTGGAGCATTGACGACAATTCCGAAGAACATCTCAATGTTACCGATTCAACAGCGGCAACACCTCATCCACCGCTGACGCGGTTCCCCTTCCCCTGTGGGGAAGGCTTCCTTATACAGGAAAAACTTATCTCTCCTTCGACGGCACGAGATCGGATGCCTTGAGCGTACCCGCCTTGGCGCGCTCCGCGAACTCCGCCGTCGCCGTGAACAGCACGTCGGTCGAGCTGTTCAGCGCCGTCTCGCACGAATCCTGGATGACGCCGATGATGAAGCCGACGCCGACGACCTGCATTGCGATATCGTTGCCGATGCCGAACGATGCGCAGGCCACCGGGATCAGCAGCAGCGAGCCGCCCGCGACGCCAGATGCGCCGCACGCGCCGATGGTCGAGACGATGCAGAGCAGCAGCGCCGTCGGCAGGTCAATCGCGATGCTGAGCGTATGCGCAGCCGCGAGCGACAGGACGGCAATCGTGATGGCCGCGCCGCTCATGTTGATGGTTGAGCCGAGCGGGATTGAGATGGAATACGTATCCTCGTTGAGGCCGAGACGCTTGCAGAGCGAAAGGTTGACCGGGATATTCGCCGCTGACGAACGCGTGAAGAACGCGTAGAGGCCGCTCTCGCGGAGCGTCGCCCAGATCAGCGGATACGGGTTGCGGTGGATATTGAAATAGACGATCAGCGGATTCATGATCAGGGCCACCGTGAAGAACGCCGCGAGCAGGACGCCGATGATCTGGAAATAACCGATGAACGCGGAGAAGCCGCTCGTGCCGATGGCATTCGCGACGAGGCCCATGATGCCGAACGGAGCGAAGCGGATAACCCACTGCACGATCTTCGTGACGGCCTTCGCGAAATCGTCGAGAACGACTTTCGTCTTATCATCTGCCGCATGCAGCGCGATGCCGGCGAGCACGGCCCATGCGAGGATGCCGATGTAGTTCGCCTCGGCAATCGCATGGATTGGGTTGTCGACGACCGACAGGATCAGGTTGTGCAGAACCTCGATGATGCCGGAAGGCGCCTTCGTCGTGGCCTCCGCGACCTGCAGGTTCAGCGATGTCGGGAACAGGAACGAGTACGCGACCGCGACAAGCGACGAGCAGAACGTCGCAAAGATGTAGAGCCGCACGATCGGCTTCATCGACGTGCTCGCGTCGGAATTCTTCTGCGCCATCGCGTTCATGACGAGCACAAACACGAGGATCGGCGCGACGCCCTTCAAGGCTTTGACAAACAGGTCGCCGAGCACCGCGACAGCCGGCACGGCGCCTGGCGCGAATGCGGCAATCAGGATGCCGATAATCAGGCCGACGATGATCAGCTTGATCAGCGCCGTCTCCTGATACTTCTTTCCAATCTTCCGGAACATAAAAAGTCCTCCTTGTCTCTCTACCTTGGACATATAAAAATAAATCCAGCATGAAAATACAGCCGTGTACCTTCATGCAAACAACATATGACAAGTATACATCAAACGCGTACATAAAACAAGTATTTTCCGTAATTTTGTTTGATGCAAAAGGACTTTCTGCTTCTATATACTAAAAATTGCGCACATTTTGAAAAATGTGCGCAATCAGTAGACATTGTATACAATATATGCAGAATCAAATCCCGTCAGCAGTCTTTCTCGGCAGCCAGCTCGATCAGGTAACGTCCCACCGCATCCTGCCAGACCGGCAGGCGCTTGAAGCCCGCCGCATCAAGATACTCCTTGCTGAGCCGCGAGTTCTTCGGGCGGACGGCCTTCGTTGGATAGGCCGTCGAAGACACCGGCTCGACGACCGTCTTGCGGCCGGCCTGCCGGAAGATCTCGCGTGCGAACTCCGCCCAAGAGCAGAAGCCCTCATTCGTCGCATGATACGTGCCGTACTTCTCCGTGCCGATCATATCGACGAGAAGCGACGCGAGGTCGCGGGTATAGGTTGGCGAACCGACCTGATCATCGACCACCGTGAGCTTGTCGTGCGTCTCGCTGAGCTTCAGCATCGTCCGGACGAAATTCTTCCCATGGATGCCGAAAACCCACGAGATGCGCACGATGAAATAGCGCTTGAGCGTCTCTCGCACGGCTTCCTCGCCGTGCAGCTTAGACAGTCCATACGCATTGCACGGCGCCGTGTGGTCATCGACCATATACGGGCGCAGACCTGTCCCCGGGAATACATAGTCCGTGCTGATATAGAGCATCTTCGCATGGATATCGCGGCAGATCTCCGCCAATGCCCGCGTGCCGCCCGCATTGACGGCCTCGCAGGTCTCCTTCTCGTCCTCCGCCTTGTCGACGGCGGTCCACGCCGCACAATGCAGGACAGCGTCCGGCGCATAGGCCTCTGCCACTTCGCGCATCTTCGCGGTGTCCGTCAAAGGGAATTCCTTGCTGGAAACACCCTTTGCCTCGATGCCGCGGAGCGCGAGTTCGCGCATACAGTCATAGCCGAGCTGCCCGCTTGCTCCCGTCACCAATACTTTCATGCTTTCGAATCTCCCCCTTCTCTCTCTTCTGTGTTTTTCTCGGCAGGACGTCCGGGGTTCTCTCCCTCCCCGGCGTCTTCCTCCGCCGGCATGCCGCGGCCTTCTTTTTCGCTGCCGGCGACGAGCGGGACGGTCAGGATGAATTTCGTGCCCTTGCCGATATCGCTTTCGACGTCGATAGGGATGTCATGCTGCTCGGCAATCCAGGCCGCGATGGACAGGCCGAGGCCCGTGCCGCTGACGCCTTCTGCCTTCGTCCGCGACGTATCCACGCGGTAAAAGCGCTCGAAAATCTTCTTCTGGTCTTCCTTCGCGATGCCGATGCCATCGTCGCCGATTTCGACGCGCAGGTGGCCGCCGTCCGGCGTCCGTGTCGAGCTGACCCAGAGATGGCCGCCCTCCGGCGTGTATTTGCGCCCGTTGTCGAGGAAAATCCGGAGCAGCTGGCGCATGGATACCTGATCCGCGTAGACCTCACCCTCGTCGTTCTCGCGCAGCTCGACCTCGTGCTTTCCTTTTTCGACGAGGCGGAGCTTCCGCGTGATATCTTCGACGAGCTCCGAGAACTCGAGATTCTCCTTGTGCAGGACCTGCCGTTTCTGATCGGCACGCGCGAGGAACAGGAGCTTCTCGATGAGCTGCTGCATGTCCTCCGCCTCCGACCGGATGGACGAGATGCCCTCATGGAGCACTTCCTCGTCCTTGCTGCCCCAGCGGGAAAGGAGATCCGAGTAGCCGAGGATGACCGTGACCGGCGTGCGCAGCTCGTGCGAGGCATCCGACACGAAGCGCTGCTGCTGCTTGAAACCGATCTCGATGCGGTCGAGCATGTGGTTGAACGTCTCCGCGAGCTCATAGAGCTCGTCATGCGTATTCGGCACATGGATACGGCGGTCGAGATTCTCGATCTCGATCTTGCGCACGGTATGCGTCATCGTGCGGATAGGCCGCAGAATGCGCTTGCTCAGGAAGAACCCGGCCAGCAGCGCCAGCAGGAAGCTCACGATTGTCGTCAGCAGCAGGAACCATTGCAGGATTGCGAGGAAGTTCTTCTCCGACGTGATCGTGCGGAAGAAATGCACTTGAAGCATCTCGCCCTGATAGACGACATCGACCTTCGCGTGGTAAATGCTCATATTGTGGAGGTTCGAGACCTCCATCGACGGATTGGCCCAGATTGGCGGCTTGACCGTATTCCGCTCGATCTCCGAGATCGACGGGTAGTGGGATTCGTTCTCCATGATGACCTGCCCGGTCATATCCGTGACGCGCAGGACGACGCCCGGAACGACCGGGTCGCCACGCCAGAATTCCGGCGTGAATGCCGTACCGTTCTGGATGCTCTCCATCACGCGTTGGATGCTGAACTCCATCTCGTGCTCCGCCTGATGGTAGAACGAGAAATAGACGCCGAGCCCCGTCACGAGGCTCATCATGCAGAGCACGAAGAACAGGATCAGCGCGTACATGCAGGTGATCTTCGTCGAGATCTGCAACGTCTTCCCCCGCCTTATGCTGCCCTGGAAAAAGGATTTAATCCTTGACCACATAGCCTACGCCCCGGACCGTGTAGATGTACTTCTTCTGGAAGCGGTCATCGATCTTCGCGCGCAGATAGCGGATGTAGACATCGACGACGTTCGTGTCGCCCGTGTAGTCGTAGCCCCATACCTCCTGCAGGATCTGGTCGCGCGTGAGCACCGTGCGCTTGTTGCGGAGCATGTACTCGAGCAGCGAGTATTCCTTCTTCGTGAGCTGGACTTCCTCGCCGCCGACCGTGACCTCGTAGCGGCTCGGATACATCACGAGATCCTTGACCGTGAGCTTCTCGCCCTGCAGCGGGTCATCGATCTTCTGATGCTTGCGCAACGCGTTGTGGATGCGCGCGATGAGCTCCTGAATGGCGAACGGCTTCGTCATATAGTCATCCGCGCCGAGCTCGAGGCCGCGCACCTTGTCCTCGACCTCGTCTTTCGCCGTCAGCATGATGATCGGCACCTGCGAGATCTCGCGCACCTTGCGGCAGATCTCCATGCCGTCCATGCCCGGCAGCATCACGTCGAGCAGGATCAGGTCGAAATCGCCCTGCAGGATGCACTCATAGGCGCGCGTACCGTTCTCCTCGATGGACGTGGCAAACCCCTCATGCTCGAGTTCGATCTGCAGGAAGCGCGCGATGCGGCGCTCATCCTCTACAATCAAGATTGCCTTTTTTTCCGTCATGTTAATCCCTCCATACGGCCCCCGCGGCCGCGGGCAGCCTGTCACAGAGCCGCGGATGCACAGCTCCCGTTTTCACAATGCTAGTTTTATTTTCGATAACCGGGTTATTAATTCCTACCGGTCTCTTCTTTTTTAATAGGACTTTTTTCTTTTTTAACGTCTTGGTAATTCCAAACCGTCAGTTCCCGCGCGCTTCGTCTTCACCGAGATAAATCTTCCGGAACATCGCGACGAGGTGCTTGCCGGCCGACGACAGCGTGCGGTTCTTGAGCCAGGCGATGACCGTATGCGTGCTCATCTCCGGCTCGACGAGCTTCTTGTAGATCAGGTTTCCGTCGGTCAACAGCGTCTTTGAGGAAATCGGCATCAACGCGATGCCCATGCCGCTCTTCGCGAGCAGCAGATCCTGCACGATGCTGTCGCTGACGCAGATGATCTCCGGCTCGAAACCGGCCTTGCGGCAGTTCGCCTGAAAGATGGTCTTCCAGCGGAGCGGCACGATGAGCGGCTGGCCCTCGAGCTCCTCGAGCTTCACGTAATGCGCGTCCTTGCCGACCGCATTCTCGCGGTTCATGATGATGACGAGCGGCTCATTCGGCAGGACGATGGAGTCGTAGACCCTCGTATCGACCTGCGTGCGCGTGAAGCCGATCTCGATCACGCGGTTGTCGAGCAGCTCGAGGATGCGCGTCCCCTCGCCCTCCCAGATCTGATAGTTGACGTTCGGATAGGCGCGGTGGAACTTCGAGATGAGCTCCGGCAGCAGCATCGCGCCGGAACTCGTGATAGTGCCGATGCGCACCGTCCCCGCGACGCCCGTGCCGATTTCCGTAATCTCGCGCACGGTGCCATCGACCATGCCGAGGATGTGCTCGACGCGCGAGTAGAGCACGCGTCCGGCATCGGTCAGGCGGATGCGGCGGCTACCGCGCTCAAAAAGCTGTACGCCGAGCCCCTCCTCGAGGCGCTTCATCTGCCGGGAGAGCGCCGGCTGCGCGATGTCGAGGCGCTGCGCCGCATGACTGATGTTCCCCTCTTCGACGATGGCGTAGAACGCCCGCATATCCTTGATTTCCATCGGTTTCTCTTCCCGTTTCACAATTCGTACTCCCAACTTTCCCCATATATCTGCAGCATAGAACCTATGTCATTTTCTTATAATCCTCGACCCTATTATACTTTTTTTGACCGGCACCCGCAACGGCTTTTCGGAAAATCCGGAAAAAGTGCGCTTTTTCTGTCAATTCTAACTTGCGTCAACCTTCGTCTGTGCTATAATAGGTCGGTGTGTGTGTTCCATCGGATCCGCACAATTTTTTACGCAAACAGGGATCTGGATATAAAGGAGTTTTTCACCATGACAAGAATCGCAGATGCTCTCGACGCCGTAGCCGATGAGATCATCGCTCAGCAGGACTATCTGACTTCGCTCGACGAAAAGATTGGCGACGGCGACCACGGCCGCAATATGGCACGCGGCTTCACGGCCGCGAAGAAGGCCATCGACGCGATGGAGGATACCACGGAACCCGGCCCCGTGCTCAAGGCCATCGGCAAGGCCCTCGTCGAGAACGTCGGCGGCGCGGCCGGCCCGCTCTACGGCATCGGCTTCATCAAGGCCGGGGAGGCCTGCGACGAGCAGACGAAGCTCGACGCGCCGAGCTTCTGCAAGCTGCTGACCGCGGCCATCGACGCAATCAAGAGGCGCGGCTTCGCGGATAAAGGGGATAAGACCATGCTCGATACGCTGATCCCGACCCGCGACTGCTTCCTGCCGGAGAATGTGGAAGGCAAACGCCTGTTCGAGGTACTCGCTGAGGCGAACGCCGCGGCGAAGAACGGCGTCAAGTACACGAAAACCATCGCCGCGCGCAAGGGCCGCGCGAGCCTCATCGGCGAGCGCAGCATCGGCATCGCCGACCCGGGCGCCACGAGCTCGCTGGTCATGTATCAGGCGCTCTACACGTTCCTGCGCCACTGATAGCAGGAAACAGACCGGATCATCAAGGGAGCCGCAGGGCTCTTTTTCTTTGGCCCGGAGCCCCATGCTTCCTTGTTTTACCGTTTTTTCTGTAGTATACTCTACTCATGATGACGAAAAAGCTTGTACCTATTCTATAGGAGGAAAAAACATTGACTGAGAAGAAAGTCCGCACCCGTTTCGCCCCGAGCCCGACGGGTTATATGCACATCGGCAACCTGCGCACGGCGCTCTACGCCTATCTCTACGCGAAGGCGGAAAAGGGCACGTTCATCCTGCGCATCGAGGATACGGACCGCGCGCGCTATGTCGCAGACGCCGTGGATTTCATCAAGCGCACGCTCGACGCCGCCCATATCGTGCCGGATGAGGGCCCGGGCTTCGGCGGAGACTATGGCCCATACGTGCAGAGTGAACGCATGGCAATCTACAAGGAATACGCGGAAAAGCTCGTCCAGCTCGGCAAAGCCTACTATTGCTTCTGCAATCCGGACGAGGATCACTCTACGGGCAAATTCGGCGGCTACGACCGCACCTGCCGCGACCTGCCGCAGGAAGTCATCGACGAGCATCTGAAGAACGGCGACCCGTATGTCATCCGCCAGAAGATGCCTCTCGACGGCGAGACGACCTATTTCGATGTCCTGCATGGCAACATCAGCATCCCGAACGAGGAGCTCGAGGATCAGGTCCTGCTGAAGCGCGACGGCATGCCGACCTACAATTTCGCGAACGTCATCGACGATCATCTGATGGGCGTCACGCACATCATCCGCGGCGCGGAATTCATCACGTCTACGCCGAAGCACGTGCTGCTCTACGAGTCCTACGGCTGGGAGCTGCCGACCTTCATCCACCTCGCGCCGGTCATGGGCAAGAACGAGGACGGCTCCGTCTCGAAGCTCTCGAAGCGCCACGGCGCGACGAGTTTCGACGACCTCGTCAAGATGGGCTATCTGCCGGAAGCCATCGTCAACTACGTCGCACTGCTCGGCTGGAGCCCGAAGAACTCCAATCAGGAAATCTTCACGATGGACGAGCTGATCGCGGCGTTCAGCCTCGACGGCCTCTCGAAGTCCCCGGCGGTCTTCGACTACGACAAGCTCGGCTGGGTCAACGGCGAATACTTCAAGGCCATGGACGACGCGGCGTTCTCGAAGCTCGCGAAACCGTTCGCCGGCGAGCTGCCAGACTACCTCGAAGTGCATTGGGATACGCTCGCCGCGCTCCTCAAGACGCGCATCTCCCGCCTCGGCGAAATCCCGGACGAGATTCATTTCCTGATCGACTTTCCGGCCTTCGACGCCGACCTCTACGTCAACAAGCGCAACAAGGTCACGCCGGAAAAGGCGAAAGACCTGCTGCCGGATGTCCTCGCGCTCCTCGAGGGCATCCCCGAAAGCGACTGGAACAACGACAGCCTCTACGCAAAGCTCGAGGCCCTCGTCGAGGAAAAGGGCCTGAAGAAGGGCCTCGTCATGTGGGTCGTCCGCATCGCCGCCGCCGGCCAGAAAATCACGCCGGGCGGTGCCACGGAAATCCTGACTTTGCTCGGCAAAAAAAATTCTTTGGAAAGAATCAAAAAAAGCCTTGCAAATCTCGGCAACATGTAATATAATATTTCTTGTCCTTGAGACACAGGGACAAGAAATCAATATGGCGCCTTCGTCAAGTGGTTAAGACACCGCCCTCTCACGGCGGGTTCATGAGTTCGAATCTCATAGGCGTCACCAATATGGCGCCTTCGTCAAGCGGTTAAGACACCGCCCTCTCACGGCGGGTTCATGAGTTCGAATCTCATAGGCGTCACCATAGGAAATCCAACCGGAAGCAGATGACTTCCGGTTTTTTCATATATCCGCATAAAATAAAAGGGGGTTGTCGCACGATGGTTTCGTTTGTGCGACAGCCCCTGGCGGCACGGCTCCTACACAGCCTTTTCACTGGTGATGTGGACTATATCACGAGCAGACTGCCAAGGCCATAAAAGGTTCATGAAAATATGTTGTTTAATAATGCGGGTGCTCCTTGACATAGGAAACCGGGCGGGACCAATCGACGTGGACGTTTGTGTTGTTCCAGAGGCGTGTCAGCGCGAGCTGGAAGCTCTCGACGTCGGCGAGCGGGTCGACGGTCACGCGCGTGAAGTCCATCAAGGTCTTATGCGGCACACCCATCTCATGCTTCTCATGCAGGTATTCCTCGGTGAGCTTCTTGCCCTTCTCGTCGCCGAGATGTACCTCAGCCTCTTTCTTATCGCCATCGTAGTCAATCCAACCGAGTGCATTCTGATAGCTGATTGCCACGCTGTATTTCTTTGCGTTATCGTTTGTAGCCATTCCTGCGTTTACTCCTTCTGCAAAAGGCGGTGCTCCGCACGCGCCGTAAGGTTCGATTTTCCCGCCTGCATCGGCAGGATATCCTGCTCTATTATAGCGGATACCATACCCTGTTTGCAACTGCCGGACGAAAAACGAGAAAAAATCCGGAATTTCTCATACCTGCCGGAAAATCCATTTTGTCAAGACTTGTATACAAAGAATTTTTATGCTACTATACTTAGTAAAGAAGGATAAGCCTCGGATGTGCGTTAGCTTTGATAGTGTCTAACCTACATTTTACCTAGGGAGCCTGATTTGATTTTGGTGAATATGCGCGTTTCACGTTCGTTGCAGCCAGACTTAAGGCACCCACCTGCATGAGCCGCAGGTTTTAGGCATAGGGAGCGACCGGCATCTTTGACCCCTGCTTTGAAACGGGATTGCTGCTAAGCGGCAATCCCGTTTCGTCTATCTAAAATATAAAAAAGAGGAACCATACGAGCGATGACGACTCGCATGACACCTCTTTATCTCATTCGTGATGGTGGCGGATATGGGCTTCACTGTCCGCTTTGATCTTCTTGACCGCGCGGTCGTGGCGTTCCTGCTCCTTTTTGAGCGCCCGTTCGTATTTTGCCTTGTTCCCGTCTTTGCGGTACTCGTAGCGGAGGTTTCGGACGGTCTGCTCGTGGCGCTCGTCCTCCTGCTTCAGTGCATGGCTGTACGGATTCGTCGTGCCATCCGCATAATGGTGCTCGGCCGGCGGATTGCGGTGATGTGCCGCCTCCGAAACCGAACCCATCGCGACGCTCGACGCGCCGAAGACCATCATCGCGGCAAGTGCGGCCGCGAGCGCTTTCTTTCCCTTCAACATGAGACTTCTCCCCTTTGATCGTTTCCTTCGATAGTTTCCTTTGAAAACGAGTTCATTCTAGCAGAGAGGCCTTATTGCGTCCTTAGGCCGCTATTACGTTTCACCCGTAAGCAGAAAGTCCCGTCACTCGTCGCCGATATCGAGCAGCTGGAAGTTATCCTCATCGTCCCAGTCATCCGGCATGCCCTTGACCACGAGGATCGGGCAGGCCGCGTGCTGCAGGACATAGCTCGACACCGAGCCGAGGATCAGGCTTCGGAACGTGCCGAAGCCGCGGCAGCCCATGACGATGAGGTCAGACTCTTCTTCCTCCGCGACGTCAAGGATGGTCTCGCCAGGCACGCCGGTCTCGACGCGCACATGCGCATGAATCTCCGGCGGTACCACGTGCATGAGGTCCGCGAGGTACTGATACGCCGCAATCTTGAGCTCCGCCGGCACGTAGCCGCTGAGGCTGACCTGCTCGAACGCGGCGACGTTCCGGTTGAGATCCACCGTCATGAGCAGCGTGAGACCGGCTCCCGTGGCCCTTGCGAGCTCGATTGCCTTCTGCACCGCCATGAAGGCCTGCCCCGACCCATCGGTCGGCACGAGGATACGGTCACAGCTGACCGGGATATCCTCTGCAGGACGGTTCTCGATTTCCTTTACGATCTTCTTTGCCTGTTCCATGCCATCACTCCCTCAGGCGCCCGGCTCTGCGGCTTCTTCCGCCGCGACGCGCGCCATTTCTGCCTTATGCTTCTTCTCTTTCGACATCCGATGCTCCAAAGCCTGCTTGGAGCGGTAAAAACGCACGCAGAAAACCGGGCCCGTCGGGCCGCCGAAGATGAAGCCGCCCGGGATGGCAGCAGAACCGGCGTGTCCTGCGAGATCATCTCACCCTCTTTCGCGAGCACCTTGATGATCCGGCCGTCCTCCGGCGCGATGGTCGGCTGATTCAGGCTCTCGGTATCGCCCGTATCCTGCGCGCCGGACAGCAACTTCTTCAAGAGTTCCTGCTGCTGCTCGGCGTTCGCCTCCGCGACATTCAGTGCCGTCGCCGCATCGTCGAGCTGCGCAATCTGTGTCTCGAGCTTCTCGATGGCGAGATCCGTATCGGTCGAGTCGAGCTACATGACGACGTCGCCGGCCTTGACCTCATTGCCCTCTTTGACCGCGAGGTTCACGAGGCGTCCGTTCACGCTGTCGAACGACATCTTGACCTGTTCCGCGGTCAGGATGCCCTCTTTCTTCCCCATGCCCATCTGGATGGCGTCGTTGCCCTTATACATGAGCAATAGGCCGCCGATGATCAACAGCCCGATAAACACAGCCCCGACGCGCAGGGCTCTCTTCTTCGGATTTATTCTCCGTCTTCTCCTCCTATCTTCTTCCCAGCCAGCTTGCTGAGCAGCCGGATGAGTTCGCGCCGCTCCTCGCCGCTCAGCTTATCCATCAAGCGCGTGATGCGCAGATAATGCGGCGGCAGGATCTCGTCCACGAAGGACCTTCCCTTCTCCGTCAGGCCGACGCGCTTCGCGCGCCCGTCCTTCTCCGCTTTCCCGACCTCAACGAGGCCCTGCTCCTCGAGCTTCCGCATCATCGTCGAGGTGCTCGCGCGCGTGACACCAATCTTCGCCGAAAGCTCGGATGGCGCGCCCTCCTTCGGGTGCTGGTGCAACACGATCAAGGTGCAGAACTTCCCCTCGGAAAGGTGGTACTGCTTCTGGAGTACATCGAGAATCGACTGCTGGATTGCCTCTCCGGCCTCCTTGATGCCGAGCATCGCGATGACCGCCGACGGGTCGATCTCCGGGATGATCTTCTTATGCCGTTCCAGCTCCTCCCAGGTAGGAATCATTTCCCGTTTCAACTTTTCTCCTCCTCGTTCATATAGTTAGGTTCCTAACTAACTATATGGTCAGTATACGTGGAAAGAAAAATTTTGTTAATGAGCGACGCCAAAAGAGTAAGAAAGAATAAGAATCCCTTTACCTTTCCGATAAAATACGATATACTAGAAAAGAAAGGGCTTACATTCCAAGTTTTTAGGAAAAGGGGTTTCGCTTTATGAAAACAATCGCTCTGATTGCACACGACAAGAAAAAGAAGGAAATGCTCGACTTCGTGAACAACCATAAGGAGCTGCTCGAGAAGTTCCATCTGATCGCCACGCATACGACGGGCTCTCTGATCAACGAGCACTATGACCTGCATGTCGAGACCATGCTGTCCGGCCCGATGGGCGGCGACCAGCAGATTGGCGCGCGCGTCGCGGTCGGCGACGTCGACTACGTCATCTTCCTGCGCGACCCGCTGTCGAGCCAGCCGCACGAGCCGGACATCAACGCCCTGCTGCGTCTCTGTGACGTGCATAACGTCCCGCTCGCGACGAACCGCCGCAGCGCCCATATCCTGCTGAAATACGTCGCGACGAAAGAAGCCTGAGTCCTGCCCGCTCCTTTGCAAAATACCGGAAAACACGGTATAATATCTTTCAGGTTTCTTTTTTCGTTTTCTCATGCCTATATCGGGAGAAAACGAAGAAAACATGACGAAGGATATATTGAGCAAAGGAGCTTTTTCTATGGCAAATCAGTACAAGAAACTGCAGCAGAAGATCTACAAGAAAGACGATGATAAGAAGGACAAGTTCAAGGAGAAGGTCGGCAGCGACTACCTGCTGATTGGTGTCCTGATCTTCACGATTGTCGTGACGATGGTCGGCTGGATGCAGTTCGACAACTGGAACCGTTGCATGTACGTCCTGCTCATTGTATCGCTCGGCTTGACCTACGTGCGGCGCCATGCGAAGCTCAACGAGACGCAGGCCGTGTTCGCCGAGCGCGCGAGCCTAGTCTCGATCGGGTTCGCGATTGCGATGTTCGTGATTGTCCTGCTGCACAACTTCAACTTCTTCTGAAGTTCCGCTTTTTGAACGCAGTGGTATACTCGCACATAGCATTGTGGGCGTCCCCTTCGGGGGAGCTGGCTCGCAAAACGAGACTGAGGGGGCAAATTCCGTCAGCCATTCGGCTTGCGATACACATGCCCCACTCGCCCTTACGAGCACCCTCCCCGAAGGGGAGGGCAAAAAAGAGCTTTCGCACGATACTTTTTGTTCGTGCGAAAGCTCTTTTTATCTATCTATTGGATTTGCCGTACTTTTACGCTTCCCATTCCGTCCCGGTTGCATCGAGGCGGGCGATGGCGCGGCGCAGAGCGAGCTGTGCGCGATCCACATCGATGTCCTTCGCTTCCGGCGTGCCCTGAAGGAACGCTTCGATGCGCTCCTTCGCGCGGGCATAGGCCTTCTGCGCGCGGTTGATGTCGATGTCGATGGGCTGCTCAGCCGCCGTCGCGAGCACCGTGATCTTTTCCGGCGTGACTTCCATGAAGCCGCCAGCGACCGCGATGAGCTGCTCGTCGCGGTCGCCGCCCGACACACGCACGCGCATGGCGTGCGGCACGAGCCCGGTCACGAGCGGTGCGTGGTGCGGCAGGATGCCGAGCTCGCCGCCCGTCGAGCGGACGATGACCATGCTGACATCCTCGCTGTAGACCATTTTATCCGGAGAGACAATCTCTAGCTTTATCGTCGCCATCGATTATTCCTCCTTTTCGAGTTTCTTTGCTTTCTCCAATGCATCGTCAATTGTGCCGACCATATAGAAGGCAGCCTCCGGCAGATCATCGTATTTGCCCTCGAGGATTTCCTTGAAGCCGCGGATCGTCTCTTTCAGCGGTACATAGCGGCCCGGCTGGCCCGTGAACTGCTCTGCGACGAACATCGGCTGCGAGAGGAAACGCTGGATCTTGCGCGCACGGGAAACCGTGAGCTTATCCTCATCGGAGAGCTCCTCCATGCCGAGGATCGCGATGATATCCTGCAGATCCTTGTACTTCTGCAGGACGGCCTGCACCTCGCGGGCCACGTGATAGTGCTCCTCGCCGAGGACAGCCGGGGACAGGATACGGCTCGTCGAATCGAGCGGATCGACGGCCGGATAGATGCCGAGCTCTGCAATCTGACGTGAAAGGACCGTCGTCGCATCGAGGTGCGTGAACGTACCAGCCGGCGCCGGGTCGGTCAGGTCATCGGCCGGCACGTAGACGGCTTGGACGGACGTGATGGAGCCGTTCTTCGTCGACGTGATGCGCTCCTGCAGGGCACCGATATCCGTCGACAGCGTCGGCTGATAGCCGACGGCCGAAGGGATGCGGCCGAGCAGTGCGGAAACCTCCGAACCTGCCTGGATGAAGCGGAAGATGTTGTCGATGAACAGCAGCACGTCCTGATGCATGACATCGCGGAAATACTCTGCCATCGTCAGGCCGGTCAGGCCGACGCGCATACGCGCTCCTGGTGGCTCGTTCATCTGGCCGTAGACGAGGGCCGTCTTGTCGAGGACGCCGGACTCCTTCATCTCGCCCCAGAGGTCATTGCCCTCACGGGTACGCTCGCCGACGCCGCAGAAGACGGAGTAGCCGCCGTGCTCAGTCGCGATGTTATGGATGAGCTCCATGATCAGGACGGTCTTGCCGACGCCAGCGCCGCCGAACAGACCGGTCTTGCCGCCGCGGGAATACGGTGCGATGAGGTCGATGACCTTGATGCCCGTCTCCATGATCTGCGCGGAAGTCTCCTGATCCTCGAACTTCGGAGCCGGACGATGGATTGGCCAGAACTCCTTGTTGCCGACCGGGGTCGGGTCGTGGTCGACCGTCTGGCCGAGCACGTTGAAGATGCGGCCGAGGCACTCTTTGCCGACCGGCACCTTGATTGGTGCGCCGGTGTCCTCTGCCTCCATGCCGCGGACGAGGCCGTCCGTCGAGCTCATCGCGACGCAGCGCGTCACGCTGTCGCCGAGGTGCTGCATGACCTCGACCACGAGGTCGATGTCCGTGTCCCCGGCCTTTCCCTGGATATGCACTGCGTTCAGGATGGAAGGCAGCTCACCCTCTGGGAATTCAATATCTACGACAGGTCCGATGACCTGTACGACTTTACCTTTTGCCAATGGTAAACCTCCTTCGATTCCTATTTGACAGCCGTAGCACCGCTGACGATCTCCGTGAGCTCCGTCGTGATGCCCGCCTGCCGAACCTTGTTGTAGTGGATGTTGAGCTTGCGCACCATCTCATCCGCGTTGTCCGTCGCGTTGCTCATCGCGTTCATGCGCGAACTGAGCTCGCTCGCGGCCGACTGCAGGAGCGCCGCGTAAATCGTCGTATACAGATACTGCGGAAGCAGAAACCCGAGGACCGTCGCCGCGTCCGGCTCAAAGATGTACTCGTCATGGATGCCTTCCTCTGCGCCGGTCTCCTGCTTGAACGGCAGGAGGCTGACCACCTGAGGCTCACAGCTGATGGCTGAAACGAATTTCGTGTAGACCATGACGACCTCTCTGACCTCGCCCGAACGGAAGCGGTTCATGAGGTTGATCGCAATCTTCCGCGCGTCCTCGAATGTCGCGCGGTCACTGATGCCGATGTACTCATCGACGATATCGTAGTGGCGGCTGCGGAAATGCGCCGAGCCCTTGCGGCCGACGACGACGAGCTGCGTGTCCGCCTTGTCCTCGATGAGCGAGACGGCCTTCTTGCAGGCATTGCTCGTATAAGCGCCGGCAAGGCCCTTGTCCGCCGTGATGACGAAGATGAGCTTCTTGCCCGTCTCATGCGTCTCGAGCAGCGGATCCGTGAAATCCGGATCCGCGTTCGCCGCGACCTGCTTGACGACCTGCATGACCTTTTCCGCATACGGACGGTTCGCGATGGCCGCCCCCTTCGCGCGGCGGAGCCTCGAGGTAGCGACCATGTTCATGGCCGAGGTAATCTGCTTCGTGCTGTTGACACTGCTGATGCGATGGCGTATATCTTGTAAATTTGCCAAAAAGATTCACCTCGCTGCTTTATGCCATCTTGTACGAAATCGTCTCTTTGAACTCCTGGATCGCCTTCGTCAGCTCTGCTTCGAGCGCATCATCGAGCTTCTTCTGCTCCGCGATCTTCTGGCCGACTTCCGGATGCTGCGTCTGCATGAACTTCAGGAAATCATTCTGGAAGTCCACAACCTTGTCGACCGGGATGTCCGTCAGGAAGCCCTTGACCGCCGTATAGATGACCATGACCTGATCCTGCACGAGCAGCGGGCTGTACTGGTTCTGCTTCAGCGTCTCGACCATGCGTGCGCCGCGGTCGAGCTGTGCGCGCGTGGATTTATCGAGGTCGGAAGCGAACTGCGAGAACGCGGCGAGCTCGCGGTACTGCGCGAGATCGAGGCGCATCGTGCCGGCGACCTGCTTCATCGCCTTGATCTGTGCCGAACCGCCGACACGCGAGACCGAGAGGCCGACGCTGATTGCTGGGCGGATACCGGAGTTGAACGCATCCGTCTCGAGCATGATCTGGCCATCGGTGATGGAAATGACGTTCGTCGGGATATACGCCGAGACATCACCGGCCTGCGTCTCGATGATTGGCAGAGCCGTGATGGAGCCGCCGCCGAGCTCGTTGCTGAGTTTGGCCGCGCGCTCGAGCAGGCGGGAGTGCAAGTAGAAGACATCGCCCGGATACGCCTCGCGTCCTGGCGGTCTGCGGAGCAGCAGGGACATGGCGCGGTATGCTGCCGCGTGCTTCGTGAGGTCATCGTAGACGCAGAGGCACGCCTTGCCCTGATACATGAAATGCTCTGCCATCGCGACACCGGCGTACGGTGCGAGATACTGCAGCGGCGCGCTCTCAGCAGCCGTCGCCGCGACGACGATCGTGTACGCCATCGCGCCACGCTCTTCGAGCGTCTTGACGACGCGCGCGACCGTCGAGGCCTTCTGGCCGATTGCCACGTAGACGCAGATGCAGTCCTGCCCCTTCTGGTTCAGGATCGTATCGACCGCGATGGCCGTCTTGCCGATGCCGCGGTCGCCGATGATCAGCTCGCGCTGGCCGCGGCCGATTGGGACGAGGGCGTCGATAGCCTTGATGCCCGTCTGCAGCGGCTCCTTGACCGGCTGGCGGTCTGCGATGCCCGGTGCGTGGAACTCGACCGGACGCGTGCCCTCAGACTCGATGGCACCCTTGCCGTCGATTGGACGGCCGAGCGCATCGACGACGCGGCCGATCATGTTCTTACCGACCGGCACGGACATGATCCTGCCCGTGCGCTTCACCGTGTCGCCCTCTTTGATTGTCGACTCGCCGCCCAAGATAACGGCGCCGACGTTGTCCTGCTCAAGGTTCAGGACCAGACCATATACATCATTTCCGAAATCGAGCAGCTCGCCCGCCATCGCCTTTTCGAGGCCATGGATATGCGCGATGCCATCGCCGATTTCAATAACCGTGCCCACATCATCGACGTTAAGATCTACATCATAGTTCTTAATCTGGTCTTTGATGATAGCCGTTATTTCTTCCGGATTCATTTTCATAACTTCGCTGTCACCCCAGTTTTCACTTACTAGCCAGTAATTCCTTCTTTAACGTCTCCAGACGTCCGGCAATCGAGCCATCGATGCGGCGGTCGCCGATCTTGACGACCACGCCGCCGATGAGCGCCGGATTTTCGTGAAGGCGAAGCTCAATCGTTTTCCCGGTGACTTCCGCAAGGCGGCTCTGGATCTTCTTCTGCTGTTCCTTGCTTGCCTTGCCGGCCGTCGTCACGTCTGCGATGACGATGCCGCGCGCCTTGTTGGACATCGCGCGGTACTGCTCCTCAATGGCGTCGATCAGGCCAATGCGGCGCTTATCGACGAGAAGCAGCAGGAAGTGGTAGATATCCTCGGAAACCTCTCCCTCGAAGAGCTTCGTCAGCAGGTCTTTCTTCGCCTTGGATTCAACGACGGGATTCGTCAGGAACGCCTTCGCGGCCGGCACGGAATCGAGGCCGACGCGGATATCGGCGAGCTCCTTCCCATACGGTACGAGCTTGTCCTCCTCCTGCGCAATCTCGAAGATGGCGCGGGAGTATTTGCGTGCTAGTTGTAAATTCAGCATGAGAGATCACCAATCTTATCCTGGTCGAGCTTGTGTACAAACTCGTTGATAATCTGTTCGTTGTCCGCTGCATCCATATTCTTCTCGATGATCTTGCTCGCTGCTGCCATGGAGAGTGCAACCATCTGTGCGCGGAGCTGCTCGACAGCGCGCTCGCGGTCACGGTTGATCTCGGCCTCAGCCGCCTTCTTCATCTGTACGATTTCCTCGCGCGTCCGCTTGACGCTTTCCTCACGCTCTGCCGCCGCGCGTTTCTCCGCGTTCGCGACAATCTCCTCGGCCTTCTGCTGTGCGGCTGCGAGCTTCGCTTTGTAATCCGCGAGGAGCTTGTCGGCCTCGGCCGCGTCGTCATCCGCCTTCTGCAGGCTTTCGGCGATCTTGTCCTGGCGCGCATGGATCATCCGGACGACCGGCTTGTAACAGAATGCGCGCAAAAGAGCAACGAGGATCAGGAAGTTGATGATCTGCACGAAGAACGTGCTATTCAAAGTGATCAACGGCTATGCCTCCTTTTCCTTTCTTCATCCAATCCGCCGAAATCACTTGATGAGCGGGTTCGCATAGAGCATGATCAGCGCGACGACCGTTGCGATGATGGCCATGGACTCGATCAGGCCGACCGAGATCAGCGTATTCGTGAAGAGCTTGCTCTGCGCTTCCGGCTGGCGCGTGATGCCTTCGATGAAGCGGCTCGTGACGAGACCATCACCGAGGCCTGCGCCGATTGCTGCGAGACCCATGCAGATACCTGCACCAACGAGGGCAGCTGCGACCATAATTGCGTTTTCCATGAAATACGTCCTCCTTAAAAAAGTTGAAACCGAACGGAAGTCCTTTTATCCTTCCTGTTCTTCTATCTTGACTGCGTTTGCAAGGTACGCCATCGACAGCATCGTGAAGATGAATGCCTGGACGGCACCGATGAAGATACTGAACGCCAGCCACAGTACCGATGGGATCGGCATCCAGATTGGCATCAGCTTGACCAGAATGTGAATGAGGATTTCGCCTGCGAGGATGTTGCCGAACAGACGGAACGACAGCGTGATCGGCTTTGCCACTTCCTCAATCGCATTGATGATGACAAACACCGGCGTCGGCTCGAAAAAGTGCTTCAGGTAATGGGTGCCCTTCATGTAGACACCGAGGAAATGCACCATCACGATGACGAGCAGGGCCAGGCCGAGCGTCGTGTTCAGATCATTGGTCGGCGACGACAGCCCAGGAATCAGCCCCAGCCAGTTCGAGGTGATCAGGAACATAAACAGGGCGATGATGAACGGCGCCAGGAAATGGCCCCGCTTGCCCATCGTTCCGTCGACCTGCGAACTGAGTCCAGTCACGATCATTTCGATAACGGTCTGCCATCCCGACGGAACCAGCTTCAGGTTCCGCGTCGCGAGATACGCGATCAGCAGCACGACGGCCATCGTGAGCCACGTCATATACAGCGTCTGCATATTGAGGTTCATGCCGCCGTCAAAGAACGACATCACGTTACGAACAATCATTTCTTCTTGCATACACTCTACCTCCTTACAAGACCGGGAAAATGGAATCGCGGTCTCCTTATTTTTTATCGGGCTTCCCGTGCATGACGCGGTAGTTCGCATAAGCGAGCTGGATCATCGCGGCGGCATAGAAGAAAAGCAGCCCCGCCGCAGTCGCGGCGAAAACCTGTTTCCCGATCATGCCCGCTGCGGCGAGCGTTGCAAAGCATACGAAAAGCCGCAAGACGAACCCCCAGAGCATCTGCCCTTTTGCTGCCGCTGCGTTGACTTTTGCCTGTTTCGCGCCGCGCCACGTCCGAAAAACGAGCGTCCAGATGCACACGCCGGCGGCAAGGTACCCGGCCAGCACCGCACCGATCAGGCGGGCCGCCCCGAGATGCACGAGGACAGCCAAGATCAGTGCCGTGCCGATGGCCAGGGACATTGCCAGCCGTCTCACGAAACCCGATAAAATTTGATTCATATTCCCCCTCCG
>DAIMZO010000007.1:0-79587 GCA_036733925.1 Selenomonadaceae bacterium | reverse complement strand
TTGGCTCCGGGCTTTTGAGCCCCTCGCTTCAAGCGACTCATTTATAATACATCAATCGAGCGCACCTGTCAACACCTTTTTGAAAGTTTTTCAAAAAAATATCCTCCCCTGCAGGGGAGGATAGGAATCAGTCATGAAGGGCCGGGATCAGCACGAGTGCCATGGGCAGATTTGATGCCCCTGGCGGAGAGAAGATGAAGTAGGGATCGTCCTCTGCCTTATAGGTGCCGAGGTAGGCGAGCTCCGCCGTCTGCGGCAGGATCCAGATTCCCTCATCGCGTGCCTTCTGGATATTATCCGGCTCCGGCGGCGTCGTATCGCCGAAGTACCCGCGGCCGAACGGCGTCGGGATCAGATCCTCGCGTCCGCGCTCGCCGAGCCGCACCGTCATCGCACCGGCATAGATGCCGCCGAGCGGGCAGAGGTAGACATCGACCGGGCGATCGCCCTTGAGCGGGATATGGATGTCGTAGTTGATGCCATAGTTGCCGAAATCCGTCACCGCGCTGCCATCGGTCGCATCGACGCCCGTCTGATAGAGGTCGTGGACATTATCGGCCAGCGGCACATAGACGATGCCGTCTTTATCCGCATCGTATTCCTTTGCTGCCGCCATTTTGCGGTCCATGCCCGCATAGGTGCCGCGCAGGCGCATCTCATCCTTCGGCAGGATATCCGCGCTCTTCCAGAACTCGAGCGGGTCTCCGTCCGCCGGGTACATGATGACCATGACCTTCACCGGATGATTCGTCTTGAAGTCATAGGTGCCACAGATCAGCTGCTGCGGAGCGAGCACGATATTGTCCATCTCGGGATCCAGCAGGCGCGTGCTGCCCTTCATCATATAGAGATGGTCAAAGCGCCGGTTCCCGAAATAATTCTTCTGCGCACCCTTGCCCGTGTGCAGGTAGTCCGTGCTCGGCTCGCCGATGCCGCCGCGCGTGACGCGCACCTCAGTATAGTCTTCCTGCGCCTCGAGGACGACGGCGACTTTCTTATCCGTGTCCTGGCTGTTCAGATGATAGTAGAAAACGCGTGCCGGCCCAGACACGATATCCTGGTACAGAATGCCATCTTGTGCGACATATTCCGGACTGTCGGAAAAGATCAGCGTCCCCTCCGCATCCCCGGTCTGCATCGGCAGGATATGGGCCATGCGCGATGCAGGCTTCCAGGTCTTTTTTTCCGGCTCAGCCTGCTGCGCCTCTGTGCCCCGGCTCGTCGTCACGATTGTGCGGCCGCTCTCCGACGGCTGGACGGCAATCGTCCGATCCGTCTTCGCCTGATCCATCACCACCGTTTCCGATCCCGCCCCGGACAGATGGCGCGGTGCGGCAGATGCCGCGGACGCGATGCTCAATGCGGCGACCGCGCAAAGAATAACTTTTCCAAAAGACTGTATCAAATCAAGTTTCTCCCTTATTCTTCAATATGCTGGTGGATGCCGAGTCTCGTCATGAGTTCCGCTTTCCATAGGCGCAGGCGGAACTCCGTGAGCCCGAACCGCGGGCGCGGGATGTTGACACGCTGCAGTTCATAGGGGTTCGTCGAGAAGGTATTGATTCCCGGATCGCCCGTGACGGCCGTCAGGTAATCATTCCGCTTCAGCATCTCCGGCATCGCTTCGTCGTAGGCCCCATTCGGATAGGAGAAACTGAACACGGTTCGGATCCCGTTCCACTCCAGCAACAGCTTTGAAAGACGGATCTCGTCCTCCTGCTGGGCCGCAGGCAGCGTTGTCAGCGGCAGATGGTCGGCCGTATGGCTGCCGATCTCGATGCCGCGCGCCTGCATGTCGCGCAGCTCATCCCAAGTCAGATAGCCCGCCTGCCCGATATCGTTCGTGACCATGTAGACGACGGCCGTCATGCCATGCGCCTCGAGAATCGGCAGCATCTCCGTATAGTTGTCCTCATAGCCATCATCGAAGGTCAGGATGACCGGCTTTTCCGGCAACTGTACCTTGCCCTTCTTGGCCTTCATGAAATCGAGCATCGTGATGGCCGTGTACCCCTCGCGCTGCAGATAGTCGAGCTGCGCGGCGAATTCCTCCGGCGGAACGTTGTAGGCCCGCCCCTCGTCGTCCACCGGGCCGCTGTCGACCAGATGGTATTCGAGCACCAGGACGCCTTCCGGCGCCGGCGTCAGTTTCGTCCAGGCAGCAAGGCCGAGGAAAAGCACGGCAAAAAGCCCGAGGGCAAGGATAGCGAACCTGCCTGCCCACCGGACGAATTTTTTCTTGCGGCTTTCCCCGCGCTGATAAACACGCAAACGCAATGTTCTTCTCTCTCCTAACTTTCCCGCGCCTGTGCCTCCGCACGACCGGCGAAGTCTTGTATCTTCCGGAAACGGTGGTTGATGCCGGACTTCCCGATATCCAGCATTTCCGCAATCTCCAAAAGGCTCGCGTCGGGATGCTGCAGGCGCATCTGCGCGGCCTTCTTGAGCTTTGGCGGCAGTTCCTCATAGAGCCCGTGCCTTTTGAGCGTACGGATGGCCTCAATCTGCCGCCCCGCCGCGTCGACGGATTTCTGCAGGTTCGCGGTCTCGCAGTTCACGAGCCGGTTGACCTGCCCGCGCACCTCTTTGACATTGCGCGCGACCTCGAAGGCCTCAACCGCCGCGTCCGCTCCGAGCATGCCGAGGAAATCGACGATAGCGTCGCCCTCCTTGATGTAGACGAGGTAGCCGTCCTTCCGCTCGGTCATGCCGACGGGGAAGGCCATGCGCCGCAGGATATCGTAAAGGAATTTCCCGAACGCGTAGTTCCCCGTGACCATCTCGAGGTGGTAGCTCGCCTCCGGCCGGTTGACGCTGCCACCGCCGAGGAAAGCGCCGCGCAGATAGGCCACGCGGCTCAATGTCCCACGCAGGAGCTTCCCATTCGGCTCAATGCTGAGGCTGCCGCCCTGCAGGAAACCGAGCTTTTCGAGCAAGTTCGTCCCCTCGAGGGACGGCACGACGCGGACGCCGTACTGGTTGTGCTTGTTGAACTGGCGCGATCGGCTCACGGCGATCTCCGTCCGCATGCCCGGCTCGACCTGCTTGAAGAGCTGCAAGGCCTTGCGCGAGACCGCCGCGTTCTTCGATGTGAAGTTCACGCCGAAACGCCCATGCTGACCGAACAGGATAGCCGCACTCATGCGAAGCAGGCCGGCGAGTTCAGCTGTCCGGTCTGTTTCTTTCTCCACGCTCAGCCGTGCGAGCTCATTCTTGACTTCCGTCGCAAACGATGCCAACCGTCCGCCTCCTTTTATCTTTCCACGTATTTTTCCACGCACACGGCACACGTCATGCGCTCAGCCGCGCCCGGTCATCTTCATGACCGTCTGCATGACGACACGCGAGAGCTTGTCCGGGTCATGGCGGATGACGTCGCTCTCATTGATGATATCGGCCTTGACGAAGCCGATGCCGAGCGCATTGATAGCTTCTTCGTCTATCTCTACCGGATACGCGCCCTTTTCCGCATAGAACGCGCGCATATCCCGCGAGATTGGGTGGTCGTTGACGAGCATGAAGTCGATGGCCCCTTTGCCCGCGTGGTCGAGAATCGCCTTCGCGTGCATCGATGCCGTATAGCCGTCCGTCTCGCCGGGCTGCGTCATGACGTTGCAGATATAGATCTTGATGGCCTTGCTCTTGCGCACGGCCTCCGCGACGCCGTCGACGAGCAGGTTCGGCATGATGCTCGTGTAGAGGCTTCCCGGCCCCAGGATGATCGCATCCGCGTGCGTCAACGCGTCGAGCGCGGACTGCACAGGCTTCACATGCTCCGGGAACAAGCGCACGCGGTGGATGCGCTTATGCGCCTCCGGGATATGGGACTCACCCTCGACGATCGTCCCGTCCTCCATGATGGCGTCGAGGCGCACGTGCTCCTTGGATGCGGGCAGCACGTTGCCCTTGACCGCGAGGACTTTCGACGACTCCTTGAGCGCCTGCTCGATGTCGCCCGTGACCTCGGTCATCGCCGCGATGAAGAGGTTGCCGAACGAATGCCCCGAGAGCTCGCTCTTCCCCTTGAAGCGGTACTGGAAAAGCTTCTCCATCAGCGGTTCGGTATCCGCGAGCGCGACGAGGCAGTTCCGCAGGTCGCCCGGCGGCAGGATGCCGAGATCCTCGCGCAGGCGCCCGGACGACCCGCCATCATCGGCCACCGTCACAACCGCCGTGACATTCGATGTCGCGGTCTTGATGCCGCGGAGCAGCACGGAAAGGCCGTGCCCTCCGCCAATCACGGTGACCGAGGGACCCTTGTCGAGCTTCCGCTTCTCGTAGATGATGTCGACGAGGCGCTCCGAATTATCCGGCAGCAGCACCGTGATGACCGAGCGGATGACGAAGCGCGTCGCAATCAGCATCAGCACGATGCCGAACAGAACGACGAGGATGCCGACAAAGGTCGTGAACGCGTAGTCATAGCTCCCCTTCCAGAGGTAGACCGCGCGGAAAATCGCCTCCTCGACGACATCGATGTATTTGTAGTTGAAGACCAGAGCCAGCCCGAGGCTGATCAGCATGACGCCGACCGAAAACAGCAGAAGCCACCGCTTAAAGCGCATGCCCGGGTACAGCCATTTCAATAGATGCACTTTCAGCACTCCTCACGCACATGTTCTTCCACATCGTTCTTCATCAGGTCGCGGTGCTCCAGCTTCACGGGGTAGCCGCGGCTCGAAAGCCGGTCAAAGATATGCTTCGCGATGAAGACCGAGCGGTGCATGCCGCCCGTGCAGCCGACCGCGATGACGAACTGGCTCTTGCCCTCTTTGACGTATTGCGGCACGAGGAAATCGAGCAGGGCGTCGAGCCGCTTCTCGAATTCCTGCGTGACCGGCCATTTCTGGATATAGGCAGCGACCTCCGGCACCGTGCCGGATTTATGCCGCATAGATTCGATGTAGAACGGGTTCGGCAGGAAGCGCACGTCGAGCACCATGTCCGCGTCGAGCGGCATGCCGAACTTGAAGCCGAATGAAAGCACGTTGATGTTCATCTGCTCCCCTTCGGTCGTGCCGAAAAGCCGGTGGATCTTGTCGCGCAGATCTGCTTTGCGGAGATCCGACGTATCGACGATATAGGTTGCCTTCGCGCGGACCGACGCCAGCCGTTCCCGCTCCTTCGCGATGCCGTCCGTGATGCGCGAGGACGGCGCAAGCGGGTGCCGGCGCCGCGTTTCCTTGTAGCGGCGGATGATCGCCGCGTCCGACGCGTCCATGAACAGCATCTCGTAGGACATATTGTCCTTGTCCATCGTCTCGAGCACGTTGACGAACGTATCGAAGAACTCCCGGCTGCGCGTGTCGACGACGAGCACGACCTTGCCGACATGCCCGCCTGAATGGCGGCAGAGCTCGACGAATTTCGGGATGAAGACCGGCGGCAGATTATCCACGCAGAAATACCCGAGATCTTCGAGGTACCGGCATGCCTGCGTCTTTCCGCCGCCCGACATGCCCGTGACGATGACGAGACGGAAATCCTTTTCCTGCTTTCCTGCCCGGCTGGCTTCCGCGGGCAGCTCGTCCGCACGCGCGTCTTTCTCTTTTTCCGCATCCAGCGCCGCTTCCCCGGCGCCGCGTTTTTCTTCTGCCATCTTCTTCACCCCTGTATCCCTGTTCCTATACTCGTATGCTCAGCACAATACCAATTCCTCGATAGCCTTGGCGATGCCGTCCTCGTCGTTGGAATCCGCGGCGTAAGTCGCAAGCGCCTTCGCCTCCGGCAGACCGTTCGCCGGCACAACCGCCGTCCCGGCATAGCGGAGCATCGAGAGGTCGTTGTCCCCGTCGCCGCAGGCCATGACCTCCTCTGGCGCGACGCCGAGCTTCTTCGCGAGCCAGTCGAGGCCAAGTGCCTTGCTGACGCCACGCGGCGTGATATCCGCGCTGCATCCGGTGTTCTGCTGCGCCGTGACGTCATCCGGGAACTCGGCCGCGATGACCTCGACCATCTTCTGCACATGGCCGTCGAGGTCGCGCACGACGCATTGCAGGACGTTTTCCGTATAGTCGAGGAAGCGGTCGCCCGTCGCCTCGAGCTTCAGATCCGGCACGGTCCGGTACGCGTAGAAATAGTCGTTGTCGATATGCTCAACGTAGACCATGTTGTCGATATACCAGTTGACATACCAATTCCGGTCATGACAGAGCTGCAGGATGCCGCGCACGGCCTCTGGACGGAGTTTCCGCGCGAAAAGCGGCTTCTCCGCGCCGATGGGCTCGACGACGCCGCCATTGCAGCAGACTAGCGGCGCGTTCGCCTCGATCTGCTTGCCGAAGACCTCCGCGCCCTTGAACATGCGCCCCGTCGCGATCGTCACGTAGACGCCGCGCGCCCGTGCTGCCGCGATGGCCGTGAGCGTGCGCGAGGAGACGATCTTTTCTGAGGTCAAGAGCGTCCCGTCGAGGTCGAACGCAATCAATTTTATCGCCATAGCTTCTTTCCGCTCCCTTCTATCTCATGCTATAATACTACTAAATCCTGAAAAAATGAGAGGCAGGCTGTTATGCGCATACACATTCATCCGAATTTCCGTCATTTTTCTCTTTCCGCTCCTACGGTTCTGACCATCACCGCCATACTCTGCGTATTCGTCGGCACGTTCGGGCTGTCCTATGCCTGGCATTTTGACCACCGGACGGCGGACAGCCTGTCTGCCTACTGCCGCATCGACTTCCAGAGTTCGCATACGGAGAGCGGCGCGCTCGAGGGGGCCATCCTGACCATCTGGGATTCCCGCTACGACGACGCGAAGCTGAAGCCGGACGCCATCCTGTACACGGACGGGCAGGCATGGGAAATGAAGGCCGCGGTCAAGCAGACCCCGCCGCAGGGAGGCCACTACAAGACCGAGAACAAGCTCTTCGTCGAGCTGCCGCGCGCGAGTCTCTCGGCCATCCAGAAGGCCGAGGAAGTCCGGTTCCGCTTCTACTACGACAACGGGCAGACCATCGACCTGCCGCTGAACGCACCGGATCTTGCGTACTGGAAGGACCAGCTGAAATAAGCTGCCGAGTCCACCAAACCTTCAGTTCTAACAGGTAGAGGCACATAGAGATGTTCCTCAAGGCATTGCCGACACCTCATCCGTCTGCCCTTCGGGCAACCACCTTCCCCTATGGGGAAGGCTTTATTCGTGGTAAACGCGCGGGACGCGCGGGGAGATCAGGCACGGGAGCTCGTAGTTGATTGTGTGCAGCCATCCCGCCGCCTCATCGGCCGTCAGCGTCTCCGAGCCCCAGAACGTCGCGATGTCTCCCTCGCGCACATCCGGGATATCCGTGACGTCGACCATGACCTGATCCATGCAGACGCGGCCCGCGATTGGCGCACGCTTGCCGCCGATCTCGACCACGCCGCCATTCCCATAAGCGCGGATATAGCCGTCCGCATAGCCAATCGGCAGGGTCGCGATGCGGCTCTCCCGCTCCGCGACGAACTGGCGGCCGTAGCCGATGCTCTCGCCCTTGTGGATGGTCTTCAGGAATACGACCTTCGCCGAGAGCTTCATTGCGGGCCGAAGCGCAATGGGGTGCGTGACCTCGTCAGACGGCCACATGCCGTACTGGATGATGCCCGCGCGCACCATATCGAAATGCGCCTCCGGCATCTCGAGGATTGCCGCGGACTCCGCGATATGCTTGATGGGGATGCCGATGCCGCGCTTCTCGACCTCTGCAATCGCCTGCTTGAAACGCGCGAGCTGCTCGTGCGCATAGGTCTTGTCCGCGCTGTCCGCCGTCGCGAAATGCGAGAACATGCCCTCAATCTCGACATTCGGCAGATGGCTGGCCCGCTCCGCGAGTGCGCCGATTTCCTCCGGGCGGATGCCGATGCGTCCCATACCCGTCTCGACCTTCAGATGCACTTTCGCGATTTTTTGCTGACGTACCGCCTCGCGCGAGATGGCCTCGGCAAGCGGGTACTCGCAGACGACCTGCGTGATATCGTAGTCAACGATATCCTTCGCGTCCTCCGGCATCACGATGCCGAGGATCAGGATTGGCGTCGTGAAGCCGGCCTCCCGCAACGCGATGGCCTCGGAAAGCGTCGCGACGGCGAGATAGGCCGCGCCCTCCTCGACCGCGACGCGCGCGACCGGGATGGCACCGTGCCCGTAGGCATCGGCTTTGACGACGGCACAGAGCTTTGCGCCGCCCTGTATGCATTTCTTGATCTCCCGATAATTGTGTCTGATGGCTCCCAGGTCCACTTCTGCCCAGGCCGGACGATTCGGCATAATCCCAGACTCCTTTTCTCTCGAAGTTTATTTCGCAATTCATTTTGCAAGAATGCGGCGTACCGCAAGGAATAGTCCGCTTTTATTCTAGCTTCCTTCTCCATGCAAGTCAATAAACGCGGCAAAATTCCATATACGAAAAAAGGGTCTCCACATAAAGCGGAGATCCTTTTCTTTTGCAGAAAATCTCGTCCTGACAGAATCAGAAGAAGAAGTCCACGCGGCCCCAGAAGTCATGGACGTCTTTGTTCGGGGACGTCTTGAAGTTCTTGCCATCTGCATAGCGAACCTGTGCGACAACGTTCTTGAACGGAGCGTAGTTCACGCCGACTTCCCAAGACTTCTCGTTCAGATGAACCGCATCGAACGTGCTCTGCACCATCGCGTTCTGGCCGAGGTGACGGTAAGCAACCCATGCACCCCAAGTGCCAGCATTCTCCTGCTCAGCGCCCTTGTAGGTGAGCTCTGCGCTGCCAGCCTTGTTCAGGCTGTCCGCATCGGCGTTCTCGGAATAGAAGCCGTTGAAGCCGACGTTCTTGTCGAAGTTGTAGCCGCCACGGAGCGCCCAGATGTTGGCCTGATCCGTCTTGCTGTTGTTGTCCTTATAAGCGAACTTGTCGCCGCTCTTCGCCTTGACATAGTGCCAGCGAGCGCCGCCGTAGAGCTTGCCGATGGTCGCGTCGCCGCCGACATACATGTAGTCGCCTGCATTCTTGAGGCCAGCCTCGCTGAGTTCCGTGTCATCTTTGCTGATGCGGCCGCCGCCGAGCGTGAACTTCGCAACTTTGCCGAAAGAAACCTCAGCACCCGAGAACGTCGTATCGGCAATCAGGTCGTTATCAATCGGTGCGAACTTACCGAGCTTGACGCTGAAGTTCGTGTAGTCGCCCTGCGCCCATGCGCGCTTCAGCGTGACTTTGCCGTCGCTGCCCGCGTCTTTTGCAAGATCCGTGCTTGCATCGAGACGAGCCTTGACATGCCAGTTGTTGTTGACCTCAGCCGACGGCTCGAGACGGAACGTCAGGTCGTTCTTGTGGTCACCCTCTGCATCTGCCTGATGCTCGACATTGTGGCGGTCAAGCGTGTACTCTGCAAGGCCGTTCCACTTCACCTTGTCGGCGTTCTTCTCGAGAGCGCTGACGCGGACGCCGAGGTTGTTGAGCTCATCGCTGAACTCTGCGGCGAGCTTGTCAATCAGAGCCTTGTCGTTCTGCGGAACGTTGCTCTTTGCCATGGCCTTTGCAACCATCTGTGCCATCTCATAGCGCGTAATGTTCTTGTTGCCCTGAAACGTCGTGTCGCCATAGCCTTCGATGACACCGTCTTTTGCGAGCTGCGTTACCGCATCATACGCCCAATGGTCGGACGGAACATCCGAGAACGGGTTCGCTGCCGCAAACGTCGTGCTTGCTGCGCCGACGACGAGAGCCGCCGTCAGAGCCGATACGAGAGTCTTCTTCATAAGAAACTCCTCCTTTGGTAAAACAGATAATAATAGGAACCAAAGGCTAATCCTATGAAACATCTCGCGAGTCTCCATGTTTCCTCCGATTCGTTTCAAAGGTTTCTCACCTTGGCTGAAATTAAGTATACCATAGTATACTCTCACTTGTCAATCCCAGTTGAGAATTATTTTCTTTTTCTACAAAAAAAGCCTTCCTCTCAGGGGAAGGTGGGTGCCCGATAGGGCAGACGAATGAGGTGTTGCCGACAATTTGAAGAACATCTCTATGTGCCTCAAATTGTGCCAACACCTCATCCACCGCTAACGCGGTCAGCTTTGCACGCTCGTCCTCCGGACTCGTGCCCTTCCCCCTGAGGAAGGCTTTTATGCTTTTAGTCAATCAGAAGAAGAACTGAACACGGCCGAACACCTTTGAAGCATCCTTATCCGTGTCAAGCGTCTTGCCGTCGAAGTAGTTGACCTGTGCGACGACGTTCTTGAACGGCGTGTAGTTCGCGCCGACAACCCAGCCTTTCTGGCCTGCTTCTGCATCGTTGTAGAACGGATCGAACGCGACGTTCTGGCCGAGATGACGGTAGCCGACGAATGCGCCCCAAGTGCCTGCATTTGCCTTCTGCGCACCCTTGTAGTTGAACTCTACGCTGCCAGCCTTATCGCAGCTATCCGCTTTCGTGTTCTGTGCATACATGCCGCCGAGAGCCGTATTCTGGTCGAAACGGTAGTAACCGTTGACGCCCCAAGTGCTGGCCTTGTCCACGTTCTTGCTGTCGCTATAGCCCCCAACGCTCTTGAAGCCATCCGACTTCAGGTACGTATAGGAAGCGCCTGCCGAAGCCTTGCCCAAGCCATACTGCAGGCCGATGCCGTACATATCCGTCGTATCGTTCTTGAACGCCGACTTGACTGCCGACTTCGAATAGATGTCGTTCTTGTCGAGGCCTTTGCTCATATCCCAGCGGCCAGCCTCAACCGTAGCCTTCAGCTTGTTGCCGAACGTCATGGAAGCGCCGGAGAGCTCGTCATCATAGAGCAGGACGTTGTCAATCGCCATCGGGATCTTGCCGGCCTTGACCGTGAAGTTCTTGTAGTCGCCCTGTGCGTAAGCGCGCTCGAGGGAAACCTTATCGCTGTCGTTGGAGCCGCTGTCCGTGTTCATGTTCGTCGTTGCATCGAGGCGGGCATTGACATGCCAGTGATCGTTGATCTCTGCGCTTGGCTCGAGGCGGAGCTTCAGCGGATACTTATTCGTCTTCGTCTTATGACCGTTATTGTCCTTTACTTCCTTATGCGAAGCATCAGCGCGGAGCTCGCCCGTCCATTTTACCTGGTCGGCGTTCTTCTCGAGATTGCTGACGCGGACACCGAGGTTGTTGAGCTCATCGCTGAACTCTGCAGCGAGCTTGTCAATCAGCGCCTTATCGGTCGAGGATACGTTGGTCTTTGCCATGGCCTTTGCGACCATCTGTGCCATCTCATAACGCGTGATGTTTTTGTTGCCCTGGAACGTCGTGTCGCCGTAACCTTCGATGACACCGTCTTTTGCGAGCTGCGTTACTGCGTCATACGCCCAGTGGTCGGACGGGACATCCGAGAACGGGTTCGCCGCAGCGAACGTCGTGCTTGCAGCACCAACAACCAGAGCAGCCGTTAAAGCAGATACAAGAGTCTTTTTCATTGGAAACTCCTCCTTCAGATCAAAACCTTTTGCTTGATGCCGAAGGGCTTGAGGCTTTCCCTTGAAGTCCTCATGAGTGGCCTTGTTTCCTCAGTCTCATTCTCGGAACCTCTTCCCTTCGAACACCTATACTATAGCACGTCCGAGGCCGGATAACCATTATTTCCCAGTTAAACTTGACTAAGTCAAATGTTATTTGCGCGCTATATCGTGATTAAGTGAAAAGTGCCGTTTTTTCGCGGCTTCTTTAATACAAAAAACAGACTCTCACCAAGTGAGAGCCTGCTGGAAAAAACAAGAAACGGTGTTCGATTAGAAGAAGTAGCTCAGGCGGCCGAAGAGCATCTTGGCATCCGTGCGATCCTGGAGATCCTTGCCATCGAAGTAGGAAACGTACGTATGGACGTTCTTGAACGGAACGTAGTCAGCTCCGAGTTCCCAGCCCTTCTTGTTCGTCATCGACGTAAACGTGTCATACGTTGGAGCGAAGGAGACGTTCTCGCCAAGGTAACGGTAAGCGGCATAAGCGCCCCAGGTACCTGCATTCGCGTTGGAAGCGCCCTTGTAGTCGAACTCAACGTTATGCGAAGTTGCATAGTTGTCTGCTTCCGTGTTCTTGGCATAGGAGCCGAGAACCGTCCAGTTATTATCGAACTTGTAGTTCGTGCCGACAGACCAAATCTGCGCCTTGTTCGACGTGGACTTGCCGTCTTTATAGTTGTCGACCTTCTTGAAGCCATCGTCTTTGAAGTAACGGTAGCCAGTGCCGAAACCGAGCTTGCCGTTCTCATAGCCGAGATCAAGGCCGGCATAGTCCGCAGCGGAATTCGAATCAAAAGCATCACTGAGATGTGCATTAGATTCGTTCGCCATGTTGAAGCGGCCGCCCTCGAACGTAGCCTTGAGCTTATTGCCAAAGCTCAGCTGACCGCCCGTGAAGAAGTCATCCACGATAAGGCCAGCATCCGACGTCGAGAAGAACGGCATCTTGCCGAGCTTGAGCTCAAAGTTCTTGTAGTTGCCATCTGCATAAGCATACGTGAGCTTCGTATTCGTGTCGCCGCTGTCCGTGTTCAGATTCGTTGCAGACGTCAGACGAGCCTTGACATGCCAGTTGTCGTTGACCTCAGCCGACGGGAGCAGGCGGAACTGCAACGGATAGCTGTTCTTCTTCGGCTGTCCTTCAAGGCGCGTGCTCAGATAACGGAAACGAGCCTCGCCGTTCCATTTTACCTTATCCGCATTCTTCTCGAGGTTTGCCACGCGGACGCCGAGGTTGTTGAGCTCATCGCTGAACTCGGCCTTCAGTTTATCGATCAGAGCAGCATCGTTCGTCGAGACGTTGGTCTTTGCCATCGCCTTTGCGACCATCTGTGCCATCTCATAGCGCGTGATGTTCTTGTTGCCCTGGAACGTCGTATCGCCATAGCCCTCGATGACGCCGTCCTTTGCGAGCTGCGCAACCGCATCATACGCCCAATGGTCTGCCGGAACATCCGAGAACGGGTTAGCCGCCGCGAACGTCGTGCTTGCTGCGCCGAGAACGAGAGCCGTCGTCAGTGCCGCTGCGAGAGTCTTCTTCATAGAAACTCCTCCTCTAAATGTACATAAACGTTTACAGTCCCGTTCATTTCTGAGAGTTTCCATGCGGAAGTTTCCAAGTTTCCTTCTCCATTTATTCTCTCCAAATGAACATGCATTTACTATACCATATCGGAAACCGGTTGACAAGGCTCTATCCCCAAACAATTTATAATGTAACACAAGAAAAAGAGAGTCCGCCAAAACACGAGTCTCCTTGCAAAAAAAAATTCTTCATGCTACAATGGAAGCATGAAGAAAAGGATACCGGCGGGTCGAAGCGCCGGTGCCCCTTCTATAATGAATGTGAGGACACGATTGTCACTTCAGGTCTGGTGTATTCCTTGCATTACTTGAGAACAGTTGCAACGAGCGTTGCAAAAGCTATCAGCAAAGATAGCTTCTCGTAGGTGCTCATTGTACATGCCCCCTTCCGTAAAGAAGGGCAGCCAGCTCCGCCGGTATCATCAGTATACCACGAGGCTGGCTATTTTTCTAGTTATAGGAATATGTCTCAGTCCTGCGGCGTGGCCTTCTGCACGGTCTCGCGCACGGCGCGCTCGAACTTGGCGCGGGGAAGCATGACCATGTGGCCGCAGCCCTGGCATTTGATCCGGAAATCCATGCCCGTGCGCAGAATCTCCCATTCCTTGCTGCCGCATGGATGCGGCTTCTTCATCCGTACGATATCACCGACCGCATAAGATACGCGTTCCACGATACCATCTCCCTTCTCTTTGAGGTGCTTATATGAAAGTTTCCATCCTGCAGATACCGATTCTGCCCGGTGAGCCGGTCAAGAATACCGGCACGCTCTACCGCATGGCGGGACAGGCCATGCACGACCGGCCAGATACCCTCCTGCTGCCGGAGCTCTGGCGCCTCGGCTTCTACCCGAAGCCGATTCGGGACTACGCAGACCCGGACGGCAGCGACGCGCGCGCGACGCTCTCGCGGCTCGCGAAGCGGTATCAAGTCAACATCGTCGGCGGCAGCGTAGCGAACGCCATCGGGCCGCAGATCTTCAACAGCTGCTACGTCTTCGACCGGCTCGGCCGGCAGGTCACGACCTATCATAAGACGCATCTGTTCTCCCCCTCCGGCGAGGATCAGGATTTCACCGTGGGGGACAAGCTCGTGACCTTCCAGCTCGACGGCGTCACCTGCGGCGTGCTCATCTGCTATGATATCCGTTTTCCAGAGCTCGCCCGCCGGCTCGCGCTCGAGGGCATCGAGATCCTGTTCCTGCCGGCCGCCTGGCCGCTCGCGCGCCTGATCCACTGGCAGACGCTGATACGCGCCCGCGCCATCGAGAACCAGATCTTCGTCGCGGCATGCAACGAGGCGGGAACCCTGCCAAGCGGCGAGCCGCTCGCCGGGCACTCCGCGCTGATCGACCCATGGGGCGAAATTCTCGCCGAGGCCGGCGAGGGCGAGGCCATCCTGTTCGCGAACCTGCGCCCCGTCATCCGGCAGCAGATCCGCCAGAGCATGGATATCCTGAATGACCGCCGCCCGGGCCTCTACCGCGGCCTTGACAAAGAAAAAGCCTTCTCCTGAGGGGAAGGTGGCTGTCTGCCAAAACAGCCGAATGAGGTGTTGGCAATACCTTGAAGAACATTTCTATGTACCTCCAATATTGAGCCAACACCTCATCCACCGCTAACGCGATTCCCCTTCCCCTATGGGGAAGGCAACTTTTGCCCTCAGGCCAGGATATCGAGGTTCTGCCCAAGGTTCGGGTCAAGGCTCTCGCCCATTGTATCGAGCAGACCCGTGACGCTTTCCGCCGATGTGTCCATCGACATCTTGAGGACGGCGGTGTCAAATCTCTGCGCGGTCTGTGCCTGCGTCATGCCGACGGACAGGGCCGCAATGCTCATCGTATCCATCCCGTATTCCCCCTTCCGGAGATATCCTCTCAAATAGACTATCGAGAAAAAAGCGCTGTCCCTTAAGGGCAGCGCAGGAATCGGCGCAGGAAACGCCGTCAGATCTCTTTCATGAGTTCTTCCAGATGGTGCGTGAGCTTCATATTCTCGCCGTAGTCAATCGGGCAGTCGATGATGATGAGCTGGATAGGGAAAGTTCCATATTCATGCATTCACTGATTCACTGGAAAGGAACTCGTCTATGTTTCACTTTCATTTCACCACACGGGAAATCGTATTCACCGCGCTCATGATTGCCGCGACCTTTGTGCTCGAGCAATTGCGCATCTTCACGATGCCGCAGGGCGGCAGCATCACGCTCGGCGGCATGGTGCCGCTTCTGCTGCTCGCGTATCTGTTCGGCCCGGTCGCCGGCGCTGCCGGCGGCTGCCTGTACGGCTTCCTGAACCTCATGCAGAATCCGTTCATCGTGCACCCCGTGCAGGTGCTGTTTGACTACCCGCTCCCCTATATGTGCATGGGCCTCGCGGGGCTCTTCCCCATGCACCGCGCCGCCTCGGCTGCGCTCGCGTTCGCCGCGCGCTTCATCTGCCACTTCATCTCCGGCATCGTCTTCTTCGCATCCTACGCACCCGAGGGCATGAATCCCGCCGTATACTCGGCCGTATTCAACGCGACCTACCTGATCCCGGACTTCATCCTCTGCTGCATCATCCTGAAACTCCTCCCCATCCGCCGCCTGACCGCCGCATTCTCTCACTGCGCATGAAAAAGGCTCTTCGGGCATCCCTGTGGGCAAGAAATGCCGATTTCCCCTGTAACTAAACCGGTCCCTCTAGCATAGGTTTTCTGTTAGGAAGTGGAATCCGGATATCTGAGCATACGAGGTACACCATATCCATCATGTTCTGTATGTTCCGGAAACCATATGCCTTGCGGATAATCAACTTGATTTTGTTGTTTGTTGCTTCAATTCTAGCATTGCTCAGTCCAAGTCGGATGGTGTTCAGGATATGCTCCCTGTGCCGCTTGATTGGTACCGTTGTGAATCTCTTGCCTGGATCATTTTCAGGCGAATCCGCTGGTTGTCGGTAAGATTTACCCGAAAAGAAGCACCGGCATGCTGCTTCTTGCAACACACCGGTGCTTCTCTTGTCACGCCTCAGGCGCTTTTATGCCGCTGAATCAAGCGGCGCCGTCGATGTCGATCGTATGGCCATCTTCAGCCGTATTCTCGAGTTTCGGCATGTGGACGGAAAGGATGCCATCCTTGTACTCCGCCGTGCATTTGCTCTCATCGATGTTGTCGATGTAGAAGGAGCGGCTCATGCTGCTCTGGCTGCGCTCGCGGCGTACGTAGTTGCCCTTGTCGTCCTTCTGATCGTCGCTCTTCTCGTTCTTCGCGGCAATCGTCAGATAGTGATCTTTATAGGTCAGGGAGATATCGTCTTTCTTCATGCCCGGCAGTTCAGCCGTGAGGTCGTAGCTGCTGCCGTTATCCTTGACATCCACCTTGAAATCCGGTACGTGGAACCCGTTCATGAACGGTTCATCAAAGACGTTCATCAGGCGATCGAAGATGTTGTCTTCCTTGCTGAGATCGTTACCACCGACAAATGGAACCAAACCAAACATAATCAAGATCCCCTTTCGAAAGCATTTGATTTTTTATCCGGTTCATCGGGAACGGCGCCTCATCCTCCGGGGCTCTTTCCGGTTCCCTCATCCCCTTCACAACTATTATTATACTCAAATAGGTCAAAAAGTCAATAAGTCAAAAAGAAAAATTTTGACTTTTTTTGAAAAAATTTCGCCGCTGCCCGATTGGACAGCGGCGAATGCCTGAAATACCCGTATTCCTTTATCAGAACAGCACTTTTGCGAGGTGCATGTAATCCGGGTCGATCTTCTTTTTGTTGTTGACCGCATCGTGCAGGTCGATGGCGACGACATGGCCCTTGGCAAAGCCGAAGACGATATCGGACATGCCGGAAATGATGGCGAGCGCCGCCTTCTCACCGAGCTGGCTCGCACGCACGCGGTCGATGACCGTCGGCGAACCGCCGCGCTGGATGTGCCCGAGCACGGAAACGCGCGTGTCGAGCTTCGTCTTCTCGGCGACATATTTGCCGATTTCCGGGCCACTGCCCGCGCCCTCAGCGACAACCATCAGGATATAGCGCTTGCCCTTCTTGTAGGCCTCGGCCATGTTCGTGCAGATCTCATCGAGGTCGTACTCTTCCTCCGGGATCAGGATGTACTCCGCGCCGCCCGAGATACCGGAAACGAGCGCGAGCCAGCCGCACTGGCGGCCCATGACCTCGAGCACGATGACGCGGCGATGTGCCGACGCCGTGTCGCGCAGCTTGTTGATCGCATCGACAATCGTGTTCGCCGCCGTATCGCAGCCGATCGTGTAGTCCATGCCCCAGACGTCGTTGTCGATAGTGCCCGGCAGGCCGACGATCGGCATGCCCGTCTCCTTCGACAGCAGCGAAGCACCGCGCAGCGAGCCGTCGCCGCCGATGACGACGAGGCCCTCGATGCCGCGCTTCTTCAAGTTCTCATAGCCCTGACGGCGCCCCTCCGGCGTCTTCCAGCGCTTGCAGCGCGCCGTGCCGAGGAACGTGCCGCCGCGCTGGATGATGTCGCTGACGTCCTTGCGCTCCATCTTGAACATATCTTCCTCGAGCAGCCCGTGATAGCCGCTGCGGATGCCCCAGACGTCCACGCCTTCATACAGCGCCGTGCGTACGACCGCGCGTGCGCAGGCATTCATTCCCGGGCTGTCCCCGCCGCTTGTCATGACTGCAATGCTTTTCAACATGTCGAATCCCCCTTGGAATCGCAATATTTCGGTTTATTCCCATATCATCCTATATCATACCACAAAAACGCCGCAGAAACTACTCCAACGCCATGAAACGAAGAACAAAAAAAGGAGCGGCCCGCCGCCAGAAAACTTGACAAATGTCCCTTTTTTGTATTTAATAGAGGTATAGCCGCGTGACTGACGGAGGTGGAGGATACCACAGGGAGCGCGGCGCGCGAGATTGCGTAGCAAGAGCCGACCGTCTGGGCAGAGGAAGCCCGGATTTGTCGGCTTTCTTTATAAGCTTTATGGAAAAGAAAAGGAGATCAATCATGCAGGAACTGGAACTCAAATACGGCTGCAACCCGAATCAGAAACCGGCGAAAGTCTATATGGACAGCGGAAAGGATCTGCCGTTCACGGTGCTCAACGGGAGACCCGGCTACATCAATCTGCTCGACGCGATGAACAGCTGGCAACTTGTCCGCGAGCTGCGCCGCGCGACGGGCCTGCCCGCTGCCGCATCGTTCAAGCACGTGAGCCCGGCCGGTGCCGCGGTCGCCGTCCCGCTCACGAACATCCTCCGCCGCATCTACTTCGTCGAGGACACGGAACTCTCCCCGATTGCGACGGCCTACATCCGCGCGCGCGGCGCCGACCGCATGAGCTCGTATGGCGATTTCGTCGCGCTCTCCGATGAATGCGACGCGCAAACTGCTTCCTTCCTGAAACACGAGGTCTCCGACGGCATCATCGCGCCGTCCTATTCCGACGAAGCGCTCGCCATCCTGAAAACGAAACGCAAGGGAAACTACCTCGTGATCCAGATGGATCCGTCCTACGAGCCGGAGCCGGTCGAGACGAAGCAGGTCTTCGGCGTGACGTTCTCGCAGAAGCGCAACGACGTCGTCATCGACGAGAGCTGCCTGACCGACATCGTGACGAAGAACAAGGACATCCCGGACGATGCGAAACGCGACCTGCTGATCGCGCTGATCACGCTGAAATACACGCAGTCGAACTCCGTCTGCTACACCTACGGCGGCCAGGCCATCGGCATCGGCGCCGGCCAGCAGAGCCGCGTCCACTGCACGCGCCTCGCCGGCGACAAAGCCGACAAATGGTTCCTGCGCCAGAGCCCGCAGGTTCTCGCGCTTCCGTTCAAGGATGACATCCGCCGCCCGGACCGCGACAACGCCATCGACGTCTACACGGGCAATGAGTGGCGCGACCTGCTCGAAACCGACGACTGGAAGCGCGTGTTCACCGAGAAGCCGCCCGTATTCACCGAGGAGGAGAAGCGCGAGTGCCTGAAGAAAGAGCACGGCGTCTGCCTCGGCTCCGACGCGTTCTTCCCATTCGGCGACAACATCGAGCGCGCGCATAAGAGCGGCGTGTCCTACGTCGCGCAGACCGGCGGTTCCATCCGCGATGACAACGTCATCGAGACCGCAGACAAATACAACATGGCCATGGCCATGACGCATATCCGCCTGTTCCACCATTAAAAAATACCTCCCCTTGCGGGGAGGCTTTTATCCACTCTATCCACAGATTTTATCCCATTATCTGTGGATATTTTTTATTTTATCCACAAGCAGCCATATCTTACATCGAGATCCAGAGCTTGTCCTCGATCTCGTCGCGCAGGCTCTTGCCGCCATTCTTCTTGCCCGTCAGCGCATTCTTTGGCATGTTCTTCAGGACGCCATGGTAGATATCGTCCTCGATGGATCCCGGCACGAGGTCTTCCCAGTTGCCCATGCTGTAGGCACGCTCATGGATCGCGTTGTCCGGGCGCCCCGTGACCTCGAGTTCGCAGAGGAACTGGATCTGCTGATGATCCGGGCGGATGTAGTAATGCTCGAGGTAATAGGTCTGCGGATAGTGATAGTCCGCATCCTTCTTCGCATCCTCTTTCTGCGTCCCGTCGGAATCCAAGCGCACCCAGACGTCGACGATGTACTCGTCCCCGGAATGCGGCATCTTGATCCATTTCGCGTTCTGCGTGTCCATGGCGTAGTTGAAGCCGTTGTCATTCAGCAGCTGGACATAGCGCGCTTTCTGCTGCTTTTGTTTTCTAGGCTCCTGCTGCGCCGCCGCTTTGGCAGTTATCTTGCCATTGTCGACATTCGTTTTTTCATTTTTCTGAGCTGCGGCTTCCTGCGTGATACGCGCCGCGCGCTTTGCCTGCATTTCCGCGATAATCTGTTCCGCTGTGCGCGTATCCCCCTGCGGATTCTCGCCAGTCGCCGTACAGGCTACCGGCATGGCACACAGTCCCAAAGACAACAAAACGACCAGCAGATTCATCGTGCTCTTCATCGCTATCCCCCTTCTCATCGTCAAAGGATCGGCTTCTTGGCCGGCGTGCCGGCCTTGCGCGGATAGGCTTTCGGCGTCGGCATGGTCTTGTGCACCGCAACGACCGCGCGCACATCGTCGAGGCCTGGGAGCGTGACGCGGCGCGCCTCCGTATGGCTTCCGCCCATCACCTTGATGGCCTTGCTGGCCTCTTGCAGCTCCTCCTCGTATTTCGCGCCCTTCAGCGCGAGGAAATACCCGCCGCGCTTCACGAACGGCATGCAATACTCCGCGAGCACGCTCAGGCGCGCAACCGCGCGGCTCACGACGATATCGTACTGCTCGCGGTACGCCTTCTGACGTGCGCCTTCCTCCGCGCGCGCGTGCACGCATTGAACCTCCGTGAGCCCGAGCGCATCCACCACCGCCTGCAGGAAATGCACGCGCTTCTGCAGCGAATCCATCAAGGTGAGATGGATTCCGGGGCAGAAAATCTTCAGCGGGATGCCCGGGAACCCTGCCCCTGTCCCGACGTCGATGACGGACACGCCGTCATGGAACAGCTCCGGCGTATAGGCGGACAGGCTGTCGACCATATGCTTGACCGCGACATCGTGCGGCTCCGTGATGGCCGTGAGGTTCATCTTCTCATTCCATTCGAGCAGCAGCCGCTGGTAAAGGTCAAACTGCTGCAGCTGCTCGTCAGAAAGGGACAGGCCATCGCCGTATGCCGCCGCGGCTTTCCGCATTTCCTCCAAAAACACGCTTGCTCACCTCATTGTGGAACTCTTGTATCAGATCACGCCCTGCTTCAGAAGGTCGGTCAGATGGATCATGCCAACCGGCTTGCCGTCCTCGATGACCGGCAGGACCGTGACCGGGCGCGGCTGATGTTTCTCCATGACAGACAGCGCCGCCGTGGCCATCGCGTTTTTCTTGATGGTCAGCGGCTCGCTGTACATGATATCCGAGACCGGCTTGTCGAGGAACGCGTAGTCCTTGGCGATCGCGCGGCGCACAATGCCATCGGTCAGCAGGCCGATGAACTTGCCATCCTTGTCCGTGACCGAGACCGCGCCGAGCCCCTTCTCCGTCATCGTGAACAGCGCGTCCTTCACGGAATGCGAGCCCTCGACGACCGGGTTCTCATCCCCGGAATGCATGACATTCTCGACCTTCAGCAGCAGACGGCGTCCGAGCGCTCCGCCCGGATGGAACAGCGCGAAATCCTGCTTCGTGAAGTTGCGCACCGACATCGTCGCGACGGCGAGCGCATCGCCCATCGCGAGCGTGCAGGTCGTGCTCGTCGTCGGCGCGAGGTTCAGCGGGCAGGCCTCTTTCTCATGCCCGATATCGATGACGTAGTCCGCGGCCTGCGCGAGCTGCGACTCGCGGTTGCCCGTCATCGCGATGATCGTCGCGCCGATGCGGCGGATGATTGGCAGGATCTTGATGGTCTCCGTCGACTCACCGCTGTTCGAGATTGCGATGACGATATCTTTTTCCGTGACCATGCCGAGATCTCCGTGGAACGCCTCGGCCGGATGCAGGAAGAACGATGGCGTACCCGTGCTCGCGAACGTCGCGGCCATCTTGCGTCCGATGTGGCCGGATTTCCCCATGCCAGTCACAATGACGCGCGCCGGGCAGTTCAGGATGCACTCGACCGATTTTACGAATCCGTCGTCGATGTTCTCCGTGAGTTTCCGGACAGCGGCCGACTCGATTTCCAGCGTCTCCACGGCCTTTTCCCGAATGGTTTTTTCGTCCATATTGCTTCTTTTCCTCCTAAATGAATATGCTCTGTCTTATTATACACGTTTTCCCCCGGCTTTGTATAGCGTTCCATAGGAAAAAGCGGCCGCGCGTCAACAGGCGCACAGCCGCTTCACCGCACTCCGGATCAGTCCGCGTCCACATCATCCGCGAACATCTGGAAATCCGTATTCTGATGGATCCGGACGCCGTAGGGCAGAAGCTCCGAGAGTTCGACCTGCTTGACCTCGCCCTTCATGTTCGCCATGACGACCTCCGGCACATGGAATTCCGCGAGCAGCTGGCACACTGCCCCGTTCGGGATGAACGGCTCCTCCTTGTCCGCGACGACCGCGATGCCGTCGAACTCCCGCTTGCCGTCCGCGACCGCGCGGTGCAGCGCCACTGCCTCTGCCATTGTGGATAACGCCGGGATGGCATTTTCAATATTGCACCCCGCGTAGAGCGTCCCGTCACTTGCGAGGATGCACGCACCGACCGGCACCTTGCCATACGGCACATAGGCATTGTGCATAATCTCCATCGCCTGCTGCACGAGCGTATTCACCATGGATTCATTGAGCATTGCCATACTCCCGCCCCCCTGTATCTTCACTTCTTCTTCCGTTTCGCGTAATCGGTCATAACTATATATTAGCCCTCCCGCCGCGAAAATCCTTTCTCCTGTCAAAAAAATTTCCGTTTCTCCACAGGGCTTACCCACAGATTCATGCACTTTATCCACGGGAATCCAGTTTATCCACATAATAATCCACAACTGTGTATAACTTTCCCGTGCAGGATGGCAGAATGCCTTTCCCGTCTGGGAAGAACACACTTTTCCCCAATCTGTGCAAGAAGTCCCTCCCATTCCAGAACAGACTTGTGGATAATGTGTGTAAATCTGTGGATTACTCAAGATATAGTGCCTTTTTCCTCAGCAAACCCTATATCTTGTGTTCTGCCACACAGAAATATCCCCCATCCAGGTGGATAATCACCACTCCCGGAACGGGTGTTTCTGGAGGCTGGAGTTGTAATACTGTATCTGCCCGGAAACCTCCTCGCCAAGCCATTCGGGCCGCGAAAATGGCGCACCGGCCGATGGCAGCTCGACCTCCGCGACGCGGAGCCCGGCGTTCGCCCCCTCGAAGACGTCGATTTCCCAGACGGATTTATCCACCGTTTCCACATAGCGCGTCTTCTCGATGATGGGCTGCTCACAGAGCGTGAGCATGGCCTCCGCATCCGCGAGCGGCACCTCGTACTCGAACTCGAGGCGCCGGATCCCGTCGTTCTTCCCCTTGACGGTCAGGTATCCCTTGCCGGCCCGGACGCGCACGCGCACCGTCCGCCCCGGCTCCGTCGACAGATAGCCCTGCGCGATACGGTCGCCCTGCTCCTTCGGCTGCCAGCTGTCCTTCACCAAGAATTTCCGCTCGATTTCCTCTGCCACGAGACATCTTCCTTTCAAAAATCAGATTTCCCTGCTATTCTATGCTTTGTATCTGAAAAATCGTTGCTTCTCCCCCGTGATTTCATTATAATGGAGGAGTATCGGATTTTGTACCTGAATCGAAAAAAGAAGGGTTATTTTTGCCAAATTCCACCATACCTCCCCGGCTCAGCTCGCGCAGAGAACGCCGGAAAAAGAAGCATGTCTGGCCATGGGCGCTCCTTTTCCTGTGCTTCATCGCTGCGGCGGCTGCCGGCGCGCTGTTCGCCTCGAACAGCCTGCTCGACCGAAGCGGCGATCAGGCGGAGGACGGCCTGATGACCGCCAAGGACAAGTCGACCATCATGATCATGGGCGTCGACACGCGCGAAGACGATGTCGGCCGCTCGGACACCCTGATGCTCGCGACCATCGACCCGAAGAAGGATCAGGCCGCCCTGCTCTCCATCCCGCGCGACACGCGCGTCAAAATCAAGGGGCACGGCTTTGACAAGATCAACGCGGCTTATGCCTTCGGCAGCGCCAAGGGCGGCGTCCTCGGCGGCGAGAAGCTCGCGCAGGATACCGTCGAGAACTTCCTCGGCGTCAACGTCGACCACTACATCGTCATCAACACGCATGCGTTCCAGAAGATCATCGACGCGCTCGGCGGCATCGATATCAACGTCGAGAAGCGCATGTACTACGAGGATCCATGGGACGACGACGGTGGCCTGCTGATCGACCTGCAGCCGGGCATGCAGCACATGGACGGCAAGACGGCCGTGACCTACGTGCGCTACCGCGACGAGGAAGGCGACATCGGGCGCATCAAGCGCCAGCAGAAGTTCATGGCGGCCTGCATGGACAAGCTGACGAGCCCGTCCATCATCCCGAAGCTCCCGGCCGTCATCAGCGAGATCGTGAGCTCCGTGAAGACCGACCTCTCCGTGCGCCAGCTGCTCGAATTCGCCGGCACGCTCAAGGAGTCGCGCAAGAACGGCCTCAAGACGGACATGGTTCCGGGCAAGCCGCTCTACATCAATGGCGTCAGCTACTGGATTCCGGATATCGCCGAGCTCCGAGCCACGCTCGCGAACACGCTCGGCCTGCACCTCTCGGGACGCGCCCAGCAGGAGATGGAACGCGCTCAGCAGGAATACAAGAATTCCATCCCGTCGACGGCAAAGGAGGTTCCGGCAGGCGATACCTCCATCGGCAAGGCATCGAAGAGCAGCCATAAGGAAAGCGGCTTGAAGGAAAGCTCGAAAAAGGAGAGCTCGCAGGGCAGCTCCTCCTCGCGCAGTTACGACCGCCGCTCCGAGGACACAGCCGCGAGCCGCAGTGAACGCGGTGAGGACGTCAACGTGAATGCCGGCGGCTCCACCCCGTCACACTCCGAAACCACAGGCAAAGGGCAGTAACGAAAAATAAATACCACGAATGTTTACATAAATAGCGATAATCCTAGAGAAGATTTTTCCTCGGATTACCGCTATTTTCCTTTATCTGGATAACTTTTTCCTATGCAAACAATGGAAATTTCATATTTGTCAATACGAAAAACGGAGTTATAATAGAGTCAAAGGAAAAAAATGTTGTAACCGATTACAACATCAAAGAAGTGTAACCGATGGCACAGAATTTCCCCGCGAGTTCCGTTAGACTGAAAGACAACAGAAAAGCGTATTCCGCCGGCAATCGCCGGCCTTCCGATAAAAGAAGGGAAGTCTTAGCTATGGCAGCAAATGTAAACGAAGAAGCACTCCGGCTTCATGAAGCACATCACGGGAAAATCGAGATCACGAGCAAGGTTCCCCTGCGCAGTGCAAAAGATCTGACGCTCGCCTACTCGCCGGGCGTTGCGGCGCCATGCCTCGCCATCAAGGATGACCCGGAGAAGATCTACGACTACACGGCGAAAGGCAATAGCGTCGCCGTCGTGACGAACGGCACGGCCGTCCTCGGCCTCGGCAGCATCGGCGCGGGCGCCGGCCTGCCGGTCATGGAGGGCAAGTCCATCCTGTTCAAAGGTTTCGCCGGCGTCGACGCCTACCCAATCGCGCTCGACACGAAGAATCCGAAGGAAGTCATCCGCGCTGTGCAGCTCATCGCGCCGGGCTTCGGCGGCATCAACCTCGAGGACATCAAAGCGCCGGAATGCTTCGATATCGAGCGCGAGCTGAAGAAGACGCTTGATATCCCCGTGTTCCACGATGACCAGCACGGCACGGCCATCGTCGTCGTCTCCGCGCTCATCAACGCATTCAAGCTGATCGGCAAGAAATTCGAGGACGCAAAGGTCGTCGTCAACGGCGCCGGCGCCGCAGGACAGGCCATCACGCGCCTGCTCTACCGCATGAAGACGCGCCATATCATCCTCTGCGACTCGCACGGCGCCATCTACGCCAGCCGCACGGACGATATGAACCCATACAAGGACGATATCGCGAAAATCACGAACCTCGAGAAAGAGGCCGGCACGCTCGCCGACGTCATGAAGGGCGCCGACGTCTTCATCGGTGTATCCGTCGCCGGGGCCGTCACCGAGGACATGGTACGCTCGATGAACAAGGACGCGGTCATCCTCGCCATGGCGAACCCGACGCCTGAAATCATGCCGGAGCTCGCGAAGAAGGCCGGTGCGCGCATCGTCGCGACCGGGCGCTCCGACTATCCGAACCAGGTCAACAACCTGCTCGCGTTCCCGGGCATCTTCCGCGGCGCCCTCGACGTCCGTGCGAAGGAGATCAACGAGGAGATGAAGGTAGCCGCGGCCCACGCGATTGCGGACCTCATTGCCCCGGAAGACATCACCGAGGACAACGTCATCGCGAGCCCGTTCGATGCGGACGTCGCGCCGAACGTCGCCGCGGCCGTCGCCAAAGCGGCCCTCGAGACCGGCGTCGCCCGCCGCAAAGACATCACCCCCGAGCAAGTCGCGGCCCACACCCGCCAGCTCCTCGCGGCCCAGGACTAAGCATATCCTCCCTTTCCAAAAGCCGCTGCACAGGATTCCCCCGTGCAGCGGCTATATTTTTGCCCCATGATGACAAAAAGTTGGATTTCATTCCTAAAATTATGTATCTTGAAGACTTTTTAGGAGTTGATTCCCATGAAATGGATTGCCAGACCAGAGTATCTCGATTTTCTGCAACGCTTCCGAGGACGCGACCTGATCAAAGTGGTTTCCGGCGTCCGCCGTTGCGGGAAACCCACGCTGTTCCTGCTTTACCGGCAAAATACAACGCGTATATCCGGAACAGTTCTTTCCCTTACGCCTTACAATTCCAAGACACGCCGGAAGCCGTAGAGGAATATCTGTCCGGCATCTACAATACCATTCTCATCAAGGATACACCGGCCATATCCTGGAGAATGTTGTTTATCTGGAACTCCTGCGACGCGGTGGCAAAGTCTACGTTGGACAGCTTCCAAAAGGCGAGATCGACTTCGTCGTCGAACGCCCCGGTATGCGGGAATACTGCCAAGTCGCAGAAAGCACCCTGCAGCCGGAGGTCCTGAACCGCGAGCTGAAGCCGCTCAAAGCCATCCACGACCAATATCCGAAATACCTGCTGACCCTCGACGAAATCTCCCCCGAGGCCAACTACGACGGCATCCAAAAGCAAAACGTCCTGCAATGGCTCTTGCAACCCAATACGTAAATTTGCACGAAAACAAAGTTAATCCGCTTTACGGAATATGCGGTAATTTTTGTCTGCGATATCGGGAGCGGATATGGATGGATCCTCGGAGGCGTCCCAGATGCATTCGTAGTGCTCGTCGTTGGCGAGGTTGTAGTAGAGGGTGTCGTTTTCATCGACGAGGAGGTAGTTGAAGGCATAGCGCGAAAGGAAATCCCGGTAGTCAATTTTGTTGTTCTGCAAGGCGTAGTATTCAAAAAAGATGTCTTTCTGCTGATTGACTTTCTTGATGAATACTTCTGCGCGGGTGTCGAGATAGCATGGGAAGCCCTGGAACTCTAAATACGGGCCCTCGTCGTATCCCGTATAGAGGCAGATACTCTCTGGTGACGCTTCCGCGTACAGAACCTCCGATGCGCGCTGCAGAGGCTGCTGGATGGGGGAACGGGTATAGCAGCTTATGATGGGAGGCAAAACGACCAGAAACAGGATGAAAATGGTAGAAAGCACTCCATCCCTTTCGATTTCTGGAGGCAGGAGTTCTTTCCATGCCGAAAAACAGTGCTGCCTCTTGGAACGCAAAATGAAACGGGCCAGTGACAGGAGCAGAAGAGCTGCAAAGAAAAGCAGGATTCCAATATATATCCTTTGATCATTCTTGAACGAAGAAAGGAACGGCAGATAGTATTTATAAGAAATCCCCATGAGGAGCAGGCCGAGCAACAGGGATAAGGAAAGTTTCTGGAACGTATAATACTGCTTATACGCGAGATATTTTTCTCGGAGCATATAGGCAAGCGGCAGTGTGCCGAAAAGCAGGAACAGGAAAAAGCTGCGGACCGAGGAAAGCGTCAGGATGCCTGTACCGAATGCAAAGAGGAAATAGCGTAGCGGCGCGCGATGCCTTGCGTAGAACATAAACAGGCCGATGAACAGAATCAGCAGGATAGAGGAAAACCCACGGAGGACAAGCGGCGTCATTTCCCCGACAATCGCGTTGATCTCCTTGTATCCGTAGGAATGGGCGGTATACGTCATCGCCTCAGTCCCATACGGATTCAGAAAGGCAAACGCGAACATGCCAAGTGCCAGAATCAACAGTTCGTGCCCTTTCCACGCAACAGGCTCAGGGAAACGCGCGGTAAAACGCGCCAGCCGCCCCTGCTGCCCGAGCCATTCCGCGAGGTACGGGAGCAGGAAGACGAACAGCATCGGCCACATCGCCGCGTGGATATTGATCAGCAACACAGAAAGTATCGATAGGATTGCAAAGCAGTACTTCTTCCCCCATGGGATATTCTCGAGCACAAGGATTTCCAGCAGGAAGATGATGGACGAAAAGAGCTGCGGCCGCTGACAGATGAAGAGCATCCCGCAGAATACCCCGATGAGTTGCGCGAGCAGGAACGCCATCTGCCGGTTCCTGGTGACCGAGAGCACGAGACGGTAGTCGAGGTAGATCAGCACAGCCCCGCCGATCCAGGCGAAGGCCTGCAGCCCAAGGACACCGGCAAAGGAATAGACTTTCCAAAGGATCCAGGCGAAAAGCCATTGCTGCATAATGAAATGCAGCCCCTCGTGTATCGTGAACGGCTCCGTATGCGGGAAGCCGTATAGATCCACATAACGCCCGTGATTCAGCAAGAACCACGTGTCGTTATCGACGCGGTTCCCGACGAAAAGCAGGCCGACAAAAAGGAACAGGAACAAGATGACCGGAATCTTCTTATCTTTGAGGATTCCGGCTTTTCCATCAGGCTGGTTCACGAGCATTTTCCCTCCCCTGCAGATGCTTCTTCCTGATAATCGGATTCGGTGTTGACCTTCCAGAGCGATGTCCGGTCTGCGATGCCATCCTTCAGGAGCCGCACGGCCTCCATGGCTGTGCGCATGGAGTGATCCATGTTGTTGTAGCGGTGCTGTCCGTTGCGGCCGATGCAGTAGAGGTTATCCACCGCATCGAGCGCCTTGCGCACGACGGGGAACTCGCTATAGCTGCCATAATAGGCCGGATACGCTTTCTGCACGCGCACGACATGCCCTTTGATGACGGCATGCGGGGCGAGGATGCCGATTTTTTCAAGCTCTCCAGCCGCGAACGAAAGGAACGCCTCATCCGGCATAGACCAGAGCGCATCGCCCTCCGCACAGAAATACTCGAGTCCGATCCAGACGGTATGCATCGGATCCTCGACCAGATACGGTGACCAGTTGTTGAAGACCTGCAGCCGCCCGATCTTGACCTCCGGCTCCTGAATGTAGATCCAGCAGTCCGGGACGATGCCGTTCACGGTCTTATGCTGCGTATTATTTTTGAGCGCCAATCGATTGACGAGCAGCCCGGCCGTCATGAAATCACGGTACGGGAGAGTCTCTGCAACCGCCCGGGCCTTGTCCGGCAGCCAATCCACTGGCATTGCCGCACAAAGATCCTTAACGGGCATAGAGGAAAAGACGAAATCTGCAGAAAACGTCTCGCAGGTGCCATCGGTCCGCTTGACGCGAAGCCCCGTAATATGCCGATCCGAACTTCCCTCGATGCCGACGACCTGCTGCTGATAGCGTATCTCCCCGCCGAGCCGCTCGACCTCTGTGGCCAGATCCTCAAAGAATTCCCCGGGGCCGAATTTCGGATAGAAGAACTGCTCGATCAGCGAGGTTTCCTGCTTCTTCCGCTGGATGCCGAGGCGGCGATCCAGGAAATCCCGGATGACGCCGAGAAGCGAGACGCCCTTGATGCGCTGGCTGCCCCAATTTGCGCCGATCTGGCTCGGCGACCGCCCCCAAACCTTTTCCGTATAGCTTTCAAAGAACGTCCGGTAGAGCTCGCGCCCAAAGCGGTTAATCATGAAATCTTCCAGCGTCTTCTCGTCGCGCTTCTTCAGGCAGGCCGAAAGGTAGGACAGAAGAATCCGGTTCACGCGCCGGGCACCGAGTCCCCGCAAGGTGCGCAGGGACAGCGAAACGGGATATGAGAAGAACTGCCGCAGATAGTAGATGCGGGAGATGCGGGAACGCAGCAGGAAAACGTGGTCATCCTGCTCGGGGTCGACGCCATCTGCAAAGGTCGGACACTCGCGCTGCAGGAGCCGGTCATCCCAGGCCGGGGCAGACGCGAACGGCATGATGCTTTTCCAGAGCGCTTTGACTGGCTCGCTTTTCGTGAAAAATCGGTGCCCGCCGATATCCATGCGGTTGCCGGCAAAGTTGACCGTACGGGAAAGACCGCCCGTCGCGTTGGATTGCTCCAAGATGATTGGATGGATATCGGTCTTTTTCAGTAGTTCGTACGCTGCAGTAAGCCCTGCCGGCCCCGCACCGATAATAACGGCTTTCTTCAAGGTCCCATCTCCCGGTTAAATATTTTCTAACAATAATGATATTATATCATAAATCCAGATTAAAGGGGCGCTTTCAGACAAAATAAAAAAGCCTTCCCCTCTGGGGAAGGCTATTATCCGTTATCAGTCGTTTTTCTGATCCATGACGGCCATGGAGGCGACCTGGTCGCCTTCGTCGAGGTTCATGATCTTGACGCCCTGCGTGTTGCGGCTGATGGTCGAGATCTCGGCGACAGTCGTGCGGATGACAATGCCGTTGGCCGTGATGAGCATGAGCTCCTGATCCGGCAGGACGACCTTGAAGCCGATGACCGGGCCGGTCTTTTCGGTGACCTTGAGGTTCTTGAGGCCCGTGCCGCCGCGGTTCTGTGCGCGGTACTCATCGGTCGTCGTGCGCTTGCCGTAGCCCCCCGCCGTCACGGTCAGGACATCCGCGTTATGGCGCATGATGTCCATGCCGACGACTTCGTCGCCCCGACGGAGGTTGATGCCCTTCACGCCGCGCGCGATGCGGCCCATCGAGCGGACATCCTGCTCGGAGAACGCGATGGCCTGGCCGTCCTTCGTGCCGAGCATAATGTAGCTGTCGCCGTCCGTGAACTTGACACCGATGAGGTCATCGTCGTCCGCGAGGTTGATGGCGTTGAGCCCGCCCTTATGCAGGTTGCGGAACTCGCCGAGGCTCGTCTTCTTGACGATACCCTGCTTCGTCGCCATGAACAGGAAGCGGTCTTCCTTGAACTCCTTGACCTGAATAATTGCCGTGATCTTCTCATCCGGCTGGAGCTGCAGCAGGTTCACGATGGCCGTGCCCTTCGCCTGGCGGCTCGCCTCGTTGATCTGATAGGCTTTCAGATGATAGACGCGCCCGCGGCTCGTGAAGAACAGAATCGTGTGATGCGTCGTTGTCACGAGCATGTTCTCGACGAAATCCGCCGCCTTCGTGCCCATGCCCTTGATGCCCTTGCCGCCGCGGTTCTGGCGGCGGTACGTGTCGAGCGGCATGCGCTTGATATAGTCGTTATGCGTCAGCGTGATGACGACATCTTCTTCGGCGATGAGATCCTCCGCGCTCATATCCGACATGTCGATCGTGATGCGCGTGCGGCGGTCGTCACCGTATTTCTCCTTGACCTGCGTGAGCTCATCCTTGATGATGCCGAGGATGCGCGTCTCGTCGGCGAGGATAGCCTTGTACTCCTCGATGCTCTTCAAGACTTCCTGATACTCTTCCTCGATTTTCTCGCGTTCGAGGCCGGTCAGGCGCTGCAGACGGAGGTCGAGGATGGCCTGTGCCTGCTTCTCGCTGAGCTTGAAGCCCTCCATGAGGGCCGTGCGCGCGATATCAGCCGTGCGGCTCTCGCGGATTGTCGTGATGACGGCGTCGAGATGGTCGAGCGCGATGGTCAAGCCCTCCAAGATATGCGCGCGGGCCTCGGCCTTGTTGAGCTCATATTTCGTCCGGCGGGTGATAACGTCCTCCTGATGCATAATGTAGTAGTGGAGGACTTCCTTGAGGTTCAGAATCTTCGGGCGGCCGTCGACGAGCGCGAGCATGATGACGCCGAAGCTGTCCTGCAGCTGCGTGTGCTTGTAGAGCTGATTCAGGATGACATTCGCGTTCGCGTCGCGGCGCAGGTCGATGACGATGCGCATACCGTTGCGGTCCGACTCATCGCGCAGATCCGTGATGCCCTCGATTTCCTTGTTGCGGACGAGGTCGGCGATCTTCTCGATGAGGCGCGCCTTGTTGACCTGATACGGCAGCTCCGTCACGATGATGCGCGGCTTGCCGTTCGACATCGTCTCGATATGCGCGTTCGCGCGCAACTTGATGACGCCGCGACCCGTCGTATAGGCCTGACGGATGCCGTCCGTGCCGAGGATCAGTCCGGCCGTCGGGAAATCCGGCCCCTTGATGACCGTCATGAGCTCGTCGATGGTCGCATCCGGGTTGTCGATGAGCATCAGCGTGCCGTCGATGACCTCACGCATGTTGTGCGGCGGGATGTTCGTCGCCATGCCGACCGCGATGCCGCTCGTGCCGTTGACGAGCAGCTGCGGGAACTTCGCCGGCAGTACCGACGGCTCCTTCAGCGACTCATCGTAGTTCGGCACGAAATCGACGGTGTCCTTGTCGATATCCTGCAGCATGAGCTCCGCAATCTTCGACATGCGAACCTCGGTGTAACGCATGGCAGCGGCCGGGTCACCATCGACCGAGCCGAAGTTGCCGTGCCCGTCCGCGAGCATGTAGCGCATCGAGAAGTCCTGGGCCATGCGGACGATCGCGTCATAGACCGAGCTGTCGCCATGCGGATGATATTTACCTAGGACTTCACCGACGATACGCGCCGATTTCTTGTATGGCTTGTTGCTGCCCATGCCGGCTTCCTGCATCGCGTAAAGGATGCGACGGTGCACCGGCTTCAGGCCGTCCCGGACATCTGGCAGCGCGCGGGACACGATAACGCTCATCGCATAGTCGATGTAGCAGTTCCTCATCTCATGCTCCAGATTGACCGGTACAACCTTTCCCTGAACAAAATCCACAATCTCACCTCATATTAGTTGTAAAGCAAAAACAAAGCCCAGCCGAAAAGCCGGGCTATTGCAATCCACATAGGCTCCGTTGTATACTGTAACCAGACCGACGGAGCCGGTTCCCCTCCATAAAAAGGGGTGAGTGCCATGACGTTGTACGAAAAGCTGTCGCTTGCGATAGCGCTCGCTACACGCATTGTTACTGCCTTGAAGTAAGAAAGGAGAACCCATTGGTAGTATACGACTTCCCTTTCAAATCCAAGAAATACGGAGGGAGCCGACGACACCACCCGCCGGTCTCTCTTTGTCTTTATTTTACCATAAAACAGTTGAAAAATCTACTTTTTTGTTCCTGCGTGGCTGCCTCACCCTTGCATGATCTCCGCGTAAATGAAGCCCTCGCGCACGCCGGAGTCGCTGTAGGTGATGGTGGAGCTCTGGAAGCGTTCCGCAAGCACATCGGCGATGATGAGTCCCGGAATTACGGTCTCCATGCGGTCCGGCACGGTCTTCATGAGCATGATGGTCATGTCCTGCGAAATGCCGTGGTCGGACTGGAAGCGCGAGATCAGCGAGAGCAGCTGATCCGCGTTCATGCGGACGTTCGTGGCCGGCTGATGGAACAGCGCGTTGTAGAGCGCACAGCCGCCCTTGAATGCGCCGCCGATGCCGACGATCTCCTCGCCGCATTCCGGGAATCCCTCCATCGTCCCCATGATCCGTTCGGCTTCCTCGTGGATGGCCAGGGCCTCGCGGCGCGTCGGCAGCACGCCAGCGACGAAACGGCTGCGCATGGAGAGCGACCCCATCGGCAAGCTGATCTTCGACTGGATGCGCCGGCCCGCATAGCTCACGATCTCCGTGCTGCCGCCGCCGATATCAATCAGCAGGCCGTCATCGGCCGCAAGGCTGTGCGTCGCGCCGATGAAGTCGTACTCCGCCTCACGCTCGCCGGATATCACCTGAATCTTCAGTCCCGTGCGCGCCTCAATCTCCGCGACGGCCTCGCGGCTGTTGCTCGCGTTGCGCAGCGCCGCCGTCGTGAACGCATAGACCTCCGTAATCTGGAACGTGCGCAGGAACGACTGGAATCCCTGCAAGACCTGCACCGCCGCATCGATGCCGCTCTGCTGCATCACGCCGTCCCGCACATGGGCGGCGAGCCCGACCATATGCTTCTTTTTCATGAGCATCTCCATACGGCTGCCCTCGATCAGATAGACCGCGAGCCGCACCGTGTTCGAGCCGATATCGATGATTCCTGTCAGCATAGCTTTTCCTCCGCCCTGTCATCCACTTCTCTCTCTGCTTCTATTCTATCACAGGATACGCCCTTTGCCCGCAATTTTTGAAATTTTAGTTGCATTCAACCACAAGATGTTGTATTATAAGCGTGGGAGGACTACTACATATCGTTATGTGGTAGTTTGGCGAGAATGTATAGAGGTGGCAAAAACGGGAACGTTCGGTAGTTCCCGTTTTTGTGTTATATCAGATATCAGCATACAAAAAGAGTCCGGATTGGTGAATTCCGGGCTCTTTTCGCGTTTGTATGCATCCTTTTTCGCTCTTACTATCTGTACTTGCAAGTGTAATCGCGCATTATCTCTGCAAGATACTCGACAGATAGTTTCTGCAACACACCAAGAGAGTCCTTCGGCTGGTTACCTGAGGGCGCAAAGCAGGGCTAGATCTCTGCTTTTTTCTAGCATAGAAATCCAGAATATGATAAAATAGAAGTAGAATAAAGTACGGAATATGTTATAAGTTTCGTTTACTGGAGCGATGCATCATGCGATGGTTGAAAAAGAACGGACAAAAGGGTGTTGCCATCGTTTTTACGGCATTCCTGCTCCCTTTGATTATCGGGATCACGGGCCTTGCCGTCGATGTCGGCAATCTGTATCTCCATAAGTCCAGCCTGCAGAACGCCACGGATGCGGCCGTCCTCGCGGGCGGGCATGCCTATGCGGAGGATGGCAAAAACGATACGTCAGCCGCCCAGGACACAGTGAATGAATATCTGGAAAAGAATCAGCAGCTGGACGGTACCTACAAGATACACGATCTGAGCTACAGCACCGACAAAAAAGATAGCAATGCTACGAGGATTACCCTTGTCGGCGAAGAAACCGTCCCGATGCATTTCCTCTCGCTGTTCGGTATAGAGAAAGAGCAGACGATCCGGGCAAAATCGACGGCCAAGGTCGTCTATGTCGGCAACAATACGCCTCGCATCTTCGAGTATGCCATGATTGGCGGATACAAAGGAAAGCCGCAGATCAAGGACGGCTGGAACCGCATGGGCGGCATGAATGACATCTTGAACGCCATCGTATTCCACTCCTGCGATATCGACATCAAAGGGAACGTCCACGTCAATGGCCCAGTTTACCTTGACGATAACCACTTCATTACCGCCGATGTGCTCAGCTGCCTCGCCAGCAAAGACTCGGAGCTCTGGTCCAATTACCGCGACAATTATGGGGAACATTACCTTGATGGAAAAGACAGCTATTGGGTCGGCGACAAGCAATATTTTTACGATGACGAGGATGAAGCCACGCGGAAAGCGCATATCCGGCCCGGCCATGAGAATGACGAAAAGATCCCGGATTCCAGCCAGCGCGGATATACCTGGCGCTACTACTACCGCATGAGCAACAGCAAGAAAGAAGACTACACCGGTCAGGGCAGCCATTCCTCTGAGGTGGATATCTCCTATTCGAAAAACAATCCGATGACCAGCTCGCTGTATGACATGGTTCAGGCCTATAAAGCTATGTCGCTCGCCCAACGGGAGGCCGCGCATGTCTACCTCGATGCAGATTCCAATAAATCCTATCAGCTGAACCCCAGCCATACCACGAGTATCTATCCGGGACTGACCTGCGGCGACTTCGAAACTACCTATCCCAGCAATCTTAGCTATAAAGTCTGGGACAACGTCTACAAAATCGTCATCGTCAACGGTGATCTCACTGTCAATATTCCTGCCAACCAGAAACCGGACAATGAAAATGACCATCTGCTGCTGGTATCCCTGAACGGCAATATCTCCATGCAGAACAGTTCCCCGTTCTACGGCTATGTCTACGCACCGAACGGCACCGTCCTGATTGACGGAAGCCAGAACGCCACCATCTACGGAAGCGTCGTTGCAAAGTCCATCTATCTGACAACGGGCGGCCAGAAGATCCACGCCACACATAAGACTTTCACCGATAACACAAACTCTGGAAAGAGCGGCGGCACGGTCACGGTCTCTCTCGTCAGCGATGATGACGAATGAGATATCACATGGCGTCATCGCCCGCTGCATCGACTATCTCCAACTGAGCACCGCAGACCATGCCATAGTGCGCCGCGGTATGCGCAGGCAGTTCGATGACACCGGCTGCATACAGGCATAGCGACAGGCCGATCCATGGATGCAGATTTGTAACGACTTTGAGGATACGGTAGTCCTTGTCGATATAGACCGCATCAATCGCAAAGCGCATGAAGCACATGTGGATGCTATTGCACGGGACAAGCAATAGCCCATGCCGTTCCGGCAGTTTTTTCCGCAGCATCAAGCCGCGGAAACGCGAAAAAAAGGAATCCGCCACCTCCAGCATGAGGGACGGATTCTTTTTTTCTGTATTTCTGGACGGAACGCTGCAACGTATCGTTTTCAACTCAAAACTTCCTCCCTCGCACGCCCCCGGCTTGCATCCTTATATATTTTTCAGCAAGGAGAGCAGCGCTGGAAACAGCGTCACGACGAAAATCGCCGGGAAGATGAACAGGACAAGCGGGAACAGGATCTTGATTGGCGCGCGCATCGCCTCAGCCTTGATGTATTGGCGGCGGCGCTCGCGGATATTATCGGCCTGATTCTTCAGCGTCTTGCCCATGCTCGAGCCGAGCTTCTCGGCCTGGATCAGTGCGGTCATGAAAAGAGATACATCCTGCAGGTCGCATCGCGCCGCGAGGTTCTTCATCGCATTGCGCCGGATCATGCCCATGCGCACATCGTCCTGAAAGTGCTTGAACTCATCGATCAACGGGCCCTTCATTCGGACCGTGATCTTGCGCAGAGCCGCATCGAACGAAAGGCCGGCCTGCACGCTGACGCAGAGCAGGTCGAGCACCTCCGGCAGCTGATGCAGAATCTGCTCCTGTCTTTTCCGGATACTGGAATTCAACACCACAATGGGCACATACGCGCCGACAATGGTGCCAAAGAACAGGAACAAGCCCATCTTCAAGACGTCCGTCCCCATCCTGGCGGTATAAAACCATATCATCAGGAAGACCAAGGCCGCGGAAACCAGCATCGTGCCGAACAAAGTCTCAGGCCGGATTTCTTTTGCCTTGCCAGCGAGCACGATTTTACGCTGCAGCCAGTCCCGCCACTCCTTTGGGGTCATCTGCTTCGCGAGATGGGAGAAATAATTCTCTGTCGGCCGCACAACGCGCTCGACAAACGGGATATCCTTGAGCTGGCGGCGCAGATTCTTCTTCTCCAGAGAAGGCAGCTCGGGCGCCCGGGGCCTGCGATTCATCCCGCGGATCGTATCGAGACGCGCGCGGAGCAGATCGCTGGACGAAACTTTCCGGTACACGAGGGAGTGGATCAGCAGAAAGATGAAGCATGCACCGGACAGGGCAAAGAGCAGGCGTAAAATCAGCATCAGACATCCTCCTGTCCCGCTTCAAAGAAATCCTCGGGCAGGTCGACGCCGTAAAGCGCGAACTTATCGTAGAAGCTCGGTTTCAGCCCGGTCGAGACGAAATGCCCGATGGCCTTGCCGTTCTCATTGATGCCCGTCTGCACATAGCGGAAGATATCCTGTGTCGTGATGATATTATCCTCCATGTGCTGCACCTCGGTGATATAGGTGACCTTGCGGCTGCCATCTCGGATACGCGACTGCTGCAGGATCAAGTCGATGGCCGACGAAATCTGCTCGCGGATGGCACGCACCGGCAGCTCGAGCCCGCTCATCAGCACCATGGTCTCGAGGCGGGACAGCGCATCGCGCGGGCTGTTCGCATGCGCGGTAGTCAGCGACCCATCATGGCCGGTGTTCATGGCCTGCAGCATGTCCAGCGCCTCGCCGGAACGGACCTCGCCGACGATGATGCGGTCCGGGCGCATACGCAGGGCGTTGCGCACGAGGTCGCGGATGGTGATCTCGCCCTTGCCCTCGATATTCGCGGGGCGCGCCTCGAGTGTCACGACGTGGTTCTGCTGCAGACGAAGCTCTGCCGCATCCTCGATGGTCACGATGCGTTCGGTCTCCGGGATGAACGACGAAAGCACGTTCAGCGTCGTCGTCTTACCAGAGCCGGTACCGCCGGATACGAGGATATTGATGCGCGCCTTGACGCAGGCCCGCAGGAACTCCGCCATCTTCTCATTCATCGTGCCGAACGAGATCAGGTTCTCGACGCTGAATGGCTTTTTCGAGAACTTGCGGATGGTCAGGCACGGCCCCTTCAGCGAGAGCGGCGGGATGATGATATTGACACGCGACCCATCCTCGAGACGCGCATCAACCAAGGGGGATGCCTCATCGATGCGCCGCCCGAGCGGCGTCAGGATGCGCTCGATGATATGCATCAGGTGATCCGTATCGTGGAACTTCACCTTCGTGAGCTCGAGCTTGCCCATGCGCTCGACGTAGACCTGCGACGGCCCGTTCACCATGATCTCGGTGACGGACTCATCTTTGTGCAAGGACTCAATCGGGCCCAGGCCGAGCATATCGTCGGCGATATCCGAGACGAGCTGCTTGCGCCGCCCGCGCGGAATCAGGAACGGATCCTCCTCCACATATTTCTGCACATAGCCGTCGATGATCTGCTCGACCTGCCGCGGATCCTGATGATTCGCCGTCAGGATCTGCTGCTCCGCGAGCGTCATCTCATCGATGATGCGCTGGTGGATGCGCTGCTTGACAATCAGATAGGACTCCTCGCCTGTATCCTCCTTCTCCTCGGCGGCAAAGATACGTACCTGATGATTTTCGCCGTCTTTCCGGCCCAGCCTCGTAAGTAACGACATCGCATCTGCCCCCTGCAACGGATCTATTTTCTCTGCCTAAAAAATTCAGACAGGAGTTTTCAAAAGAAAAGAACAATGAGCAAAGCCCATTGCTCATGAAGAACTGTTTTCTCGAATCATTTGATACTGGATGGTAAAGCCATCGTCAATCAATGTCTTTGAACCCGGGATAAACCCTTTGATTGCCTGAACGAGAGCATTGTCATCCTGAATCTTTGCGTGAATCCTCACACGCACATCCTGACTCCCGTTTTCATTTTGGACATTGTCAATTTGATAATCCTTACTGCTCACTTCGTACATACGTTGAGAATCCTCTGCTTGTTTCACATAGGCCTCTTGTATATCACTATAGTCTGTTGCTGTAGACATAGAGGCTTCACGTGCAGAGCTTCTGGCCATATTACTGAGCGTCAGGTAATCGGCAAACAGGAATCCTGTATAAATGATGCCGATCACCAATACAAGAAGAAGCGGCAGAATCAGAGCAAATTCAACAATGTCTTGTCCCTTTTCTGAATTCACTTTCATAACTGCCACTCCATCTTAGTAATGAGACTAATTCAATCTAAAATCAAAACGCACCCGAAACGTTAGTGAATACGGCCTTAACCTTTTGCTGAAGATCACCAGCATTCGTAATTGCTGCCGCGACAATAACAACAAAAGCAAGAATCAGTGCATACTCCACGATGCCCTGTGCTTTCTCACTCAGATAACGCGCCTTCAGATACTCAAGAATCTCCATCATGATGAATTCCTCCTCAAAAAAATAGAATGAAAAAATTTTATATAAATCCCAAAAGGGAATTATATTCTACATCTTAATATCCACGATACGCTGAATCGCAATATAGCCAACGATCTCCATCACGATTGCTCCGCCAACGGCCATCTTTCCCATCGGATCCTCAATCAGCGGCTGCAGATAAGCAGGATTGAGGAAGTACAGAGCTAATGCAATAGCGAAAGGCAAGGCGGCCAATACAATGCCTGACATCCGGCCCTGTGTCGTCATCGTCTCGATTTCACGGCGCATACGGACACGCGTCTCGATTGTCTCGCAGATGGTATCGAGAATCTGTGCGAGGTTGCCGCCGACCTGCCGCTGAATCTCGACGGCGGTCACGACGAGCTCGAAGTCCGAGCTCTGCATACGGTGCGCCATCTCCTCGAGGGATTTGTCCATGGTCGTGCCGATGCGGATTTCGGCGATGACCTTCGTGAGCTCTTTGCTCATCGGGTCGCCCATCTCCTTCGCGACGAGCTCGATGGCCTGCATGAAGCTGAAGCCGGAGCGCAGGGCGTTCGAGACCATCGTCAGCATGTCGCTGAGCTGCCCGGCAAAGGCATCCTGCCGCCGCTTGATGCGGATAGAGAGCCACATCAGGCCGGCGATGACGCCGACGGCCGCGCTGACCACGGCGCCGAGGATGGTCTGGATCAGGATGCCGCCGACCACGGCTCCGATGACGCCGAGCACGGCGAGCCCGGTCTGGAACTCCGTGCCGAGCAAGGGCAGGTCTGCCTGCTGCATGCGGAAGTCGAGATTCGCGGCCTTGTGCACGTTACTCCAGAACTGGGACAGCTTCCGCAGGATGGCGAGCCCCCGCGCGCGGAAATCGTTCTTCCCCTGCCTGCCAGGTATACCCGGAAGCCCCCGGCGCGCGTCCGAGAAGAACTCGAGACGCTTCACGAGCTTTTCCTTGCTCGCGTGCCAATAACGGAGCAACCCGCAGCAGAGGATGAACAGACCGAGGGAAATCAGGATGATGCCAAAGACTCTCATGGCTTATCCCACCTTATCCGATGCCGCCCGATGATGTGCTCAGCGAGGCGGTTGATGCTCTTCGCGAGCTCGCTGTCCGGCTCGAGATCCATCGCCATACTGCCGTTGTCGGCCGCCTTGGAGACGACCTGATAGGCATTCGGAATGATGCCCTCGACCGGCTCGCCGAGCTCCCGCTCGAGCTTCCTCTTCTCCTGCATATCGCAGGGCGAGACGCGCGTAAATACCGTCCGCACCCGTTCGTCGTAATCCTTCCAGTCCTTGAAAATCTCGAGGGCGCGGCGCGTGTGCTGCAGCTCGTAGCCGCCGTTCAGCATCGTCACGACATAGACCGTATCCGAGAGCTCCGACGCCGCAATCGACGTCGGGTTGAATCCGGGCGGCACATCGATCAGGATGTAGCGGTACAGGCTGCGCGCCATGCGGATGATGCTCTCGAAATTCCGGATGCCGACCTTATCGATGAGGTTCGGCTCGGCCGTGCCGCAGAGCACATGCACGTAGTCGGAAACAGGGACGAAATAGTTGTTGAGCGTGACCGGCGAAAGGAACGAAACATCGTGCGCGGCCTCGACGATGGTCGCCTGTGGCTTCAGGCTGAAGAACACGGCCATATCGCCGAACTGCAGATCCGCGTCGATGACGCCGACCTGTTCCTGCGTGCGCCGCCCGAGCGTCATCGCGAGGTTCGCAATCAGCGAGGTCTTTCCGCTCTTGCCTTTCGGCGAGAAGAACGTCATGACCTGTGACGAGACCTCCATGCCGCTTTTCGCGAACGTCTTGACCGCCGACTGCAGCTCCTCTGGCGTGAACGGCTTGACGAGATACCCCTTTGCGCCGGCCTGCACGAGCTGGCTGACGCCGTCGGCCTGCCATTTCTCGCTGAGGCAGAGGATGGCGGCTTCCGGGTAGACCTTGCTGAACTCGGCGATGAGGCTCACGCCGTTCTGCCCGTCGATATCGAGCAGGATAAGGTTCGGCTTGAACAGCACGCCCTGTCCGAGCGCATCGCTCGGCGCCTGATAGCGCGCGACCAGCTGGAAGTTATCTCCCGCCTGCTGCACGGCCTGTGCGAGCTGCTCGAGCATCAGGCGGTTGCGTTCTACGAGTAAAACACGATACGCCATGCCCTCTTACTCCTTTCCAAACAGCCGATGGAACAGTCCGCCGCTCTTTTCCCGCGGCTCATCTATGGAGCCTTCCTCGTAATGCTGGTTCGTCGAGCGGTAAACGAGCTCGCGCAGGGCGAGGCCGAGACCGTCGCCGCCATGTGACAGGACGAGCGGCACGCCGCTCTTGATCGACGCATTCGCCGCCCGGAAGTCATTCGGCAGGATATGGTAGAACTCCTCGCCGAGAATCCCCGTGACCTCATCCATCGGGATGCGCGTCTTCGCATTGCTGCGGTTCAGCACGATGCGGAGCTTGTTGCGGTCGTAGTTCAGCTTCTTCAGCGTGTCGATGCCGCTCTTCATGTTCTTGATGGTCGGGATGAAATCGACGATGCCGAGGAAGACGACGACCGTACTGATGTCGAGCATCGAGAGGTTCAGCACGCTGAACATCGAGGTCGTATCGATGACGACGTAGTTGAACATTGCCTGCAGCTGCTGCACGACGCGTTTCACGGCGTCCGGCTTGATGTTATAGGCCTCCTCCAAGAGCGACGGATTCGCCATGACGTAGAACACGACGCCGTCGTGCTCGTATGGGGTCAGATACTCCTCGACATGGGCGTTGTCGCCCTCGACCGCAAAGGCCTGTTGCGCATCGGCAATCGTGTTCTCTGGCATGAGCTGCAGATAGTTGCAGACGTCGCCGAACTGCAGGTCGAGGTCGAGCAAGCAGACCCGGTAGCCGTCACGCGCGAGCTCCGCCGCGAGATTCGTGCTGACGAGCGTCTTGCCGACGGCCGACGCCGTGCTGAAAAGCGTGACGATTGCGCCATTCTGTTCAATCTCCGCCATGCCTCATCACATCCCCTGCACATCATCCGCGGTCCAGATCACCGGCCCATCCGTCTTCTTTACCGCTTTCATTGGCTTTGCTTTCATTGGGTTTACTGCCGTTTTTTCTACCTTTCGAGCGGCCGACTTAACAGACTTTGCTACCTTTTGATCCGTTTGATCTGTCTTTTCCTTTTTCTTCGGAAGCTCATTCAGGTTTACTTTTTTCCGTAACTGGTCACTATTCTGAATTTCTTCATAAGCTTGAGACATGGTCGGCCCCATCGTTACGGTATCTGTTTCATTCACAACTCTTGGGGTAATCAATATCATGATTTCCGTGTCCTCATGAGAATTATCATGACTCTTGAATAACTCCCCGAGAAGCGGAATATCTCCTAAAATTGGAACCTTCGATGTCGATTTTGAGTCCTCCGAGTTCAGCAACCCGCCAATCGCCATCGTCATACCAGATGGAATATTTACGGTAGTTACCGCTTTCTTCGTAGAAAGTCCTGGCATCTTAAACCCATTAGCCGTTACCGCATTCGACCAATCCAGACTGCTGACCGATGCCTGAAGTTCGGAAGTAATATTTCCATATTGGTCTACCTTTGGCTGCAACAAATCGAGCTGAATACCATATGGCTTATACTCAATGGAAACATTGGAAGAATCGCCGGTTTTTGTCGGATATGGAATCTCGCCACCGACTAAGATACTCGCTGTCCTGCCACTCATCGTCGTGACATTCGGGCGGGAAATCACGCGAGCCCGGCCGCTGGAGACCAATGCCTGCAGCTGTACATTGATCTGAGAGAAATGCGTAAACAGCCAGTTACGCGAATACCAATGGCTCCCCTTGCTGCGCTGCGGACCGTACGTCTCACCAAAGAAGAACTGCCCAATACTTCCTAAATGCACATTATTATTGCTATGCTTATTTACATAAGTATATGTATCGCTGTCGTTGCCGCCCTGTGCGTTTGTACCGGAAGCAGTGATACTTCCATTATACGTACTCGATGTATCCGACGTATTCGATGTGCTTACTGTATTATTATGTTTATGTTCCCCCGTCCAAGAACCGCCAATACTGCTGTTCTGATTGCTCGAGATACTTCCATTATACGTACTCGATGTATCCGACGTATTCGATGTGCTTACTGTATTATTATGTTTATGTTCCCCCGTCCAAGAACCGCCAATACTGCTGTTCTGATTGCTCGAGTTCGTGTTCGCGCGCGTGATAGTGTGCGTGGAAGATATCCCTGCATCACTAGTTTGTGTCGGGTCTAAGGATGCGTATTGCTCACCTAACTGTTCTGCATCACTCGTACGGATTTCCAAAACCATCGCTTCGATATTAATCTGGTCTGGATTTGCCATCTCCAAAAGATTAATCACTTGGTCGCTGGAATCTGTCCCGACTTCTTCCGATTCTACAGAATTGGTTATTCCCGTACTGCCATTCGCATTCATGTTAATCGCGCGTGTTTTTTTCTTCTCTTGTGCCTGACTGACAAAAAGACTGGCAATACGATAAGCCAAATCTTTTTCATACTGATTCTGCACGGTTCCCCGCAGAAGAATACGGTCTCCTACTTTCTGGACGGTAACATTCGGCAATGCTATCGCTTTTTCAATCATTTTCGCTGTCCCGCTGTCCGCCGAACTGACATTTACCATAAATTCCTGCCGCATGCCATTGGCATTCCAAACGGTCAAACTCGTAGAACCGGGAGACAATGCAATAATATTGATTGCGTTTTTGTTTATGACATTGATATCGGCGATTTTCGGGTTCGTGACCGCGACACGCGTGATGCGGCTGTTCTGCGGCATATAGTAGGACTGGTTGACCTCAAGCCAGATGGGCTGCACGTAGGCATACGCCGGTGCCGCTGCGACGATAGAGGTGAGGACTGCCGTCATGGTGCCGATACCGAGCTTGCTTAACTTCTTATTCATGACGTACTCACTCCTCACTCGATTTCGTTCCGCGCAGGACTTCTACGCCATTCGATATCGCCTGTACTGCGCTGGCCGCAGGTGATGGAGACGCTACCGGCGCGGACTGCGCAGGCGGCGTATAGGAGGAGGACGGCGTGTAGCTATTGCTGTGCGGCGGTGCGCTCGATGACGTATTGGCTGACGGCGTGTAATTCGTCGACGATTGTGCCGGCTGGTCTTTGCCCTTGTTCGTCAGCATGAAGTAATCCGTATCGACCGTGAAGATATCCGTCGGGTCGACCGGACGGAGCACGAGATAGACCGTGCCGCTCTGCGATGCTACGGCGAGCTTCAAAGACTCCTCCGGCGTCAGCGCGAGCGTCGCCGTCGCCATCTGGCCGCTATTGTTTCCGCTGCTCTGCGATGCCTTCGCATCCTTTTTCTTGTCCTTGCCGTTGCTGTCACTGCTGCCGCTGTCCTGCACCGCATTATCGACGCTGTCGAGGCCCGTCTTGTTGATGCCGAGCAGCAGGACGTTCTGCAGCAGGATCTCGCCTGAAATCTGCTTGTCATCTGCCTTGCCCGAGATGATCATGACGTCGACGTAGTCGCCCGGCTTCGCGAAGCCCGCAATGCCCGTGATGTCCGTAATCGGCACGGAGATGGCGCGGCAGTCTGGCGGAATCATGCCGACGAAGCCGGCCTTCTTCGGATCCATGAAGACCTTCTTGTCCGTCAGGACGTCGCCCTGCTGGATGGCGACGCTCGTCGGCTGATCCGTGACCTCGCTGATATCATGCGCCGCCCCCTCCGGCACCACATCGGCCGGCATCTCGACGACGCGCACCATATTGTCCTTGATGATTGTCCGCTGCGGGATATCCTGCTTCGCAACCACCACGCGAACCGTATCCACATGGTTCGCCTGCTTGTTCGCATCATTATTTCCCGAAGACAGTACAAATAATAACAAGCCAAAGAACACACATGCGACGCCCGCAATAATCATCCATTGCTTTTCCGTCAGATGAATGCGCTCCAGCAGCCTTCCGATTTTGGGGGCAAATTTCGGCGGCTTTGGCATAGAAGCAACAACCTCTTCCCTAATGTATCAATCTAGGAGTATCCTCCCTCCTATTTGTTATTTATATCGGATACCCCTTTGTTTTTCTTAAATTCTATGATAACATAAAGTTAGGAGATTTGCTATGAAATTTTGTTCTCTATATGGATATTCGATAAAATGGAAAGAAGTAAACAAGTATCTCCTATGAAATAATGTAAAAATCAAGAACAAGAATTTTCAAAACCATAGAATCAGGAAGGGGATTGCTTTGATATTGACGATTTTGAAATGCGCATTGGCGATTGCGCTGGCAGTCGGCGGCGCGATCAGCGGGGCGCGGTGGGTTGCCGCGAGCTATGAGCGGCGGCCGGATATCCTGAGCCATGGCGGGGATGTCTACGCGCAGAATAAAAGCCGCGGCACACGGCTCGCGGCGGTACTCGGTTTCCTGTTCTGCTTCGCGGCGCTGCGCATCGACGGGCTGCTCGCGACGCTCTCAGCGCTCGTGCTGATCTATTTCTGCGTGCTGTTCACGTTCACGGATCTCGAGCAGCGCGTGATTTTCGACCGCATGATGATTCCGTTCGCCCTGCTCGGCATCTTCTTCACGATCCTCACGGGGACGGGCATCTTCAACCATATCGGTGCGGCGGTCGTCTATGGGCTCGTGTTCCTGCTGCTTTCGATCCTGACGCACGGCAGCATGGGGGGCGGCGATATCAAGCTGATTGCGGCGCTCGGGCTCTGGGCGGGTTCTGATCACCTGCTCTACATCGTGCTCGGCGGCATCGTCTTGAGCGGCCTCGCCGCGTTCCTGCTGCTCGCGACGAAGCGCCTCAGTCGCAAGGATTACCTCCCCTACGCCCCCGGCTTCACCATTGCCGCCATCTTTGTCACATTGTTCTGCTGAAAAAAGACTTGAAAAAAGCAAAAAAATGGTATACTAGGCCATAAGATGTTAGAATTTCTGTCAGCCATGCTGGCACCGCAAAAGGCCGCTCAGGATTAGTCACCTGAACGGTCTTTTCTATTTCTTTATGCGATTCCCATATCTCTTGCCTGCTGGCGGAGGCGCGCGATGCGTTCCTCGGTGGCCGGATGGGTGGAGAACAGGTTCACGAGGGCTTTTCCGGAGCCGGAGAGCGGGTTGATGATGAACATGTGCGCAGTGGCCTCGGTGGTCGGCGTAGCCGGAATCCCGGCCATGTGCTTCGCGTAGTACTCAATCTTCTCGAGGGCGTCCGCGAGATAGTTCGGGTTCCCGCAGATCTCGCCGCCGCTCTTGTCCGCGTCGTACTCGCGGGAGCGCGAGATGGCGAGCTGAATCAGCGACGCCGCAATCGGCGCGACGATGATAGTCACGAGCAGGCCGATGATGCCGCCGCCATCGTCCTCGTCGTCGCCGCGGCCCGTGCCGAAGATAGCCGCCCACTGCGCGATGTTCGCGATGTAGCCGATGAAGGTCGCCATTGTCGCAGCGATAGACGAGATCAGGATATCGCGGTGCTTGACATGGGAGAGTTCATGCGCGAGGACGCCCGAGAGCTCGTTGTAGTCGAGCGCGCGCATGATACCCGTCGTCACGGCGACCGCCGCGTGCGACGGATTGCGTCCTGTCGCGAACGCGTTCGGCACGTCAGACGGGATGATGTAGACGCGCGGCATCGGGATTTCGGCGTTCGCCGCAAGGTTCTCGATCAGCTGGTAGAGCTGCGGCGCCTCCTCGCGCGATACCTCCTGCGCGTTGTAGGCAGACAGCGCCATCGACGCGCTGTTCCAGTACACGAAGAAGTTCATGGCGACGGCCAGGACGAGCATGATGGTCGCACCGGTATGCCCGCCGAATGCGCCGCCGACCGCAACCATGACGCCCATGAGCAAGGCCATCAGCAAAGCTGTTTTGATCGTATTCATAGAGACCGACCTCCCAAAAGATCGAATGATTATTGATTCTGTTTCTCCGCCAGTCCTGCGGCGGTGCGTTTTTTCGCCCGCCTCTGCAGGTAGTTCCCGAGGACGAGCACGCCGATGACAAACACGACCTTGATGGGCAGGGCATACGGCTCGAGGTACGCGCCCATGCCCTTATCGCCGAGCATGAGCTCCGCAGCCGTGTAGCCGAGGATAGCCGCGCCGATGTCAATGACGACCGGCACACGCAGCATGATCATCAGGAAGAGCTGTGCGCCGAACAGCACAATCGGGATGGAAATCATCAGGCCGCAGATAATCAGGCTCCACTTGCCTTCCGGCACGGTGTTCGCGATGCCGGCGAGCGACAGGATGTTGTCGAGGCTCATGATGAAATCCGCAATCAGGATGGTGCGGACCGCCGCCCAGAACTTCGTCGGCGCATGCGGCTTCTTCTCGCGGCCGTCCTCCATCTTGTCCTCAGCGAGCAGATGCACCGCGATGAAGAGCAGTGCGATGCCGCCGATGAAAGTCAGATACGGTACGGCGAGCAGCCCCGTCGCGAACAGCGTACAACCGACGCGGATCAGCACCGCGCCGACGCCGCCAATCAGGATGACCCTGCCACGGTGATGCGCTGGTAGATTCTTGCTGGCGAGAGCAATCATGATCGCGTTGTCGCCCGACAGAATCAGGTCCATGAGCAGGATGCCGGATAATGCGGCGAACCACTCAGGGCTGAACATCCCTGCAAATAATGCCTCCATTTTCAAAAACTCTCCTTCCAGACACACAGCCTCCCGGCAGGATACGAAAAGACCCTGCTCCACACCCGGATACAGCCCTGCCCGGCCCCTCGGATGCGGAACAAGGTCTTGCTTACTTCTGCCTGAAGTCGGCCACACCGGGACAGATGGTATACGTACCGCCTGTCCGACCTGACGATGTCTGGTCGTTCAGCTACTCCCCTTGTTTCGGAAGTATTTCTATGTTCTTAATATAGCATCAAATGCTGAAAAATACAAGGATAAAGGTCAAAAAATCGAAAATCTTACGATTTTTTCTGCCCATCCGATTCCTCATCAGATATCGAGGTTCTGGACAAGCTTCGCGTTCTCCTCGATGAAGCGACGGCGCGGCTCGACCTTGTCGCCCATCAGAACCGTGAACAGGTCATCGGCCTCCTCGGCGTCCTCCATCTCGACGCGCAGCATCGTGCGCAGCTCCGGATCCATGGTCGTCTCCCAGAGTTGCTCCGGGTTCATCTCGCCGAGGCCCTTATAGCGCTGCACGGTCACGCCGTCGCGGCCGACCTCGTCGAGCTTGCGCGTGAGCTCATCGTCGCTGTATGTATACCAGTGCTTCTTGCCCTTGCGGATCTGGTAGAGCGGCGGCTGCGCGATATAGACATGGCCCTGCTCAATCAGCGGCTTCATGTAACGGTAGAGGAATGTGAGCAGCAACGTGCGGATATGCGCGCCATCGACATCGGCATCGGTCATGATGATGATCTTGCCATAGCGGCGCTTCGAGATATCGAAATCCTCGCTGATACCCGTACCGAACGCCGTGATCATCGTGCGGATCTCCGCATTCGCGAAAATCTTGTCGAGGCGCGCTTTCTCGACGTTCAGGATCTTGCCGCGCAACGGCAGGATGGCCTGAAACCGGCGGTCGCGGCCCTGCTTGGCCGATCCGCCTGCGGAATCACCCTCGACGAGGTAGATCTCGCACTGATCCGGATCCTTCACTGAGCAGTCCGCAAGCTTGCCCGGCAGGCTCGAGACCTCGAGTGCATTCTTGCGGCGCGTGAGCTCGCGGGCGCGGCGCGCTGCGGCACGCGCGCGGGAAGCGAGGATGGCCTTCTCGAGAATCTTCTTCGTGATGACCGGGTTCTCCTCGAAATACTCATCGAGGCCCTCGGTCACGATGGAATCGACAATGCCGCGCACCTCGGAGTTGCCGAGCTTCGTCTTCGTCTGGCCCTCGAACTGCGGCTCGCGGATCTTGACGCTGATGACCGCCGTGAGGCCCTCGCGGACATCCTCGCCGGACAGGTTGCCGTCCTTCTCTTTCAGGACGCCCTGCTTTCGCGCGAAGTCGTTCGCCGCGCGCGTCAGCGCGAGCTTGAAGCCCGAGAGGTGCGTGCCGCCCTCCTCGGTGTTGATATTGTTGACGAACGAGAAGATGTTCTCCTGATAGCTGTCGTTGTACTGCATCGCAATCTCGACAACCGTATCATCCTTCGAGCCGTTGAAGTAGATTGGCGTCGGGTTGATCGTCTCTTTCTTGCGGTTCAGGTGCTCGACGAACGAGCTGATGCCGCCCTCGAAATGGAACGTCTCGCTCTTGCCGCCCTCGCGCTCATCCGAGAGCGCAATCGTGATGCCGTGGTTCAGGAACGCGAGCTCACGCAGGCGATGCTTCAGCGTATCGTAGTTGTAGGTCGTGACCGTGAAGATGGTCGAATCCGGTACGAAATGCACCTTCGTTCCCGTCTCCTCCGTCGTGCCGATAACCGTCAGCGGCTTCGTCGTGACGCCGCGCGAGAACTCGATCTCGTGGATCTTGCCGTCGCGCTTGACCTCGACCTCCATCGACGTCGAGAGCGCGTTGACGACCGAGACGCCGACGCCGTGCAGGCCGCCGGAGACCTTGTAGCCGTCGCCGCCAAACTTGCCGCCGGCATGCAGGACCGTCAGGACGACCTCGACGGCCGGCTTGCCGCTCTCGTGCATGTCGACCGGGATGCCGCGGCCGTTATCGACGACCGTGATGCTGTTGTCCTGATGGATGGTCACAGCGATATGGTCGCAGTAGCCCGCGAGCGCCTCATCGATGGAGTTGTCGACGACCTCGTAGACGAGGTGGTGCAGGCCGCGCTCCGACGTACTGCCGATGTACATGCCCGGGCGCTTGCGCACGGCCTCAAGCCCCTCGAGAATCTGGATCTGGTCTGCGCCGTAGTCCGCATCGACCGCCGACACCTCCGCGCTCGACTCATCCGTATGAATCTCTACGCCCGTCGTATCGAGATCCTTATCCTCAAACAGATCGACCTGCTCTTCCTGCGGCTCATTTGCCGGATTCAGCTTCGTGAAATCGATCTCTTTCTTTTCGTCTGCCATGATTTCTCCCATCCATTTCTGCTGTCTTATTTCCGGATTTCCCCGATGCACCACGGGTCTTTTGAGCGCCCGTATAGCGTCGCTGGCGCAAGGATGGAACAATGGTTCCCATCCTCTGCGATTACCAGGGATTTCACTGCGTTTCTCTCTTCATCGTCCAGCGGCTCTACCCGCTTTTTCCGGCGTTCCCAGTCGAGAAAATCGGCATTCTCCGCCGGACACTCTTTCCCCGTGAACAGGCCGGCATCGAAGATGCCGATGATACCCTGCATGTTCACGGAAACGCCATCGCCGATATGCAAGAACATCCTATCGCGCCTCTTTCTTCTTCTCGCCCCACGGAATGACATCGTACCGCTTCGGCATGATGAAGTCCGGCGGGCGGTAGAGCATGAAGCGAAGCCGATAGAGCGTGCGCCGGATCAGGTTCTCGCTCAGATGATCCGGCGGCACGCAGCGGTAGAGCATGACGAGCCGTTTCGCTGCCATGTCGTCTGGGGCTGCGATATTGATTTTCGAGGCGAGGCTGCGCACCATATCGGCGCGCACGTCGCTGACGACCTGAGGCTTCGCCTCCGGCACATAGCCCTTGACCTCCTGATAGCGGAGCCATGGGACATCCCGCAAGGTCCGCGCAATCTGGTAGCGGACATCCGCGCACCGCTTCCGCGCGCAGGCCGGGCAGATTCCGCCGTGTTCCTCCGGGTCGCAGAGCATGCCGCAGTCCCGGCAAGGCTTCCAGCCATGCCGGCGCCGAACTATCTCGAGCTGTTCCTGCCGCTGATAGAGCAGCTGGATCTTTACCCGCAAATCCTCGTCCTCGATGCGCGAGACCACCTGCTTCGCCTTTTCCAGTTCTTCCTCCGTGAGGTTCGTCTGCTGAATCTCTTTGGCTAGATTCAGCGGCTCCTCCGCACGGCGCTTCTCCACCATTTCGCGGTGGATCTGCTCCCTGCCCTCGGTATCCGGGTGCTCCCAACGCCGCCCGATATACAGGCTCTTGACCATCTTCCGTTCAGCGGCCGCATTAAGCTTCTCGAGGATCTGCGTCTCCATCATGCGCACTTCGTGGTTCATGACCGGATTCGGCCCGTAGAGGTACAGGACGCCGCCGCGGATGCCCATCGGCTCGACCTGCTTGGCGATGACAGGGCCGACGATTTTCTCCCAGTTCCAGAGCAGCCGGTGCTCGTTGAAATCAGCCTCGAACTTCTTGCCCTTCGCCTTTATCCAGCGCGGCAGGATGGCCTTTGTCGTCTCGAGGCCGAGCTGCGGCGTCCGCTGCTCCATCTTCTTTGCCATACTGTCTCACCCTTCCGGCCTGCACGGCAAAGCAGGCGCCGCCGAGCCCGTGCGGGAAATAGGCGGCGTCCGTCGCCGTGATCATCGTCTGGATATGTTCCTTCCGGATGAAATCCATCAGGAGCCGCCGGCGGTCCGCATCGAGCTCGCTCATGACATCGTCGAGCAGGAGGACCGGATACTCGCCGGTCTCCGACCGGAGGAATTCGAGCTCGGCGAGCTTCAGCGAGAGCACGCCGGTGCGCTGCTGTCCCTGCGAGCCGAACGCGCGCAGGTCGACCTCGTTGACCGCGAGCTTCAGGTCGTCGCGGTGCGGGCCGCGGCTCGTCACGCCGCGCAGGATATCGAGCTCGCGCTTTTCCGCTAGCTCTTTATTATACCATGAAACGAGGCTTTTTGTCACATCCTGCTCTCCGGCGCCGTGAATCTCATAGGTGACCGAAAGGTTCTCCTGATTGCCGGAAATGCGCCGCTGCATGAGGTTCGCGAGCATGTGGAGCTTGCGCACGGCCTCGAGGCGCTTCGTGACGATCTTCGCGGCCGATGCCGCGAGCTGCGCGTCCCAGATATCAAGCATGGACGCGGGTGCATGACGCTCGCGGATGCGCTTCAGCAGGCCGTTCCGCTGCTGCACGATATGGCTATATTGCAGCAGTTCATGGTAGTAGGCCGGGCTCGCCTGCGAGATCTCCGCATCGAGAAAATGCCGGCGGCCGGCCGGCGCCCCCTTGATCAGGAAGAGATCTTCCGGCGAAAAGAACACCGTGTTAAGGCCGCCGACGAGCTCCTTCGGGCGGATGACCTGCCCGTTCAGCGTGATTTTCCTCCGCTTCCCGCGCACGAAGGCGATCTCGAGCGTATTCTCGACGCCGAGCCGTTCGTATGCCAAGCGCAAAGAGGCCGCCGGCGCCTCCCAGCGGATCAGATCAGTATCCTGATGGGTACGGTGCGAGCGACCAAGCGAGGCGTAGTAGACCGCCTCGATGATATTCGTCTTTCCCTGCGCGTTCGCGCCGAGGAAGATATTGATGTTCGGGTCGAAGGCGAGCGAGAGCTCGCCGTAGTTCCGATAATTCTTGAGCGTTATCCCTCTGACGAGCATTATTCCGTCTCCCCGACGAACTGCCATTCGCCGAGTCCCTCGATGCGGACGATGTCGCCCGGATGGAGCTTGCGGCGGCGCGCCGATTCTTTTTCTCCGTTCCGGTAGACCTTGCCCTCCGCGAGGAACGGCTTGATGGCGCCGCCCGTCGGCAGGGCGCCGGCGACCTTCAGGAACTGGTCGAGCTGGATGCTGTCATCTGCAATGGCTATCTTCTCCAACGGAAGCATCTCCTATCCGTAATCTGCATAAATATGTGTAAATTTCTTGTATATTTATGCATTAGCGCGTGCGAACCGGCGTGACCACATAGATAAAATCGTCCTTGCCCTCCTCGCGGATGCCAGCCGGTGAAAGCGGCTTGTTGAGACCGATTGAGCAGTTCTCGCTGTCGATGACCTTCAGCACGTCCTTGAGGTACTGCGCGTTGAACGCGATGCGGATCTCCGGGCCGTCGATCTGCGCCCCGACATCTTCCTTTGCCTCGCCGATATCCGGACTGTTCGACGTGAGCTGGATATGCCCGTCCTCGAAATCCATCTTGATGATGTTGTAGTCGTCCGACTGCGAAATCAGCGAGACGCGGTCGACTGCCGCGGCGAGGTCGCTGGTCTTGACGAGCACCTTCGTCTGGAACGAAGGCGGGATGACGCGGTTGTAGTCTGGGAACTGGCCTTCAATGAGGCGGGAAGTCACATAGAGGTTCTCCGTCTCGAAGCTGATCTGGTTGTAGGAGCAGGTCACCTTGACCGGCACCGGGATCGAGCCCGTCTGGATGCCCTTGATCTCGTTGAGGATCTTCGAAGGGATGATGATCTGGATCTGGCCATTCTCCTGCTCGGACTGGCTGGTCTTCAGCGCCAGACAGTGCGTGTTCGTCGCGACCATCGAGATATCCGCGCCGTCGACGCGGAGCAGGCAGCCGGTGAAGACCGGGCGGCTGTCATCGGTCGAGCACGAGAAGACGGTTTTCTTGATGAGGTCGGACAGCGTATCCGAGGCAATCGTGAACGAGAGCGTGCCGGAAACAGGCTGTAGCTTCGGGAACTCAGTCGGATCCATGCTGAGCAGGGTGAAATGCGTGCGGCCGGATTCGATGTGGACGATGTTCTCGCTCTGTGCGTAATGGATCGTGACGATATCCCCCGGAAGTTTGTTGATAACCTCCTGGAAGTACCGGCCTGATACCGCAATCTGGCCGATTTCCTCGACATCGGCAGCGAGCTGGCATCGGAAGCCAATCTCATAGTTCGTGGCCTGCAGCTCGAGGTGGTTGTCGAGTGCCTGCACGTAGATGCCGGCCAGGATCGGGGTCTGCGGCTTTGTCGCGACGCCCTTCCCGACGATGCGCAGGGTGCGAATCAGATCTATCTTTGAGCATGTAAGTTTCATGGTCAGCCTCTTCTCTTGGTCAGATGGATGAATAATACGGGGGATTGTTAAGAACAATAGTAGACGTAGTAGTAGGGCCGGTGGATAAGTGGAAAAAGCGGGAAAACAGCGGCGTGAGCCGAGGAATGCCTGTGGGTAATCTGTCGATAAGGAAGGGGCCGGTTATCCACAGTATGCACGGGGAAGCGCCGGTGCGCCACTTATCCACGTGTTATGAACGTGCTCATCCGCAACTTTTCGACAAGGTTATCCACGCGCCCTTTCCAGCTCCTGGGATATCCTTCAGCTGACCTGCAGCTGGCTGCTCAGGTCGCTCAGCGTCTTGCTCAGCTTCGGGTCGGACTGGCTCTCGCGCTTGATCTTGTCGCGCGCGTGCATGACGGTCGTATGGTCGCGGCCGCCGAAGAATTCACCGATCTGCGGGAGCGAGGTATCCGTGAGCTCGCAGCAGAGGTACATGGCGATCTGCCGCGGGAATGCGATGCTGCGGCTGCGCTTCTTCGCGTGCAGGTCATCGACCTGCACGTGGAAATACGAGGCGACGGTCTCCTCGATGAGCTCCGGCGTGACCTCGCGTTTCTTCGCATCGGGGAGGATATCTTTGAGCGCCTCGGCCGCGAGGTCGGTCGAGATTGACTGCTTCATGAGGTCCGCGTAGACGACGACGCGCGTCAGGGCGCCCTCGAGCTCACGGATGTTGCTGTCGATATGGTTCGCGATGTAGTTGAGGACGGTGTCCGGCACATCGTAGTGCTCCATCTGCGCCTTGTTGCGCAGGATGCCGACGCGCATCTCGAAATCCGGCGGCTGGATGTCGGCAATCAGCCCGCCCTCGAAACGGGAGCGCAGGCGTTCGGTCAGCTGCTCGAGCTCGCGCGGCTGGCGATCGGAGGACAGCACGATGGCCTTTTCCGCGTCCTTCAGTTCATTGAAGGTATTGAAGAATTCGGTCTGCGTGCTCTCCTTGCCGGAGAGGAACTGAATATCGTCGATCATCAGCACGTCGATTTTGCGGTATTTCGCGCGGAACTTGTTCATCGTGCGGTCGCGGATCGAGTCGATCATCTCATTCATGAACTTCTCGCTCGAGACGTAGAGCACGCGCATATCCGGGTTGTTCTTCAGCACGCGGTTGCCGATGGCGTGCATCAGATGGGTCTTGCCGAGGCCGACGCCGCCGTACATGAAAAGCGGGTTGTAGACGCGGCCCGGATCCTTCGCGACGCCCTGCGCGGCGGCTGCCGCGAGCTGGTTGGAGCTGCCCGTCACGAAGGTGTCGAACGTGTAGCGCGGGTTCAGCGAGGACGCATCGCCCGGCGCGATGACCTGCAGGGAGTCCCCGGCCGCGGCCGCATGGCTCTTTTCCGCTGCCGTATCGGCCGGCGCCTCATCGACGAAGAGCTGCGGGCCTTCTTCGTCCTCTGCGGGCGGGGCGGGCTCGGCCTTCTCCGGTTGCGGCTCGGGCTTCTTCTTCGGCATGACCTTCATGACGACATCGCACGGGATGCCGGTCACGGCGCTCGCCGCGTCGCGCAGCGTCGTCAGGAAATGTGTCTCAATCCATTCTTTGGCGAAATCCGACGAGGCGCCGAGGACGAGCTGATTCTTCGAGAGGTCGAGCGGGACGAGCGGCGAGAACCACTGCTTGCAAGCCGCTTCGGTGAGGGACTGCTTGGTCTCCGCGAGGATATTTTCCCAGATATCCTGCAGTTCATGTTGTTCCATAGGAGTAACTCCCTTCTTTCGAAAATGTATTGAGGTGACGGATTTTTTCCTGCACCAAAATGGAAAACTATCCACATAGTTATCCACAGTGGTGGATAACTTCAATGAAATGGGATTTTGGCGAAATGGACGGGGCTTTCCGTATCGGGCGCAAAAAATTATCCGCAGAGTAATCAACTCTATCTTATCAGACAATGGAGAAGTTATCAACACGATTTTCCTCTGCAAAGCCAGAATCCGCCGGAATTATCCACAGAAAACCGCATTTATCCACGGAAAAGAGAGGGAAAATGCCTTGACACGTAAAAAAAGCTAGTCTATAATTTGTCATAGTTATGATTCTGAACAAATGGGCAGAATGCGATAAAAACTGAAAATAAAGGAGGTGTTTGAGCAATGAAGCAGACTTACCAGCCGAACAATCACTGGAGAAAGCAGACTCATGGCTTCCGCGCACGCATGAAGACGAAGGGCGGCCGTCTCGTACTGAAGAGAAGACGCCAGCGTGGCAGAAAGAAGCTTTCGGCATAATCCGATGCGAGGTTTATGAGGTCACTACGGTGACCTTTTCTTTTTCGTTCAAAAGACGCGGTGCATAGCACTGCTGTTCATTATAGATAGGGAGCCGGGAGCATTGGATTTACAACGGAAAAAGCATCCGTGCGGCCTGCCGCGGAAGCGGATGCTCAAAAGGCGCTCGGATTTCCAGCGCGTCTATCATGCCGGCCGTTCCTGCGCGAACCGCTATATGGTGCTCTACGTATTCGAGGTGCAGGATGGGTTCGGCAAGATGCGCGGCAAGGTGGCGTTCGCGGCGGGCAAGAAGCTCGGCTGCGCGGTGAAGCGCAACCGCGTGAAGCGGATTCTCCGCGAGGTCTACCGCCATCATCAGGGCGGGCTCCGCGAGGATATCGCGGTGCTGCTCGTCGGCCGCAAGGCCATGGTCGAGGCGTCGGCCGATGAGGTCAGCCGCACGTTCGTCGGGCTCGCGAAGCGCGCGAAGATATGGAAAAAAGAGGCGGATCCGCGATGAAGCGGCTTTTCCTCTTGCTGATCTCTTTTTATCAGCATTGGATCTCGCCGCTGAAGCCGCCGTCCTGCCGGTATGTCCCGACCTGTTCGGAATACGCGCGCATCGCCATCGAGCGGTACGGCGCGCGGAAGGGAGGCTGGCTTGCCATCAAGCGGATTCTGCGCTGCCACCCCTTCCATAAGGGCGGTTATGACCCCGTGCCGTAAGAGCGGGGGAGCAATGGGTGAGGCGGTGCCTGCGGGCCTTCCTCCGATTGAATCAGATAGGATGTGAGGATTTGGGATTCTTTTCAACACTATTCCAGCCGATTGAGGATCTGCTCGCTTTCGTGCTGCAGATTCTCTACGATATCACGGATGCCACGGGCTTCGGCAGCTACGGCGCGGCCATTATCCTGCTGACGATCGTCATCAAGATGATCCTTTACCCGCTGACGGTGAAGCAGGTTAAGTCCATGAAGGCGATGCAGGAGCTCTCGCCGAAGATGAAGAAGCTTCAGGAGAAGTACAAGGACAATCCGCAGCTCATGCAGCAGAAGATCGGTGCGCTCTACAAGGACGCCGGCGTCAACCCGCTCGCGGGCTGCCTGCCGCTCATCATCCAAATGCCAATTCTGATGGGCATGTACTATGCGCTCTACAACTTCCAGTATCCGACGGAGGAAGCGGCGAAGTTCCTTTGGCTGCCGAGCATGTCGGCACCAGATCCGCTCTATATCCTGCCAATCCTGTCGGCGCTCACGACGTTCCTGCAGCAGAAGATGACGACGACGGAAATGAATCAGCAGATGAAGATCATGATGGTCGTCATGCCGATTTTCATCGGCTGGATTTCGCTGAATTTCCCATCCGGCCTCGTGCTGTACTGGGTCACGATGAACGTCGTGCAGATCGTCCAGCAGTGGTGGATGTATCGCGGCGGTGACAGCAAGAAGAAGAAGGAGGCGGCCTGATTGGCGGACGCAATCGTAGTCACGGGCAAAACCGTGGACGAGGCGCTGAAAAACGCGCTGGCGCAGCTCGGCTGCGGGAAAAACGATATCGAGTACAGCATCCTCGAGCAGTCGTCAAAAGGGTTTCTCGGTCTCTTTGGCGGTAAGCCGGCGAAGATTCAGGTAGTCCGTCGGGAAAAGCAGGAGGCAAAGCCTGCGGCTCCGCTACCGAAGGTGGACGAACCTGTTGCCGCGCCGGAACCGGAGAGCCCGGAGGCGCCTGCAGCAAGCGCTCCGCAGTCGGAGGCAGAAGCGCCGGCCGCGGAAAGTGCGGATGCCTCCGGCATCACGAAGGAGGAGGCCGCTGCGCGTGCGACGGCGTTCCTGCAGGATATCTTTTCGACCATGCAGCTCCATGTGCGCGTGGTCGAGGGCGTCCCGGCAGATGAGGAGGAAGCCGTCCTGCTGAATCTCGAAGGAGATGAGGGCGAGGACGTCGGCATCCTGATTGGCAAGCACGGGCAGACGCTCGACGCCCTGCAATACCTGACGAACCTCGCGGCGAACCGCGGGGTCGACAACGGCCGCCAGCACATCGCGCTGAACGTCGGCGACTACCGCCAGCGCCGTGAGGAAACGCTCTGCGAGCTCGCCGGGCACCTTGCGGAAAAGGCGTGCCGCATCGGCCGCGATGTGCGGCTCGAGCCGATGAACCGGCACGAGCGCAAGATCATCCACACGGCCTTGCAAGATAACGAACAGGTCACGACGCGCAGCGTCGGCGATGAGCCGCGCCGCTACATCGTCATCGTGCCGAAGAACAAGCGCCGCCGCCGCGGCGGGTACCATCCGGACGACCGGAGCAACGCGGCCCCGGCGGAAGCGAAAACAGAACAGGCGGAAACGGCGGAATAATCCGCGGCTTTCTCCACATTTACAGGTAGCTGTGAAAGGGCTGTCTCCGGTCAGGAGTGGCCCTTTTTTCACGTATCGGCATCGGGATTTCCGGGAAGCATCGGGATTTCCGGGAAGCATCGGGATAGGAAGAAATATGAAGATTTCCGCGTGCATCCGCACGCATAGAAGAGAGGAGCATCAGGTTATGCAGCAGGGCGATACAATCAGCGCGGTCGCGACCGCGTCAGGAGCGGCCGGCATCGGCGTCATCCGGATATCGGGGGAGCACGCGATGGACGTGGCGGAGAAGATTTTCCGGCCCGCGCGAGAGACGCCGCTCCGCGAGCGGCCAAACCAGTCGATGACCTACGGGCATATCGTCGACGATGACGGGAAGACGGTGGACGAGGTCATGGTGCTCGTCATGCGTGCGCCGCATTCCTACACCTGTGAGGACGTCATCGAGATCCAGGCGCATGGCAGCGCGCAGGCCCTGCGGAAAATTCTGCGCTTGACCTGGCAGCACGGCGCGCGGCAGGCCGAGCCCGGGGAGTTCACAAAGCGCGCGTTTCTGAATGGGCGGCTCGACCTCGCCGAGGCGCAGGCCGTCATGGATATCATCGAGGCGCGTTCCGAGCGCTCGCTGCAGATGGCCGAGGGGCATCTGTCCGGCGCGTTCTCCAAGCAGATCCGCGGCCTGCGGGACGGCATCATGGACATGACCTCGCAGATCGAGGCATTGATCGATTTCCCGGAGGACGGCGTCGAGGATGTCGAGACGCCGGAAATCGACGAGAAGATCGCGAGCCTGCAGGAGGATATCTCGAGCCTCTTGAAGACTGCGCATACCGGGCGTATCCTGCGCGACGGCCTGCTGACGGCCATCATCGGCAAGCCGAACGTCGGGAAGTCGAGCCTGCTGAACGCGTTGCTGCGCGAGGAACGGGCCATCGTCACGGATATCCCGGGCACGACGCGCGACTCCATCGAGGAATACGCGGATATCGCGGGCGTGCCGCTCCGTATCATCGACACGGCAGGCATCCGCGAGACCGATGACAAGGTCGAGCGCATCGGCGTCGAAAAGGCGCGCGACTACGTCGGCCGCGCCTCGCTCGTGCTCGCCCTGTTCGACGCCGGGCGGCCGCTCGACGCAGAGGATCACGAAATCCTGCAGCTCGTGGCCGATAAGGACGCCATCCTGCTGCTCAACAAATCGGATCTCACGCCTGTGACGACCAAGCAGGATCTGAAGGACGCAGCGGGCACGAAGCATGCGGCTGTCATCTCGTTGTCCACCGTAACGGGGGATGGTCTGGATAACCTGGCCGCCGCCATTCACGAGCGGGCCTGGCAGGGCGCGCAGGAGGGCGAGGAAGAAGGCTTCGTCAACGACGAGCGGCAGGCGGAGATCCTGCGGCAGGCGAACAGCCATCTGACCGCGGCGCGCGAGACCATCCTTGAGGATATGGGGCTCGACTGCGTGTCGATTGACCTGCGCTCGGCTTGGGAGAAGCTCGGCGAGCTCACGGGCGACACGGTCGGCGACAATCTCATTGATACGATTTTCTCGCGTTTCTGCATCGGAAAGTAAGGGGTAGTGAAATGGAACAGATCAATCGTTTTACCGCGGGGACTTACGATGTCATCGTCGTCGGTGCGGGCCATGCGGGCTGCGAGGCGGCCCTCGCGGCGGCGCGCATCGGCTGCAAGACTCTGCTCGCGACGCTTTCGATGGACAACATCGCGCTGATGCCGTGCAACCCGTCGGTCGGCGGCCCGGCCAAGGGGCATCTCGTGCGCGAGGTCGACGCGCTCGGCGGCGAGATGGGCATCAACGCGGACAAGACCTGCATCCAGTTCCGCATGCTGAACACGGGCAAGGGCCCGGCAGTGCACGCGCTCCGCGCGCAGGCGGACAAGAAGCTCTACCAGTTCACGATGAAGGAGACCTGCGAGAATACGGAGAACCTCGACGTCAAGCAGATCCTGATCACCGACCTGCTGCTCTCGGAGGACAAGAAAGCGGTGCGCGGCGTCGTCGTGGAGACCGGGGAAATCTATCTCGCAAAAGCCGTCGTGATGGCGACGGGCACGTACCTGCGCGGCCGCATCATCGTCGGCGAGCACACCTACAGCGGCGGCCCGAACGGGCAGCGCCCGGCCATGCATTTCTCGGAGTCGCTGAAGGAGGCGGGTGTCCGGCTCATGCGGTTCAAGACCGGCACGCCGGCCCGCGTCGACGCGCGCACGCTCGACTACGACAAGATGCAGAAACAGCCGGGCGACGAGGAGGCGCGGAACTTCTCGTTTCTCAGCGACGTGCGGACGCGCGAGCAGATTCCGTGCTGGCTGACCTATACGAACGAGAAGACGCACAAGATCCTGCGCGACAACATGGACCGCGCACCGATGGCGAACGGCATCATCGAGGGCATCGGACCGCGCTACTGCCCGTCCATCGAGACGAAGATTCTGCGTTTCCCGGACAAAGACCGCCATCAGCTCTTTGTCGAGCCGGAGGGCGTGCATACGAACGAGATGTACGTGCAGGGCATGAGCACGAGCATGCCGGCTGACGTGCAGATCGCGTTCCTGCATACGATCCCGGGGCTCGAGCACGCGCATATCATGCGCCTCGGCTACGCCATCGAGTACGACTGCATCGACCCGACGCAGCTGAAGCCGACGCTCGAATTCAAGGATATCCACGGCTTCTTCTCGGCCGGCCAGTCGAACGGCACGTCCGGCTACGAGGAGGCCGCGGCGCAGGGCATCATCGCCGGCATCAATGCGGCCATGCTCATAAAGGGCGAGGAGCCGCTCGTGCTGAAGCGCTCGGAGGGCTATATCGGCGTGCTGATCGACGACCTCGTGACGAAGGGGACGCATGAGCCGTACCGCATGATGACGAGCCGCGCGGAGTACCGCCTGCTGCTGCGGCAGGACAACGCGGATATACGCCTGACGCCGTACGGGCGGCGCGTCGGCCTCGTGACGGATGCGCGCTGGGAGCGCTTCTGCGCGAAGAAAGCGGCCATCGAGGCGGCGCGGCAGGCCATCGACGCGCAGGAAGACATCAACCCGAGCGTGGTGAGCAACGAAAAGCTCGCGGCCGCCGGCATCGGCCCCATCCATACGCGCACCTCGGTGCACGAGCTGCTGCGCCGTCAGGATGTGGACTACGAGAAACTCCGTCAGGTCATCTCCGCGCTTCCCGAGGTATCGGACGAAGTGCGCCAGCAGGTCGAAATCTCCATCCGCTACGAGGGCTATATCGAGAAGCAGCTCGAGCAGGTCGCGCACATGGAGAAGCTCGAGAACCGATTGCTGCCGGAGGACATGGACTACGACGAGGTGCCGAGCCTCCGCGACGAGGGCCGCGAGAAGCTCAAGAAGATCCGCCCGCGCAGCATCGGCCAGGCCAGCCGCATCAGCGGCGTATCCCCCGCCGACATCTCTGTCCTCCTCGTCTGGCTCGAGGCGAAAAAACGTAGATAGTAGATAATGAATTGCTAAAGGATTCCATCCTGTTCTGGGGGATCGTGACACTGTTTGAGGAAAAGAGGGAATCCTATAATGGGCCAGCTGTCAAGACCACTTTGAAAAATTTTTAGTGTGTTTGTGATTGCATCTATGCCGCGAAGCAGCTGGCGGCGAAGGAGCCGGAGCGGAAGAAACATCGCATGGGGAGCGTCGTTTCCAAATACGACAGGATTATCCGCGAAGAATCCATGCAGCTCCGGGACAGCAGGGATATCCGCCAGATCTATGATGATTTCCTTCTCGATGATCCTGCCGTGGCCCTGCAGCTGTCGGTTCAGATCAAAGAGAGCCGGCGGCAGTACTACCGGATGTTCGAAACGGCAGAGGCGGAAATCAATAAGGGGGATATGACGCCATTTGTCCTCGGATTCCTTGCGTTCATCTGCCAATCCATCCAGCATAAGACGGAAGAACTGCAGGAGAAGAAGGCTGTCCTGTCTGCAGGCATGCGCAAGCTGGACTCGCTGGGGCTGGAGAAAGGCACGACGGAAGAGCTTGCCATCTTGTTGCTTCAGGTCGCTATCTTCTCCGAGACAGGACTCTCGCTGGATGAACTGGCTCGTGCCATGCACAGCACGCGTGTCACCATTTCTCGCCATCTGAAGACGATTCTGGACAGGTTCATAACGGTCACGCAAGAAGGCCGGAAGAAGCTATGCCAGCTGAATCTTTTCGGGCAGGAACAGGTCAGAGACTGAAAAGGCGGGCAAGGCCCAGGCCCAGGAGGGCTGCCAGGATGCCTGCGGTGATGCTGCCGATGATATTGAGGCAGGCCATCGCGTATTGGCCGCCCTCGAACAGTGTCAGCGTTTCAAGGCTGAACGAAGAAAACGTGGTGAAGCCGCCGAGGAAGCCGACGGTGAGGAACAGTCTCGCGGATTCTGCCATGAGCTGGCCTTCTGCCGCCAATGGCAGCAGTATCCCCATGATGAGCCCCATCAGGAAGCTGCCGAGCGTGTTGACGAAGAATGTACCGTACGGAAAGGCAGCCGGCATAATGGCACCGATTTTTGTCGTTGTGAGATAACGGCAGACAGAGCCCAGCCCGCCGCCGATGAAAACATAGAAGATGTTCTGCATGACAATCCTTTCTTTTGGGATAGAATTGGAATCTTTACCTTATTTTCTGATTTTATCGATTCTGCCGGATAAAATCAAGTTCCTGATTTCATCCGGCAGATAATCTGGATTATCATCATCATGATTCTACGATATCGGAAAAGGGGGCAATGGCCAATGCTTTTGCCATCGCATTCCGGTCGGAAATGTGGTATGATAGACACGGAAACAAGAAAGAAGAAGCAGGAAAAAAGGAGAATCCTGTACGGATATCCCGTATTTCTTGCGAGGAAAGGGTGGATCATTTATGCTGGAGGAACTGAAGAAACAGGTCTATGAGGCGAACATGCTTCTGCCGAAGCATCATCTGGTGACGTTTACCTGGGGGAATGTCTCGGGCATCGACCGGGAGAAGGGGCTTTTCGTCATCAAGCCGTCGGGGGTCGACTACGATCTGCTGAAGCCGGAGGATATGGTCGTTGTCGATCTCGAGGGCAACAAGGTCGAGGGCGACCTCAATCCTTCGTCGGATACGGAGACGCACCGCGTCTTCTACCGCGCGTTCCCGCATATCGGCGGCGTCGTGCACACGCATTCGCGCTGGGCGACGATTTTCGCGCAGGCGGGGCGCGGCGTCCGCGCATATGGCACGACGCAGGGCGATTATTTCTACGGCGAGATTCCGTGCACGCGCGACATGACGCCGGAGGAGATCCAGTCGGCCTATGAGTACAACACGGGCGTCGTCGCGGTCGAGCGGTTCGAGAAGTATGGCATCAACCCGGATCATGTGCCGGCTGTGCTCGTGAAAAATCACGGGCCGTTCACGTGGGGCACGGACGCGAAGAACGCCGTGCACAATGCGGTTGTCCTCGAGGAGGTCGCGATGATGGCGTTCCATACGGAGATGCTCGTCCCGGGCGTCCAGACCATGCCGCAGGCGCTGCTCGACAAGCACTTCCTGCGCAAGCACGGCCCGAACGCGTACTACGGGCAGAAAAAGAAATAATCCGGAGCAATCCTCTGAGGATCAGGGCTGCTGCGCGAAAGGGTTTCTTTCGTGCGGCAGCTTTTTTTGCGCGAAAATTCCGCAAAAACGCGAAAAATCCGTACAAAATCTATTGACAATAATCCGGTGAGATGGTAGGATAAACTTAAAAGTGTGCACGAGCACATTATGAAGACAGGAAGGAGTGCTTGCCAATGGATGAAAAGGAAATCGCCGCGCAGATTGAAGCGGGCGATGTGGCATTGGGAATAGAGCTCGGGTCTACGCGCATCAAAGCCGTGCTCGTGACGCCGTCATCGGAAACGATTGCCGTGGGGAGTTACGGCTGGGAGAACGAGCGGCGCGACGGGATATGGACCTATGCGTTGTCCGCGGTCTGGGAGGGCATCGCCGCATGCTACCTCGACCTCTCCCAGAATGTCATGGAGCGGTACGGCGTGAAGTTGCACAAGATCGCGGCCATGGGGATCAGCGCGATGATGCACGGTTACCTGCCTTTTGACAAGGACGGCATACAGCTTGTGCCGTTCCGCACCTGGCGCAATACGATCACGGGGCAGGCGGCGGAGCATCTGACGGAAGTATTCCATTTCAACATCCCGCAGCGCTGGAGCGTTGCGCATCTCGACCAGGCACTGCTGAACGGCGAGGCGCATGTCAAGGATATCGCATTCCTGACGACGCTCGCAGGCTACGTGCATTGGCGCCTGACCGGCGAGAAGGTGCTCGGTATCGGCGATGCCTCCGGCATGTTCCCGATTGACGAGGTTTCGGGCACCTATGATGCATCGAAGCTGGCGGCTTTCGGAAAGCTCCCGGAGGTGCAGGATATGCCTTGGAAGCTCGCGGATATCCTGCCGCGCGTTCTGCGCGCAGGCGAGGCGGCGGGGACGCTCTCGGCAGAGGGCGCGCGCCTGCTCGACCCGACGGGAACTTTGGAACCCGGCGCGGTCTTCGCGCCGCCAGAGGGCGATGCGGGAACGGGCATGGTCGGCACGAACGCAGTCCGGAAGCGCACGGGCAATATCTCCATCGGCACATCGGCCTTTTCCATGCACGTGCTCGACGCGCCGCTGCGCGAGGTGCACCGCGACATCGACCTTGTCACGACGCCGGAAGGCACGCCGGTCGCGATGGTGCATACGAATAACTGCTCGTCGGAGATCAACGTGTGGGCCGGGCTTTTCCGGGAGGCTGCGCGGTGCCTCGGCAAGGATGTGTCGGGAGATCAGCTCTACGGTGCGCTGTTCCGGGCGACGGAGGACGCGGCGCCGGACGCCGGCGGCCTCGTGACCTATAACTGTCTGTCCGGCGAGCCGGTCACCGATGTGCAGGAGGGGCGCCCGCTCTTCGTGCGCACGCCGCACAGCCAGATGACGCTTGCGAACTTCATGCTCGCGCAGCTCTACGCGGCATTCGCGCCACTGCGGATCGGGCTCGACGTGCTGACGCAGCAGGAGAAGATCGCCGTGGACAGCCTCGTGGCACAGGGCGGCCTTTTCCGCACGCCAAAGATCGCGCAGCAGATCCTGGCGAACGAGCTCAGCCTGCCAATCACCGTCATGAAGACGGCGAGCGAGGGCGGCGCCTGGGGCATGGCAGTCCTCGCGGTTTACACATGGAAAGGCGGGAAGACGGCGCTTGCCGACTTCCTCGACGCGGAAGTGTTCGCGGGGGCCGCGGCCGAGATCTGCGAGCCGGTTCCGGAGGGCATGCGGGGCGCGGAGCAGTTCCTCGCGCGCTATAAGCAAGCGCTCCCGGCCGAGCGCGCGGCGTCCGTTCTGTCGGAGGATGCCTGAAGAGAGAGAAGAAAGGATTGGAGGAGATTTTTTATGCGGGATACAAAAGCGTATGAATTCTGGTTTGTTGCGGGCAGTCAGTTCCTCTACGGGGAGGAGCAGCTGGCAAATGTGAAACGGGATGCCGAGGATATCGCGGCGAAGCTCAACGCGAGCGGCCGCCTGCCCTATAAGGTCGTCTGTAAGGGCGTCATGACGACGGCGGACGGCATCACGCAGTTCATGAAGGATGTGAACTACCACGACGAGGTCGCGGGCGTGATCACCTGGATGCACACGTTCTCGCCGGCGAAGAACTGGATCCGCGGGACGGTCCTGCTGCAGAAGCCGCTGCTGCATCTCGCCACGCAGTATCTGGAGAAGATTCCGTACGATACGATTGACTTCGACTACATGAACCTCAACCAGAGCGCGCATGGTGACCGCGAATACGGCTATCTGAACGCGCGCCTGAAGCTCCACAACAAGATCGTCTACGGCTGGTGGGGCGATCCGGAGATCCAGCAGGAGATTGCGGACTGGCAGGACGTCGCGGTGGCATACGATGAGAGCTTCCATATCCGCGTCTGCCGCTTCGGCGACACGATGCGCGATGTTGCGGTCACCGAGGGCGACAAGGTCGAGGCGCAGATCCGCCTCGGCTGGACGGTCGATTACTGGCCGGTCGGCGACCTCGTCGAGGTCGTGAATGCCGTCAAAGAGGATGCCATCGACGCCGAGTATCAGAAACTGCAGAAAGACTATACGTTCGTGCGGCAGGACAATACGGAGGAGGCCTTCACGAAATCCGTCCGCTATCAGCTGCGGCTTTACCTCGGCATCAAGGCGTTCCTAGATGAGAAGGGCTATGACGCGTTCTGCACGAACTTCCAGGATCTCAAGGGCCTCGACCAGCTGCCGGGGCTCGCGGCGCAGCTTCTGATGCGCGACGGCTACGGCTTCGGCGCCGAGGGCGACTGGAAGCACGCGGCGCTCGTACGCCTGCTCAAGATCATGACGCACAATGACCGCACGGTCTTCATGGAGGACTATACGCTCGACCTGCGCAAGGGGCATGAGGCCATTCTCGGCTCGCACATGCTCGAGGTTGACCCGACAATCGCGAGCGACAAGCCACGCGTCGAGGTGCACCCGCTCGACATCGGCGGCAAGGACGACCCGGCGCGTCTCGTGTTCACGGGCATGGACGGCGACGGCGTCGATGTGACGATCGCGGATTTCCGCGAGGGCTTCCGCATGATCTTCTACGCGGTCGACTGCCGGAAAGCTGAGGCGGAGACGCCGCACCTGCCGGTGGCGAAGCAGCTCTGGACGCCGAAAGCCGGTCTGAAGAAAGGCGCTGTCGCCTGGATCCAGGCGGGCGGCGGTCATCATACGGTGCTTTCCTTCCACGCGAAACCGGAGCAGATCCGTGAGCTCGCCGCGATGTTCGGCATCGAGCTCGTCGAAATCCAGTAATCTCCCACAACCTTTGATCCTTTGCGGCACGAAGCGCATGTTCGTGCCGCATTTGCATTCTCATGACGCAGGCCGTGGCAGGATTTGCGTATAGCGGCCATCCATGCTATCATCCATGCAGCGAGAATCAAGATAGGAAGCATCGAGAAAATAGAACCGATACGGAAAGGAGAGAAGCAGATGATCACCATCAAGCAGATTGCGGAGCTATGCGGTGTCTCGCGTGGCACGGTCGACCGCGTCATCAACGGGCGCGGCAAGGTCAAAGTGGAGAAGCGGAAGCTGATCTTGAAGACGATGGAGGAGTTCGGCTATCGACCGAATCCTGCGGCGCGCGCTCTCGTGACGCAGCGGCAGGGCATCCTCGTCGGCGTCGTCATGTCGGCGAGCGAGATCGACTTCTTCGAGCCTGTCATCGAGGCGCTGCGGAAGTCGGCAGACTATTACCAGCGCGTCGGCCTGCTCGTGCGGTGGAAGCTGCTGAAAGGCTATCACGCCGAGGAACAGGTCGAGGCCATCGCCGCCCTGCGCAAGGCCGGGGCAGCGGCCATCATCATCAATCCGTTCAGCGAGCCGGACATCCTGAAGGCGTTGAACGACTGCATCGAGAAAGGGATCTTCGTCATCGCGCTGAACAACGATTTCGCCTCGAACGCGAAGCATGTCTACGTCGGCAGCGATTACGGCGCGGGCGGGCGGACGGCCGCCGCGCTCTTGCAGAAAATCTGCCATGGGCCGATCCATGTCGGCATCGCCTACAGCGGCGCGCACATGCTTGGCCATATGCACCGCATTCAGGGCTTCCGCGAGAGGCTCTCTGCGGTGCCTGACGCCGTCGTCGAGGCCGTGTCGAAGAACGACGATGACCCGATCAAGGCCTACGACGAGACCTTGCAGATGCTCGAGACGTATCCGGCCCTCAATGCAATCTTCATCGCGACATCGGGCGGCGCGCGCGGCGTCTGCCAGGCCCTCGTCCGGAAAGAATGCGCGGACCGCATCACGGTCGTATCGTTCGATACGGTTCCTGCCATCCAGGAGGCCATGAAGAAGGGCATCATCGACGCGGCGATATACCAGCACCCGCGGCGGCAGGGGCAGATTGCCATGCAGACCGCTTACGACTACCTGATTGGCGGCATCAAGCCGGCCAAGACGCAGTTCCTGGTGCAGAACGAGATAAGGATCCTCGAGAATCTATGAAGCGAAAAAAATCCCTGCACGCACAGCGTGCAGGGTATTTTTTATGGGGATTTCTTCAAATCAAAGGGGGAAGCCTTCGCTATTTGATGACCTTGAGGGCCTTGCGGTCTGCGAACACCGCGACGAAGATCAGGAAGATGACCCCTTCGACGAGCTGCAGTTCCTGCGTGGTCAGGCCTATCATCGTGAGGCCGCTGTAGAGGACGTAGTAGAGCAACGAGCCGACGATGATGTTGCTGAACCGAACCTTCGCGCCACCGGAGATTGGCATGCCGCCGAGGACGAGCGCAATCAGAATCTGCGTCTCGAGCTGGTTGCCGACGTTCGCCGTCGCGGAACCGTTCTTGACGATGTTGATGAAGGCCGCAAAGCCAGTCAGCGCACCCGCGAGCGTGTAGATGAAGAACTTCATGCGGTCGGTGCGGATGCCCGCGAACATCGCGCCGCGCTCACCGGAGCCGATGGCCTTCAGATACGTGCCGAATGGCGTATAGCGGAAGGCGATGTAGCCGGCGAGGAGAATCAGCACGGTGAAGGTGAGCTTGATCTCGATATGGTCGTAATCGTAGACGTTCATGCTGGCCCGGACCGGGGAGTCCGAGGCGAAGTACTTGATGAACCCGCGGAACAGGAACATCGTGCAGATTGTGACAATGAACGAGGCAATCTTGCGGCAGACGTGGAAGTACGCGTTGATGGCGCCGATGGCGGCACCCGCGACGATGCCGCCGAGGATGGCGAGCCCGATGCTGTATGGGGACAGCAGGCAGATCACGATTGAGGCGATGCCGAGGATGGATCCTTGGGAGAAGTCCAGCCCGCCCATCGTCATGATGAAGAACACGCCCATCGCGGCAATCGTGACGACGTATACCTGATTCAGAAGCAGGATCAGGTTCTTCGGCGCAATCATCCGGCCGTCCGTCAGAAAGATGAACAGGACGAAGATGACGACGAGTCCGACCACGGGGAGGTACGTCCGCAGCTGGTCGATGCGCTTGGCCTTTAACCGAGCCTCGTCTTTTGACAGTGGTTTTTCTATCTTCTTCATCAAGAACCCTCCTTATACCATCTTGGCGATCAGCGCGTTTTCGTCCAGATTCCTGCTGCGCGGGAGCTCGCCGCTCACCTTGCCATCCTTCATGATCAGGATGCGGTCGCACATGCCGATGAGTTCCATGAGCTCCTCGGAGATCATGATGACGGATTTGTTCTGCTTCCGCATGCGATCCATGAGTTGGTAGATATCCTGCTTGACCTTGATGTCGATGCCGCGCGTCGGCGAATCGAGCACGAGGATGTCGGAATCCTTGCCAATCCAGCGCGCGAGCACGACCTTCTGCTTATTGCCGCCGGAGAGGTCGGAGACGAACTGCTCGATGCCCTGCATCTTCACGGACATCTGCTTGGCGTATTTGTCGGCAAATGCTGACAGCTTGCTGTCCTTCAGGAACTGCAAGGGGCCGGAGGAGAGGTCTTTCAGGGAGGGCAACGTGATGTTGTCCTCGATGCTCTGGTTGAGAATCAGGGATTCGTTATCGCGGTCTTTGGACGTATAGGCGATGCTGTGGTCGATCGCCGCCGGGATGTCGTTGATTTCTGTGCCGTCCGCGAGCACGACTTCACCCGTGCGGTTGTAGGATGCGCCGAAAACCGCCTTGCCGACCTCGTGCATGCCAGATTCGGACAGGCCGCCGAAGCCGAGGATCTCGCCTTTGTGCAGGTCGAAGGACACATCGCTGATCCGGCCGGGAACCGAGACGTTCTTGACGGAAAGCACGACTTCATCGGACACAGGTTCGTCGTAGTCCGTGCGGTAGTAATTGCCCGTCACCTCACGGCCGACCATGAGGCGTTTGAGGTCATCCTCGGTGACGTCGCTGCTCTTGACCGTGTCGATGTAGACGCCGTCGCGCATGATCGTGATGGTGTCGGAATGCTCGAGCACCTCGGCAAGGTCGTGCGAGATGAAGATGATGCTGTTGCCCTCCGCCCGGATGCGGTCCATATGCTTGTAGAGCTCCTCGCGCCCCTCCTGGGAGAGTGCGGTCGTCGTCTCGTCGATGACGACGATCTTCGGGGAGAAGTACGTCGCCTTGATGATCTCGATGAACTTGCGCTCCTCGAAATTGTAGTCATCAATCTGATCCTCCGCGCGGATATGCGAGAAGTCGTATTTCTTCAGCAGCTCGTTTGCCTGCCGGTTCATCTCGCGCGTGTTCTTGACGCCGTGGGAGACGAAGCGGTCCTCGTGGCCGAGAAAGATGTTCTCGGCGACCGTCAGGCCGGAGAGCGTGCCGAGCTCCTGCACGATGATCGAGATGCCTTCGTTGTTTGCCTCGACCTGATTCCGCGGGTGGACTTCTTTGCCGTCCAGGATGAATTTCCCGCTGTCAATCGTGTAGATGCCCGTCAGCATATTCGTCAGGGTCGATTTGCCGGAGCCGTTCTCGCCAATCAGGGCATGAACCTCTCCTTTGTTGACGTTGAAAGAGACATCCTGGACTGCCTTCGTGATGCCGAAGGATTTGCAGAGATGCTGAATCTGCAGTCTGATTTCACTCATGAATTGTTTCCCCCCTTATTTGACGATAGCGCCCTGGGCCGTCTTCGTCGTCAGCGCGACGATGATCAGCAGGGCAAGGCCCGTGATGACATCCTGGATAGCGGTCGGGGCACCGAGTGCGACGAAGCCATAGAAGATGATGTTGATCATGAACTCGCCGAGGATGATGGCCTGCATCGGGATGCCGTATTTCTTGAAGGCGAGCCCGAAGAAGCAGCCCATGGTCGGCACGAAGTTGCGGCTCATGGAGCCCATGCCCGTGACCGCGACGATCGACGAGCCGTAGGAAATCGTCAGGATGGACATGATGCCGAAGAACACGCCGCTGATGACGAATGCGAGGAATTTGTAGTAATCGACGTTGATGCCCATGTTCTTGGCAATGAACTCATTGCTTCCGATGGCATAGGTATAGGTGCCGATCTTTGTATAGTTCAGGATAGCGTAGGCAGCGAAGAAGGTGATCAGAGCCAGGATCAGGTTGCCCGGCATCTGTCCGAGCAGGCGCAGGTCGGCAGGAAGGGTTTGCTCCGCGCCGCCCGCGAGGATGTTTGCGACCGACTCATAGACGAGCGCGAGGCCCGTCGTAATGATCATGGAGGGGATGCGCAGCTTGATGTAGAAGAAGCCGTTGCAGATGCCGACGATGCCGCCGGTGATGATGCAGCCGAGGATCAGCCCGGTGTAGCCGAGGCCCATCGCTGCGAGCTTGCACCCGATGATGCAGGAGAGGATGATGCAGGCGCCGATGGAGAAATCGAACATCCCCATGACGATGACGAAATAGAAGCCGACAGCGCCGGCGGATGCAATCAAGCTCGCCTGGAAGTAGCTGAGCATGTTATCGGCTGAGCCGAAATTATCCGGCGTCAGGATTTTGAACACGAGCCAGGAAACCAGTATCATCGCGCAAAGGATCAGATACCCTTTGGCTGCAGAGGATAGTTTCTTCTTGCCCGCGCTTTCAGTGCGTACGTTCATAGGTCCTCCTTTATTTTCAGACAAGAATAGCCAGTATCACATCTGATACTGGCTATCCATACGTTTGTTGCAACTTGCAAACAAGCCGTTTCGATGCGATCGATACCTTACTTGCTGAAACGAGCTGCAGCGTCAGCAATCGAGACCTTTGCAGCGGATTCCTTCAGCTGGTCGAGTGTCATCTTGGACATGTTGACTAATTCGTCGTTCGTGAACGGAAGCTGTTTTACGAAATACTTGTCATACTCCGCATAATCCTTCGGGGACGAAACGTAGAGGTACGGGAACTCAACATCGACGAAGTTGTTCTCGATACCCTTGTAGTTGCCCTTGATGGCGTTGTAGACCATCATGAACGCATAGAGCGGGTCGCAGTAATGGCCGCCGGACTCACCAGCGATGGAGCCGTTCTCCAGACGCTCGCCGAGGTCTGGCAGGAAGTCCGTCGAGACAATCTTGATCTGGCCGGTCTTGCCTGCGCGCTCAACTGCTGCGATGGCGCCCTGCAGCGGGTCGCCGCCGCCGCCAGCCGGGATGAGGGCATCGAGTTTCGGATCTGCGCTCATGAGAGCCTCAGCAGCCTTGGCGCCGCCCTCAGAGGACGTGCCGGCGTACTGCGGGTCGGAGAGCTTTGCCTGATCATCCGGATGTGCGGCATTCCATTTCTCGATGCCGGCCTTGTAGCCTTCCCAACGGCCGAGCCAGGTAGCGTCGCCCTGCTCCCAGCCGATGAGGCCGATATCGCGGCAGCCTTTGTCGAGAAGGATCTGGACGAGCTTTTCACCGTTCTCGTTCTCGTTCTCATGAACAGCGCCGATGTAGTACGGGGATTTGACGGCCTGATCGTAGATGTCCTTGTTCTTGTCCTTGTTGATGATGCGGAAGAACTGGGCGAGATACACGCCGTTGTCATTGGCCGTCTTGATCGCGGAAGCCATTTCCGTGTCGGACGAGTTGCAGATGATGATGCCCTGGCAGCCGGACGCGACGAGCGTCTCAACCGAGGACGTGACCTTTTCGGATACATGCCCCTGGTCTACGTAGACGAGCTCAACCCCGAGCGCGTCTGCCGCGGCGTCCAGCATGCGTTTGCACTGGGAGCCCAAGACGTCGGTGGAGCTCCAGATGGAGACGCCAATCTTGATCTTGTCCGGCGTTCCCTGCTTGGCTGCCTGCTGACTCCCGCAGCCCGTAAACGCGAATGCACACATCACGACTGCCAGAATGGTGCATAGGATGCGTTTTACCTTTGACCATGTTCCCTTCATGTTACTACCTCCTTAGTTCGTTACCAAACGTTTCCAAGGTACCTTTTTGCTCTCGCACATCCGCCATCTCTCCTCGGAATGGTTTATGTGCTCGAGCACATTTTCTGATTATTATCATATAATCTTTTCGGCCGGATGTCAATAGAAAATTCTGCTTTTTCCTCTTTATTTGTATGATTTAATGGTAAATCGAAATTGAAAGGCTCGGAATCTGTGGGGGACAGCCTATTGAAAACCATCGATTCAGCGGTATTGAGCGGTTTTCAGCGTGGACGGGCACAAAAAAGGGGATGCAGCACGCTGCTGGTTCGTGCAACATCCCCTTTTGTGCCCTCCCCTTCGGGGCGGTTATGCCTCAATCCAATGGCGGAAGTCATCGGGGCGGCTGTTGATGACGAGCTCTTCTGGGAAGCCGCATTCGGCGACGAGCTTCTGGCTCATCTCGTGTGCGCCGACGTCGAGGTTGACATGGGCGTCGCTGCCGAAGATGAGCGTCGTGCCATATTTCTTGCAGGCCGCGAGCAGCTCCTTGCCCTTTTCATAGGAGCCCTTGCGGCTGCCGCCCGGACGGTATGAGCTGTTGTTGAGCTCGAGCAGGACATGCTGCTCTTTCGCGGCTTTTGCAATCGCGTCGAAGTCGACCGGGTAGTACGGGTTATCCGGGTGCCCGATGATGTTGACGCGCGGGTTCTTCATCGCGTTGATGATGGCCGCGGTGTTCTCCTCGATGGTGCCCGGGTCGATGCAGATATCGTGCAGGCTCGCAATTGCGTAGTCGAGATCCTTCAGGCGCTGTGCGGGCAGGTCGATGGAGCCCGAGTAGTCCATGATGTTGAGCTCCGCGCCCATGCGCACGTCGATGCCCCAGTCATGCGCGCGGATGACCTTGAAATTGCAGAAATAGATGGATGGGCAGCTGCCTTCCATGGCAGGCCCGTGCTCCGAGATGCCGACAATCGAGAGCTGGCGCTCCTTTGCCTGCGTGATCATCTCGCGGACGGTGCTGTAGGCGTGCCCGCTCGCAATCGTGTGCATGTGAACATCCAAAAGATCTTTCATGATTCTTCTCCCTTTCCGTATCGTGACAGTTTTTATTATAAGCAAATCTCTCGGGAAAACAAGGGAGGAACAAACAAAAAGATGGACAAAGGCGGGAGCCCCTGTCCATCTTTCTGATATGCTGTATGGTGTTGAGGTTGTATCGCTCTTACTTCTTGAGCGGTTTCTTGAGTACAGAGAGGACGAGGCAGCCGACGACCGCGCCGATGAAGATCGCGACGAGATACATGAGCGGGTTGCCGATGGTCGGGACGACGAAGATGCCGCCGTGCGGTGCGCGGAGCGTGCAGTCAAAGGCCATCGAGAGTGCGCCAGCCGTCGCTGCACCGATGACGCAGGACGGGATCACGCGGATCGGGTCACCGGCAGCGAACGGGATGGCACCCTCGGTGATGAACGAAAGGCCCATGACGTAGTTCGTGATACCGGCTTTTTGCTCGCTTTCCGTGAAGCGGTTCTTGAAGAAGGTCGTGCAGAGCGCGATTGCGAGAGGCGGAACCATGCCGCCGGCCATGACCGCAGCCATGACGTGGAACTCGCCGGAGGCGAGCAGGCCGGTGCCCGTGACGTAGGCTGCCTTGTTGATCGGGCCGCCCATGTCGACCGCCATCATGCCGCCGAGGACGACGCCGAGCAGGATGCGCGCGTTCGGATCCATGTTCTTCAGCGTGTCGACGAGCCAGGTGTTGATCCCGCTGACCGGCGGCGCGATGATGAAGAGCATGACGAAGCCCATGAGCAGGATGCCGAAGAACGGGTACAGGAGCACCGGCTTGATGCCGTCGAGGGAATCCGGCAGGCAGCGGAATACTGCTTTGAGCTTATTGACGATCCAGCCGCCGAGGAAGCCCGCGAGCAGGGCGCCGAGGAAGCCGGAGCCCGTCGTTCCGGCGAGTGCGCCGCCGACGAAACCGACGGCCAGCCCCGGACGGTCGGCAATCGACATCGAGATGAAGCCGGCGAGGACCGGCAGCATGAAGCCGAAGGCCGCGCCGCCGATGTCCTTGAAGAATTTCGCGAACGGCGTATTCGACCCGAAGTTCTTCGGGTCGATGCTGTAGTCATCGAACAGGAAGGCGAGGGCAATCAGGATACCGCCGCCGACGACGAACGGGAGCATGTGGCTGACGCCGTTCATGAGGTGCTTGTAAGCTTGACGGCCGAGGCTCTCGCCCGCGGTGTCATCGGCCCCTTCGACCTCATCCTGGCCGTTCTTATGATAGATGGCGGCCTCGCCCGAGAGCGCGAGGTCGATGAGCTCGTCGGCCTTGTTGATGCCGTTGGCAACCTTCGTGATGACGACGCGCTTGCCATCGAAACGGCTCATCGCGACGTTCTTGTCAGCCGCGACGATGATGCCGTCGGCTTTCGCAATCTCTTCCGGCGTCAGGACGTTCTTCGCGCCGCCCTGACCGTTCGTCTCGACCTTGATCGAGATGCCGCGCTTCTTCGCGTGCTGCTCAAGGCTTTCCGCAGCCATGAATGTATGGGCGATGCCGGTCGGGCATGCGGTGACGGCGAGGATCTGGATGTGATCTGGCGTTGCCGCTGCGGCCGGTTCCTCCGCCGCAGCGCTCTTTGCCACGAACTTGCCTTCCTCTTTGTCGTTGATGATCTGCAGGAATTCCTCTTTCGTCTTTGCGGCAATCAGGGCTTCCTTGAAATCCGGGTCCATGATCATCGTCGCGAGCTTCGAGAGGATGGCCATGTGCTCGTCATTCTCCCCGTCCGGTGCGGCAATCAGGAAGAACAGGCGGGACGGCTTGCCGTCCATCGACTCGAAATCCATGCCGGCGGGTACCGTCATTGCGGCGAGGCCGGCACGGGACACCCCCTTGCTCTTGGCGTGCGGCGTCGCGATGCCGTCACCGAGGCCGGTCGTGCCGGAGGCCTCGCGTGCCAGGACATCTTTTTCATACTGCTCTTTGTCGGAGAGATTACCGGAAGCGTCCATGAGCTCCACGAGCTGGTGGATAGCGGACGCCTTATCTGCCGGATTCGCTCCGAGAACGATGCTCTCGTTCTTCAGAAGGTCGGTAATGCGCATATTTTTCGCTCCTTTGCATGATGGATCTGTGTATGGTAATTTAGTTCTCTATCGTTTTCAGCAGGGCCTCGACCTCCGGACGCGTCGCGAGGTTCTCGCTGAACGCGGAGGCCGAGCCTGTGGCAACGCCCCAGTGGAAGGCCTGTTCGAGATTGCCGTCCGATTCGAGCAGCCCGGTCAGGAAACCTGCGACCATCGAGTCGCCGGCACCGACGGAGTTCACGAGCTTCCCTTTCGGGGCTGGGCTCTTATACGAGTCGCCGTCTGCCGTCAGCAGGATGGCACCGTCGCCGGCCATCGAGATCAGCACGTTCTGCGCGCCCTTTTCCTGCAACTTCTTCGCGTAGGTCACGATCTCCTCGTCGGTCTTCAGCGTCACGCCGAACATATCGCCGAGCTCGTGGTTGTTCGGCTTGATCAGGAACGGGTGGTAGGGCAGGACGTTCAGCAGCAGGTTCTTCTCCGCGTCGACGACGACGCGGATGCCGCGGCCGTCGAGCTTCTTCAGGATCTGCTCGTAGATGTCGTCCGGCAGGGATTTCGGGATGGAGCCCGCGAGCACGAGTACGTCGCCCTTCTGCAGGGCGTCGAGCTTCGCGAAGAGCTCTGCGCATTTCTCCTTGGAGATCACCGGCCCCTGTCCGTTGATCTCCGTCTCGTTTTCGGCTTTCGCCTTGACGTTGATGCGCGAGAAGCCCTGCTCGAGCTGGACGAAGTCATGCGAGACGCCCATCTCGCTCAGCATGCCCGCGATAGCCTTGCCCGTGAAGCCGGCGAGGAACCCGAGCGCCGTGCTCTCGTGCCCGAGGTTGTGCAGGACAATCGAGACGTTGATGCCCTTGCCGCCGGCGAGGATCTGCTCGTAGTTCACGCGGTTGATGCCGCCGGTCTGGAAGGAATCGAGCCGCACGATGTAGTCGAGCGACGGGTTGAAGGTTACGGTATAGATCATCGTTTTTCCCCCTCGTAAATCGTTGTGTATTCGAGATATTTTTTATCTTTCTCCGGAAGCGTTCCCGTGATGATCGCGGCATCGGCGAGATTCGCGAACGAGAACGGTGTCGTCTGGTCGAACTTGGACGAATCCGCGAGCACGAACGCGTGTTTCGAGCGGCGGAGCGCCTCGCTCTTCACGATGCCCTCGTCGGCGTCCGGCGTCGAGTAGCCGGACTGCGCGCTGATGCCGTTCGCGCCGAAGAATCCCTTCGTGAAGTTGTAGACCTTCAGGCTATGCAGGGCCTCCGTGCCGATGACTGCCTCCGTGGTGGACTTGACCTGGCCGCCGAGCAGGAAGACCTTGAAGCCCTTTGCCGCGAGCCGGCTGGCATGCGGCAGGCCGTTCGTGACGTAGACGGCCGAGCTCTCCGTCAGGAAGTCGATCATGCGCAGAGTGGTCGAGCCGGCATCGAGGTAGACATAGTCCTTGCTGCGGATCGTCGAGGCGGCCCGCCGGGCGATGGCCGTCTTTGCCTCCGGGTTCATGGACGTCTTCGTGCGCATGTCCGCTTCCGAAGAGCTGAACGAGTTGTCGATGGCCGTCGCGCCGCCATATACCTTGTAGAGGCGCCCGCTCTTATGGAGTGCGTTCAGGTCGCGGCGGATCGTGGACTCCGAGGCGCCGAGATCTTTCGTGAGCTCGAGCACCGTCACCGCTTTCTTCTCTTCGAGAATGTGCAGGATTGCCGCGTAGCGCTCTTCTGTCAGCATCCTGGTTCACCTTCCTTTTTGACGTACTTTGAATTTATCTTTATCATACCACCAAAGACCGTCAAAGTCAATCAAAAAGAATATAAATAAACTAAATCCTGCCATACCATGTTATACTCGTGCATTTATAGTTTGAAATCATGCGAAAATAAATATTTTTATTGTTATTGCATTGTTTATATGGTATGATTTTTGCGGAAGGTTGTAACGGAATCGCGCAAGGAGATATCTATGAGGACGCTATGTTTCAAAAAATTATGGAAGTTGCTGATTGATCGCGAAATGAAAAAGAAAGATTTGCAGAAGATGGCAGGACTCAGTTCTGCGTCTATCACAAAGATGGGGAAAAATGAAAATGTGAGTACGGAAACGCTGGTCAAAATCTGTAATGCGCTCGATTGTGATATCTGTGAGATTGTTGAAATCAAAGACGAAAAGAAAAAGATATGATAGTATAAGCAATCTGGTAATATGTCAACCCCCTTTTTGAAATGATTTCAAAGGTTTTTCTGAAATAAGCGTACACTTAACAAACACCTATTCAATCGCTTAAAAAATGATTAAAAGATGAGCAGTGAAAACCTATTAAACTTGGACTACTCTTGCGGAAGAGTAGAGCTGATTGTTGGCCAGCAATCCAAAAATCAGTCTTACGAATTTTCGGGCTGTTAGAGCGAGTGCACGTTTATGCTGATGAGTTTTTGCCTCAGCATATTTTTTCTGGTAGAACGCAGCAAATTCGCTGCAATAGTTTTTCACATGGCTGGTGGCCTCGATGAGGTAGTACCTCAGGTAGACGTTCCCAGCCTTGGAAAGCGGGGTGTCGTCGGCACGGAAGTTACCTGACTGGTTTTCGCGCCAGACGAGGCCGGCATATTTGGCCAGTGCTTCCTGATTCCTAAAAGCATCGATATAACCGATTTCCGCAAGTATCCCTGCGGCCATTACCGGCCCGATGC
>DAIMZO010000006.1:88495-88747 GCA_036733925.1 Selenomonadaceae bacterium | reverse complement strand
CGGAGGCGTCTACATCGACAGCCCGCATTTTGCAACAAGCGGGCTGTCGATGTAGACGCTGACAGCGGACTTTCAAAAACGAAGGGTATCTTATGTCTGTTTATCATAGCAAAGTCTATGGCATCGTCCAGGGCGTCGGGTTCCGGCCGTTCGTCGACCGGCTCGCCGCAAAGCATCAGATCAAAGGCTCTGTCGCCAACAAGGGATCCTATGTCGAAATCTACGCGCAGGGCAGCGAAACCGGCTGCCGGG